>NZ_LT827021.1:1200000-1800000 GCF_900169505.1 Arabiibacter massiliensis
CGCGCACGCCCATCGCGCCGAACGCGCGCTCGGATGCGGCGGCCATCAGCGATCGCCCCCTTCGCCCAAGATGGACGGGATGAGGAAGCACCCGTCCTGCTGCCTCGGCGCGTTCTCGAGCGCCGCGTCCTGCGAGAAGCCGGGCTCCTCGGCGTCCTCGCGCATGACGTTGGAAAGCCCGCCGATGGGGTGGAACGTGGGCTCCACGCCGTCGAGGTCGTACTCGGTGATGGGCGCGAGGCTGTCGATGATGGCGTTGAGGTCGGCGGCCATCCGGACGACCTCGTCGTCCATGAGGCCGATGCGCGTGTACTCCGCGATGCCTCGGACGTCGTGCTCGGTGAGATGCTGGGTCATAGGGCCTGCTCTTTCCTTCCCTCGTTCTCACGCGTCGGCGCTGCGATCCTCGCGCGCGCCGAAGGTGGGACAGGTGAAAACATAACGGCCACCATGATAGCAAACCTCCGGCCCGAGCGGCAGGAGGCGCGAGCGCGACGGCGATTTTTAACACACGGGCGCTACCGGGCGGCCTCGCCGTCCTTCGGGGCCTCGTCGAAGAACGCGTGCGTGCGCCGGCCGGCGGCCTTGGCGCGGTAGAGCGCCTCGTCGGCCTCGGCCTGCAGCTGCTCGAAGGCGGCGCCCGCGCCCCGATGCTCCACCGCGCCGAAGCTGCACGAGAGGGCCATCCTGCCCCGGCCCAGGTCGCGCCCGTCGCCCAGCCGGCGGTTCACCTCGTCGAACACGGCGGACATATGCTCGCGCGAAGGAGCCTCGCGGCAGAACAGGCAGAACTCGTCCCCGCCGTAGCGGGCCACCACGGCCTCCCCTCCGCAGCACTCGCCCAGCACGTCGGCCACCCAGCGCAGCGCCTCGTCGCCGGCGGCGTGGCCGTAGGTGTCGTTGACCTCCTTGAAGCGGTCCACGTCCACCATGGCGAACGCGCAGCGCGACGATTCGCCGGCCGCGTCCAGCCACTCCTGCACCGTCTCGAACGCCGCCTTGCGGTCGAGCAGCCCGGTGAGGTCGTCGTACTCGGCCTCGCGCTCCTTCGTCACATCCTCCAGCACGCCGATCACGCGCAAAGGGCCGCCCTCGCCCGCGGCCACCGGGGACAGCGACGCGCGGTACCACAGCTTCTCGCCCGCCGTCCCGCGCACCTCCAGCATGCAGGAGGCCCGCTGGGCGCCGTGCAGCACGTCGTCCAGCGCGTCCAGGAACAGCTGGAGCGACTCGTCCTCCACCTCGCCGCTTCCCACGAGGCAGCGCCGCAGCCCCTCGGGCGTGGGATCGCAGTGCTTCGCGTCCTCGGGCGTGGTGAAGCAAAGCACGTCGCCCTTCGACACGTCGAAGTCCACCACGATGTTGCCCGTCTTCTCCATGGCCACCTTGAAGCGCTCCTCGCTCACGAGGAGGTCCTGGGCCTGGCGCTCGATCTGCTCCTTCTGGCTCACCAGCTCGCGATTGGCGGCGCGCTGGCGGCGCAGGCCGCGCACCGAGAACAGCGCGATGGCTCCGAGGACCGCCACCAACAGCGCGAGGGAGGCCTGCGCCGGCCCGTTGCTCTGCGAGGCCGCGTCGCGGGCGTAGCGCTCCAGCTCGTTGCCGTAGAAGCCCACGAACAGGGCCCAGTCCGCTTCCTCGAGCGGGCCGTAGGCCATGTAGCTGGTGCCGCCCTCCCACTCGTAGCTTCCCATGCCGCGCGCGCCCTGCAACGGCAGCTGCTCGAGGGCGGCCACGCCCTGGTCCTGGGCATCGCCCGTTCGGGCGGCGTTCTCCGTGGCGTTGTACTCGGACTCGAACCAGTCGTAGTTCTCCTCGCGGGAAGCCGCGATGTTGCGGCCCGTGCCGTCGATGAGGTAGGCCGAGCCGTAGCCCGCCTTGAAGCGCAGGTTGGCTATCCAGTCGCTCACGCGGTAGCCGTCGATGCGCTCGACGAGCGCGCCCGCCGCCTGGCCGTCCACGACGATGGGCGCCGCCACCGCCATGATGTAGGAGCGCTCGCCGTTGTAGGCCGGCCCCATCAGCAGCGCGTCGTCGGCCGAGAGCGCCTCAAGGGGATCGGCGGGCGGCATGACGGCGTCCCAGGAGGCGGCCTCTCCGTCGGCGCCGACGAGGCGGCCGTCGGAGGCGAGGAACCAGCAGTCGAGCCCCGCTTCCGCAGGATGGATGGCCGAGAGCACGCGGCCGAGCTCCGCGTCGTCGGCAGCCTGCGCCAGGGCGGCGCCCTGCTCGGCGGCATGGCCCCGCACGTCGGCCTTGAGCCCGCGGATGCGCGTGTCGAGCGACTCCGTGCCCAGATCGCGCATGATCTCCACCGCGTCGAGCGTGTGGGCGGCCGTCGCCTCGTAGAAGCTGCGCTCGGTGCTGACGTACACGGCCCAGCACAGAAGCGCGGCCACCACCGCAAGCGCCAAGGTGGCGGCCACCGGCACCGCCAGCGGCTTTCGGGTTGTCGTGCGGCCTGTCTCCACCCAGCTCCTCTCGGCCAGCCGGCGCGCCATCGCCGGGCGCTTCATCGCGAATAACCGAGTATAGCATCAGCGGCCGGCGGCAGGCTCGCGCGAGGTTCAACCGCAAGTGGAGTCAGCCGCGCCCCGAAAGCCGCCGCGCGCGACGGCCGCCGCCGGCCGGCAGAGGCGCGCGGCCCGTTGCCCGTGCACGAAATGCCTGATGAACGGGCCACCCGGCGAGAAATCCCCCGGAACGGGTGGCCTTCCCACCCTAAACTGCGCTTCCGCGAAACAGCGGGCGGCCGTATCGTGGGCCGCATCGACGGGGATGCCGAGGGAGGGCTCCCGAAACGAAACGAACCGAACCGAAAGGGGATCCATCATGGGCAAGGCAGGACGCAACGCCGGGATGCGCACGGGCAAGGCCATCGACCGCCGCGACTTCATGCGAGGGGCGCTCGGCACGGGAGCGCTCGCCGCGCTGTCGTTCGCGGGGCTCACGGGCTGCGCGCCGAAGCAGGCCGACGCGAGCGAGGCGCAGGACGGAGGGTCCTTCGACCTCATCGTCATCGGCGCGGGCGGCGCGGGCATGACGGCAGCCATGAGCGCGCACGACGGCGGCGCGCGCGTCATCCTCCTGGAGAAGATGGCCGTGGCGGGCGGCAACACCTGCTTCGCCGAGGGCGGCATGAACGCGTGCTGCACGAAGCTGCAAGAGGAGGAGGGCGTCGAGGACAGCGTGGATCTGTTCGCGTCCGACACGTACAAGGGCGGCCACGAGCTGGGCAACAAGGAGCTCATCCGCTACATGTGCGAGAACTCCAACGCCGCCATCGAGCGCCTGGCCGAGCGCGGCATGCACCTCACGAAGATCTCCACATCCGGCGGCGCGTCGGTGCCGCGCATCCACCGCCCCGAGGACGGCAGCGCGGTGGGCAAGTACCTGGTCAAGCACATGTGCGACCAGTGCGCCGAGCGCGGCGTGGACGCGGTCACCCACATGGACGTGCAGGAGATCCTCGCCGGCGACGACGGGGCCATCGCCGGCGTGCGGGCCCTCGACGACCGCAGCGGACGCTTGGTGGACTACCACGCGCCCGCCATCGTCATCGCCGCCGGCGGCTTCGGCGCGAACCACGAGATGCTGGCCCAGTACCGCCCCGAGCTGCGCGAGGCCGTGACCACCAACCAGCCCGGCGCGCAGGGCGACGGCATCCTGCTCGGGCAGGCCGTAGGCGCCGACACGGTGGACATCGAGCAGATCCAGGTGCACCCCACCGTCGAGCAGGGCACGTCCATCCTGCTCAGCGAGGGCATCCGCGGCGACAGCGCGGTGCTCGTGAACGCCGAGGGCAACCGCTTCACCGACGAGCTGCTCACCCGCGACGTGGTATCGGCCGCCGAGTGGGAGCAGCCGGGCGGGTGGGCCTACGCCGTGTTCGACAAGCACGTCTACGACGACAACAAGTCCATCAAGGAGAAGTTCGAGAAGAAGGGCCTGCTCATCAGCGCCGACACGATCGAGGCCCTGGGCGCGCAGCTGGAGATCACCAGCACGGACAACTTCACGGCCACGATGGACGCCTACAACTCCGCCATCGAGAGCGGCGCCGACGACCCGTTCGGCCGCTGGAAGAGCCGCAACCCCATCGTGAACGCGCCCTTCTACGCCATCAAGGTGGCGCCGGGCATCCACCACACCATGGGCGGCCTGCGCATCGACGTGGACGCGCAGGTGCTCGACGCGGCCGGCCAGCCCATCCCCGGCCTGTTCGCGGCCGGCGAGGTGACGGGCGGCATCCACGGCGGCAACCGCCTGGGCGGCAACGCCATCTGCGACATCAACGTGTTCGGCCACCGCGCCGCCGAGACCGCGCTCGGGTTCCTCGGCCTGGCGTAGCGGCTCGAACGCCTCCCCTCCCTCCTCGCGCGCCGGGCGATGCATGCCCGGCGCGCCTTCCTATGGTATGCTTTCCCCGTCAGACGAAACGGAGGAAGAGGCTCGATGGAGAAGGCGGCTGCGGCAGATTCCGCGACGAAGGGGTTCGGACGCTTCATGGCGGAGTACCTGCCCCTGTTCTCCGTGAACATGCTCGGCCTGGTGGCCGTGCGCATCTGGATACAGTGCAACCTCTACGACCGCTACGCGTCCACCGACTCGGGCGTCGTGACCATCGCCACCAACCTGTTCCGCGTGCTCGTGATAGCCGTGCTCATCGCGCTCGTCGTGCGCCGCGGATTCTCGCCCGCGGCGCAGCGGAGGCTCGCCTGGGGCTCGACCGTGGCCATGACGCTGGCGAGCGCGCTGTTCCTCATCGACGCCGAGGCGCCGGCGCCGGGCCTCGTGGAGGCCGCGTGCCTGCTCGCGGGGTTCGGCATCGCATGGGGCGGCGGCATGTGGATCACCCTGTACGTGCGCCTCGCCGCCGGGGAGGCGCTGCTCTACGCGTTCCTCTCGCTCGGGGCAAGCTCCGTCGCGGGCTTCTTCCTGGGGCTCGCGCCCGCCTACCTCACCTACCTCGTGGCCATGCTCATGCCGGCACTCTCGCTCATCGCCTGCCAGCGGGCGCACCGCCTGGTGGACGAGCGCGAGCGGCTGGCCGGGGCGCGGCCGGAGGGAGCCGGGGAGGAGCGCGCCTACGACCGCGAGCCCCGCTCCACGTTCGTGCGGCTCGTCGCGGGCATCGCGCTTTTCAACCTCGCGCTCGGCATCGCGCGCGGATTCCCGTCCGGGCAGTCCATCGAGCTGCCCCTCGCCTTCCAGGCGATCCACCAGCTCGCCGCCGCGGCGCTCTCCTTCGGCCTGATTTGGTGGGCGCTCGTCGCGCGGCGCACCGTGAAGTTCTCCACGCTGTGGAACGTCTCGGTCACGCTCATAGCGGCGGGCGTGCTGGTGCTGGCGACGCTCGACGCCGGGCTCACGCCGGCGGGTGCCACGCTCATCGCCGTGGCGAACACGTTCAGCGTGGGGCTCCTCTGGTTCAGCGCCTACGACGTGGCGCGCCACAGCAGCGTGCCTTCCTATATCATCCTGGGCGTCACCTGGGCCGCGCACATCCTGCCCCGCGAGGTGGGCCGCGCGCTCATCTGGATCGCCGAGCCGCACACCACCGAGGCCGTGTTCGTCACCGTGGGCATCGTGCTTCTGGTGGCGGCCAGCATGGCGCTTCTGCTGAGCGACTCGCTGCCCTCGACCAGGCCGCTGTTCGCCGACTTCCGCACCGCGGGCGGCGCGTCGCGCTGGCGCGAGCGGATCGCCGTGGAGGCCGGCGCAGCGCCCGCCGCCGCAGCCGAGGAGGAGGGCCCGGCGCGCGACTCCCTGGCCGAGCGCATCGGGCTTCTGCAGGCGCGCTACCTCCTCACCGACCGCGAGGCCGAGGTCGTGAGCCACCTGGCCCAGGGGCGCAGCAAGACCGCCATCGGGGAGAAGCTGTTCATCTCCGAGAACACGGTGCGCACCTACGTGAAGAACATCTACGCGAAGCTCGACGTCCACAGCAAGCAGGAGCTGCTCGACCTTTTGGACGAGCAGCCGGCGCAGACGCTAGGGAACCGCTGATCAAGGCGCAGTTCGCTCAGTAGCGCTTGACCAGCCCCAGGATGTTGTCGTGGCAGAGCTTCTGCGCGGTCTCGGGCGAGAGCTTGTCCAGGAGCGCGTAGTACTTCGTCACCTCTTCGGGATAGGTTCCCCAGTGGCCCACCTTGTCGGTGCCCACCATGAAGCGGTCGGGCCACTTCTCCATGAGCGCCGCCCAGTCGTCCATCGTGTCGCCGTCCTTGAAGCCGTCGGGGTTCTCCTCGAGGAAGTAGTAGTTGTACACGATCCACGAGATGTCGATCCACAGGTTCTCGTTCTGGCTCAGCAGCTCGTCGGCGATGGACGCCAGGTGCGGCACCTCCACGCGCCGCGAGATGCCGATGTGCGCCCAGATGAGCTTGCAGTCGCGGTTGTGCGCGAGCGCGGCCTTCAGCTCGTCGAGGTAGAGCACCTCCGGCGTGCTGGCCGCCGTGATGTTGTGGTGCACGAGCACGGGAAGCCCCTGCTCGGCGCCCAGGTCGAAGATCTCGAGGAACGCCGGGTGGTCGAGGTGCGGCGGCTCGCCGTACGTGAGCGCCGTGAGGTCGTCGTGGCGGCTCATGAGCTCGCCGATGCCGGCGAACGTGTCGGGGTAGATGCGCAGCAGCTGGCGTATGTGGTCGGCGGCGAAGCGGTCGTTGGGGTTGATGCCGCAGATGAACGGGAAGAAGCGCCCGCGCACCTCGGGCGGCTGGGCCAGCAGGTCCTCGATGGTGAGGAAGTCGGTGCCGGAATAGTAGTAGCAGCGCGAGTCGTTGCTGAGATAGTAGCTGGGCGCCTTGTCGGCGTCCTCGTCCCACTGCTTGGCCATGGCCATGCCGAAGATCACGGCCTGCGACACCCCGCAGGCGTCCATGGCCAGCGTGAGCGCCTCGTAGCCGTCGGTCTGCTGGAGGAAGTCCACGTAGTGCAGGTGGCTGCCCACCACGTCGTAGCGCACGCCCTCGGCCGGCTGGGCTGCGGCGGGCGTCTGCGGGGCTTGCTCGGCCTGCGGCGCGGCGGCCTCGCCGGCGGGCGGCTGCTCGGAGCCTTCCGGCTCGCCTGCCGCTCCCGCGTTCGGGACGGCGCATCCCCCCAGCATGCCGAGCGTTCCCGCAGCGGCTCCGGCGGCGGCCAGCTCCACGAAGCGCCGCCGCGAGATGGGCGCTCCCTCGTCCCTGGGCAGTTCTCCGCGGCGCGCGTGTCCGTCGTTCATATGCTCCCCTTTCCTGCGGTGCGATCCTTGATGATAGGGCTTCGATCACAGCAAACCAGCATCAAGGCGAGTCTAGCACGCAGCGGCGGCCGAGCGCACGCCCGAGCCGAAGAGCGTATACTGGACGGGAGCCCGACGGGACCCGCTCGCGCGCGGGGCCGGGACGATCACCCGACCGAAAGGAGCAGGCATGGAACCCATGGACGAAGTGCTGGCCTACCTCAAGGAGAACCCCACCTACTACCTGGCCACCGTGGACGCGAACGGCGACCCGCAGGTGCGGCCCTTCGGCACCGTCGCGAAGTTCGACGGGCGGCTCATCATTCAGACGGGCAACTCGAAGGCGGTGTTCAAGGAGATGATGGCGCATCCGCGCATCGCCATCTCGGCTGCGAGCGCCGACGGGATGTCGTGGCTGCGGCTTTCCGCCGATGCCGTGCGCGACGACCGCCGCGAGGCGCGTGTGGCGGCGCTCGCCGACTACCCCGAGCTGCATAGCATGTACGACCCCGACGACGGCAACTGCGAGGCCGTGGCCCTGGAGAACGTCTCGGCAGCGTTCTGCGACTACTCGGGCGCGCCCCGCGTCGTGGAGTTCTAGCCCTCCTTTCGGGCGTCGTCGCCCTCATGCTCCCAGGCGGCGAGCTCTTCGAGGAAGGCCTCGCCGTAGCGGGCGAGCTTGGTGGCGCCTACGCCGCTGACCTCGAGGAACTCGTCGTCGGTGGCGGGGCGCCGCACGCACATGTCGCGCAGCGTGGCATCCGAGAACACGATGTAGGGAGGCACGCCGGCCTCGTCGGCCAGGCGCTTGCGCAGCGCGCGCAGACGCTCGAAGAGCTCCGGGTCGGCCTCGCCCGATGCGGCCGCCGTGCCCGAGCCGCCGAACACGCGGCCCGCGCCCCCGGCGCTCCGCACGCGCTCGGCCTTGCGCACGACCTTCTTCATGGTGAGCGAGAAGCCCTCCGCCGCAGCCTCGCGGGCGCGCGGGCCGAGGCCCACCGTGGGGTACGCGCCCTCGGCGATGACGAGGTAGCCGCCGGCGGCCAGAAGCTCGATGACCTCCTTGACCTGCGCAGCCGACGCGTCCACCGTGTCGTAGCTGGCCGCCTCGTCCAGATGCAGGTCGAGCACCTTCGCGCTCTTCGACCCGCGCAGCACGTCCACCACGACGCCCTTGCCGAAGCGCCCGCGCAGCTCCTTCACGCACCGCATGACCGCGCGCGCCGTGCCCGTGACGTCCACCGCGTCGAAGGCGCCCTCGCAGTTGGAGCAGTTGGCGCACCCCTTGCCATCCTGAGCGGAGGCGCGCAGCGCCGAGTCCGCCTCGTCCTCGCCGAAGTAGTTCAGGATGTAGCGCCGCAGGCAGCCTGTGGTGTGGCAATAGCCTGTCATGGCCTCGAGCAGGCGGCGGCGCGAGGCGCGCACGGCGTCGGCCTCCTCGGGCGTGAGCTCCTCGTTGCCCGACTCCTGCTCGATGAAGAAGCGGCAGGTGGACACGTCGCCGTCGCTCCACAGAAGCATGCACGTGGACGGCTCGCCGTCGCGCCCGGCGCGGCCCGCCTCCTGGTAGTAGGCCTCGATGCTGCCGGGCATGTTGTGATGGATGACGTAGCGCACGTTGGACTTGTCGATGCCCATGCCGAACGCGTTCGTGGCCACCATCACCGGCGCGTCGTCGGCGATGAACGCGCGCTGGCTCTCCGTGCGCTCGGCCGCCGGCATGCCCGCATGGTAGCGCGCCGCGCGCACGCCGGCAGCGACGAGCGCGGCATGCACCTTGTCGGTGTCCTTGCGGGTGGAGCAGTACACGATGCCCGAATCACCCGGGTGCGCTAGCGCGTAGCTCCCGATCCAGGCGAGCTTCTTCTTCGGCTCCATGCGCTCCACGCCGAAGTAGAGGTTCGGACGGTCGAACCCCGTGACCACCTCGTAGGGATCGCGCAGATCCAAGAGCCGCACAATGTCGCGGCGCACGCGCTCGGTGGCCGTGGCGGTGAACGCCGCCACGACAGGGCGCTGCGGCAGCTGCGCGATGAAGTCGCCGATGGCCAGGTACGACGGGCGGAAGTCCTGCCCCCATTGGGACACGCAGTGCGCCTCGTCCACGGCCACGAGCGGGATGGCCGCCTGCGCGGCGAACTCAAGGAAGCGCGGATCGGCCAGCCGCTCCGGCGCCACGTACATGATCTGGTAGGCGCCCGCAAGCGCGCGGCGCAGCACCGTGGCCTGCTGGCCGGGCGTGAGCGTGGAGTTGAGGTAGGCGCCGCGCACGCCCGCGTCGAGGAGCGCGCGCACCTGGTCGCCCATGAGCGACACGAGCGGGCTCACCACGAGCGCGAGCCCGTCCATCACGATGCCGGGCACCTGGTAGCACACCGACTTGCCCGCGCCCGTGGGCATGACCGCGAGCGCGTCGCGGCCGGCGAGGATGGCGTCCACCACTCCCGCCTGCCCCGGCCGGAACCCGTCGTAGCCGAAATGCTCCTTGAGCGCGCGCCGCGCGAGATCGCTGTCGTCCGCCATGCCTGCCATGCTCCCTTCGAACGGCCGAGGAGGGCTAGAGCAGCCCGCCCTCTTCCAAGCGCTTCTCGAAATCGTTCTTGTACGTCCTGCGCAGATAGCTTTTCGCTACATCCCATCGGGCGGCTCTGTTAAATTCAGAAATCCTGAATTTAACAGAGCCGCCCGCTTCCGACAACTCCCCTGATTCGAATACTCTTTCCGGAGGAAGGGTAGACGAAGCCTCAACTACCGAGGAAATCACGGCAGTTCAAAGCGAAGAGCCGGCAAGTGCGAAGCGCAGGTTCCACGATCCGGGCCTCAGGGGAGTTCAAACTCCGAACGCGGGATCACCTCATCGGCCGCAGCCCTCTTTCTCGCTTCCTTCGTCGTCGCAACCCCCATCCGCCACGCTCTCGATGGCGTCCAGATCCTCGCGACGCAGCTCAAGCGTGTCCCAGAGGTCGACGCCGCGCTGCAGGGCGAGCCAGTATTCGGCCGAGGTTCCGAACAGGCGGGCGAGGCGCAGGGCCATGTCGGTGCTCAACGCGCGGCGCTCGCGGACGAGCTCGTTCACCGATTGGCGCGACACGCCGAGGCGCTTCGCGAGGCCCGCCACTGTGAGCCCATAAGCGGGCATGAGCTCCTCGCGCAGCACCTCGCCGGGATGCGTGGGCCGACGCGCCACGATGGTCAGCTGCCGGCTCGGGCCCTTCTCGCGCTCCCGCTCCGATTCGATGAACCCCACGTCGAAGGCGTTCCCGTCCTCGAATCGAAACTGGAGGAGCTGCCCGTCCTCCATCGCGACGGCGCACCGGCCGCCTTCCCGCTCGTCCACGGCGCGCATCCTGCCGCCGAACGATCCGCGCACGTCCGCCAACGAGATCGCCGCATCGACCATGTCCATCCCGCGCACGACGCTGCGGGACGCGGCTCCGTGCGCCCCGTCCGAGAAAAGGCTTTCCGCGCTGCTCTGTGAGAACGTCTTGATCATAGCATGATTGTAATGCGTCACGTGACAAGTGTCAAGCGAATCGAGTTGCGAAAACCGACCCTCCCCCGTATAGTGATGCACAGGCCCGGGCGTCGCGCGAGGCGGCGCCGGCCGACCGCCGAACCGGAAGGAGGCCCCATGGCCAACATTCGCGAAGAGTACGTGGACTACCTCGGATTCAAGACCTACTGCAAGATCGTGGGCGAGAACGCGCCGGGCAAGAAGACGCTGCTCGTGCTGCACGGCGGCCCGGGCGACTGCCACAACTACCTCCTGCCCTACGCCGAGCTGGCCGACCGCTACGGCCGCCAGGTGGTGTTCTACGACCAGATAGGCTGCGGCAAGTCGATGATCCCCCACCAGGAGGACGACTTCTACACCTACGACCTGTGGGTGAACGAGTTCTACACGGTGCGCGAGGCGTTGGGCCTGGACGACATCCACCTGTTCGGCAACTCGTGGGGCGGGATGCTGGGGATGCTCTGCATGATGAAGGATGACACCGGCGTGAACTCGTTTACCATCAACTCGTCGCCCGTGTACATCCCCACGTGGCTTTCCGAGGCGAACCGCCTGATCAAGTACATGCCCGAGGATATGCAGAAGGCCATCGCCGAAGCCGAGCGCACCGGCGACTACGAGACGCCCGAGGCGAAGGCCGCCTACGACGAGTACTACAAGCGCCACGTGGTGGGCGTGTACGAGAAGGACTACCCCGACTACATCAACGACACGTTCGCCGGCGTGGGCGAATGCTATATGGTCATGCAGGGCGCGAGTGAGTTCGTGGTCACTGGCAAGATGAAGGACTGGGACATCCGCGAGGGCGTGAAGAACATCAAGGTGCCATGCATGGCGCTTTCGGGCACCGATGACGAGGGAACGCCGCTCGTGGTGAAGGAGGGTGTCGACCTCATCCCCGGCTGCGAGTGGACGCTCATCCAGGGCGCGCCGCACATCGCCAACGTCACGCACAAGGACGAGTGCCTGGAAGCCGTCGAGGACTTCATGAGCCGCCACGAGTAAGACGGCGCGCCCCGGTTGTCTGAGCGAAGGCGGCGAAGCCGCCTGAGTCGAAGGATTCCCTGCGGCGCCAGCTGTGAGGTTTCCGGCTAACGCCGCAGGGGATCCTTCGACTCCGGCCTGCGGCCTCCGCTCAGGATGACAAGAGGGGGGACCGCTTCGCTCGCTCAGGATGACAAGAGGAAGGACCGCTTCGCTCGCTCAGGATGACAAGAGGAAGGACCGCTTCGCTCGCTCAGACGCTTAGACAAAAAGGAGAGTTCGCCCGCTCAGGACGACACGGGGCGCGGCAGGAAGCCGTCGAGTTCGGCGTCCAGCTCGGGGATGCGCTTCACACGGGGATGCTCGTCGAGCTTGCCGCGCGCCATCACCAGGGTCACATCGCGCAGGGCCTCCAGGTTCTCCAGCGGGTTCTCCCTGGTCACGATGAGGTCGGCTGCCTTGCTCTCCTCGACCGATCCCGTCTCCTCCCCCAGCCCCAGGATGCGCGCGTTGCCGAGCGTGGCCGTGTGCAGGGCCTGCTGACGGGAGGCACCAACGAAGCGCTCGAAGTACACCACCTCGCGCCACATGTCGTAGTGCGTGATGTAGGGGCACGACGAGTCGGTGCCGAGCCCCACCGGGATGCCGGCCGCGAGCGCCTGCTGGGCGGCGCGCACGATGCCCTCGTACACGATGCGGCCGTTCTCCTTCTGCACCTCGGTGGACTTCGTCTTCTCAGGCGGCAGCTCAACGAACGGCAGGGCAGGCGAGACGGTGCAGGTGAGCGACGAGGCGCAGCCGACGCCGTTCTTCTTGAAGAGCGCCAGCAGCCCGTCGTCGAGCTCCGCACCGTGCTCGATGGTGTCGACGCCGGCCTCGAGGCCCACGCGCACGCCCTCGGCGCTCTCGATGTGCGCGGCCGTGGGGAGGCCCAGCTTATGCGCCTCGTCTACCGCGGCGCTCGCGATGTCCGGCGACATGCGCAGCACGCCCGGCTCGCCCGGCACCTCGGCGTCGAACACACCGCCCGTGATGAACAGCTTGATCAGGTCGCATTTGCGCGCGAAGCACGTGCGCACGATCTCGCGCGCCTCCTCGGGCGTGTTCGCGATGCGCGCGAACAGCCCCGCGCCGTGGCCACCGGACACCGTGACGCCCGTGCCCGACGTGAGCAGGCGCGGCCCGGGGAACCTCCCGGCGTTGATGGCATCGCGCACGTCCACGTCGGCGAAGCCGGGGTCGCCCACGCTGCGCACGGTGGTCACGCCGCTGGCCAGCTGGGCCTGCGCGTGGCTGCGGATCATGCGCCGCAGCGCCCACATTCCCACCGGGTTGCTGGTGACCTTGTCGATGAGGTCGCCCGCCCCGCCCGCGCTCATGGGCTTGCCCGAGCCGCACAGGTGCACATGCGCGTTCACCAGCCCCGGCATGAGGTACGCGCCAGCGAGGTCGATCTCGCGCGCGCCGGCCGGCCCCACCGTGGTGGCAGCGGGCCCCACGCGGTCGATGCGTCTATCGTCGTCCACCACCACCGTCATGTTGGGCTGAGGCTCCATCTGCTCCGTGCCGTCGAGCACCGTCGCATGCGTGAACACGTACGCCATCTTCCTACCGCCTTTCTCGCCCGATTCGCTCCGCTCAGTATACGCCCGCATCCGCCATCGCGCGCTATACTATCACCATCATCGAGCGAAGGACGATCCATGAGAAACGACTTCCCGCGCCGCCGCCTCACGCTTCTCGCCAGCGCGATAGCCGTCGCGCTCGCTGCTGCGCTGCCCCTCTCGACCGCCCTCGCCGAACCTGCGGCATCCGCGAAGCATCCCGCGGGCACCGTCGCGCAAACCGAGCGGGGGCCCGCGTTCGTCCCGTTCGACGGTGCGGCGTACAACCCGAACGCGGGCATCGCAACGTTCGCCGCGCCGCCGGAGAAGTACGACCTGCGCGATACGGGCGACGTCGCCGGCGTGAAGAACCAGGGGGTCTACAACGACTGCTGGGCGTTCGGCACGCTGTCGTCGCTTGAGTCGAACCTGCTCAAAACGGGCAAAGCCACAGGCGGCATCGACCTCGCCGAGCGGCATCTGGCCTGGTTCGCCTACCACGGCACCGATGACAGCGACGGCGAGAGCCTGTGGGCGGCCGGCGACACGTTCGTCACCAAGAGCGGCAAGGACGCCTACGCGCAAGGCGGCACGCGGGACAAGGCCGCGGCCACGCTCATGCGCGGGTACGGCGCCGTCGAGGAGGCGGCCGCTCCTCATCAGGCCGAAGCGGGCATGGGCGGCCTGGACGACAGCCTGCGCACGCGCTCGGACATCCGGGCCCAAAACGTCTATTACCTGCCCGAGGTCAACGTCTTCACCTACAACGAGGCGACCGGAGGCTACGACCACGCGCGCGACGCCTCCGCCGTCGACGCCGTCAAGACCGCCATCATGGAGCACGGCGCGGTGGACGCGGCGTACTTCTCCTTAAGCCAAGGCGACGAGTCATCCCTCTTCTGGAACCACGAGAACAATGCCTACTATTGCGCATACCCGTACAGACCGCACCAAACCGCCGCGCAGGTGTCGAACCACCAGGTGACCATCGTCGGATGGGACGACGGCTTCGAGAAGGAGAAGTTCCCGGCAGTGTTCTCCGCCCCTGCAGGCGACGGCGCATGGATCGTCAAGAACAGCTGGGGCGAGGATTGGGGCGACGGGGGCTGCTTCTACCTGTCCTACTACGACACCACCCTGTGCGACCTCACGTCCTACGTGGCCGAGGACGCGACGTACGCGACGGGCGGCGCCGAGCACGCCTACGACGGCATCTACCAGTACGACGGCGCGGGCATGGGCGACGGATGGTGGTACAGCGACACGGCCATGCGGTTCGCCAACGTGTTCGAAGCGCGCGGCAACGAGCGCGTGAGCGCAGTGGGCGCCCTCGTGAACGAGGCGGGCAGCACCATCGACGTGGCCGTGTACAAGAACCCTTCGTCCGTCGTCCCCAATACGGGAAGGCTCGACCCTGCCAGCGGCGAGCTCATGTGGAGCACATCCCAGACCCTGGACTACGCGGGGTATCGCACCTTCGAGCTAGGCGATGCGGCGTTCGAGGTGGAGCCGGGCGACACGTTCTCAATCGTGTCCACCGTTCGGTTTGCGGATGGCGCGTACCAGATATCCGCCGAGTGCGACGACGGCTCGTACGAACTTGCAGACACAGCGTGCGAACCTGGCCAAAGCTATTACGCCGACGCAGCCACCGGCATCGACACCTGGTACGACCTCGCCCTCGACGACATGGGCGACGAGGGCGACAGCTACAACTTCTGGTTCAACAACGCCACGCTGAAGGCCTACACCGTTCAGGCGCCGCAGCCCTTCGCCATCCTGCACACCAACGACGTGCACTGCGGCGTGGACGAGGCCTTCGACAAGGAGACCGGCGAGGCGACGAGCATCGGCTACGCCGGGGTGGCCGCGGCCAAGAAGGAGGCCGAGGCTGCGTTCGGCGCGGGCAACGTGGCGCTCGTGGACGCGGGCGACGCCGTGCAGGGCAAGCCCATCGGCACGCTGTCGAAAGGCGAGCACCTAGTGGACATCATGAACCAGGTAGGCTACGACGTGGCCGCGCCCGGCAACCACGAGTTCGACTACGGCATGGACCGGCTGCGCTTCCTCGCAGGCAAGGCGAACGCGACGTACACGTCGTGCAACTTCGACAACCTGGCGACCGGCGCGACCGAGTTCGCCCCTTACGTGATGGAGTCCTACGGGCCCACGAAGGTGGCCTACGTGGGCATCACCACGCCCGAAACTCTGACGGCTTCCAACCCCGCCCACTTCAAGGACGCGGACGGCAACTTGGTCTACGGCTTCTGCCAGGACGAGACGGGGCGCGCGCTCTACGGCCGCGTGCAGCAAACCGTGGACGACGCGCGCGCCGCCGGGGCCGACTACGTGGTGGCCCTCGCCCACCTGGGCGAGAAGGGCGTCGCGGCGCAGTGGCGCGCGAGCGCGGTGATCGCGAACACCTCCGGCATCGACGTCGTCATCGACGGCCATTCGCACGAGCGCTACGAAAAGCGCGTTGCGAACGCGAACGGCGAGGAGGTGATGCTCGCCCAGACCGGCACGCAGCTGCAAACCTACGGGAAGATCGTGATCGATCCCGTGTCCGACACCGTGACGGCCGAGCTCGTGAAGCCGCCGGCCGCGCAGGACGCGGGCACCGCCGCCTTCATCCAGGGCATCGAGGACGAGCTGGCCAAAACGCTCGACGTGGTGGCGGCGCGCAGCGAGGTGAGGCTGCGCGCCCTTGAAGACGACGGGTTCACCTGGGCCGTGCGCACGCGCGAGACGAACCTGGGCGACCTCGTGGCCGACTCCTTCCGCGCGGCGCTCGGGGCCGACATCGGGCTGATAAACGGCGGGGGCATCCGCTCGGACGTGGCTCCCGGCGACATCACGTACGGCGATGCCATCGCGGTGCTGCCGTTCGCCAACGCGCTCTGCATGGTGGAGGCCAGCGGACAGGCCGTGCTCGACGCGCTCGAGATGGGCGTGCGCAACCTGCCCGAGCCGAGCGGCTCCTTCCTGCAGACCTCGGGCCTCTCCTTCGAGGTGCGCACCGATATCCCCTCGCCGGTGAAGCTGGATGCGCAGGGCGCTTTCGCAGGCGTCGAAGGGCCGCGTCGTGTGCAGAACGTGCTGACGAACGGGCATCCGCTTGATCCGGACGCCACCTACCGCGTCGCGTCCATCACGTACCTGCTGCGCGACGGCGGCGACGGCCTCTCGATGTTCAAGGACGCGAAGGTGCTGGTGGCGGAGCAGGGGCTCGACTACGAGGCGCTCATCTCGTACCTGCAAGGCGAGCTGGGCGGCGTCGTGGCCGCGGATTCCGCCTACGCGAACGAGAACGGCGCGGGTCGCATTGTGGTGAAGAGCGGGCCGGATCCCGCGCCGCAGCCGCAACCCGAGGCTGAGCCGGGCGGCAAAGCGCTCGCCCCCACCGGCGACCCCACGGCCCCCGCCGCCGCAGCCGCCGGCGCGCTCGCCCTCTGCGCCCTCGCCGCCCTCGTCGTCAACGGGCGACCAAGGCACCCCATCGTCGAGAGAATCCGCCAACGAACGGCAAAGTGACCGCTAGCGACCAAAGTTAATCTGATTGACTACTATACTCCCAAAGGAGTATAGTAGTCACAGAAAGGAGGCCTCGAAAACCATGCTCAAACGCATCTATCACGGGTCGTCGAATATCATCGAGCAACCGCTTTACGGTTACGGAAAAGCCTACAATGACTACGGCCTGGGCTTCTACTGCACCGAGAGCCTGGAGATGGCAAAGGAATGGGGCGTCAGCCGCGACAAGGACGGCTATGCGAACAAGTACGAGATCGAGTGCGACGGGCTTGCCATCCTCGACCTGAACGACGATTCGCTTTGCATCCTCCATTGGCTCGCCGTGCTGCTGGAGAATCGCGAGTTCGACATGCCGGCAGGGCTTGCGCTCGAGGCTAAGGAGTACCTCTTGTCCAACTTCAGCGTCGATTACGCCTCGCACGACATCATCGTCGGCTATCGAGCCGACGACAGCTACTTCTCGTTCGCGCAGGATTTTCTCAACGGCACCATCTCGCTCAGGCAATTGGCGAATGCGCTGCGTTTGGGAAAGCTCGGGCAGCAGTTCGTGCTGAAAAGCGAGGAGGCGTTCAGAAGGATCCGCTTCCTCGGCTTTGAGGTTGCAAGGACGAGCGAATGGCTCGCGAGGAAGGAGCAGCGGGACAAGGCCGCCCGCAGGGAGTATTTCGACGTGGAGCGAAACAGGCGGATGCGCGGCGATCTTTACATTCCCCAGATCATCGACGAGGAGATGAAAGCGGATGATCCGCGCTTACGATAAACTCTACTTGGAGAAAGCGCGGGCCGCGCTGGCCAGGATGCTCGACTTCGCCGTGAACGACCTCGGCTACGATCTCGCGCGGTTTTTCGACCTGTTCATCCGGTCCGACATGGCCAAGCGCTTCGAAGAAGGCGATTTCTCCGTCCTTGCCGGCAAATCGGGCGTGGAGATCGCCTACGAGGTCCTTGAGCAGGTGGAAGGGCGGGCGCAGCGCGTCAAGCCGACGTATTCGATGGAGCGCAGCGCAGAGTATTGGGCCGGCTGGGCGCTCGCCTATTACCAATGGGAGACGGCGCTTCCGTTCGAAGACATCGTCGCCTACGTGCCGATCGTCGACATCAGGGCGCTGTACTCGCCCTACCACGAAATGGACATCCGGCAGTTCGTCGACAAGATGAACGAGATGCGCCGCGCCGCCAAACCGGACACCAACCTCAAGATGCGGCGCCGAAAGGCGGGGCTGAGCCAGAAGGAGCTCGCAGAGCTTTCGGGCGTGCCGAAGCGCACCATCCAGCAATACGAGCAGCGCCAGAAGGACATCAACAAGGCGCAGGTCGAATACGTGCTGATGCTGGCCAAGGCGCTCGCCTGCGAACCGGCGGATCTGATCGAGCACGCATAGGATATCAACTCGCGCAGCCGCAGACGCTCGGTCTCGAGGACCGCCCTGCCGCCGGGCGTGTCAGAGCCCGCGGGTACGGCGGGCCTCATCGAGCGACGCCTCGGTGATGGGCTCGCCTTCGGGCACCTTCGTGGCCAGGCAGGAGAAGCTGGGCTTGTCGGCCGTCGGCGCGCCGAGCGCGCGGGAGGCGGCGCGCACCTCGTCCTTCGTCATGCCGGCGCGGCGCAAGGGCGACACCACGCCGAGCTCCGCGAGCGCGCGGAAGCCGGGGCGGCGCGCAGGGTCGTCCGAGGCGTTCGTGCCGTCGGCCAGCACGTCGTAGCCGTCGCGCGCCATGCGCTCGAGGATGGTTCCGAAGATGAAGCGCTTGCAGAGGTAGCAGCGCTCGGCCGGATTCGCGCAGATGGCGGCCTCGGCCAGCACGTCGGCCTCGATCACCTCGAACTCGGCACCGCAAGCCTCTACGACGCGCCGCGCGTCCTCTAGCTCGAAGGCGGGCTGGAACGCCGTGTCCACCATATACGCCTTCACGTCGCAGCCCGCCGCGACGGCGGCCGCCAGCAGGTACGACGAATCGCACCCGCCCGAGAACGCCACCGCCAGCCGCGGCGTGCGCGCGAAGAACTCCGCGAGCCCCTCCGCCCCCAGCTCCTGGCCGGGACCTGTCTTTATCGTCATCGAGCCCTCTCTTCCATTTGCCATCCTGAGCGGAGCGCGCAGCGCGGAGTCGAAGGATCCCAGGCGGCGCCAGCTGGAAGGCTTCCTGTTAGCACCGCACAGGATCCAACGAACACGCTTCGCTCGCTCAGGATGACAACCCGCGTCGTCCCTACTCGAACAGCTCGGCGGCGCGCGCGAGCTCCTTCACGATCTCGATGTGCTGGGGGCACACGTTCTCGCAGGCGCCGCAGGCGATGCACGACGACGCGGGGCCGTCCTCGGCGTTCCAGTCGTAGTTCTCCTGCGCGCGATGCTCGTCGCGATAGAGCGCGAGGATGTTGAGCGACGCGAGCGCGGCGGGGATGCGCACGCCCTGCGGACACGACTTCAGGCAGTAGCGGCAATCGGTGCACGGCACCGTAGGCATGCCGTCGAGGATGGCGCGCACGCGGGCGAGCGCGTCCAGCTCGGCGTCCGACAGCGGCGCGAAGCCCTCGCCCATGATGGACACGTTCTCGCGCACCTGGTCAGGCATCGACATGCCCGAGAGCACGGTGAGCACGCCCGGCAGCGACGCGGCGAACCGCAGCGCCCACGAGGGCAGCGACTGGCTCGGATCAGCCTCGCGCAGGACGGCTGCGGCCTCGTCGGGCAGCTTCACCAGCGAGCCGCCCTTGATGGGCTCCATGATGACCACCGGCAGCCCGTGAGCGCGCGCCACCTCGTAGCACTTGCGCGACTCGACCACCTCGCTCTCCCAGTCGGCGTAGTTGATCTGCAGCTGCACGAAGTCGACCTCGGGGTGACGCGCGAGCGCCTCCTCGAGCGCGTCGGCCTTGTCGTGGATGGAGAAGCCGAAGTTGCGGATGAGGCCCTCCTCCTTCTTGCGCAGCGCGAACTCCCACAGGCCGTACTCCTCGAACGGCGCGGTGAGGTCCTCGCCCAGGTTGTGCAGCAGGTAGTAGTCGAAGTAGCCCGCGCCCGTCTGCTCGAGCGACGTGTCGAACATGGCGCGCGCCTCGTCGGCGTCCTTCGCCATCCACGCCGGCAGCTTCGTGGCGATCTGAAACGACTCGCGCGGGTAGCGGTCGACGAGCGCCGCCTTGAGCGCGGCCTCCGAGCGGCACCCGTGATAGCCGCGCGCCGTGTCGAAGTACGTGAAGCCCGCGTCCATGAACAGGTCGACCATCTCTTTCACCTGGTCGAGGTCGATCTCCTTGGAGCCATCCGCCGCCTCGACCTCCGGCAAGCGCATGAACCCGAAGCCGAGCCTTCCGATCTTGTCCACCTTGTCCCCCTTCGCCCTTCGACTCTTCCTGCCTCCCATTATCGCGAAAACGCCGCTGCGCGCAATGCGCTCTGCGGAAAACGCGCTGCCGGAAGGGCCTCGCAGGTGCGATAATAGGCGCAGACCGCCCGGGCTGGCGCCGGGCTCGGACACGTTTCGAGAGAAGGGATCTGCCATGCTGCACGAAATCCGCTTTCCGTCGTCGAACGACCGAGACCAGGTGACGGGGTGGATTTACGTCCCCGCCTGCGAGCCCGAGGGCGTGGTGCAGCTCATCCACGGCTTCGGCGAGCACTCCCGCCGCTACTTCCATATGATCGTGGCGCTCATGGACGCCGGCTTCATCGTGGCGGCCGACGACCACGTGGGCCACGGCGCCACGGCCATCGCGAACGACACCTGGGGAGACTGGGGCGACGCGGGGCCGCATACCATGATGGAGGACGAGAAGCGGTTCAAGGATCTTGTGTGCGAGAAGTACCCCGGCCTGTCCTACTTCCTGTTCGGCCATTCGATGGGCTCGATGATCGCGCGCGACTTCAGCGCGAAGTACGGCGACGAGCTGACCGGCGCCGTGTACTGCGGCACCACCGGCATCTTCAAGAACACCGCCGAGGTGCGCGCGAAGCTGGACGAGGCCATCGCTGCCGGCAAGGGCCACGAGAGCGACCCGGCCTTCGTGGGCGAGCTGATGGGCTGGATGTTCGCCCGCTGCGAGGAGGGCGCCGCGCTGGGCAACGAGTGGATCTGCCACGACCCGTACGTGCAGAAGGACCACGCGGAGGACCCCTTCGACGCGTTCACCCACCCCACGCACAACGTGAGCCTGCGCGACTTCATCGACATGATGCTGGTCATCGAGGGCCCCGAATGGGCCGAGAAGGTACCCGCCGACCTGCCCGTGCTCTGCATCGCCGGCGACCAGGACCCCGTGGGCAACTACGGCGAGGGCGTGTATGCGTGCGCGAACTGGCTCGCCGACACGGGACATGAGGTCACGACGAAGCTCTACCCCGGCTACCGCCACGAGATCCACAACTACGACGACCTCAAGTTCGAGGTAGAGGAGGACCTCATCAGCTGGCTGCTGATGCACCTGTAAGCGACATGACGCGCGAAGGCCCCGCCCCGATCCGCGGGGGCTTCGCTTCAACAGGAACACGCGGCAGCGTGCACGAAAACGAAGGCGCTGAGCACAAAACATGCCCTCGTGCGAAACCTAGCGGGCCCCTGGAAGACCTCGCGGCTTCCCGACGGACAAGAGAGCCCGCGTTTGCCCAGGTCGTGAAACTCTCGCTGAAAGAATCCTCGTCGAAGCGTTCGCACGAGGGCATGTTTTGTATCGCCGAAGCAGATTCGCGTGCGAAAGCTCGTCCTCGGGCTACGCGCGCTCGGCGTAGATGTCGGCATTCACGTGCCAGGTGCCGTCGTCGCGCACGTTGACGTTCTGCCAATGGAAGCGGTCGTCCTCGATGGAGACGAACACCCACTTATGCCGCTCGTCGGCGAGATTCGTGAGGACGACCATGTCGCCCTCCTTGCGCGCCTCAAGCCGGAATATCTTCCCCGCAAAGCCGTAGGCGACGTCCCATGCGCGCGTGTCCGAGTTGAAGATGCGCAGGGACGTGCCGTACTCGGTGAGGGGATGCGGCGTCTCCGTCCGCGCGTCGCGAGCGGGCAGGATGATCACGTCCTGGATGCCCATGCCCTCGAGCACCCGTTCGAAGATCCACTCCCCCTCGACCGATGAGCCCAGGTTGCGGTCGAAGTAGTCGAGCCTCCAACTGCCGACGAGCCTCCCGAACCAGTCGTGCTCCTCCGGCAGCTCCGGACTCCTACCGTCGCTCACCAACGCCTGGACGAAGTCGTTCATTCGAATCCCCCTCCAAGACCGAAAACAAAGAAAGCGCCGGAGGTAGGTGAAATACTCACCGTTCCAGCGCTTACTCATCAGAAACCTTACCACATTCAACGGAGTTCCTACACGTTGAACTTGAAGTGCATGACGTCGCCGTCCTGCACGACGTACTCCTTGCCTTCTTGGCGGAGCTTGCCGGCGTCGCGGCAGCCTTTCTCGCCGCCGAGGCCCACGTAGTCCTCGAAGGCGGCCGTCTCGGCCTTGATGAAGCCGCGTTCGAAGTCGGTGTGGATGACGCCGGCGGCCTGCGGGGCCTTCGCGCCGATGGGGATGGTCCAGGCGCGCGTCTCGGTCTCGCCGCTGGTGAAGTAGCTCTGCAGCCCCAGCAGCTTGTACGCCTCGCGCACGAGGCGGGCCAGGCCGCTCTCCTCGAGGCCCATGGCCTCCAGGTACTCGCGCGCCTCGGCCGGGTCGAGCTCGGCCAGGTCGGCCTCCACCTTCGCGGAGATGGGCACGGGCGCGCAGCCGTCGATCTCGGGCAGGTCGGCGTCCAGCTGGTCCTCGTCGACGTTGGCGATGTAGAGCATCGGCTTCATCGTGAGCAGGTGCAAATCGTAGAGCGCGGCGCGCTCGTCGTCGGTGAGGTCGAGCGTGCGGGCGCGGTGCCCCTCGTTCAGGCCCGCGAACACCTTCTGCGCGGCGGCCACCTTGGCGGCGCCGGCCTTGTCGCGCTTGGCCTCCTTCTCGAGCCGCGGCAGTGCCTTCTCGAGCGTGGCCATGTCGGCCAAGATGAGCTCGGTCTTGATGGTGTCCACATCGGAAAGCGGGTCCACCTTGCCGGCCACGTGCACGACGTCCGGGTCGCCGAAGAAGCGCACGACCTCGCAGATGGCGTCCGTCTCGCGGATGTTCGCCAAAAACTGGTTGCCCAGGCCCTCGCCCTGGCTCGCGCCCGCCACGAGGCCCGCGATGTCCACGAACTCCACCGTGGCCGGCACGATGCGCGCCGGATGGTCGATCTCAGCGAGCGCGTCCAACCGCGCGTCGGGCACCGGCACGATGCCCACGTTGGGCTCGATGGTGGCGAACGGGTAGTTGGCCGCGAGGCCGCCCTTGTTGGTGAGGGCCGTGAACAGCGTGGACTTGCCGACGTTCGGCAGGCCGACGATACCGATGGAAAGCGACATGGAACTTCCTTCTCAAGCGAGCTTGGACGTATGACCCTCATGATAGCAAAGGCGCGGCGACCTGTAAGCCGCCGCGCCCGATATTCCCCGTTTCCCCGCGTGCGGGCGCGACCCGCTAGAAGCTGATGAACCCGAACGTCTGGGCGACGAACGCCACCAGGATGACCACCACGAGCACCGGCGCGATGAACTTGATCATGACGGTCCACGCGCCCGCCAGCCTGAAGCGGCTTGACGCGCGCACCTCGTCGACGATGGCCTTGGGCTTGATGATCCACCCGACGAACACGCAGGTCAGAAGCGCCACGATGGGCATGATGACCGAGTTCGACAGGAAGTCGAAGAAATCGAGCAGACTCGACCCCGGCCCAAGCGGCTCGATGAACGACAGCCCGTTGTATCCCGCGTTCACGAACAGCCCCGCGACCGCCACCACGAGCATGACCGCGATGAACGCCTTGCGGCGCTGCCAGCCCATGCCGTCCTGCACGATGGACACGCACGTCTCGGTGAGCGAGATGGCGCTCGTCAGCGCCGCGAACAGCACGAGCAGGAAGAATAGGAAGCCCACGACGGTGGCCGCGCCGCCCATGTCGGCGAACACGCCCGGCAGCGTGATGAACATGAGGGAGGGACCGGAGTTGGCCGCCACCGCCTCGCCCGAGCCCATGGCCACGAACGCGGCCGGCACGATCATGAGGCCAGCGAGGAACGACACGCCGATGTCGAAGCCGCCGATACGCGCGACGCTCGAGGTGAGGCTGGACTTCTTGTCCAGGTAGGAGCCGTACGTGATCATGATGCCCATGGCCAGCGACAGGCTGTAGAACATCTGCCCGAGCGCCCCGATAACCAGTTCGGGCGAGAACTTGCTGAAGTCCGGCACGAGGTAGTAAAGCGCCCCCTCCAGCGCGCCCGGCATGGTGAGCGTGTACAGCGCGATGCCCACCGCCATGATGATGAGCGCCGGCATCATGAAGAGGTTCGCCTTCTCGATGCCCCCCTTCACGCCGAGCGACACCACCAGGAATACGAGCACCATGAACAGGATCATCCACACGTAGCTCTCAACGTTGCTCGAGATGAAGCCTGTGAAGAAACCGCCTCCGTCGGCGAGCGCCTCGGGGCCGTTCAATAGGTAGGAGGCCGCGTACTTCGTCACCCAGCCGCCGATGATGCAGTAGTACGGCGTGATGATGAACGGCACGGCCGACGCCAGAACGCCGATGAAGGCGTACTTCTTGCCGAAGCTCTTGAACGCGCCGATGGCCGATTGGCCGGTCTTGCGCCCGAGCGCCGTCTCCAACAGCAAAAGCGACACGCCGAACGTGAAGACGAGCACGAGGTAGGTGATCAGGAACGTGCCGCCGCCGTACTTCGCAGCCAGATACGGGAAGCGCCACATGTTGCCCAGGCCCACGGCGGAGGCCGCCGCAGCCAGGATGAACGCCCATTTGCCCGACCACTTCGAGCGGACGACGGGCATATGCGTTGAAGCCATTCTCGAACCCCTTGCTGTTCTATGCTTTCCAAAGGGAGCATTATAACCGGAAACGCGCAGCATCGACCCCTCTTTTCGCAGAAAGCGCCGCATGGGAGGATAGGGCTGCGACCGGGCGGCGAGCCGGTGTACAATGGTGCGCACGAAAACCGCTCAAGGAGGAAACCATGTTCCAGCCAGCCGCCCTCGCCGACCTTCCCGCCTTCCGCTGCGGGCACGCGCACAACGCCGAAGCGGGCACGGGATGCACCGTCATCGTCGCGCCCGAGGGAGCGGCCTGCGGCGTGGCCGTGCGGGGCGGCGGGCCTGCCACGCGCGAGACGGACCTGCTCAAGCCCGAGAACATGATAGAGGCCGTGCATGCCGTGGTGCTCTCGGGCGGCAGCGCCTTCGGGCTGGCGGCCTCCACCGGCGTCATGGACGAGCTCGCCGCGCGCGGCATCGGATTTCCCGTGGGCGGCGCGCGCGTGCCCATCGTGGTGGGCGCCTGCCTGTTCGACCTGCTCGTAGGCGAGATGGCCCACCCCGACGCCGCCATGGGGCGCGAGGCCTGCGCCGCGGCGTTCTCGCGGGAGGCGGGCGAGCCGGTGGCCGAGGGCAACGTGGGCGCGGGCTGCGGGGCCACGGTCGGCAAGCTTCTGGGCGGCGAGCGCGCCATGAAGGCGGGGCTCGGCGTGTGCGGGCTGCGCCTGGGCGGGCTCGCGGCGGTGGCCATCGTGGCCGTGAACGCGCTCGGGTGCGTGCGCGACGCGGAGGGGACGTGGATAGCCGGCTGCCGCGATGACGAGGGGGGCGTCATGGACCCGCTCTCGGCCTTCGCGGCGCTCGCGGCGGCGCAGGCGGGCGCGGGCGCGGCCGAGGCGGCAGCGGGCGCGGCGGGGCCGTGCGCCAACACCACCATCGGCGTCGTGCTCACGAACGCGCGCCTCACGAAAGCGCAGGCTACGAAGGCGTCCTCCGTCGTCCACGACGCGTTCGCGCGCGCCATCAAACCGGTGCACACCTCCAACGACGGCGACACGGTGTTCACGTTCGCCTCGGGCGAGGTGGAGGCCGACTACGACCTCGTGGCCGTGCTGGCCACCGAGGCCATGCAGGGCGCCCTCGTGCGCGCGGTCGAGCAGGCCGAGGGCGCCTACGGGCTGCCCGCGGCGCGCGACCTGGCCGGCGGGCGCTAGAGGAGGCGTCCATGGAATCGACGAAGCTCGCCAACCGCACGCTGTTCGTCTTGGCCGTCGTCGTCACCGGCGCGGTGGCCGGCGCGTTCGTGTGGGCGCTCCTGTTCGCCATGAACCTGGGCATCTCGTTTGTCTGGAACCGGCTGGGATCGCACTTCGGGATGTTCTTCCCGCTTCTGGCCTGTTTGACGGGAGGCCTGGTCATCGGGCTGTTCGCCAAGAAGTTCGGCCCCTATCCGGAGGACTTGAACGAGGTCATGGGCAAGGTGAAGCGCGACGGGCGCTACGAGTACGACAAGCTCGGGCGCATGAGCATGGCCGCGCTGCTGCCGCTGTTCTTCGGCGGCTCCATCGGGCCCGAGGCCGGGCTCACCGGCGCCATCGCGGGCATCTGCACATGGGTGGGCGACCGCATGAAGCGCTTCGGCGCGGACTTCCAGCAGCTCACGTCGGTGGGAACCATGGCGGCGCTGTCGGCTATCTTCACCGCTCCCCTGTTCGGCTTCGCCGCGCCGCTCTACGGCGACGGGAAGGACGATAACGGACGCGAGACGGACGCCCAAACCATCACGCTGCCGAAGAACTCGAAGATCGTCGTGTACTTCTGCGCCATCGCGGGCGCGCTCGGGGCGTTCCTGGGGCTCTCGGCCCTCATCGGCGGCGGCATGTCGCTGCCGCGCTACACCGACATCCACGTGGGTGTGACCGAGCTCATCTGGCTCGCGCCGCTTGCGCTGGCGGGGGCGGCGGCGGGGTGGCTCTTCGGCGTGTTCGACGGCCTGTTCGAGCGGCTCGCGGACAGGATGGGCGACCGCCCCGTCGTGAAGGCGCTCATCGCCGGCCTCGTGCTGGCGGCCTTCGGCATCCTGCTGCCGTTCACGATGTTCGCCGGCGAGACGCAGGCCGAGGAGCTGAACGAGGTGTGGACCGCCATGAGCGCGCTCGCGCTGATCGGCACCGGGTTTGCGAAGGTGCTGGTCACGCCGCTGTGCATCCGCTTCGGGTGGCGCGGCGGGCATTTCTTCCCCGTCATCTTCGCCGGCATCTCCATCGGCTACGGCATGGCCGCGCTCACCGGCGCCGACCCGGTGTTCTGCCTCTGTGCCTGCACGGCCGCCCTCGTGGGCGCCGTCATGCGCCAGCCGCTCATGGCCGTGCTGCTGCTGTTCCTCTGCTTCCCCGTGAAAGGCGTCGTCGTCATGTTCGCCTGCGCCGCCCTGGGCGCCGCCATCCCCCTGCCGAAGGGCCTACGCAAGCAGGCGAAGGCCTCGCAAGAAGAGCAAAGCGCCCCCGCCGCACAATCGTGACTGCAGGCTGTCCGAGCAAACAAAGCACTGGTTGTCATCCTGAGCGAGCGAAGCGAGTCGAAGGATCCCGCGCTGCGCGCTCCGCTCAGGACGACAAGAGGTATCATGTCAAGGGCAGTTTCACGGTGACGAGACGATCTGCAGCAAATCGACGGCTGTGCGAGGTGTTTCAGGCATCTAACTTGCGATTCGAGCTCTTATGCGTGCGTTTCGCCTGGTCGCAAGAAGCGCGTTGGCTCGTCATATGAGTTAGGCTTGTGCAACAGCTCGCACAGCCGTCGATTTGACGCACGCAGGATCTCGGCTCGGATGACGCTGGATGATGCAGGACGGGTATGGCGTCATTATCAGCAAAGGCCTCTTCGCGTTTTTAGCCTCTTCAAGTCACAGTTTTGGCCGCTCTGAAGCCCGTGTAGGATCGATCCAGGCTGCCTACTATCTCCGACCTGGGCGAACGCTTTCTGATATTTCGCAATGCCTTCGGAAAAGCCCTTCGATCGATCGAAATCACTTCAGAGCGGCCAAAACTGTGACTTGAAGGCCGTCTCGACGGCACGGTGCATCTCTCTTCATCCTCAAAGTAGAATAGTTTAAGTGTTTGTGTGTCATAGACTACTATGCTACTATGTAGCTCAAGAGATTCGGCCGAATCCTGGGAGGCGGCGCAGAGCCGTCCCCCGATCCACACGTGTCTTACGGAGGGTGAGGACAAGGAGGAGAGATGAGGCATGATCTGACGAGGCGCAGGTTCCTCGAAGGCGCTGCGGCGCTCGGAGCCCTGGCGGCGCTCAGCGGCTGCGCGCCCAAACCGATGGAGGAGACGACCCCCGAGGCGTCCCCCGCCATCCCGGAGGTGGAGGCGATCGACCTGGACGCGCTCGAAGTCAAACATTCCTGGTGCTATATGTGCGGCCCCGCGAAGACGTTCTGCGCGACGAACAACTATCTGAAAGACGGCAAATGGGTGCACGTTGAGGGCAACCCGGAAGCCGGCAACAACTGGGGATACGGTTGCAAGACGCTGTGCGCCAAAGGCAACTCCGCGATGCAGACGCTCTACAATCCCGCGCGCCTCGAATATCCGATGAAGCGCGTCGGCGAGAAGGGCGAAGGAAAGTTCGAGCGTTGCACCTGGGACGAGGCGCTTGAGGGGATCGCCGCGAAGCTCCTCGAGAACCGCGAGAAGTACGGCCCCGAATCGTACGCGGCCTTTTCGCCGCAGGCGTGCAAGTTCGTTCAACAGCTAGGACGTCGTTTCCTCAATGTTTACGGAAGCCCCAATTACTTGCATAGCGCGATCTGCGTGACTCAAATCGTTTCGAGCCAGCATATCGCGGTCGGACTCGGAGCTGGAACGATGTCCGGACAGCTCGACAAGACCAAGCTCTTAGTTAGCTGGGGCGTGAACGGCGAGAACTCCGCCATGAACAATGTGGACGACGCTCGGCCCGTCGTCCGATTCGAGGCGATGGAAAAGGGCCTTCAATTCATAGACATTCGCCCCATGCTCGATCCGCTCGCAACGCATGCGGCCGAGTGGGTTCCCGTGCGCCCCGGTACCGACCTTGCGCTTGCACTCGCTTTCCTCAACGTCATCATCGAAGAAGATCTGTATGACCATGAGTTCTGCGAAAACTGGTGCAACGGATTCGACATGTTCGCCGAGCATGTGAAGCAGTTCCCTCCCTCATGGGCGGCGCCGATCACCGGCATCTCGGAAGAGCAGATAACGAGAGTCGCGCGCATGATGGGAACCATGAAGCCAATGGCCATCCAATACGGCAACAGCGGAGGCGACGAAGCCAACGATGGCAACTGGCAATGCATATGCATCAACCTGATCGAAGCGATCACCGGGAATTTGGATGTACCGGGCGGCGGAGGCAGTCGCATGCAGATGCCGAAACCCATCGTGCCTATCGGCTCTTTCAATATCCCCACGCTTGCTGATAGGCTCCCTGTTTACGAGGAGGACACAGCTAACGGCTGGGCTCCGAGCCGCTCGAAGCTAGTAGCACCCGAGTTCCCTCGATGGTATCAGAATCCTGAAACATGGTCGAAAGCGGGCAACTTCAAAGAACCGACGTCCGCCCTTAACCGGGCGATGCAAGCCCTCCTCTCGGGCGAGCCTTACGAGCTGAAAAGCATCTTCGCCCACAGCACCAATCCCCTGTCGCAAACCAGGCAGCCCAAGATGGTCGCGGAGGCCTTGAAGAAGCTCGATTTCTTCTTCGTGATGGACACGTGCTGGAACCCTTCATGCGATTTCGCCGATTACGTACTGCCCGCATGCACGCGCTTCGAAGACAGCTGTCAGATAGGCGCTCGCAACATGCCCGAGGGCACGTTTATCGGCATCGAGCAGAAGATCGCCGAGCCCTTGGGCGAGAGCCGCTCCGATTGGCGTTTCTACTGCGACCTCGCCGTGAAGATGGGTTGGGGCGAGGACTTCTGGAACGGCGATTTCGACCAAGCGCTCCGCGAGCAACTCGAACCGACGGGAATCACCCTCGAAGAGCTGCGCGAAAAGGGGTACATCTTCTTCAAGCGAGAAGACGGTGCCGTCCCCACGGAGCCGCCGTACCAGAATTACGAAGAGCTTTTCAAGGATCTTCCGAACGGCAAAGTGCAATGCTACAACGAGATCATCGGCGGCCAGCCGAACAACCGAGACGACGGCGAGCTGAGCTACCTTCCCGTTTATCAGGGTCCCCCGGAGGGCATCGCGGAAACGCCGGAGATCGCCAAGGAGTACCCGCTCATCTTCTCGGACGTGCATGCGCATCGGTTGAGCGTCCACAGCTACTTCGGCAACGTCCCCTATCTGCGCGAGCGCAACCGCAAGCCGTGGGTGAAGATCAACCCGGCCACCGCCAAGAAGTACGGCATCGAAGACGGCGACTGGATGAAGATCGGGTCACCGCACGGGTGGATCAAGATGGTGGCCGAGTACTTCGAGGGCATATCGCCCGAGGTGATCATGGGCAAGCGCGGCTGGTGGCAGGACTGCCAGGAGCTCGATGAACCCGGGTACGGCTGCTTCGACGGCGGATCGGAAGTGAACAACCTCTACGACGCGACCATGAAGAACTTCGATCCGTTCCATTCCGCCATGGCGAAGCAGACCCTTGTCAAGATCAGCAAGTGGGAGGGGTAGACGATGGCTGAGCAATACGGATTCTTCGTCGATTCGACGCGCTGCGTGAAATGCTACGCCTGCGAGGTGGCGTGCCAGCAGTGGCACGAGCTCAAGGCGAACACGGTGCACCGCCGCACGGTGCAGGAGGAGTGCGCGGGCACGTTCCCCAACGTCACGCGCACGTTCACCTCGCTTTCCTGCATGCACTGCGAGAATCCCGCATGCGTCGAGAAGTGCCCGCAGGGCGCCATCGGCAAACGCGAGGAGGACGGCGCGGTCATCGTCGACCGCGAGAAGTGCATCGGATGCAAGACGTGCTCGGCGGCCTGCCCGTTCGACGTGCCGCAGTATCTCGAGGCGGAGGACGGCGGCCTCAAGATGGACAAGTGCGATATGTGCCTCACCTTGGGGCGCGAGGCCGACGAAGCGCCGCGCTGCGTGAACACGTGCCCCACCAAGGCGCTTCACTTCGGCACGCTCGCCGACATGGCCGAGCTCGCCAAGGCAAAGGGCGGCTCGCAGCTGGAAGGCGAGACGAAGCCCTCGGTGTACGTCGCGAGGGCGTAGGCGGAAACGCGCGGACGCCGGGGAGCCCGAAGCGGCCTGTTCGGGCTCCCCGCCCTTTTCAAAGACGCTCGTCTCGGCTATGCTCCAAGGCGAAGGGGAAAGGAGGGGGACATGGCCGCGCATCAGTACGGCTTCTTCGTCGACACGACGCGCTGCGTGAAATGCTACGCCTGCGAGGTGGCCTGCCAGCAGTGGCACGGAATGCGCGCCGGCACGTGGATGCGCCGCACCGTGCACGAGTCGTGCACGGGAACGTTCCCCCACGTCGAGCGCACGTTCACCTCGCTTTCGTGCATGCATTGCGAGAACCCCGCCTGCACGGCGGTGTGCCCGGTTCAGGCGGTGACCAAGCGCGAGGAGGACGGGCTCGTGGTGGTGGACAAGGGCATCTGCATCGGGTGCCGCAGCTGCGCGCTCGCCTGCCCGTTCGACGTGCCGCGCTACGGCGCCAAGAAGGTCATGGACAAGTGCGACGGGTGCCTCGGCCTGGGACGCAAGCCCGACGAGGAGCCGCGCTGCGTGGCCACGTGCCCCACGAGGGCGCTGCGCTTCGGCAGGCTTGAGGATATGGCCGCGCTCGCCGCCGCGAAGGGCGGCCAGAGGATGGAGGGCGACACCGCGCCATCGGTGTACGTCGCCCGGAGGAATCAACCGGCGCCTGCCGCGCTGGACGAGGGGAAGGACGTTTCATGAGCAACGCATCGTGCGCCGCCGACGCCGCGCGGGAGCTGCTGGAAGAGCGCGAGCTCGCCTGCGCGTTCCTGTCGATGGCCTACCTGCAGGAAGTGAACGCGGAGTTCCTCGAGCGCCTGCGCGACGAGCCGCCCGCGCTCGAAGGCGAGATGGGCGCGTTCGCGGCCTCGCTCGCCGAGGCCGACCTCGAGGAGGTCAGGAAGGACCTGGCCGCCGAGTACGCGCGCATCTTCTTAGGGATGAGCGCCTCGCCCGTGGCCCCCTATGAGTCGGTGTACACGAGCGAGCTGCACCTTCTCATGCAGGAGGCGCGCGACGACGTGCGGCGCGTGTTCCGCGCCGAGGGCTTCGCCGTGGCGTCGGACGTCCGCCTGCCGGAGGACCACGTCGCCTTCGAGCTGGAGTTCATGGGGCGCATGTGCCGCAAGGAGCTCGACGCGCTCGCGTCCGGCGACGCCGAGGGGGCGCTCCGCTGCCGCGAGGTGCAGCGCGGCTTCTTCGCCGGACATCTGGCCAACTGGCTGCCCGCCTTCTGCGACGACGTGCGGAAACGGGCGCGCACGCCGTTCTACCGAGGCGTCGTGGAGCTCACCGAATCGTACCTGGACGCCGAGCGGGCCGCCCTGGCCGAAGACGCCGCCTGATCGCGATGCGAGGCTGAGCGGCCGTGGTCAACTCGTTCATCGTCTGGTACCTGTTTTTGGCCGGCGCCGGCGGCGGGGCCTTCCTCGTGGGCGCGGCGGTCGACCTCGCCTGCCGCTTCCGCAGCGACGGATGGCTCGCGCGCCTCGAGCCGCTGGCCGAGGGAGGGCTCGTCCTCGGGCCCGTGGCGGTGGTCCTGGGAGCGGTGTTCCTGCTGGCGGACCTCGGCTCGCCCGAGCGCGCACTGCGGGTGTTCGCCACCGCCTCCACCAGCCTGCTCACCTTGGGCTCGTGGTCCGTGGGCCTGTTCTGCGCATGCTCCATCGGCGCGCTGGTCGCGGGCAATCTGGCGGACAACGCCTTCACGCGCGCATCCGAGGCCGTCCTGCAGGTGCTCGCCACGCTGTCGGCCTGCTTCGTCGTCGTGTACTCGGGGCTGTACCTCTCGACGTTTCCCACCATCCCCTTCCTCCATTCGCCGCTGGTGCCTGCGCTGTTCGTGGCGTCGTCGCTCTCGGCGGGCGTGGCCATCGTGCTGCTGTTCGGCTTCGCGCTGCAGGAACGGGACGAGATCGCCGCCGGCGTGCCCGCCCTCGTGAAGCTCGACGTGGCCCTGCTCGTCTTCGAGTGTGCGGTGCTGACGGCGTTCGTCGCGGCGTCCGTCGCCCAGGGGGGACTCGCCTCCGCGTCGACCGACGCGCTTCTGCTCGGCGACCAGGCGGGGCTCTTCTGGCTGGGCGCGGTGGGCGTCGGCCTCGCGGCGCCGCTCGCGGCGGAGGCGGCCCATCTGCTCCATCCGGATTCGCCGTCGTACGCGGCCGGCGCGCTGTGCTCGCTGGCGGGAGGGCTCTGCCTTCGTTACGCGCTGCTGCTGGCCACCGTGCGCTACAGCGCCATCGACCTCGGCGGAGTGACTTTTTGGGGATGAGCGCGGCATACCCCTCGATCGATTCGAGCCATGGTACCATGTACGACGACATGGCTGATAGTTTATACGCGACAGAGGAGAGCGCGGTCGACGCGCTGGGCACGTTCCACGTGGACGAGCGCGGCAGCGTGCCCATTTGGATCCAGATCCGCAAACGCCTCATCTACCTGATCACGTCCGGCAAGTACCGCAAAGACGAGCGGCTGCCCTCCGTGCGCGACCTCTCGGTGCAGCTGGGCGTGAACTACAACACCGTTCTCAAAGTCTACCAGGACCTCGAGCGCGACGGCTTCATCTTCACCAAGCGCGGCAAGGGCACGTTCGTGTCCGACATCCGCGACATCGACTACTCGGCCGACGACGGCGAGATGGAGGCCCTCGCGGTCGACTTCGTCCAGAACGCGCTCGGCAAGGGCATGGAGCCCGAGGACATCCTCCAGCTCGTGCACGAGCAGATCGAGAAGCTCGAGGGGACGAAGCGGCGCTGAGCACGGGCCGGAAGGCTGAGGGGATCGAGGGGAAGGAACCTGCCATGCGCAACAAGAATCGCAAGCAAGCAGCCGTCGAGGCGACGCCGAACTCGCCCATGCAGTTCGGAGCGCCCAAGAGCAAGAAGACGTCGCGCAACGGCGTGTACCTGTTCTCGCTCACGCTGTTCCTGCTGGGCGCGGGGGCGGTGCTCGCGGCGTTCTGGCGCGTCGTGTCGGTGCCCGTCATCATCGCGGCCGTGCTGTTCGGACTGCTGCTCACGTGCAGCATCCGCATCATCCCGCAGTGGGAGCGCGCCGTCGTGCTGCGCCTCGGCAGGCTGAACCGCGTGGCGGGGCCGGGCGTGTACTTCATGATCCCCATCGTCGAGCATACCGCCGCGCGCGTCGATCAGCGCATCATCACGACGCCCTTCACGGCGGAGGAGGCGCTCACGGCCGACCTCGTGCCGCTCGACATCGACTCGGTGCTGTTCTGGATGGTGTGGAACCCCGAGGACGCCTGCACCGAGGTGGAGGACTACTCGTCGGCCATCTGGTGGGCGGCGCAGACCGCGCTGCGCGACGCGATCGGCCGCATCAACCTGGCCGAGGTGGCCACGCGCCGCGAGCAGCTGGACAACGAGATCAAGGAGATCCTCGACGAGAAGACCCGCGCCTGGGGCATCACCGTGGTGTCGGTGGAGATCCGCGACATCGCCATCCCCAAGGAGCTGCAGGACGCCATGTCCAAGGAGGCCCAGGCCGAGCGCGAGCGCAACGCGCGCCTGCTGCTAGCCGAGATCGAGCAGGACATCTCCGAGATGTTCGTAGCCGCCGCGGCCGTCTACGACGAGAACGACAAGGCCATGCAGTTGCGCACCATGAACCTCATCTACGAGAGCGTGAAAGACAAGGGCGGCCTGGTCATCGCCCCGAGCGCCTTCGGCGAGGCCTTTAACAACATCAAAGGCTTCGGCAAGGAGTAACCGGCGGCGCAACGCGCGGCGGCGGCACGGACGCATCTTCGCTCCGAAAACATGCCTCAGCGCGTGAGGCGTGTTTTCGGAGCGAAGATCGACGGCGCAGCGAAGGTCAGGCGAGCTTGGAGGCGTCGACGGCCACCAGGTGGCCGTGCTCGTCCTCGAAGACGCATAAGCCGCCGTCGCGGCTCTCGTAGAGGTGGCGGAACCGCGCGAACCGGCGCTTGGCCGGGGGCGCGGGGGCAGGTGCGGGAGCGGGCTGCGGTTCAACCTCGGGTTCAGGGGCAGGAGCGGGCTCAGGAGAAGGTTCGGGTTCGGGTTCCGGTTCGGGTTCCGGTTCGGGTTCCGGCTGACGCCGCACGGGATCCTTCGACTCGCTTTGCTCGCTCAGGATGACAACCGGGGGCTCGGGTTCGGGTTCCACGGCTCTCGAGGCTTCTTCGAAGTCTTCCTCGTCGGGGTCGTTCTCGGCTACCAGCTCAAGCTCGTGGCGCACGGCGGCAGCTTCGAAGTCCGTCTCGCTCGGCTCCGCCACGCGCACGGGCACGGGGATGTGCGGCACCTCGATCACTCGCTCCTCCGGTTCCTCGGCCTCCGCCGCCTTCTCGAGCGCCGCGTCGGCCAGGCCCCCTTCGAGCACCTCGATACCCGACGCCATCACGCGCGGCGACGCAGGCGCGGGATCGATGCCGAGCCGCGTGCACAGCGACAGATTGGACTGCGCGATCGTCACGAGCTCGCGCGCGTACTCGGCGCGGCCGCCGTCATCCGCGTCCTCAAGCGATTTCCCTATTTCCAGCACGCGGCCCCACGAGAGCGCGTCCATGTCCTCTTTCAAGGACACGATCTTGTCCGCCTCGCGCAGCACGCGCTTCTCCGTCGATTTACCGAACATTCAAGCCGCCTTCTCCTCAAGGGGCCCATTGTAGCACGTCAGTAGATGACCCGCCAGAACACGAGCCCCTGAGCAGGGGCGTTTTCCCCCGCCTCGCGGCGGTCGCACGCTTCGAGCACCTGCTTCACCCAGTCGGCGTCGCGCTGGCCGCGCCCCACGCACACGAGCGTGCCCACGATGGTGCGCACCATCGAGTGGAGGAACGCATTGCCCACCACCTTGATGGCCATGATGTTCTCGCCCATCACCGTTTCGGGATGGAACGATATCTCGCGTATGTTGCGGTGCGTCGGCTTGCCCTCCGCCGAGGCCGCCATGCAGAAGCTCTTGAAGTCGTGCTCGCCGAGCAGGTGCTTCGCGCCGGCCTCCATGGCCGAGATGTCCAGCCCGCCGGGCACGAACCACGAGAAGTCCTTCATGAAGATGGGGCTCGTGGAGTCCACGCACAGGTGGTAGTGGTACTCGCGCGCCTGGGCGTCGAAGCGCGCCGAGAAGCCGAGCTTCTTCGGCTCCACCTCGCGCACGCTGATGGCGTCGTGCGTGAGCGCGTTGAGCGAGCGGCGCAGGGAGGGCAGCGAGCGCCCGCCGAGGTCGACGTCGTTCACGTCGAAGCTCACCACCTGGCCGAGCGCGTGGACGCCGGCGTCGGTGCGGCCGGCGCACGTCGTCTCGATGTCGCGCTTGAACAGCAGGCGCAGGGCGTCCTCGAGGTCGCCCTGCACGGTGAGCTGCCCCGGTTGGCGGGCGAAGCCGGCGAAGGGCGCGCCGTTGTAGGACACGGTGAGCGCGAGGGTGTGGTCGCGCACGGGACGTTCGGCGGCGCTTGCGGCCGTCGCTTCGCGCTCGCGCGCGGGTGTGGGGGTGATGGTTTGCGTATTCATAGCCCGTTATGATAAACGAAGCGGCCCGGTCCGCAAGACTGAGCCGCAATCCGCTTGCCAAACTGTTTAAAACCCACGTGCTTAGGAAATTCGCACATCGAACTTCGTGCGCGCTAAGTCGTCAAGATCGCTGATGCACTCCTCGACGCGTTTCATGAGCTCTTTGCGCTTGTGCACGTCAAGCTTCTGATAGATACGGTGCATGTGCGTGTTCACCGTGCCCTTCGCCATGAAAAGATCTTCCTCTATCTCGCTCACGGTATAGCCCTGCGCAAGGCATACGAGCACATCGCGCGCCCGTTCGCCCAGATCGTAGCGCGAAGCAAGGAGATCGCATGCCTCTATCATCTGCCGACGCCGGATCAAAAGGGCCTTCTCCTCCATGCTCAGCCCCTCATGGAGAGAATAGGCCGATCCGGAGAGGAACGCGACATCCTTCTCGGTAAGCACGAAAAGATAGCTGACGAGCATGCAGATCACGCAGAACACGACGCCTACGTCGGCCACGTCGAGCGTATCCGCGAAAACCATGTTCAAGACGGGAACGAGCAGCGTCCCCGCGATGCTCCCACCGACGAGTGCGCCGCGACCTAAACCGAAGCAGAGGACGACGGGCAAGCCGAACCGCCGACAGACGTCAGCCAAGAGCAGCCAGTTCAACACATTGAAGCACGTGTAGCTCGCGGTGATGAGGCACAGCTGCGCAAGGCTGCCCTTCAGGGGTATGAGCAGGAGGTACCCGACGATCATGAACAGCAGAACGGGTTTGTAGGCGAATATGAAGTCAAGTCTCCTGGAGAAAGCGAGGATGCCGAGGAACAGCAAGAGCGAGAACGCTGTGGCAGCGGGCATGACGAATGAATACGTCGGACTCTGGTTGCTGATGGAGAACACAGCAGGCATGAGCGTGTTGCAAATCCCCACGATGAAGGACACGAGGGATATCTTGACCAGAAGGCGCCTGCGGCTCATCGGCACGGGTCGACGGCTTTTCGACACGCCGCCGGCCGCTTCCGCGCTTACGGGCCCATCGCCTTCTTCCTCAGCACTCCCCACGAGGCAGCGCGCAAGAAGAATCGCGGAGGCGAAGGGGAGCAGCAAGGCGACGGCGACGCAGATCCACCCGGGCACGATGCTTGACAGAGGAATGAAAAGCGATGCGACGAAAAACGCGAGCGGCACCTCGATAGACGACGATGCAGCCCCCGTTCTCGCATAAGGCCAACCCCACCCGATGTCGAGCAGCGCCGTACCTGCGCCCGTCAACGCGCCGGCGGTCACCAAGCACATCGCACCCGCCCAAGAGCCAGCAGAAGCGAACAAGGTGAAAAACGAGCCCGTCGCCACAGCTGCGGCAGCGACGCATGCGAACAGACGGGGATGCAGGCCTGCGAACGCCTCCATCTGATCCTGCCGAGCCGCGCAAAGAAAAGACACCGCCACGAACACGGTCGCAGACACGAGAAACACTTCCCCGGCAGGAGACGCATCCCCCTGCGCTCCCGAAAGAAGGAAGAAGACCCCCGTCCAAAAGAACAGGTAGTTCCACGCACGTAGAAACAGGTTGCCAAGCAAGCGCTCCGGCCGCAGCCCCTGCGAAGCCAGCTTGCGCAAGCGCCCCGCCGCGACGTCGAGGAACCCCCCTTCCTCCGTCTGGCTTTCATGCACGTTAACCGTTCTGCCCATAACCGCACCTCCTCCCCCGACCATTGTAAAGCACGCCAAGCCGATCCGGGCATGTCGCACGGCCACCGTCGAGATTCATAAAAAAATGTATGACACCGCACTCACAAAATCATAGACGATCTTCCGACCTCAACTCCACCGCCCTGCGTATCGTGGCAATATCGGCTCGGCCCTTGCGGGGACCAGCCGCCAGAATCATCAAGGAGAAAGGACACTTCATGGGGAACGCAATGAATCGCCGGTCATTCTTGCAGGGAGCGGCGGCGAGCGCGCTTATCTTCGGGGCAGGGGCTATCGCCGGTTGCAGCCCGTCGACAGCAGGAGGGGCAGGCCAATCCCAAGCGCAAGCCCAAAGCTCGACCGACATCAAGGACGCTCAGCAGGGAACGTGGTATTGCTCTGAGGAATTCGAAGACGTGCTCAAGCCCAAGCCCGGCACCGTCGCGTTCGAGGCGGATCCCGTCGGCGACGATGCCGTCAAGGAGACGCTGCAGTGCGACCTTCTGGTCATAGGCGCGGGCATCGGAGGATTGTCCGCTACCGCCTCCGCGTTGCAGAACGGGCTGAGCGTCGTCCTGCTCGAGAAGGGCACCACGTATGCGGCCCACGGGTCGGAAATCGGCGCCATCGGAGGGAAGGTGCTGACGGAAGCAGGCCTGGTCCCTGATCCGATCGATGTGTACAACGAGGCCATGGAAGCCGCGCAGTATCGTTGCGACGGAACGGTATGGCAGCGCTACATCGACCGATCGGGCGAGGCCATCGACTGGCTGGAAGACACAGTCATCCAGGGCGCGTGCGGCGGGCAGAGCCCCTCGTCCGCAGCCGACCGCATCGCCAACGGCGTGAACTGGCGCGCGACGACGGTGCAATGGGAAGCCGGATTCGACTCGGTCATCAAGCAGATGCTGCAATACTGCCAGGACAACGGTGCCGACGTGCGCTTCGAAACCCCTGCGGTTCAGCTGGTCAAAGACGGCGAAAGGATCGTCGGCGCCATAGCAAAGACGAAGGACGGCGAGTATATCAAAGTTGAAGCCGCCAAAGGCACGCTCTTAGCCACGGGAAGCTACGACTACAACCCCGAGCTTATGAGCGAGCGCATCCGCCCGCGCGACCTGCGGGTGTACGCCTACCTGAACACCTCGTTCACGAACACGGGCGACGGCCACCTCATGGGACTCGCCGCTGGAGCCGCCCAAGACGAGTATCCCCAGGTGGTCATGAACGACTCGTCGGGATCGCGCAGCGGAGGGGCATACTCGGCCGCAGTCCTCAGCGTGCTGCGCGTCAACGACGACGGCGTGCGCTTCGTGAACGAGGATCTCACGCTCAACTATCTCTCGAACGCCATCAACTACCAGCATCAGGCGCATGACTGGTGCATCTGCGACGCCAACATAGGCCCCATGGCGCAGCGCATGATGGGAGACGCGCCCTTCGCGCCCGACGACATGGTGAACGGCTTCATCGCCGACTCGGTCGAGTGTGCGAGCGTGGCCGAGGTGGCGAAGACCATCGGCTGCGAGGAGGCGGTTATCCAGGCGACCCTCGACCGCTACAACGAGATGTGCGACAAGGGCGTGGACGAGGACTTCAACAAGAACCCCCACAATATGGTGCGCGTCGACACCCCTCCCTACTACGTGTTCGATGAGGGGAGTGCGCTTCTGACCACCGTGTCCGGCCTGCGGACGAACGACAAGTCCGAGGTGCTCGATGGCGAGGGAGCCCCACTCGGAGGTCTCTACGCCACAGGCAACGTGTCGGGCTCCATGTTCTACGACTCCTACCCGCACCACATCGCCGGCGTAAGCACGGGCCGTTGCGTCACCTTCGGCTACCTCCTCGGCCGCCGTTTGGCCGGAATCGAGGAGTAACCCCCGCGAAGCTCGGGCGCGCAGGTCGCACTGCAGCCCGGACAGGGCGCGCGGTCGGCACCCACCAAGCGAGTTCCGCACGAGCCGGAGGCCCCAGTGGGGCCTCCGTGCGAGCCAGGACTGCCGAGCGACTGGGCGCCGACCGCGTGCCCCAAGCAGGTCGAGCGACTGGGCGCCAAGGCGTGCGTCCCTACGAAGCCCTCCACACTTGCGCGCCGAAGAGCTGCTGCAGCTCGGACTTCATGATGGAGCTGGCCGAATCCACCGACACGGGCAGCTCGGCACGGAACTTGTGGCCGTCGCTTTGCTGGACGAACAGGACCACGCCGTCGCGGCCCGGGTACGACTTCAGGATGCGGTTCAGCTTCAGCGATTTCGCCTGGTCGAAGTCGGCCATGGGCACGCGCAGCTCGAGGCGCGAGGGGCGCGCGTCCGCGTCGGAGAGCTCGATGGCCTCCACCTCGAACGCCATGATCTGGTTGCCGCGGTCGTTGTGCTCGAACTTGCCCTTGACCTTGACGATGGCGTCCTCCTGGATGGCCTCGGCGTTATCGTCGTACTTGAAGCAGATGCACTCGACGTGGCCGGTCGTATCCTCCAGCGTGAACGTGGCCATCTTCGTGCCGCGCTTCGTGAGCTTGGTCACCACCGTCGACACCATGCCCACGAACGTGGCCGACTTTATCTCCTTCGTGCACTCGGCCAAGTCGCCCAGCTGGTACTTCGTCATGCGCGCGATGGCGCCTTCGTACGGTCGCAGCGGGTGGTCCGAGACGTAGATCTTCATGATCTCCTTCTCGTAGGACAGAAGCTGGCGCTTGGGCCACTCCACGCCGTCGGGCTCGGGCACGGCCTCCTCGAAGCCGGAGTCCGGATCGTCGCCGAACAGGTCGAACATGCTCACCTGGCCCCGGTCGCGGTCCTTCTGGCGCTTCGACGCGCTCTCCAGAAGCGGCGTCTCGTCCACGAAGTGCATGAGCTGCTTGCGCGTGTAGCCCGTCGAGTCGAACGCCCCGCCCTTGATGAGGGCCTCGAGCGTCTTGCGGTTGTAGCACTTCGCGTCCAGGCGGTTCACGAAGTCGTGCAGCGACGTGTAGGGGCCGTTGGCCTCGCGCTCCTCGATGATGGCCTCGGCCACGTTGGCGCCCACGCCGCGCACGCCCACCAATCCGAAGCGGATGCCGTCGTCGGTAGGCGTGAACTCCGCGTTGGAGGAGTTGATGTCCGGCGGCAGCACCGGCGTGCCATTGTGGTTGCAGCTGGCGATGTAGCGGATCAGGCGATCGGTGTTGCCCATGTAGGACGACAGCACGGCGGCCATGAAGTCGTTCGGGTAGTGCGCCTTGAGGTACGCCGTGCGCATGACCAGGATGGCGTAGGCCGCGGAGTGCGATTTGTTGAACGCGTACTTCGCGAACTTCTCGGCGTCTTCCCAGATCTGCTTGGCGATGTCGAGCGAGTAGCCGTTCTCCACCGCGCCGGTGTTCCAGTCCTCCTGCAACGCGCGCATGACGTCGAGCTTCTTCTTGCCCATGGCCTTGCGCAGCTTGTCGGCCTTGCCGGCGGAGAAGCCGCTCATGGCCATGGAGATCTGCATGATCTGCTCTTGGTAGACCATGGTGCCGTACGTCTCCTCCAGGATGGGGCGGAGGCGCTCGTCGTAGTAATGGATCTGGGTCCGGCCGCTGGCCACCTTGATGTAGTCCTCCACCATGCCGGACTCGAGCGGGCCCGGCCGGTTGAGCGCGATGGAGGCGACGATGTCGGAGAAGCGCGTGGGCGGCAGGCGCGCAAACAGGCTCACGTACAGCGCGCCCTCCACCTGGAACAGGCCGTCCATGTTGCCGGACTGCATGAGCTTGAAGGCGCCCTCGTCGTCGATGGGGATCTCCTCGGGCACGATCTTCTTGCCGAGGCGCTGCTCGATGTTGCGGCACGCGATGGACAGCACGTCGAGCGTGCGCAGGCCGAGGAAATCCATCTTCAAAAGGCCCAGTTCAGGCGTGTAGTGGCCGTCGTACTGCGTGATGATGCCGCCGCCCTTGGTGTCGCGCTTCATGGGCACGTGGTCGGCCATGGGGTCGCGGCAGATGATGGTGGCGCACGCGTGCACGCCCTCGCCACGCACGTGGCCCTCGATGGACTTCGCGGCGTCGATGACCGCGTGCACGTCCTCCTCCGCCTCGTAGGCCTTCTTGAGGTCGGGGTTGGCTTCGAGCGCCTTGTCGATGGTGATGCCCAGCTCGTCGCCGATCATCTTGCAGATGCGGTCGCCGGTGTTGTACGGCTGCTCCAACACGCGCGCGGCGTCGCGCACGGCGTTCTTCGCCTGCAGGGTGCCGAACGTGATGACCTGGGACACGTGGTCCTCGCCGTACACGTCCTTGATGTGGTTGATCACCTCTTCGCGGCGTCCCTGTTCGAAGTCGACGTCGATATCGGGCATCTCCACGCGCTCGGGCGACAGGAAGCGCTCGAACAGCAGGCCGTTCGAGAGCGGATCGAGCGCCGTGATGTCCATGGCGTACGCCACGATGGCGCCAGCGGCCGATCCGCGGCCGGGTCCGACGCCGATGCCCTGGCTGCGCGCCCAGTCGATGTACTCCTGCACGATGAGGAAGTACGCCGGGAAGCCCTGCTGGATGATGACGCTCATCTCGTAGTCGGCGCGCTCCTGCGCCTCCTTGGGCACCGGATCGCCGTAGTGCTTGACCAGGCCCTCCTGCACGCGGCGGCGGAAGTAGCTCTCCTCAGTCTCGCCTTCGGGCAAGGGGAAGCGCGGCAGGATCGAGTCGCGCTCGAGCACGACGTCCACCTTCTCGGCCACCTCCACCGTGGTGTCGCAGGCCTCGGGGAAGTCCTTGAGGGCCTCGCGCATCTCCTCCTCGGACTTCATGTAGAACTCGTCGTTGGCGAAGCGCATGCGCTTCTCGTCGTTCACGAACGACCCCGTGCCGATGCACAGCATGTAGTCCTGGGCCTTCGCATCCTCGCGCGTGAGGTAGTGGAAGTCGTTCGTGGCGATGGTCTTGAGGCCCGCGGCCTTGGCCACGTCGGTGAGCATGCGGTTGAGCTCGGTCTGCGTGAAGCCGGCGTCGGTGCGGATGCCCTGGTTCTGCAGCTCGATGTAGAAGTCGCCCGGATCGAAGCAGCCGGCGAAGCGCTTGGCCCACTCGACGGCGTCGTCGAACTGGCGGTTGTCGAGGAGCTTCGGGATGATGCCCGCGATGCACGCCGACGAGCCGATGATGCCGTGGCCGTACTTCTGCAGCATGCTGAAGGTGGTGCGCGGCTTGTAGTAGAAGTTGTCTACGTGCGACTCGCTGACCAGCTTCACCAGGTTGTGGTAGCCCTCGTTCGTCTTGGCCAGCAGCAGCAGGTGGTAGAGCTTGGGCTTGACGTCCTTGCGCAGTTCCTCATCGGTGGTGAAGTACACCTCGCAGCCGTAGATGGGCTTGACGCGCTTGCCCGTCTCGGCCTCCACCTTGTCGCACATCTCGCACAGCTGCGGCACGCCCGACATCACGCCGTGGTCGGAGATGGCGACGGCCGGCATGCCCAGGTCGGCGGCGCGCTTCACCATGTCGTAGATGTGCGTATGGCCGTCGAGCAGGGAATACTCGGTGTGGTTGTGCAGGTGGACGAATGCCATATCTTGTGCCTCGAATCAGTTGGGGATGCGCGTGGTTGTGTCGATGCCATGATACCAGCATCCCTGCGGAAGAGGTTCGAACAAACGATGGATTTTGCGCGGAAGCGGGCGCTAGCCTTCCAGGAGGTCGGCGAGCACCTGGTCGTCCATGTTGCCGCCCGAGACGACGCAGACGACGTTGGAGTCGGCCCCGACCGGCACGAGCCCGGCCATGACGGCGGCCACGCTCACGGCGCCGGCGCCCTCCGCGACCAGCTTCTGCTGGCTCGCAAGCTCCCTCACGGCATCGGCTATCTGACCCTCGCTCACCACGAGCACGTCGTCGACGAGCTCCCGCACCACCGGGAACGTCTTGTCGCCCGGGCGCGCCACGTCGATACCGTCGGCGAGCGACTCCTTCGTCTGGACGCTCACGGCCTCCCCCGCGTCGAGCGACGCGCGCATGCTGGGCGCGCCCTCCGACTCCACACCGTATACCTTGATCGAGGGCTTGACGGCCTTCGCCGCGCAGGCGATGCCCGAGATGAGCCCGCCGCCGCCCACCGGCACCACGATGGCGTCCACGTCGTCGCGCTCGGCGAGGATCTCGCAGGCGATCGTGCCCTGGCCGGCCATGACGGCGTAGTCGTCGTAGGGAGGCACGTAGACGGCGCCCGACTCCTCCACGAACGCCTCGGCGGCAGCCTTCGCGTCCTCGAACATGCCCTCCACGACGCGCACGTCCACGCCGTAGGCGCGCGTGCGGTCGACCTTCTCCTGGGGCGCGATCGAGGGGATGAAGATGGTGGCCTGGATGCCGAGATCGCGCGCGGCGTAGGCCACGCCCTGCGCGTGGTTGCCGGCCGAGCAGGTGGCGATGCCGCGCGAGCGCTCCTCGTCGCCCAAGCTGCCGATCTTGAAGTAGGAACCCCGCAGCTTGAACGAGTTCGTGCGCTGCAGGTTCTCCAGCTTGAAGAACAGGTTGGAGACGCCGGTCTTCACCGTGGAGGGCACGAGCGGCGTGGGGATGACCACCCCGTCGAGGACGCGCGCGGCCTCCTGTACCAGCTCGTAGCTCAGCTCGCCGGAAGAGACGGCCGTGCCGGCGGGCACCGGTGCCGCGCAGCCCGAAAGCGTCGCCGATCCGCCGAGCGCGCAGCCGAGCGCCGCGATGCCGCCCAGCTTGAGAACCTGCCGCCGCGTCAAATCCATAGCCATGGGGCCTCCCTTCGCCGTGTCTCCTATTCTACCATCCTGCATGCGCGTCCGGGCCCGCGCATACGGCGAAGGCTTCGCCAGAGCCGCGGCGACCCAATACGTCCTCCCGGCATCCCTCGCGCAGGACGTCGAGCACCTTCACCATGGCGAGGGTGTCCAGGCGGCAGTACGCCAGAAGCTGGGCGCGCACCTGGGCGATCTCCTCAGGGCTGCGCTCGTGCAGCGTCGCGTAGGCCTGCATGGCCTCGCCGCCGTTGCGGACGCCCTCGAGCGCATGGTAGTCGAGCTCCGGGTCGTCGGGGCAAAGCGCGGGCAGCACCGCCTTGATGGAGCACGAGCCGCCCATCGCGCGGTCGTAGCACGCGCCTTTGGCGAAGGGCTCCATGAGGTCGCGGACGTTGCCGCAGATCGCCAAGAGATGGTCGGCCAGGTCGGGGAAGAGTCCGGCCAGCTCGCGCAGACGGCCCTTCTCGAACGACTGGTTGTAGGCGAGCACGCACGCGTCGGCCGGGATGTCGGCGCACAGGCGCTCGGCGATGGCGCGGCGCGGGTCCTCGCCCTCCTTCGCCAGGAACTCGCGATGCTCCAGCTCGCCCGGCTCGCGCTCGATATGCAGCGAGCACTGGAAGGGGATCTGTTGGAAAGGCGACACGCCGTCCCACAGCGGCACCGCCTGCTGGTACGTTTCGAAGTCCAGGTGATAGAGAGGGTACGACAGCGTGTCGAGGAACACGCCCACGGCGTCCGCGTCGAAGAAGCGCGGGATGCCGAGCGCCTCGGCCATCGCCTGGCGCATCTGGAAAGGCGTGAGGATCGCGCCCGCGTCGAGCACGTCGGCAAGCGTCACCGTACCCGACTCGTAGAGCGCGAATTTCGTCGATTTGCGCATGTTCCACAGGTCGAACACGCTGGGCTTGGGCACTTCGCGCCAGCAGTACGCCTTGAACGCGCACGGGTACGGATCGCCGCATTGCATGCCGAAGCCCAGCTCGGGCTCCTCGTCCTGCTCCATGACGGTGCGCAGGCGCTCGATGGCGGCGGGAATGCCCTCCTGCATGGCTATGACCTCGTCGGTATGGTCCTCCACCGCGAACAGCCGATGCAGGTCGAGCTCGCCGTGGCGCACGTAGGTTCTGTCTAAGTGCATGAGCGACACGCTCTTCACGTTCAGGCCGCACGAAGACACCACGTAGCGCTGGTAGGCCATGTCGTGCAGGTAGACGGGCTTGCAATGCGTGGAGCTCTTCACCTCCACGATGCGCACGCCGTCGTCCTCCGCCAGCAGGATGTCCACGCTGCAGAAGTTGCCCTCGAAGGCGAACGACGCCTCGGCGATGACGCGCTCCCCCGCCGCGAGGAGCCGCTGCGTCTCGTCGAGCATGAGCTGCTTGTCGTCGGCGTAAGGCACCTCGATGAAGGGGCCGTAGTAGCCCATGGCCAGGTCGCCCACAAGGTTTCCCGTGTCCAGGACGGCTTGGTTCATGCACGAGTCGTCGGCCTCCTCGGGCTTGTGCCGCTGAAGCCACAGCATCTTCGCGCACTGCACGCCCTGGCAATATTTCGATTTCGACAATCCCATGCGCGCTCCTTCCGTCGCGTCGTTTCCAACCATGATAGCAGCGCCGCCCCGTCACCCTATCCCGCAAACGGGACAGCATGGGTTCTTTTTATAGATGACTCACAGCATCATGGACAAAATCGGCCTTCGGGACTGATTTTTTCGCGCCGATCTCGCCTGACCGCAGAGAAACCCCAGGTGGCAAGAAGCTGAGCCAAGAGCACCGGACGAAAAATCAGTCCCGAAGGCCGATTTTGTCCACGACAGAGAGGCGCAACGCGCGCAGCACGCTACGCGGAGAGATAATCGTACTTATTATAAGCACGATTATCTCTCCACCCGCAAGAGCCCGAGCCATGCACTTGACACCTTCCATGCGGGTGATATATTTATCACATGATACAAATAGATCACTAGGAGGCTATCATGTTCAAGATGAACTCGCTCTCGTGGATGTACGGATTCATCGGATGCCTCGGATTGATCGGGTTCACCACCGACCAGCCATGGGCGCTTCTGAGCTTCGGCTTCTTCGCCAACTTCTCGAACTACTGGTGGTACAAGATGCTCGGCCCCGTCGACTCGCCGTTCGCCCAATTCGACGAGCGCCTCGTCGCCGACCGCACGCGCGCCGCCTCCAAGACGTTCATGTGGGGCATCATGGGCATCTTCCTAGCCAGCGTGGCCGTTTCGCTCGCCTTCTCCGACCCCGTCGTGCTCTACCGCGCCGAGCTGCTCATCATCGCGTTCGGGTACGCGCTCACGGTGAACGCCTGGGCCTTCCTCACCTACCGCTACGACCGGCAGGGGGCCTGACGTGTCCGGCTTCAAAAGCAACGTGCGCGTGTTCCGTCAAGCACGCGACATGACGCAGGACGAGCTGGCCCAGAGGGTTGGTGCCCGCCGCGAGACCATCGTGCGCCTGGAGAGCGCGAAGTACAACCCCTCACTCGAGCTGGCCGCGCGCATCGCGCACGTGCTGGGCACCTCCCTTGAGGAGCTGTTCGAGTTCGACTTCGCGCCCGAGACCGCCGCCCAGCGCCAATTCCACGAGAACGCGCAGCCCCGGCGCGCGTGAGCCCTCGATGCGTCAGCTGTCGTGAGGCCAAGCGCCCGCTCGATGGCGCAGCTTCCTCCAGGTCACAGCACATCCAGCAGGTACTGGCCGCTTCCAAGGCGGATGCGCTCGGTAGGATTCAGGGCGTCCATCAGGTCCATGAACCGATCCCAGCCGCCGATGAAGATGCGCAGGAACTCCTCGCCGTTTCCCCGCTCGATATAGCGCCGCTCGTACTCGTCCTTGAGCTCGCGCTCGGGGTACGCGAGAAGGTAGGGAACGCCCCAGGCCTCGAGATACGCAGCAACACGATAGTCGGGCGGCGCGAAGACGTACTCGCACCCGCCCTTCTCGCGCGCGTCGAGCAGGGCGGCAAGATAGTTGCGCGGATACTCCGGATTCATCGCCTCGACGGGATAGGAGGCCTTCAACGCCTCGGACTCATCTTCGCGAAGCTCCTCCATGAGGTACTTGTAGGGCATGCAGGGAAGGTCGGCGAACCGCTCCGGCTGCACCTTCGCGCAGTGCGATTTGCCCGTCCCGGCATGCGCCAGGACGATGCGCGCGCCGGCCTCTTCGCACATCCGCGTTCGATCGCCCGCCATCTCGTCACGCCTCCTCGCATCGCTGTCGCCGCTCGTATCAGGATAGCACGCGCTCGTGTTCGCGTCTGCGCGGCCGCGTCGGGCGAAAGCGGCGCTTTCGTGCAATGTCCTTGAGTTCTGCACCCTTGCGCGAAGGAAAAACGCGCTTTTAGGGAGGGCGTGGCAAGAGTAGGCGGGTAAAACCGCAGGTCGGCTTGAACGCATACCCTGATTCCGGCCTCCAGGAGGGTGCATAACTCAAGGACATTGCAGTTTTGAGGCCTTTTCGATGACGCTAGGGTGCAAAACTCGACGACTTTGCAGAAAGCGGCGTTGTCGGCTGGCGCCGCACGGGATCCTTCGACTCCGCGCTGGCGCGCTCCGCCCAGGATGACAGGGGGAAACGCTGGCGCGCTCCGCCCAGGATGACAAAGGCACCCTAAAAGAGCGAGCGGGTCCAGTCGAGGACGGCGTATCCCCAGGGCGTGAGGGCGGGGCCCTCCTCGCCGCCGACGACCGTCAACCTGCCATCTTCCACCAAGAGCATGCTCGCGTCGCCGATGGGCCAGAGCGAGCTGGCGAGCGAGAAGGTGTCGCAGGCTGCCAGCTTGCGGCTCTCGCCGAGCGCATCCGCAGGCGGCATCGGCACCAGGCCGCAGGTGCTCACCGGCGTGTGGCCCACTATCTGGTCGAACCCCGCGCACGGATCATCCGAAAGCTCGCTCAGGTCGGCCCACAAAGGCCCCGGCACGTCCCAGCCTCCGCGCCCCGCGCCGCACGTGAACAGCGCCTCGCGGTCTTCCTGCGCACCGCCCTCGAACAGCGCGTTCAGCTGATCGCACGCCGTCATGGCGAAGCCGGGCTCGTCCAGGTACCGCTCCGCCCAGCTATCGGTGACCCCCGCGTGCGTGAGCAAAAAACCGTCCACCTCGGCGGCTATGGCGGGATCGAGGTCTCCCAGCAGCTCGCGCACCTCCCGCACCATGCGCATATGCGTGCCCGGGCCCTCCTGGCCCATGAGGTACTGGTAGTCGTGGTTGCCCAGCAGCACGTCCACCTGCACGCCCGACGCCCGCGTCTCGTCCACCCAGTCGGCGAGGAAGTAGAGCGCGTCCATCAGCTGGTCGTCGGTCGAGTGCCATTCGTCGCAGTAATCGCCCAGAAGCACGATGCGGCCCGCCCCGTGCCGCTCCACCAGCGCATCCACGCGCGGCAGCACGATCTTCTGCTTCAGGTGGGTATCCCCCACCACCAGCGTCTTCGTCATTCAGACTCCCTCCCGTCGCTGTCGCCCGGCTTCACCACATACTCCGACCACCGCATAACGCCGCCGCCGAAGTCCACCTTCTCGAAGCTCGTGTACACGCCCGTTTCCGTGTCGTACTTGAGCACCGGCACGATGTGCGAGGTCTCCGTCGTGCCGTCCAGGTAGAAGTGCGACTGCCCGTCCCAGAACACGCGGTTCTCGCCGCACATCCGGTAGGTGCCCACATGGCCTGCGACGATGTCCTTCTCGAACGCCCCGAACGTGCAGGGGAACTTGCTGTGGAAGAAATGGTCCTCGGTGCCCACCTTCCAATACTCGCCGGCTTCCTCGTCTATCCCCGCATGGACAAAAATCTGCGCGTCAGTCTCATAATACAGCGGAAGCTGACGCAGCCAGCGCAGCGTCGGCGCGTCGAGGGCCGGCTGAGCGCCCACGTCCGCATCTCCACTATCCCGTTCGCGTCCGAGAACAGCGGATCCGACGCCCGCCCCAGCTCCTCCAAGTACGCGTCCTCGTGGTTCCCCATGAGCACCACCACCTGGCCCTCATGGCGTTCCTGGAACTCCCGGATGTACGTGAGGAATTCGGGACGCAGGTGGAACCGGTCGAGGTAGTCGCCGCACAGCACCAGCAAGGTGCGCTCGTCCGAGAAGTCCACCACCGAAAGCGCGTCCTCGAACGCCTCCCGCTCCCCGTGTATATCGCTCATGGCGTATATGAACAACCCTACTCCTCACACGATTCGCCCGCGCCCTCGCCTGCTTCCGCCTCCGCTTCCGCTTCGACGGTCTTCAAACGTGCGTACGCTTTGCACACAAATTGGAAATGCTCAAGGGAGCCTTCGCCCAGCAAAAGGTTCCGCGCAGCTTTTATAAGCATCTTCTCCGGCGAGCGTGCCTTGAGCGTTGCATATTCCAGATAGATGGGATTGATGTGATCGTGGTGAAAACTCCCCTCCTCATCAGGGAATTCAACCGTGACGGCACAATCGTAGAAATCGAGCGCGTCTTTTCGCTCGGAATCGCGCCGGACTTGGGCGTCTTTTTCCTCTTGATCCTTCGGGTCGAGCACGATACCGACCTCGTCCCATCCCAGCACCTTCACCACATCCCCTCGGAAGAACGGATGGGGGATGTCGAAATAGGTGTCGTCGAAAAAGAGCTGCTCTTTCTCGCTCTCGTCCGACGGAAGGCCTTCGTCCGACTCGTTGCTCCACCATGATTGCAAGATGTGATCAGGGGAATAGGTGAGGGCTGCAACCGCGCTGCTCAAAGCATCGCTGCCGATGTCGCGGGCATCCCCCGCGGAAACAAGGAAGGCTTTCGCTATTTCATAGCCCGTGTTTCCGCAAGCGCGTCGGGCGAACTCCTGCGCAGCTTCCCGTGTCTCGAAAAAACCGTCGATCAGACGATTTTCAAAGCGAGCGCCTTGCAGGACGTACGCGAACCCTTCATGTTCCTCGAACCTGCGCAGAGCCTGCTGCTTGCACTCGAAATAGCGGTCGATGCGCTCGACAAGCTCCTGGTCTTCCGTAGTGGCCTTGAGCTCTACGAGAAACTGCTCCTTTTCCTCCGTCGGCAGCAAGCAATTGTTGTAAGCCAGCTCGGCTTTCTCGAAATCGGTGAACTCGCGGCCGACGGAATCAAGGTGCTTTCGCATATCTTTCGATGGAATGAGTTCTATCACAGGACCTCCCTTTCTTGGTCTTATACGCTTACCGGCTGGCGCCGCGCGGGATCCTTCGACTACGCGGCTTCGCCGCTCCGCTCAGGATGACAAGGGCACCCGCTTCGCCGCTCCGCTCAGACGCTCAGACATGCATCGAATCACGAAGGCGTGCTCAAACGGCGACCGCAGCAGGGGCAGTAGTTGATGTCCATCAGCGCGTTCGCGACGACTTTGCCGTCGGGAAGATACGCGCCCGCATCAAGGGTGTTCCCATACAAAACTACCAATAGGGTGCCCTCATACGCTTCCGCTCTCTTCTTCAAGCCGACGTTGCGCTTTCCGCAGAATTCGCAGCCGCTCTCCTCTGCGTCCATCGCTCGCTCCTCCCTCACGCATCGTCGCCGTCATTTCCCAGTATAGCGCCTTGTTTGACCGCGATCATCCAAGCAGGGCTCGAACCCGCTGCCGAGGGGTCACAGAAGCACGGATATGGCATCCGTAGGGCTCTTGCCCTGCGCAAGTTCGATCGACCTCCAAAACGTCATATCCGGCCGAAACGTGTGCAGGTTCCGCATATTGACGCGACCACGAAGGAACTCCAGCACGCGCGCAGGGTCAGGATCATCATGAAGAAGCCTTCTGGTAAGAGAATTGATGGGGTAGGTCACGATATTCTCCACGCAGGTCAGCTCCTCGTCCACGTCGAACTCCAGGATGACGTTCATGTTCTCCATGATCCTGACATGCCGCATCCCGGAGGAAGCCGCACCGCGCGAAGGCCCGCCCATCCCCGCCGAGCCGGAAGCGCCCTCCCCCTCGTCGTAAAAGGCGGCGAAACTGCGCTCGCCCGCCCAGGCGGCCTCGATACGCGCCGCGATCCCATCCAGCGTCCGGATGCCATCAAGCGGCACGACCCTGCCGTTGCCGGCCAGCCGCTCGTAGTGTTTCGCAAGCCTCCAGAAGATCCCTCGATCCTCTTTCATCAGGCTCCATGCCACCTGCGCCCCGTTCGCCTGAGCGAGCGCGCAGAGAAAACGGCTGTCGGCCCGGATGCCCGGCATCTCCCGCACGCACCGCTCCATGTCCTGGCTCGCAACCTGGGCCAGCCGGTCGGCGCGGCGCTCCCAGCAGGCGAAGGCGCTGTTGATGAGTTCCAACGTCTGCTGCGCGCTGCGCGGCTTCGCGTGCGCCAGCAGCGCTTCCGTGGCAGGCTCTTCGCCGCAGCCCCGGTCGAACAGGTAGTTCACCTGGCCCTCGGCATCCACGAAGCTGCCATCTAGGTAGTTGCGGCGCGTGTAGGCCTCCCAGCCCGCCTCACCCTCGCCGAAGCCGTCGAAGTACGCGCGGTAGCGGCCGAACTCCTCGCGCGCCAGCGGATGCAGGTCGTCCGAGCCCAGGTACCGCTTCCGCACCTGATCGAGGAACAGGTCGAAGAAGTCGCACAGGCCGGGATTCGCCACGCCGGTGGCCGTGTCGCAGGCGAACCCGCGCCACTGGTTCAGCCCCCACGGCATCGGCATGAAGTTCGCCAGGCAGTGGTACTGGTGCCGGAAGTGCTCGATGAGCAGCGACGACACGCCTTCAAGCCAGGCCTTCTTACGGCTTTGCAGATACGGGTTCACGTCGCCGACGGCCGCACCCTCGGGAATGGCGTCGCCCTCTTCGAAGCGCGTCTTGAACACGGTGTTGAACGACACGAGGGTATCGCCGCGCATGCGCTCGGCAAGGACGGGATAGCCGTACTTAAAGCGCTCGCCCGAGCCGTCGCGGCGCGCTGCCTCGATGGCCTCGCGCACCTCGGCCCACTCCGCGTGCCAGAGGCAGTCGTAGAACCCTCCCCCGAAGCGCCGATCGAACGCTGGAAACGACATGTCGGGATCACCCGATTCGATCTCCTGCAGAAACGCCTCGCGTGCCTTCATGTTGCGGTTTCCTCTCGCCCTCTTGCCCTTTGATGACAGGATACCAGGAGGTATGGGAGGAAAAAGTCCCATTGAGGGTGCAGCCGGCTGCGTCGGCGAAAGCGGCGCTTTCGTGCAATGTCCTTGAGTTCTGCACCCTTGCGCGACCGAAAAACGCGCTTTGGGGGAGTGCGTGGCAAGAGTGGGCGGGTAAACCGCAGGTCGGCTTGAACGCATACTCTGATTCCGGCCTCCAGGAGGGTGCATAACTCAAGGACATTGCAGTTTTGAGGCCTTTTCGATGACGCTAGGGTGCAAAACTCGACGACTTTGCAGAAAGCGGGGTTGCCGGCTGGCGCTGCGGGGGATCCTTCGACTCGCTTCGCTCGCTCAGGATGACAAAGGGGAAAGCCCCGGCCGGGGGTTCCCGGTCGGGGCTCTCATACGCTCTTGCGGCTTTGCGGGCCGTTGCGTTGCCAAGCGGCACCGCGTGCCGCGCGTTCGCGCTAGGCGGCCTTCGCCACCTTCAGCTGGACTTCGCACCAGGCCTTGTCGGCCGTGAGCGTCGTCTTGCGGACTATGTCCTCGGACAGCTCGGACAGCTCGGCCTCGATGGCGGAGAGGCGCTCGCGCACCTGGGCGACGTCGATCTCGGCCGAGGGCAGCGCGCGGTCGGCGAGGATGATGACCTTGTCATCCCCCACCTCCACGTAGCCGCCCTGCAGGGCATAGTGCTTGACCTGGCCATCGGCGGCCGTCATGCGCGCCTCCCCGTCGGCCAGAACCGATACGAGCGGCGCGTGGCCTTTCAGGAAGCCCATCTCGCCTTCGACGCCGGGCACGACGACGAGCGTGGCCTCCTCGGAGACCAGTTTCGCCACCGGCGTCACGATGTCGCACGTGAACCCAGCCATTTACGCGTCCTTCTTCTTCATCTCTTCGTACGCCGCATAGACGTCCTCGATGGAGCCCTTCAGGCGGAAGCACTGCTCGGGGATCTCGTCGCACTCGCCGTCCAGGATGGCGGCGAACGAGCGGATGGTGTCCTCGAGCTTCACGTACTTGCCCGGCAGGCCGGTGAACTGCTCGGCCACATGGAAGCACTGGCCGAAGAACTGCTGCGCCTTGCGGGCACGGTTCACGACCTGCTTCTGCTCCTCGGACAGCTCGTCCATGCCGAGGATGGCGATGATGTCCTGGAGGTCCTTGTAGTTCTGCAGGAGCTCCTGGATGCCGGTGGCCACGCGGTAGTGCTCGTCGCCGACGATCTGCGGGTCGAGCGCGCGGGAGGTGGACTCCAGCGGGTCGACGGCCGGGTAGATGCCGAGCTCGGCGATGGAGCGCGACAGAACCGTCTTGGCGTCGAGGTGCGTGAACGTCGTGGCCGGCGCGGGGTCGGTCAAGTCGTCGGCGGGCACGTACACGGCCTGCACCGACGTGATGGAGCCGGTGGTCGTCGACGTGATGCGCTCCTGCAAGTCGCCCATCTCGGTGGCCAGCGTCGGCTGGTAGCCCACGGCGGAGGGCATGCGGCCCAGCAGCGCGGACACCTCGGAGCCGGCCTGCGTGAAGCGGAAGATGTTGTCCACGAACAGAAGCACGTCCTGGCCCTGGTCGCGGAAGTACTCCGCCTCGGTGAGGCCCGCGAGGCCCACGCGCAGACGGGCTCCCGGGGGCTCGTTCATCTGCCCGTACACCAGGCAGGTCTTGTTGATGACGCCCGAGTCGCTCATCTCCAGGTACAGGTCGGTGCCCTCGCGGGTACGCTCGCCCACGCCCGTGAACACCGACGTGCCGCCGTGCTCCTGGGCCAGGTTGTTGATGAGCTCCTGGATGATAACGGTCTTGCCCACGCCGGCGCCGCCGAAGAGTCCGGTCTTGCCGCCCTTGACGAACGGCTCGATCAGGTCGATGGCCTTGATGCCGGTCTCGAAGATCTCGGTGGTGGTGGACAGCTCGTCGTAGTCCGGGGCGGGACGGTGGATGGGCATGTAGCCCGACACCTCCGGCATCGGCTTCTCGTCGACGGGCTCGCCGATGACGTTCCAGATGCGGCCCAGGGTCTCCGGGCCCACCGGCATCATGATCGGGTGGCCCGTGTCGATGACCTCGAGACCGCGGACGAGGCCGTCGGTCGAGCTCATGGACACCGAGCGCACAAGGTTGCCCGGCAGGTGCGTCTCCACCTCGAGCACGAGGTGCAGATCGCCCGCGGCGGTTTTCGCATCAACTGTCAGCGCGTTGTAGATCGCCGGCAGCTGATCGGGGGGGAACTCGACGTCGACAACGGGTCCGACGATACGCATGATGCGTCCGGCAGCGCCTTTGCTGGCTTCGATCTCCTCCTTTGTAAACATGTGTTCAGCCATTTATTCCTCCAAAGCCGCCGCGCCACCAACGATTTCCGAAATCTCGGTCGTGATAGCACCCTGGCGTACGCGGTTATACAGTCTGGTCAACGTTTCGACCATTTCAGTGGCGTTGTCCGTCGCCGACATCATGGCGTTTCGACGCGCGCCCTGCTCGGCAGCCGCCGAGTCGATGAGCGCGTGGTAGAGCGTCGTGCGCACGTAAGCCGGCAGCAAGCGGTCCAGAACGGCACCGGCGTCCGGCTCGAAGATCACATCGCTTTCGAGCTTCGGCTCGTCGGGCGCGACCTCGGAGGCCTTGCCGGCCTCGAGCGCCGACGTGTCCACCGGCAGCACAAGCTCCTCGCGAAGCTGCTGCTCGGCAGCGTTCTTCGCGTGGTTGTACACGACGATGACCTCGTCGATGTCGCCGTTCACATAGCCGTCGATGGCGTAGGCGGCCACCGAGGCGGCCTCCTCCACCGTGGGATCGGCAGACAGGTCGGCGAACCTGAGCACCGGCTCCACCTTGCGGTAGGTGTAGTAGCCGACGGCCTTCTTGCCGCAGGCGACGATGCTCACGGTCGCGCCTTGAGCCTGCTTTTCCTTCATCAGGTGATCGACGTGCCGCAGCACGTTGCTGTTGAAGCCGCCGGCCAGACCGCGGTCCGACACGATGGCCACCACGAGCACGTTTCTGACCTCGTCGTGCGTGCGCAAAAGCGCGTTCTCGGAGCCACCTACACGCTTGGCAACGTTGGCCAACATCTCGACCATGGATTCGGAGTACGGCGTGGAGTCCTGCACGCGCTCGTTGGCGCGGCGGACCTTCGCGGCCGCCACCATCTGCATGGTGCGCGTGATCTGCTTCGTCGATGAGACGGAGCTGATACGCCGTTCTATGTCGTGAAGGTTGGGCATAGTCTACCTGCCTTTACGCCGAGGGAGCGAACTGCAGCTTGAAAGCCTCGATCGCAGCGTTGAGGTCGGTTTCGATGGCGTCGGTAAACTTACGCTCCTTCGTGAGCGCCTCGAAGATCTCCGGCTTGGAAGCGTGGAGGCTCTCCAAGAGCTCGCCGCGGAAGCGCACCACGTCGGCAACCGGGATGTCGTCGATGAAGCCCTTGTTGCCGGCGTAGATGGCAACGGCCTGGTCCATGACGGGCATCGGGTTGTAGCGGCCCTGCTTCAAGAGCTCGGTCATGTGCGCGCCGCGGTTCAGCTGGTCCTGCGTGGCCTTGTCCAGGTCGCTGCCGAACTGCGTGAACGCCTTGAGCTCGCGGTAGGCGGCCAAGTCGAGGCGCAGCGTGCCGGCAACCTGCTTCATGGCCTTCACCTGGGCGGAGCCGCCCACGCGCGACACGGAGATGCCGACGTCCACAGCGGGGCGCTGGCCCTGGAAGAACAGGTCGGTCTGCAGGTAGATCTGGCCGTCGGTGATGGAGATGACGTTGGTGGGGATGTAGGCGGACACGTCGCCGGCCTGCGTCTCGATCATCGGCAGAGCCGTGAGCGAGCCCGCGCCCATCTCGTCGGACATCTTGACCGCGCGCTCGAGCAGGCGGGAGTGCAGGTAGAAGATGTCGCCCGGGTACGCCTCGCGTCCCGGCGGGCGGCGCAGCGTCAGCGACATCTGGCGGTAGGCCACGGCCTGCTTGGTCAGGTCGTCGTAGATGCACAGCACGTGGCGGCCCGGGTTCTCGGGGCCGGCCGGCTGGCCGTCCTCGCCGGTGTAGATGAAGTACTCGCCCATGGCGGCGCCCGCCATCGGGGCGATGTACTGCAGCGGCGCGGAATCGGAGGCCGAGGCGTTCACGATGATGGTGTAATCCATCGCGCCGTGCTTCTCGAGCGTCTCCACCAGGCCCGCCACCGTAGAGGCCTTCTGGCCCACGGCGACGTAGATGCAGATCATGTCCTGGCCCTTTTGGTTGATGATCGTGTCGACCGCGATGGACGTCTTGCCCGTCTGGCGATCGCCGATGATCAGCTCGCGCTGGCCGCGGCCGATCGGGATCATCGAGTCAACGGCCAGGATGCCGGTCTGCATGGGCTCCTCGACCGGCTGGCGGTAGATGACGCCGGGGGCCTTGAACTCCACCGGGCGCATGCCGTCGGCCTGGATGGGGCCCTTGCCGTCGATCGGCACGCCGAGCGGGTTCACCACGCGGCCGAGCAGGCCTTTGCCCGAGGGCACCTCCACCAGGCGGCCAGTCGTCTTGACCTGGTCGTTCTCCTTGATTGCGGTGACATCGCCGAGCAGTACGGCGCCGACTTCGTCCTCTTCGAGGTTCTGGGCCATGCCGTACACGGTCTGGCCGTTGGAGCCGACGAACTCGAGGAGCTCGCCCGCCATGGCGTCTTTCAAGCCGTCGACGCGCGCGATGCCGTCGCCGACTTGGACGACGGTACCGACTTCGCGAGATTCGACGCTCATGTTGAGCGCGTCGAGCTGCTGGCGCAGTGCCTCGTCAATAGACTTTGCGGTGATTTCAGTCACTAGCATTCACCTCCATCTGTTGATAGTTTGAGCACGTTGCGAGCGTTTTCCAGCTGCGACAGGACGCTTGCGTCGATTCGCTTGCCGTTCGCACTCATCAGTATGCCGCCGATCAGGGACGTGTCGATGTGCTCGCGCAGAACGACGTTGGTTCCCAGATCGGCTTGCGTCTTCTTTACAATGACCTCGCGCAGATGATCGTCAAGCTCGACGACGGTCGTGACGTCGACGACGGTGACGTTCAGCTTGCGTTCGAGCTGCTCCCCGTAGCTGGCCCATACGCGCGACAGCAACGCGAAGTCCCCGCGCTCGGCCATGACGGCCAGAACGTCGACGAGGACCGGAAGGCAGTGCGCGAACACGTTGCGCGCCAGCTCGTTCCTCTGCTCGGGCGTATAGGAGCTGTCCTCCAGGGAGCTGGAGAGTTCCATGTTCGAACGCGCTATGCGCATGACGCGCTCGGCTTGGTCGCGCACTTCGAGCACGGCGTCCTGACCGCCTGCCTCGTATGCGCCGTCCAGCAGGACCGACGCATACATCGCGACCTTCTCCTTGAGAACATGGCGGTTAGTTGGCATTGAAACTGCCCGCCTCGTTCACGTAGCGCTCGATGATCTTGCGGTGCTCGTCGTCGTTCAGGTCCTCGCCCACCAGGCGGGACGCGACGGCGACGGACAGGTCGGCCACGGAGCCCTGAAGCTCGGCGATGGCCCCCTTCTTCTCCGCCTCGATGGCGGCGTGCGCCTTCTCGATCATCGCGGCGGCCTCGGTCTGCGCCTTCTCGGTGATGTCGGCCTTCACGGCCTCGCCGGTCTTCTTGGCGTCGGCGACGATCTGCGCGGCCTGGCCCTTCGCCTCTTCCAGCTGGCGCTTGTACTCCTCGAGCACGCGCTCGCTTTCGATACGGGCCTGCTCGGACTTCTCGAGGGAGTCCTTGATGAGCTCCTCGCGCTTCTCCAGCATGCCCTCGAACTTCGGCCAGCCGAACTTGAGCAGCACGACGGCGATCACGATGAACCCGATGAGCATGGGGATGAACTCCGCCATGTCCGGCAGGATCGCCGAGATGCCGGCCGACTCGCCTTCTGACGCGAACGCGAGCGCGGGGGAAGCGAGCGTCAAGCCGCCTGCGGCGACCGCGCCGAACCCGATGCGGGTCCCCGTTCTTCTCGCTTGTTCTTTCACGTGTAAACCTCCTTACAGCCTCATGCGGCGTTTTTCCGATGAAGGCTCAGGTTACACGATGAAGGCGAGCACGAAGCCGATGAGGGCGAGGGCCTCGGCGAGAGCGGCGCCGATGATGAAGTTGGTGAACAGACGGCCCTGCAGTTCAGGCTGGCGCGCGGTGGCCATGCAGCAGCCGTAGCAGGCGATGCCGATGCCCAGACCGGGGCCGAACGTGGCCAGGCCGTAGCCCACGAGCTTCAAGGCAGCGAGTGTAATTTCCACAGTGTCCTCCTTTTGCCGTCTCCGGGCTCTTCCCGAAGACTCCAGTTGTTACTATGTTCATCCGGCGGTGGATGGCGCCGGTGAAACCCAAGGGGTGGTGCGGCTTAGTGCTCGGACGTGGCCAGCGAGATGTACACCGCCGAAAGGATGGTGAACACGTAGGCCTGAAGGAAGGCGACGAGCACCTCGAGCGCGTACATGGCGATGAGGAACAGAAGCCACGCGACCGAGACGCCGCCGTAGATGGCGCCGGCGCCCTGGATGGCGGCGCCGATGAAGACGCTCGCGGCCAGCGCGAAGATGCCGAGCACCATGTGGCCGGCGAACATGTTGCCGTAGAGTCGCACGGCAAGCGTGAGCGCGCGCAGCACCATGGAGAGGAATTCGAAGAACCAGATGACGGGCACCATGACCTTCGGCAGTCCCGACGGGGCGATGGACTTGATGTAGCCCCAGCCGCCGTGGGCCTTCACGCCCCAGTAGTTGAAGTAGACGAACGAGATGATGGCGAGCGCCCAGGTGACGCTGATGGAGCCCGTGGGCGTCTTGCACCCGGGGATGAGCCCCACGAAGTTCGAGATGAGGATGAAGAAGAACAGCGTGGCCAGGAAGGGCACGTGGCGCTTGAAGCCCTGCCCGATGGCGCTCTCGCCCATGTCGCGGCGCACGAACTCGTAGCCGTACTCGACCATGCTCGTGAACTTGTTGGACGGGACGAGGGTGAGGCGCTTGCTGGCCGCGAGGATCACGATGAGCGTGATGGCGAGGCAGATGATCATCCAGAAAATGTACTGGGTCAGCCCGAAGCCGCCGCCGCCGAACACGAATGCCGGATCGAACGACGCCTGGAGATGAGGAATCTCCTCCGCAAGGGTATCAAGAGGGTTCACGTGTCTTACCTTTCCATCTTCACTTACGCACCAGTTTCACCACGCCGTAGCCGATGGCGGCAGCCGCGAGCGCGGCGACCTCGGCCAGGACGAAGGGCAGTACGAGATCGCGCGCCACCACGATGCAGACGATTGCAGAAACGAAGATCACGATGAACGATAGCAGCACGCCCAACAGCAGGGCCCCCGCATGCCCGAGGTTGCTGGTATCGGTCACCCGTCTCGTCATGCGCAGCCCGGCGAGCAGAGGGAGAAATCCCGCGATGCCGGCCAACGCCCCTAAAACGATCGCTCCTACCATGACCTGCTTTCCGTGTGTGACCGCGCATCCCTGCGCATCTAAATCAAGCCGCTCTGTATGATAACGGAAGTTCTCGCCCGACTTACGACAAGGTAACAAATTCCTACAAAATTCGGGCGAGTGGACGAATAAGACGGCCAAAAAACTGCATAAAGCGAGCAGCGGGCTCGCCTCAAACCGCATATTTTCGTCGAACGGCGCTGTTTTGGCGGGTTATCGATATGCGACCCGGATAATCGCAGTAAGCGGCCAGGCCATACAGGCGAGCGGCTGCGGGCGCGGCGCGGCAGTTCGGCGGGCTAGCCTTCGAAGACGCGCAGCTTCATGCCGGCTTCCTGGAGCATGGACATGGCCAGCTCGTCGGGGTACGGGTTCTGGTAGACGATCTCCTCGATGCCGGCGTTGATGAGCATCTTGGCGCACACCACGCACGGCTGGGTGTTGATGTAGATGGACGCGCCCGTGATGTTGATGCCGTAGCGCGCCGCCTGGATGATGGCGTTCTGCTCGGCGTGCAGGCCGCGGCAGATCTCGTGGCGCTGGCCGCTGGGCACGCCGAGCTCCTGGCGCAGACAGCCCGTCTCGGAGCAGTGGCGCAGGCCCGTGGGCACGCCGTTGTAGCCCGTGGCCAGGATGCGGCGGTCCTTCACGATGACGGCCCCCACCCCGCGGCGCATGCAGGTGGTGCGCGTGGCGACTTCGTTCGCCAGCTTCATGAAATACTCGTCCCAGCTGGGACGGTGGTCGATGTGCTCGGTCATGGTGCTTCCTTTCAACCTGCGAGACCGGAGGGGACGGCCCGCGCGACGCCCAGTCGCTCGGACAGTCCTCGCTTCGCTGCGGAACTCGCTTGGTGGACGTCGCGCGGGCCGTCCCCTCCTTGGCGCTGTTGCGGGATGCGCCGGAGTCGCGCAGAGCGCTCTCCGGCTCGGGGAATTTCATGGATCTGCTCTCCCGTTTAAGGGAGGGGTTCAACCTGGGCGAGCGTGCTACTTCGTGCCGAAGATGCGGTCGCCGGCGTCGCCGAGGCCGGGGACTATGTAGGCGTGGTCGTTCAGGCACTCGTCGATGGCGCAGGTGTAGATCTGGACGTCCGGGTCGGCGGCGAGAACGGTCTCGATGCCGACGGGGGCGGCCACGAGCACCACCAGCTTCACGTTCTTCACGCCCTGCTCGCGCAGGTAGTGGATGGCCGCGGTGGCCGAGCCGCCGGTGGCCAGCATCGGGTCCACCACGAGCACGTCGCGCTGGGCGATGCTGTCGGGCAGCTTCGCGTAGTATTCGTGCGGCTCATGCGTCTCGGGGTCGCGGTACATGCCGAGGTGCCCGACGAACGTGGAGGGCATGAGCTCTTGCAGGCCCTCCACCATGCCGAGGCCCGCGCGCAGGATGGGCACGATCACCATCTTCTTGCCGGCCACCTGCTTGCACGTGGTCTTGCAGATGGGCGTTTCCACCTCCACGTCCTCGAGGGCCAGATCGCGCGTGGCCTCGTAGCCCTCGAACATGGCCAGCTCGCGCACGAGGGCGCGGAAGTCCTTCGACGAGGTGGCCTTGTTGCGCAGCTTCGACAGCTTGTGCTGCACCATGGGATGGTCGACGACGGTGACGCGGTCGTAGTGCTTGGTCATGGGCGGGCCCTCCTTAGTAGTCCAGCTCGGGGTACAGCGGGTGGGCGGCGAGCAGGGCGTCCACCTTCGTGCGGATGTCGGCGAGCTTGGCGTCGCTTTCGGCGTTGAACACCGTGGCGGCGATGAGCTGGCCCACCTCGTAGAAGTCATCGGCCGTGAAGCCGCGTGTGGTGGCCGCGGCGGAGCCCACGCGGATGCCGCTCGTGACGAAGGGGCTGCGCGGCTCGTTGGGGATGGAGTTCTTGTTCACCGTGAGGCCGACGCTCTCCAAGAGCTTCTCGGCGTCCTTGCCGGTGACGTCGGCGGGCGTGAGGTCCACGAGGCACAGGTGGTTGTCGGTGCCGCCCGACACGAGGCGCAGGCCGCCGTCCATCATGCCCTGGCCGAGGCGCGCGGCGTTCTCCACCACGCGGGCGATGTAGTCCTTGTACGAGGGCTGCGCGGCCTCGTTGAACGCGACGGCCTTGCCGGCGATGACGTGCATGAGCGGGCCGCCCTGAGAGCCGGGGAACACGGCCTTGTCCACGCGCTTGGCGATGTCCTCGTCGTTGCTCAGGATGAAACCGCCGCGCGGGCCGCGCAGGGTCTTGTGGCTGGTGGAGGTGACCACGTCGGCGTGCGGCACGGGGCTGGGGTGCGCGCCCGCGGCCACGAGGCCGGCGATGTGGGCCATGTCCACCATGAAGTACGCGTCCACTTCCTTCGCGATGGCGGCCATGCGCTCGAAGTCGATGATGCGCGGGTAGGCCGACGCGCCGGCCACGATGAGCTTCGGGCGCACCTCCTTGGCGATGCGCTCGACCTCGTCGTAGTCGATGGTCTCGGTCTCGGGGTCCACGCCGTAGCTGGCGAAGCGGTAGTGGCGGCCCGAGAAGTTCACCGGCGAGCCGTGCGTGAGGTGGCCGCCCTCGGCCAGGCTCATGCCGAGCACCGTGTCGCCGAGCTCGATGAGCGCCTCGTACGCGCCCAGGTTCGCGTTCGCGCCGCAGTGGGGCTGCACGTTGGCGAAGCCGGCGCCGAACAGGGCGTAGGCGCGCTCGCGGGCGAGGTCCTCCACGATGTCCACCTTCTCGCAGCCGCCGTAGTAGCGCTTGCGCGGGTAGCCCTCGGCGTACTTGTTCGTGAGCACGCTGCCCACGGCCTCCATGACGGCGGGCGACGTGAAGTTCTCCGACGCGATGAGCTCCACCGAGTCGCGCTCGCGGGCGAGCTCCGCTCGTAGGGCGTCGGCGACGACGGGATCTTGCTCGGGCAGGTAGGTCAAGGGCATGGCGGTTCCTTTCGCTGGACGCAAAGTATGGATGCATGCTAGCACAAACCAGGTCAGGATTGCCGACGCGCCGCCCGAACGGACGGGGAATGCGGATCATCTTAACCGCATGGAAACCTTCAACCGAAAACTCCCCCGATGTCATCCCGAGCGGAGCGACCGAAGGGAGCGTGCGCCTGTCATCCTGAGCGGAGCGACCGAAGGGAGCGCAGTCGAAGGATCCCTACTCGCCTTCGAGGGCGGCGATCTTCTCGACGCGGCCGGCGTGGCGGCCGCCGCCGAAGGCGGTGTTCATGAAGGCGTCGAGGATCTCGCGGTTCACGGCCTCGTCGACGAAGCGACCCGACACGGCGACGACGTTCGCGTCGTTGTGTTCGCGCGCGAGGGCGGCGAACAGCGGGCTCGTCACGTTGGCGGCGCGGATGCCGTCGATCTTGTTGGCGGCCACGGCCATGCCGATGCCCGTGCCGCACACGAGCACGCCGCGCTCGGCAGTGCCGCCCGTCACGTCGCGCGCCACGAGGGCGGCGTAGTCGGGGTAGTCGACGCGGTCGTCGGTGTCCGGGCCGCGGTCGATCACGTCGTGGCCCTGGGCCGCCAGGTAATCGACGAGCGCCTGCTTCTGCTCGAATCCGGCGTGGTCGCTTGCGATGCTGATCTTCATGGTTCGCCTTCCCTTCTTCTCCGTCGCGTCCCAGTATAGAGCATTGCGCGTTGTGGGATAATAGGAGCATCGGTTTCGAGGAGGGAATGCATGGGGATGCGGGAACAACCGGCGACGAGCGTTCGCGGCAAGGCGGGTCTGGCGGCGCTGCCCCGTCTGGTGCGCGAGAATCCGGCATCGCTCTATCTGCCGATCGCGCTCACGGCCACCTGGCAGTACGCGATGGTCAAGATATGGAACCATTTCTGCACCACTCCGGCAGCGTGCCTGTACCTGAGCGAGGGCGCGGTCTGCCTCGTCTTGGCCGCGCTGCTCGCCGCGTTCGGGAGGCGCCTGTCAGGCCGGAGCGTCCCGAAACCCCTCACGTGGGCGCTCGCGGCGCTTTTCTGCCTGGTGCCGCTCGGCGTGGTCGCGATAGGGCCGTTTCCCGGAACCGACCTGGTCATGGGAGCCGTGGGGTCGCTGAGCATGGCATGGTGCTATCTGCGCTGCGGCAAGCTCTACATCGGCCTGGGCTTCCAGCGGGCCATCGTGTGCGTCGTCGTGTCGCTGGTCATAGCCTACCTGGCGAGGATCGCGCTGTTCCTGCTGCCCGACGCCGCCGTCTACCCGCTCGTCTGCTGCGTGCCGCTGGCCTTCGAACCGGCGATCCATAAGGCACGGGCGGCGCGGACGCGGGCGATCGAGCGCGATGGCGGGCCGGCTGAGCGCGACGCGCAGCGCACGAGCGCGAGCTTCCTCGTCGCGCTGGCCCTGGAAGTGACCGCCTTCTGCGTGGTGGCCGGGTTCTTCGGCACGCCTTTGCTGGTGGGCTACAGCTGGCTGCACTGCCTCATCCTCATCGGCATCGTCTCGACCCTGCTGGTGGTGCTGCTTGAACGCGGCCCGGAGGTGCGGCTGAGCCAGCTCTTCGAGCTCGTGCTGCTGTGCTGCCTGTTCGTGTTCGTGGTGCTCTCGTTCACGTCGCACGCAAGCGCGGCGGCCCTGCTCATCATCAACGTACCTCATGCCCTGGTCACCGCGCTCCTGTGGATGCTCCTCGTCGATCTGGAGAACCGGCGCGAGTTCCCGCCCCTCACGGTGTTCATGGCGGGCTGGGGTCTGAGCAACCTCGCCGTAGGTACCGGCCAGCTCGTGTCCGCCTCTGTCATCAGCGCGGGCGACCTGCCGTCCAACTTCATGATCGTGCTGGCGTTCTTCCTGGTGGCGAGCGTGGTGTTCGTCTTCAACAAGTTCACCGCCTACGACGCGTTCTCGTCCTTCGCCCGGGAGGGCGAGCGCGGCAAGGCGCGCATCGACTACTCCCAGGTGGACGAGCGCTGCCTCGCGCTGGGCGAGCGGCACGGCCTGACTCCACGCGAGGTGGAGGTCGTCCAGCTCATCGCCAAGGGGCGCTCGCGGGGCTACATCGCCTCGTCGCTCGTCATCTCCGAGAACACGGTGAAGGGCCACGCCCGCAACGCCTACGGCAAGCTGGGCATCCACGGCAAGCAGGAGCTGCTCACCCTCATCGAGTCGCTGTGAGGCGCGAAAGCCGCCCGGGCCGAGGAGCCGGGGCGGCTTTCGCATAAGGAGCGCGCGGCCCGCAGAGGAGGGAGGGGTCTGCGGCGCTTACGCCTTCGAGATGGCGTCCTTCACGGCCGCCATGAACGCCGTGCTGGTGAGCGTGGCACCGGAGACGGCGTCGACGTCGGCGGTGTTCTTCGCCACGGCCTCGGCGGTGAGGGTCTCGAGGGCCTTGCCGCCGATCTCGGGCGTCTCGCTTTCCGCGACGACTTCGATGGACTTGATGGTGTCGTCGGCGTAGGCCACCTTCACCGTGATGTCGCCGCCCATGCCGCCCGAGCCGACGCCCAGGTACTCGCCGGCGGCCAGAGCAACCTCCGGAGCCTCCTCGGGTTGGGCGTCGCTCGCCGCGCCCGGCTCGTACTTGATGGCGGCCTCGACGGGCTTGGGCGCCTCGAACAGGGGCAGCTCGTCCTTCTCGGCTGCGGCGTTCGTGCCGGCGATCTTGCCGAACACCATGCACTCGGCGAGGTTGCCGCCCGAGTTGTACTGGAAGGGCGTGATGCCGCCCAGCTCGCCGGCGCTGTACAGGTGCGGGATGGGGTTGCCCTGCGTGTCCATAACCTCGGCGTTCTTGTTGCGGCGCGGCCCGCCCTGGGTGTTGAGCACGCACGAGCGGAACTCGGCGGCGTAGTACGCCTGCCCGTCGAAGGAGCGCATGCTCTCGGCCTTGCGGCCGCAGGTGTAGTCGCAGCCCCCTTCGGCGAACGCGTTGAAGTCGGCGACAGTCTGGGCGAAGATGGCCGGGTCCTTGCCCATCTTCTCCGCCAGCTCCTCGGGAGAAGCCGCCTTCAAAAGCTTCGCCTCACGCTCATCGTCGATATAGCCGGCTTCTTTGAGCTCCTGGTACTTCGCCTCGTCGAAGATGAGGAACGGCTCGTAGTTGGCCACGGGGTTGCGCCACACGCCGTGGGAGTACACATGGCCGTGGCGGTGCATGGCGTTCTCGTCGACGAAGCGGCTGCCGTCGTCGCCCACGAGCAGGATGCTGCCGTCGCCGTAGAGCTCGCTGTCGAGAGAGATGAGCGGAGCACGCGGATTCAGCTTCGCCGGCTCGAGCTTGGCGCGCTGGCCCTCTTCCACCGCCCACGCGTTGCCGCTGAGGATGCCGAGCGACTCGTAGGCCTCCATGTGCCAGAGAGCGGCACCCGCCTCGATGCCCATGCGCACGCCGTCGCCGTTGTTGTGCAGCGTGCCGAGCGGGGAGAGGCGCGCGGCGCCCAGGTAGTCCTGGATCATCTCGCGATTGTTCTCGAAGCCGCCGCAGGAGAGCACGACGCCGCGCTTGGCGCGCACGAGCACCGTCTCGCCCTTCTTGTCGATCTCGACGCCCACGACGGTGCGGGACAGCGGGTCCTGCACGAGGCGCACGGCGGGCGACTCGAGCCACACGTCGATGGCGTCGGCGCGGTCGGTGACGTTCTTACGGATGAGCTGCCATAGCGAGCTGTTGTACATACCCGGCGCGGCGTACCACTCAGTGATGGCCTCGCCGCCGTCGTACTCGGGGTACTCGGGGGTGATGGAGGTGCCGTTCTTCCACATGGTGGGCTCTTCGGCACCCAGGTGCTTGAGCAGGTCCTCCATCTGGCAGACGCCGTCGGTGTAGGTGCGCAGCATCTCCTCGTCGTAGTCGAAGTGCCACGCGAGGTTCTGGTAGTAGCGGTAGGTGGCGTCCGGGTCGGTGCCGCTGACGCACATCTGCGCGGCGAAGCGGGTGTTGCCGCCCTCCTCGCCGAGCGGCGCCTTGTCGCACACGAGCACCCGGGCGCCCGCGTCAGCCGCGTACGCCGACGCCACGCCGCCGGCACCGCCGAAGCCCACGACCACCACGTCGTACTCGGCGTTCCAGGCGACCGTGTCGGCGAACGTATAGCCGGCGTCCCCGCCGCTGTTCGCACCCGCGTCCTGGGCCGGTGCCGCGCAGCCGGCGAGGCCCGCAAGCCCGAAGCCCGCCGCGCCGATTCCGGCGACCCCCGCGCCCTTCAAGAAACTCCGTCGAGAATAAGCCTTCGATTCCATGAGAATCTCCCCTTCCTGTTCCGTTCTCGATGTCCGTCGCACCGCTTGCGGGCGACAGGTCGAGGATCGCGCGAAAGGGGGCGCGCGGCCATAGCGCTTTCGGGGTCGTTTCAGGAAAACGCCTGACCCAAACGGGGTTGTTTCAAGGATTTCGAGCCTTCAGCTCATCGTGCGGTGCACGGCGCGGGCCCAGCCTTCGAGGAGCTTGGCGTGGCGGGCGTCCTCCATGCCGGGCTCGTAGGCGTCGTCGTCGGCGCGCAGGGCGCAGAGCGTGTCGACGTCGTCCCAGAAGCCCTCCGCGAGCCCCGCCAGGTAGGCGGCGCCGAGCGCGGTGGTCTCGGTGTTCTTCGGGCGGCGCAGGGGCGTGCGCAGGATGTCGCATTGGAACTGCATGAGGAAGTCGTTGGCCGAGGCGCCGCCGTCCACGTTGAGCACCTTGAGCGGCACGCCGGCGTCGGCCTCCATGGCCACGGCCAGGTCGCGCACCTGGTATGCCAGCGACTCGAGCGCCGCGCGCACGACGTGCTCGCGGCGGGTGCCGCGCGTGAGCCCGTAGATGGCGCCGCGCGCCTCCGCGTCCCAGTACGGCGCGCCGAGGCCGGTGAACGCGGGAACCACGTACACGCCGCCGGTGTCGGGCACGCTGCGGGCCATGGCCGAGGTCTCGGCCATGTCGTCGATGATGCCCAAGTCGTCGCGCAGCCACTGCATGAGCGCGCCGGCCATGAACACGCTGCCCTCGAGCGCGTACTCGGGGCCCGCCGCGCCCGGCGCGGAGGCCGCCACGGTGGTGACCAGGCCGTGCGTGGAGCGGCACGCCTCCCCTCCCGTGTGCATGAGCAAGAAGCACCCGGTGCCGTAGGTGTTCTTCGCCTGGCCGGGCTCGAAGCAGCACTGGCCGAAGAGCGCGGCCTGCTGGTCGCCCGCCACGCCGCGGATGGGCACGCCGGGCACGATGCCGCCGGTGGCCGTCCGCCCGAAGTCGCCTGACGAGGGGCGCACCTCGGGCAGCATGGACGCCGGGATGCCGAACAGGTCGAGTAGCCACGGGTCCCAGCGCATCTCGTGGATGTCGAAGAGCATGGTGCGGCTGGCGTTCGTGACGTCGGTGGCGTGCACCGCGCCGTTCGTGAGCGCCCAGATGAGCCACGTGTCGATGGTGCCGAAGGCCAGCTTGCCGGCCTCGGCCTGCTCGCGCGCGCCCTCCACGTGGTCGAGGATCCACTTGATCTTGCTGGCCGAGAAGTAGGCGTCGGGCACGAGGCCGGTCGTCGCCGTGACGCGCTCGGCCACGGCGGCATCGCCGCAGAGTTCCTCCACGAGCTCGGCCGTGCGGCGGCACTGCCATACGATGGCGTTCGCCACCGGCTCGCCCGTCTCGCGGTTCCACACGACGGTGGTCTCGCGCTGGTTCGTGATGCCGATGCAGGCGAGGTCGGCCGGCCCCAGGCTGTTGGACACGAGCAGCTCGGTGAGCGCGCCGATCTGCGAGGACAGGATGTCGCGCGGGTCGTGCTCCACCCAGCCCGGCTGCGGGTAGATCTGCGGGAACGGGTTCTGCACCGCATCGACCGCGCGTCCCTGCGCGTCGATGAGCATGGCGCGCGACGAGGTGGTGCCCTGGTCGAGCGCTACGACGTAGGCTTTTCGCATGCGTGCTCCTCAATCCAATCGACGATGTCAGTATAAACCTGACGCCGCCCCGGCTCGTTGAGGATTTCGTGGCGCATGCCCTCGTAGAGCTTCGTCTCCACATCCTGCACGCCGACGCGCCGCATGAGGTCGGCGGCGGCCTTCACGCCCTTGCCGCGCGCGCCCACCGGGTCCTCGGCGCCGGCGACGAACAGCAGGGGAAGCTCCTTGGGCACCTTCGCGGCGCAGGAGGCGGTGGCCACCTCGCCCGTGAGGTCGGTGAGCGTCGCATAGCCGCCGACGGAGAACATGGCCCCGCACAGCTCGTCGGCGAGGAAGGCGTCCACGACGGCCGGGTCGGTGGAGAGCCAGTCGTGCGAGGTGCGCGCGCCCTCGATCTGCTTGCCGTAGGCGCCCGCGCCCAGGCCGTCGATGAACGCGCTGCGGTGGTCGGGGCCCTTCGACCTCGCGATGAGTCGCGCGAGCAGGTTGCCGGCGCGCGAGAGCAGCAGCGGCTGCTGGCCCGTGCCGCAGATGACGGCCGCGGCCACGTCCTCGCCGTGGCGGGCCAGGTAGGCGCGCACGATGAAGCTGCCCATGGAGTGGCCGAGCAGGATGTAGGGCGTTTGGCGGGAGTAGCGCGAGGTGACGGTTTTGCGCAGCTCGTGGACGTCCTCTATGAGGATCTCCTTGCCGTCCGGGGGCAGGCAGCCCAGCTTCTCGGGGCTCGGGGCGCTCTTGCCGTGGCCGATATGGTCCTCGGCGCACACGACGAAGCCGTGCGCGACGAGGTGGCGGGCAAACTCGTCGTAGCGCCCGACGTGCTCGGACATGCCGTGGACGATCTGGACGACGCCGCGCGGCGCAGGCGGACGGCGGCCCCGCGTCTGGGCGGGCGCCCAGACGAGCCCCTTGATGGTGGACGCGCCATCGTGCGAGAGAAAGCCGATCGGAGTGACGGATGCCGTTGAGTCCATATGAATCCCCTCCCCAGGTATGTGAGCCTCCATTATACCCGACCCAAGCACGCGGCGCGCCGAGGCCTGCTTTTGCAAAGTCATTGAGTTATGCACCCTCGCGCAGCGGGAAAAGCGCCCTTCCCCTTGGTTCGCGAGAGCGCGCTGCCCTAAAACCCCAGGTCGGATTTTCCGCACCGCGAGGGCGGCCGTCGGAATGGCCGCTTGGAGGGTGCATAACTCGAGCACATTGCAGTTTCGAGGCCTTTTCGCCAACGCAAGGGTGCATAACTCGAGGACTTTGCATCGAGCGTGAGGGAGGAGCCGTGACAAAGGGACGGGACGGCGTCACGGCTCAGGCGAGCGCGTCGATATCGGCTTGGGTGACTGCGCCTTCGCGGAGGATGCGGGGGCGCTCGCCGGTGCAGTCGACGACGGTGGAGGCGAGGCCGCTCTTGTCGTCGTCGGCCCCGTCGGGAACGACGGCGGCAACGCGGGCGACGAGCGCGGGATCGAGGCCCGCGAAGGCGCCCGTGGCCGCTTGGCCCGAGATGTTCGCCGAGGTGGTGGCCAAGGGGCAGCCAGCGGCCTTGATGAGGTCGAGGGCGACCTCGTTGTCGGGCATGCGCAGCCCGATGGTGCCCGCGGCCGATCGGAACGCCTCGGGCACCTCGCCAGCGGCCTGCACGATCAAGGTGAGAGGGCCGGGCCAGTACGCGCGAGCGAGCTTGAGGGCGAGCTCGGGCACATGCGCGCCGAAGCGGTCGAGGTCGTCCACACTGCCCACGAGCCACGAGATGGGCTTGCCGCGGTCGCGCTCCTTCAGGTCGTAGAGCACGTCGGGGCCGGCCGCCGCGCGCACCGACACGCCCAGGCCGTACACGGTTTCCGTGGGGAAGATGACGGCCTCGCCGCGATCGAGCGCGGCCGCGGCCTCTCGCAGAACGCTGGAGGGTGCTGGCATGGGAGGCTCCTAACCCTTGATGGTCGAGGGGCATTGTAGCACGGTCAGACGAGCGCGAACTTGCGCTTGATGCGCTCGAGCTTGGTGCGCCAGGGCACGTAGAGCGCGGCGAGGAACACGACCGTGGCCGCGCCGTGCACGGCATCGAACGGCAGCGCCGCAGCATAGGCGAGCAGCGCAGCCGCCCAGCTGAACGGCTGCACGAACCCGATGACGTGCCAGCCGTTCAGCAGCAGGCCGTAGAGCATCGCCGAGCAGAATCCCCACGCGAACAGCACGGGCCTCCGGTCCAGCCAGCCGCGATCGGCCATGACGCCCGACAGGTAGCCCACGAGCCCCCAGGCGTACATCTGCCACGGCGTCCACGGCCCCTGCCCGAGGAAGAGGTTTGACACGAGCGCCGCGAGCGCGCCCACCAGGAAACCGCTGCGCCGCCCGAACACCGCGCCCGCGAGGATGCAGACGGCGCTCACCGGCTTGAAGCTGGGGAAAGGCGCGAACAGCAAACGTCCGGCGGCGGCCAGCGCGGCGAGCACCGCCGTGGGCATGATCTGGCGCAGGGCCGGTCGCGAGGCCTCGAAGCTGGCGAAGAACACGCCGACGGCGCTGAGCGCCACGGCCACGGTGAGCAGCGCCCCCTGCCCCACCTCGAAGTACGCGCATGCCGCAAGCGCCGCCGGCACGGCGACGAGCGCCGGGACCTCGAGCGCGGCCAGGATGCGGGCGGGCCGGGCGCTCACGAGGCCCCGCCTTGCCAGAGGCGGGCGAACCCGTCCTCGACGGGCCGGTAGAACAGGTTCTCCGCGAAGAAGTCGCACGCGGTTTCGGTGCAGGCGGCCTCGCCGTCGAAGAGCATCGTCACCTCGTCGACCACGAGCGCGGCGAACGTCAGGTCGTGCGTGGCCATGAGCACCGCGGCCCCGGCGTCGGCCCGCTCGCGCAGGACGCGCGCGACCTCGACCTTCGACGGCGCGTCGAGGCCCTTCGTGGGCTCGTCGAGCAGCAGCAGCGCCGGATCGACGAGCAAAAGCTTCGCGAGCGCGAGCTTCTGCTGCTGGCCGCCGGAGAGGTCGAAGGGGTGGGCCTCCTCACGGCCCTCGAGGCCGAAGCGAGCGAGCGCGTGGGCGATCGCGGCGTCGCCGAAGCCGGCCGAGGCCTGCCACTCGCGCAGCTCGTCGAGCACCGTGTCGCATACGAAGAGCGCCTTCGGATCCTGCGGCAGGAGCGCTTGACGGTCGGCCAGGCGGTTTTGCACGCGGCCGCGCTCGGGGCGCATGAGGCCGGCGACCGCACGCAGAAGCGTCGACTTGCCGCAGCCGTTGCCGCCCACGAGCGCATGGATCGCCCCCGCGTGCACGTCGAGGTCCGTGCCGCGCAGCACCCAGTCGTCGCCGCGGCGGTAGCGTACGTGGGCGTCGCGCACGACGACGGCCGGGGCGCCTTCGGCTGCGGCCACGACTTGGTGCCGTGCGGCACGCGCCTCCACGAGCTTTCTCTTATACACATTTCCTAGCCCCCCCGGGCGACCCCCCTTCCTTATGCCCTCTCCTGCTTTAAATATCCCAACTCTACCTTTTCGCGCAGGCGGGCGGCGGCGGTAGCGTAGGGGGCCATGGACTCGGGGGCGTGGGTGGCCGCCACGACGGTGATGCCGAGCTCGCGGTTCACGCGGAAGAGGGCGTGCAGGAAGCTCTTCTCGGCCACGGGATCGAGCTGGGAGGTGGGCTCGTCGAGCAGCAGCAGGCGCGGGCGCAGGGCCAGCACCGACGCCAGCGCGACCATCTGCTTCTGGCCGCCGGAGAGCTCGGCCACCTCGCGGCGAAACCACGGCTCGATGCCGAAGAAGTGCGCCGCCTCGGCCACGCGCCGGCGCATCTCGGGCCGGGGCACGCCGAGGTTCTCCAGACCGAACGCCAGCTCGTGCCACACCGAGTCGCACACGATCTGGTTCTCGGGGCTCTGCGCCACGTACCCGACGAGCGCCGCCGCCTCCCGCGCGTCGAGGTCGCCCACGGGCCGGCCGAACACCGCTACTGCGCCCGCGCGCTCGCCCACCGGTGCGATGGCGGGCTTGAGGCAGCGCAGAAGCGTGGTCTTGCCGCTGCCCGTCGCGCCCACGAGCAGCTGGAACGCGCCCTCCTGCACCGTCCAGTCCACCGGACCCACCACGGCCTCGCCGCCCGGATAGGCGAACGAGAACGAGTCGAACCTCACCGCCTCCATCGCGCACGCTCCCCCGCCTCGAGCGCCAACGGCAACGCGGCCAGCACCGCGAAGGGCAGGCAGTTCCACCAGGGGGAGAAGCCCGCGATGGCCGGGTAGAACGAGAACCGCGCGCACGCCGCCCACGCCGCGACGGCGCTCGCGAGGAAGAGCGCGCCGAGTACCGCGAGCGCGGCCGCGTCGAGCGCGCGGAACCGGAAGCGCGCATACGTGGTGCGCGCCGGCGCCGCGCCCCAGCCGCGCGCCTTCATGGCGTCGGCCGTCTCGAGCGAGTCCTCCATGCTCCAGCCCATGAGTACCGAGGTCAGCCGCAGGTTGTCGCGCAGCCGGCCCGCGCGCCCCCCGCCGCCCGACCCGCGCGCCGCCGTGCACGCGCGCTGGACGCCGGCCGCATCGGCGCCTCGGCGCAAAAACTGCGGCACGAGCCGCGCGGCCATCGACAGCATGAGGCCGATCGTGGGCGCGACGCCGCCGAAGAGCGCCATGACCTTGTCGGCCGTGAGCACGTGCGAGGCGTTCGCCAGCGTGACCAGCATCGACGCCAGCATCACCCCCATGCAGACGCCGAAAGCGAAGCTCTCGAGGTAGAACGCCCGCACGCCGATGCGGAAGAGCTCGGTCGAGCCGGAGGCCGAGAACAGGGGGTTCGCCAGCGCGACGATGGCGACGAGCGGCAGCTGCCAGGCGAGGCCGCGCGCCGTCGCGCGCCAGCCGCGCAGCGCGACGCCCAGCGCGAGCGCCGCCGCGAGGGACACGGCCTGGTAGGCCGGCTGCAGCGCCGCCATGCCCAGCACGAGCATCGCGGCGAAGTAGGCCAGCGCGACGACCGGATGGAACAGGTCGAACACAGTGCCCTTCGCCGCTTTCGGATTCTCCGTCACCGCTTCGCCGCCTTTCCGCCCAAGCCCATCACACCACGTAGAACCACTGCACGGCATCTCCGTCCTGCAGCGTGCAGGCGCTCGCGGCCACGCCTGGATCCGCTCCGTTGACGGTGTACACCCATCCGCTGCTGCCGCCATGGTCGAACTCCGCGAGCCCCCCGATGCCGGTCACGTACACACCTAAGCCCGTCTGCGAGGCGTTCACCGACAATCCGCAGGCCATGAGGGCGTCGTAGACCGTCGCGCCGGGCTCGAACGTGGCGGTGGTCCCGCCGGACACCGGGTCGCCCACCGCCGAAGAACTCACCTGCACGCTCACGGTGACCGTGGAGCGCTGCTCCGGCGCGGGCGATGCCGCCGGGGACGGCGCGGGCGTCTCGGGGGCCGGGGCCTCCTGCCGGGGCTCCTCGGCAACGGCGGCAGCGGGCTCGTCGGCGGGAGCGTCGTCCGGGGCTTCCTCGGATCCGTCGGCCGCCGGCTCCTCCTGGAGCGCGGCCTCGGACTCGGCGGGGGCCTCCGCCGGCGCGGCCTGGGGCGCATCGGCGGGCGCGAGCTCGACGGATGGCTGGAACAAAAACGCCGCCGACACCCCGATGGCCGCGACGCAGAGCGCCGCCGCGAGGATCGCGCCGATGCGCTGCCCCGTCGAGAGCCGACGCTTCGACGGCTCGGGTTGCGCCGCGCCGTCCTTCCGCGCCGCCGTCGTCGCCTGGCGCGCGGCCTCGTCGATCTCAGTCCCGGTCATGACAATCCTCCGTTTCTCCTGCGCGCGATCAGCACGTACGCGCCCACGGCCACGAGCCCGACCGCGCCGAGCGCAAGGCCCGAGGCGGCAAGCGGGTTCAGCCCGCCGCCGAGCGCCTCCGACCCTCCCGCGTCGGCGGCGCCACCGGACGCCGCGAGCGTCTTCGCGCGGCTGCCGGCCGCAGACGCTTGGGCGGCCTCAGGCGCGGCGGCCTCCTTCACAGCCTGCACCGCCTCCGCGAGCGGCGAGCGCGCGGCTGCCGGCGCGGAGCCGAACGGCGTCCGGGCAAGCGGGCGCGACGACGAGCCCGTAGCTTCCGGATCTCCGCCCTGCCCCTTCGCCGTCCACTTCGCGTAGAGCGTGAGAGGGCCTTCCACCTTCGCCTCGAAGCTCCACGGGGTCGTGCAAGCCTCGTCGGCGAACCAGCCGGCGAACGTGAAGCCGTCGCGCACGGGGTCGGCGGGGGCGATCAGCGCCGTGCCGAGCGCCACGTACACGGGCGCCACGTACGAGCCGCCGTTCGCCTCGAACGTCACCTTCGCCCCCGCGCGGCCCTTGAGCGCGAACAGCGTGCCCGAGTCGTTGGTGTAGTAGAGGTTGCCCTGCGCGTCGGCCACGACGGACGCCGCAGTGTACTGCCGCTGCTCGCCCTCAGGTGCGAACAGCAGGTAGGCCGCCTCGTCGCCCAGGCGGTAGCCGTAGACGCCGCCCGGCAGACCGTTGCAGGTGAAGTAGGCGTAGGTGCCGTCGCCCTGCACGGAAACGAGCGGGGCGCTCTGCGCGTCGCCCCTGCCGCCACGCAAAGCGCAGTCGACGGCGAGCGTGCCCAGGTCGATGACCGAAAGCGTTCCATAGCCCTCCGCATCGGCGCCGCAGACGAACGCCTTGCCGCCCGCCACGGCCGGCGTGGAGGTGGAACGCTCGGCGAAGCGCACCGAGCCGGCCGCTCGCAGCTGGTCGCTTTCGCGCACGACCAGGTGGAGCGTGCCGTCCGTCGTGACCGCCGCGTACGCCGCCGCCCCGGCCGCGCGCCCTTGCGCGGGAACCTCCACGATGCCCGCACGGCACGGCGCGCCGAGCGCGACCGACGACTTCGCCGCCCCGGTCGCGCCGTCCAAGAGCGTCACCGCGCCCGCCTCGTCGCCGATCACCACGTCGCCGCCGGACGCGGCCGCGCCCGCCCAGTAGTACCCGGCGGCGGAGCCGTCCGCGGCGTCGTCCACCTTCGTCCACAGCACCCTGCCGTCGGCGAGGCTCGCGCACAGAAGCGCGCCCCGCACGCCGACGCCGCCCGCGCCCACCACGGTGAACGCGGCGAGCACGCGCCCATCGGCCACGGTCAGCGACGAAAGGGACTGGTAGCGAGCGCCGTCCGCCGTGGGAAGCGGCGCGGTCTTCCACACGCAGGTCAGGCGGTCGGCCGTGAACGCGGCCAGGCTGCCGTCGTCGAAGGGCACCACGATCACGCCGTCCGCGTAGGCGGGGCGGCAGCTGTACAGGAACGTGCCGCCCACGTTGGCCGCGGCCAGCACCTCGCCCGTGTCGGCGTCGATGCGGCGCAACTCGCCCGACGTGACCAGGTACACATCGCCGTCGACGACGAGCGGCTCCGACACGCCGGTCTTCGCATCCGCGTAGCGGTACGACCAGGCGAGCTCGGCCGACTCGGCGGGCGTCGGGCTGGACACCACCGCGCCGCCCGGCGCGCCGCCGCCCGCGAAGCCGGGCCAGGAGGCGTCGTAGCTCGGGCGCGGGGCGTTGGGGTCGGGGACCGCGGCATCGGGGTCGGGCAGCTTCGGATCGGCCGTGTAGCACCAGGTGACGGAGTCGCCCGGCTGGAGCGTGTAGGCGTCGGCGCCGTCGAGCGACCACTCCCCGTTCACGAACATCTGCCAGTAGGCGCCCGTCGTGGGATCGAAGGCGAGCGTGAGCGCGTCGTCGTAAGGCGAGGTCATGTCGCTGAGGTACCAGAAATCCCCCCGGACGACGGTTCCCTCAAGCCCCGTCTTCGCGAGCATCTGCTCCGTGAGGTCGGCCGCCGTGGCGCCCTCCACCATAGTATAGGATGCCGGCGCGGCCCACCGTTGCGCGTTGCCGTTCGCGTCGAGGCCGATGACCTCGCAGGAGGCCGCCACCTGACCGGGCAGCGTGCCGTCGGAGCCGTAGCACCACGTGACGACGTCGCCGGCCGCGAGCACGCAGCCGCCGGCGCCCACGTTAGCCAGCTCGCCGTTCACGAACAGCTGCCAGAACGACCATACGCCCGGGGACGTCTCGACGCTTCCCAGCTGCTCGCCGGTGTACGGCGAGGCGATGGAGGTCAGGTACCAGCCGTACGCGCCCGTGCCCGTCTGGGCGGTGAGGCCCGCCTGTTCGAACAGCGCCTCGGAGAGGTCGGCGGCCGTGGCGCCCTCGTCCAGGGCGAACGCCGTCGCGGAGGCCCACGTCTGCGCCGCGCCGTCGGCGTCCGTGCCGATGACCTCGCACGTCACCGACAGCTTGTCGGCAGGCGCAGGATCCTGCCACGAGCCGTAGCGCCAGATGACGCGGTCGCCCGGCTGGAGCGCGTAGTCGCCCGCGCCCTTGCCGAGGTCTTGGCCGTTCACGTAGAACATCCAGCCCAAGCCTTGGAGCGTGCCCCAGCGAAGCGTCAGCCCGGCATCGAACGGCGAGGTGATGGCGTTGAGCGACCACCCCCACGCGCCGACGCCGAAGTCGGCGGCCATGCCCGTCTTCGCGAACAGCGCCTCGGCGAGGTCGGCCACGGTGGCGCCGACGTCCAGCGTGTACGGCTCGGCAGCCGCCCAGGTCTGCGCCGCGCCGTCCTTGTCGACACCGATCACCGAGCAGGTGGCCGTGACGAAGGGGTCCTCCTGCCCGCTTTCGCCCCTGACGGCGAACTCGGCGGACACGTCGCGCCCGGCGAGCTTCTGGAAGGCGGCGTTGTCCGGATAGCGCTCGGCGTAGCGGGCGTACTTCTCGCTGGCCAGGCGCGACTCGATGGTCACCTTCGCGTTGTACTCGGGCTGGGTCACGAGCAGGTTCTCGTGGGATACCACGGACGGATCGCTCGACTTGAAGAGCCTCCAGCCGGCCGTGCCCATGGGGTCGTAGCCCTCCAAGTCCACCGGCACGATGCCCGCGCCTGCGGCATCGGCCGACGTGCGATCGTATGCCCAGGCCAAGTTGCCGTTCGCGTCGAGATACGTCTTCTGGAACGCATGCAGGTCGCTCGTGACCGCGTCGGCGTCCTGGTCGTTCGCGATGGCGGCGGCGTACCCGGCGACGGCCGCGTCCATGAGCGCGAGTTCGCGGTCGATGTCGGCCTGCTCGAGCGGCGCCACCGTGAACGCGAGCGTCTTCGCGGCGCTGATCTCGGGATTCGCCTTGTCGGTGACCGTGAGCACGATGTCCACCTGCGCCGCATCCTCGCCGGGCAGCGGGCGGTACACCGTGCCGGCCCAGCCGTTCACGACCACAGCGTCGGCAGAGGCGGTGTAGGCCACCTCGTAATACTTGCCATCAACGCCGATGGTCGCCGGCACGGGCAGCTGCACATCGCCCGTCAGCGCGTCGCGGTCGGCGACGGCGCCCGTCTCGGCCAGCCTGACGTTGTCGTACGTGAAGCTCGCATCCACCTTCTGCTGGAGCTCGGCCTTCGCGGCCGCCACCTTCTCGGGGTCGCCCTTCACCGTGACGTCGAACGTCTTCTCGATAGTCGTCTCGGGACCGCCGGACGTCACGACGCCCACGGTTGCCGTGAGGCGCACCGTGCGATCGGCCGCGCTGCGCGTGACCTTGCCGGTGCGGTCCTCCCACGCGTACCCGGTGACGTTGACGGCCTCGGGATCGGACGACGTCCACGTCACCTCCGACCACGTCCTGCCCGCCAGCTTGTTCGGCAGCGTGAGGTCCTGCGTGACGGCGCCTGCCCCCTCGCCTGGCGCGAAGCCGATGGCGAGCGAGGCGGCCTTCTCCTTGAGCAGGCGCTCCACCCGGCCCTCGTCCCACGCGAGCACCGTGGCCTTGGCAGGCGCGTACGTATCGGACGCGTCGCCACAGACAAGGGAGAACGTCAGATCCAGCTTGCGGATGACGCCGTAGTCCAGGCCGCCCTTCTCGTCGGGCGAGACGTAGAAGTACGCGATGTCGCCGTTGGAGGAGCCGCTCGACGTGTCGACGCCGCCCGTCTGCCGGGGGTCGGGGTTCGCGAAGGCGGCCGACGAGACCGTGGAAATCACGTCGGAGAACCCGAGCTTCGCGAGCTCGGCCTCCGTCATGTCGTTGAGGTTGGCGTCCACGCCGTACACGGGGTTCGGGCACCAGCCGCTGAAGCCGTCGTTCTCCAGCGCTTCGAGGGCCGCGGCGAGGCGCTCCTCGTTGCCCGGCGAACCCGCCGCCGCGACGGGGCCGGCCACAGCTTCCACCGTGTTCGACGAGCTGGCGACGACCTTGAGGTAGCATCCGGCATCCTCGGGCCCCACCTGGTACGTCGCGCCCGCAGCGCCTTCGATGGGGGCGAACCCGCCGTCCTCGGCCGCGCCGCGCAGCCACTGGAACGCCACGCCCGCCATGACCGGCTCGGGATCCTGCCAGCTGTACTGCGGCTCGCCGTACGCCGTGGCGGAAAGCACCTGCCCCGTCTTCGCCTTGCCGCTGATCGCGACGGACGTCAGCGTCGCCTTGCCGTCCGTTACCTGGGAGGTTGAGGCCGCAGACCAGAATTCGCCGCCACCCGGCAGCGTCACCTTCACCGCGAGATACGAGCCCTGGTCGGACTCGCTTGCCTGGTAGGTTTGGGAAACCGCGCCGTCGATGGGAGCGTAGCCGCGGTAGCTCGATGCGCCGTACGCGTAGGACACCTTCGTCGCGCCGCGGTACCACTGGAACGTCGCGCCGGAGTAGTCGTCGATCTCGACCTCCTCGACGTCCCACCAGCCGTCGTCCTCCTCGACGAACGCCCAGGCGTAGAGCGGCTGCCCGACGCCTATCTTGGAAGGCAGGTCGGCGGTGGCGGAGGCCTTGATACGCACGCCGTCGATCGTGCTCGCGGCCGCGCGCGGGGCCGGCGTCGCCGCAGGCGCGGAGGCGCTCTCGGCCGAGGCGACGGCGGCGGGCTCTGCCTCGGCTGGCTCTTCGGCGGCCGGCGCGGGGTCGGGAGCAGCCTCGACGGGCTGCGGCTCTTCCGTCGGCTCGGCCGGCTCCTCGGCAGGCTCGACGCCCGGCTGTTCTTCCGCGGCCGGCTCAGCAGCCGGCTCCTCCGCAGACGCGTCGGCAGCGGGCGTTTCGAGCTGCGCCCAGGCGGCGCTCGGCGCGAGGGAGGCCGCCAGCACGTAGGCCAGCAGCAGCGAAAGCAGCTTCTTGGGGATTCCCGCGCCCGCCGAGGTGGCGCGCGCAGCGTGAGAACCGATGGTCATCGGAACCTCTCTTCCAGGGCCTCGAGGTACGATGGACAGGTGTTCCGACTTTGCCTCGTCTGAGACGGGACAGCGCTGCCGCACGCTGCCTGGTTCCGCTCATCGGCGTTTACGGTTACTGGTATAGCGCGGGATTCCCACCCGCATTCCCCTCGGGCCGCCTCCTCGGCGGTCCGGCGCCGCGCCCGGCGCGCTCCATCCTAGCCAATCAACATATCCGTGGCATTCTACCACCGTTTCGCTCCGAAAAGCGCGGCGTTGGCGGGCGAAAGGCGGAAGGGAGACGCAGGGGAGCTCTGGCGCGCTCCGCTCAGACAACGCGCCCCTCACTGGTAGCGCAGCGACTCCACCGGGTCGAGCTTGGCGGCGCGGCGGGCCGGGTACGACCCGAACACGACGCCGATGAGCACGCACACGCCCACGGCACCGGCTACCACTTCGGGCGCGAGCACGGGCGTCACGCTCATGCCAGGCTGCACGGCCCCCACCAGCTGCCCCAGCCCGAACGCGGCCAGAAAGCCGAACACGATGCCGAACACCCCGCCCGTCACGCAGAGCATCACCGATTCCAGCAGGAACTGCTTTGTGATGTCGCGCCGCCGCGCCCCGAGCGACTTGCGGAGCCCTATCTCGCGGATGCGCTCGGTGACGTTCGTCAGCATCATGTTCATGATGCCGATGCCGCCCACGAACAGCGAGATGGACGCCACCGACCCCATGAGCAGCGAGAACGACGCCATCATCGTCTCCATCTGCTGGATGACGGCGTCGAGGGACTGCACGTAGACGGTGTCGGGCTCGGCGTTGAAATACTGCGCCACGAACGTCTGCGTGGTCTCGACCAGGCGGTCCATGTCGGTACCCTCGCGCGCGATGCCGAGGATCTGCTGGATGCCGCCCCCGCCGCCCAGCCGCGTCTCGACCGTGGTGAAGGGCACGTAGAGCGGCGCGCCGCCCATGAACGAGGTGGACTCGAGCACGCCCACCACCGTGTAGTCGTCGTTGCCGAGGCGGATGGACGAGCCTATGACCTGGGCGTCAGCGCTGCCGAAGAGCTGCATGAGCGAGTTCGCCTCCACCACGACGAGACGCGCGGCGCCCTGCTCCTCGGCGTCGGTGAAGAAGCGCCCCTCCTTGAGCTTCGAGCCGTTCACCGCGAAGAAGTCGGGGCGCACGCCGGTGACGCCCACGAAGTTCTTCTGCCCGTCCGCGCCCGTGACCTCGGTCGACGCGTACCCGGCACCGGTGATGGTCTCGTACTCGGGCATGCCCAGCGCAAGCCTGTCCAGATCGTCGAACGTGATGCCGTCAGGCGAGTAGGCGCTGATGGACACCTGGCGCGCCTGCGAGAACCCCATCTCGCCCATGAGCGTGTTCTGGATGCCCGCGATGAGCGAGGTCATAGCGATGACGGCCGCGATGCCGATGACGATGCCTAAGATGGTGAGCAGCGAGCGGCCCTTGTTGGCCGACAGAGCGTGCCATGTCTCGTAGAAGAGGTCGCCTATCCTCATGGGCGCGCCCCTTCCCCGCCGCCGGCGCTCGGCTGCGCCCCCTCGTAGAGCCGTCCGTCGCGGATGTGCACGACGCGGTCGGCGTGGGCGGCCACGTCGGGCTCGTGCGTGATGAGCACGATGGTCTTGCCCGCGTCGCGCAGGCGCTTGAACGTGGCGAGCACCATATCGCCCGTGGCGGTGTCCAGGTTGCCGGTGGGCTCGTCGGCCAGGATGAGGGCCGGATCGTTCACCAGGGCGCGCGCGATGGCCACGCGCTGCATCTGGCCGCCGGAGAGCTCGTTGCTGTTGTGGTCGTAGAGCCGCTCGTCGATGGAGACGCTGCGCAGCGCCGCGTGGGCGCGCAGCTCGCGCTCCTTGCGCGGGCAGGCCGTGTAGATGAGCGGCAGCACCACGTTGCGCAGCACGGTGGCGCGCGGCAGCAGGTTGAACGACTGGAACACGAAGCCGAGGCGCGTGGCGCGGATCTCTGCCAGCTCGTCGTCGCGATAGGCGGCCACGTCGACGCCTTCCAAAAGGTAGCGCCCGCGCGTGGGCGTGTCGAGGCAGCCGAGCAGGTTCATGAGCGTGGACTTGCCCGAGCCCGACGGCCCCATGATGGCCAAAAACTCGCCCTGCGCCACCGTGAGCGACACGCCGCGCAGGGCGTGGGTGTAGCCCGACGCGCTCTCGTAGATGCGATGGAGGTCGATGGCCTCGACGACGTTGGCCATGGTTAGCCCGCGCTCACGTCGAGGGCGGCCATGCCCATGGCGGGGCCGCCGTCCGTCGCGCCGACGCCCTCCATGGAGCCGACCGTCACCTCGTCGCCGGGCTCGAGGCCGCCCTCGACCACGGTGATGAGGCCGTCGGAGGCGACCACCTCCACCTCGCGCCGCTCGACCTCCATCGTTCCGGGATCGACGACCGCCAGCACGTAGCTGCCGCCCGCGCCGTCGTCCTGAACGGCCGAGATGGGCACCATAAGGGCGTTCTCGATAGTGCGGGTCACGATGGTGGCCTTGGCGGTCATGCCGGGCTTGAGGCGCGGGTCCGGCTCGGCAATGAGCAGCTTGACCGTATAGGTTACCGCGCCGCCCATGCCGCCCATGTTCTCGGCCGCTCCGTCGGACGTGGTGGCGATGCTCGTCACCGTGGCCGGCAGCACGAGGTCGGGGGCCGCGGTGAACGTGACCTCGGCAGTCTGATCGGCCGTGATCTTGAGGATGTCGATCTCGTTGACGCCGACGGACACCGTCATCTGCGACAAGTCGGCGATCTGCACGGGAGAGGCCGCGCCGGTGGCCGTCGCGCCGAGCGCCTTGCCCGGCTCGATGCTGACGGCGATCACGCTGCCCGCGATGGAGGCCGTTACCGTGCGCTTGTCGGCGCGGGCCACCGCCTCGTCGTAGGCGGCCTGCGCGTTCTGGAGGGCCAGGTTCGCGTTGCCGAGCGCCAGCTCGGCCTGGCGGATGGCCGAGTCGGCGCTGGCCGCGTCGAACGACGAGCCGCCGTCCGGCATGCCGGCCGCCTCCTCCGCAGCCGCTTGGACGCTCGCGGCGGCCTGTTGGCCGGAGGACTTCGCGCGGTAGGCGTCGTTCACGGCGTTCTGCGCCTGGGCCACGCCGTTCTCGGCCTCCGCGATGCCCTGGGCCGCCTGCTTCACCGCCTTGTCCAACTCGTCGTTGACCACGGTGAACAGCGTCTGCCCGGCCTCGACCGCGTCGCCCTCGGACACGAGCACCTCGCCCACGATGCCGTCCACCTCGGGCGTGGCGCTCACCGACGCGACGGGCCGGAGGCTGCCGGACGCCGACACGGTCTCGACGTAGGGACCCTGCTCCACGACGGCGGTCTGCGGGGCGCTGTCCTGCAGGGCCTTGGCCGCCTGATCGGCCGCGAACCAGGCCCACGCGCCGCCCGCGATGGCGATCACGGCCGCAGCCGATGCGACGCCCGCGATGATCTTGCGGCGACGCTGCTTCTTGCGCTTGGCGCGCAGGTCGTTGAACGCGCGCATGTCGGCGAGGGCATCGGGATCTACAAGGCCGCCCTCCCAGGGAGGAAGCGCCTGCGTTGCGCCCTCGACCTGCCCGAACGCGCGCGGCGGGACATTCGGAGGCTCGATGCCGCCCGGTTTTCCCTGACGGCGATTGTTTGTCGGACCCATCTCAAACCTCCCGTGCGAACGTTGCGGGGGCGGCTCCCATGGAGCGGCCGTACCTCAATCATACGGTGAACGCCCTGAAAAGGGAAGCCGCAATCGACGCGGACGGAGGCGCGCGCGTCCGGATGCGCTCCGGGTTGCGCTCCGACGGCTCGATCCGCTTGCCGTATCTTGCCGTATACTGGTGCCGGAAAACTTGGTTGCGAAGGGAGCTGTGGTCGATGGGGGATTTCTCCAGGCGGGTGTTTCAGGTGGTGCGTCAGGTGCCGCGCGGCAAAGTGGCGACGTACGGCCAGGTGGGAAGGCTTATCGGGGCGCCGAGGTCGGCCCGCTACGTGGGCTACGCGCTGCGGGCGAACCCCGAGCCCGGCACCGATCCCGGCTGCATCCCCTGCCACCGCGTGGTGTTCAAGGACGGGGGCCTGTGCAAGTCGTTCGCATTCGGCGGGCCCGACGAGCAGCGTGTGATGCTGGAGGCCGAGGGCGTTGCGTTCGACGACGAGGGCCGCGTGGACATGGCAGCGTGCCAATGGGACGGCCGTATGGACGCCGCCTGCGACCCGGACGCCCCCACCGGTCCCCCGCCCGACTTCGACTGGCAAGCCGAGCTGGGGGAATAGAGGGTTAGGGAAATGCGATGATAGTTGATTCGTAACTCACGACTTCGCCACTCTCATCTGAAATGACAATGGTCTTGTACGTGCGAGCGTCTTGCAGCGGCCTTCTCTCCACGATATTCGCCAGCGCTCCAAGACCCTCTATGGCGAACCCCGACTTCGTCATGTAAAGCGCTGTCTCGTCGGGCCTCAGAAGCGTCTCCATCTCGATCGCGTATTTCGCGGCGATCATCGCGGCTTCTTTTACATTCATGGATACCCCCTCATCAAGACAGTCGTTGCTCTAGCATCCCAGGTCAGAGGCGTAGGATGCGGCGACGGCCTGGGCGACGCGGAGGCCGTCGCAGGCGGCGCTCATGATGCCGCCGGCGTAGCCCGCGCCCTCGCCGCAGGGGTAGAGGCCGCTTTCGGGGGCGTCGTCGGGCGTGCCCTCGAGGCGCGCCTGCAGGCCCTCGCCGCGCACGATGCGCACGGGGCTCGAGCTGCGCGCCTCCACGCCGGTCATGACGGCGCCCGCGTCTGCGAAGCCGTGCAGCCGGCGGTCGAGCAGGGGCAGCGCCTCGGCCAGGGCGTCGGCCACATAGCCGGGCAGGCACGCGCGCAAATCGCACCAGACAACGCCGCGCGCGTACGTAGGATGCACCGTTGCACTCGCGTGTCCCGCGCGCCCGGCGAGGAAGTCCCCCACCGTCTGCGCGGGCGCGGCGTACGGCGCGCCGCCGGCAGCGTGGGCCGCCGCGTAGGCCGCACGCTCCATGGCCCGCTGCAGCTCGACGCCCGCGAGCACGTCTTTGCCCGGGAAGTCCTCGGGACCCACGCCCACCAGAAGCGCGCTGTTCGCGTTCTCGCCGTCGCGCGCATGGCGGCTCATGCCGTTCACCACCACGCCCTCGGGCTCGCTGGCCGCGCACACCACCTGGCCGCCGGGGCACATGCAGAACGTGTAGGCGCTCCGGCCGCTTGGCAGATGCACAGCCAGCTTGTAATCGGCCGCGCCGAGCGCCGGGTGGTCGGCCGCTTCGCCGTACTGCGCGCGGTTCACGAGCGCCTGCGGGTGCTCGATGCGCACGCCCACGGAAAACGGCTTGCGCTCCATGGAAACGCCCGCGTCGCGCACGAGCTGGAACGTGTCGCGCGCCGAATGCCCGCAGGCCAGCACGACGCGCCGCGCCGGAAGCTCCTCCACCGCGCCCGTGCGCCCGTCGCGCACCGAGACGGCCGCCAGCGCGCCGCCTTCGAAGCGCATCCCGACAAGCTGGGCGTGGAAGCGCACCTCGCCGCCCGCCGCCTCGATCTGGCGACGCATCGTGCGCACCACGTCCACCAGAAGGTCGGTGCCGATGTGGGGCTTCGCCTGCCAGAGCACCTCTTCGGGCGCGCCGGCGTCCGCGAACAGGCGCAGCACGTGGCGCGCGTTGGGGCTCTTGATGTTGGTGGTCAGCTTGCCGTCCGAGAACGTGCCGGCACCGCCCTCGCCGAACTGGATGTTCGTCTGCGCGTCGAGCGGCCCGCCCGCGTCGAAGGCGGCCACGGCGGCCAGGCGCTCGTCCACGTCGCCGCCGCGTTCCAGCACGAGCGGCGAAAGCCCCGCGCGCGCCAGGTAGAGCGCGCAGAAGAGCCCCGCCGGCCCCGAGCCCACCACGACGGGCCGCGGCTCGCCGGAGGCCGCGAGCGCCGCGCCGAGCGCGGGTACGACCAGCGGCTCGTAGGGGGTGTGGCGCTTGACCTGCGGGTTCTCGACCGCTGCGGCGAGCACCCGCTCCTCGGCGGCCGCCTCCGCCAGCTTTGCGCCAAGCGTCGCCACGAAGTGCACGTCGCGCTTCTTGCGCGCGTCCACGCTGCGCTTGAGCACGCACACGGAGCGGATTGCGCTCTCGTCCACGCCGAGCGCGTCCGCGGCAGCCGCACGTACGAGCGCTTCAGCCGCAGCTCCCGGAAGCCCCGCATCGAGTGGCAGGCGCACGTTCGCCACCTCAAGCATGCGCGCCTCCGTCCGCCAGGCGCGCGACAGCCGCGCGACCGGCCAGGATGCCGCTCGCCCACGCCCAGTGCAGGTTGTAGCCGCCGCACGGCGCGTCCACGTCGAGCGCCTCGCCCGCCGCGAACAGCCCGGGTACCTCGTGCGCCTCGCACGCGCGCGGCTCGAACGCGCCCACGTCGAGGCCGCCGCGCCATACCTGGCACTGGCGCTCGTCGCCGATGCCGCGCACTTCGAGCGCAAGCCCTTTGAGCGCGCGGGCGAGCGCGGGAACCTCGCCTTTTCCGAAAGGAGCCTCGGGCGGGATGCCGGCCTCCCGCAGCACGGCGCGCCCGACCGCGGGCAGCACGAGGCCGCGTAGGAAGGCGTCCCCGTCGAGCGCGCGCCCATCTGCCGCAAGCCGCTTGCGCCGCGAATACAGGAAGCTCTCTACCTCATCTACCTCCACCGAGGGAAGCAGGTCGACGAGCAGCATGTCGCCGGGACGGGCGAACCGCGACAGGTTGAACACGGCGATACCCGACACGCCGTAGTCGCGGAACAGGAGCTCGCCCTGCTCACGCGCCCTCTCCACACCGTCGGGGGCAGAGAGCGAAACGGCGCAGCGCACGCGTATGTTGTTGAGCTGCCTCGTCACGCGCGGATCGGTGCGCAAAGGGCCCAGCACGGGCGCGGGCGCACTGGCGGGGAGCGCGCCCGGCAGCTCGATCCCCGCGAGCGCCCGGCCGCCGACTGCGACTATCACGGCGTCGGCGTGCTCCACCGCGCCGTCCACGAAGCGGATATGGAAGCGCCCGCCGGCCTCGGTCGGCACGTCGACGCGCACGGCCTGCCTGCCGCACGCCTCGCGCACGCCCGCGACGGCCGCGGCGGCGCGCAGCACGTCGAGCACGCTGGTTGCCTTGTTCGCCAAGGGGTAGAGGCGTCCCTCCGACTCCTCGCGCCACGCGAGGCCCAGGTCGCCGAAGAAGGCGTGTACCGGATCGTCCCCGCTCCCCTGCTGCGCCGCAAGCTCCAGCAGCGACGCGCCAACGAACGTCCCGTTGCGGTAGAACCCCGCATCCACCTGCGCGTTCGAGAAGTTGCAACGCCCGTTGCCCGTGGCCAGGATGGAGCGTCCCACGCGCTCGTCGCGCTCGTACACGACGACCTCGGCCGCCTTCCCGCCCTCGCGCAGCGCGCGCCCCGCCGCGATGGCGGCCGCGAGCCCCGCCGCGCCGCCTCCTATGATAGCCAGTTTCTCCATGTCCGCCATGATACCGCAAGCACGGCGGCCGAGCATCCTCGCACCGGCTAGCTCGGCCCGAATGAGATGGTTTTGCAATGTCCTCGAGTTATGCACCTCTCCGTTGGGACTTTTGGCCGCATTCGCTCGCATCGACGAAGGCCTTGCAGGGAAACCCCAGGTCAGATGTTTCCCCAGTGCAACTTTTCTCGCGCGAGCATTCTGGAGGAGGTGCATAACTCGACAACATTGCAGTTTTCGGTACTTTTCGGCAACGCGAGGGCGCAAAACTCGAGGACTTTGCAAGATAGGGGCGTCCTCGGCGGAAAAAGGGCGACCCCCGGCATCTCGAAGGGGATCCGGAGGTCGCAAACGGGTTTCGCGGGATGCGCTACTTGTTCTCGAGCACGGGGATGGGCGTGTCGTCCGTCTCCTCGAGGTTCTTCTCCCACACGTAGTGCTTCGTCTCGCGGGCGATCAGGCCCGACAGCAGCAGCACCACGATGATGTTCGGCACCGCCATGAGCGCGTTCGTGATGTCGGAGATCGTCCACACCAAGTCGCCCACGCCGATGGCGCCGAGGAACGCCACCAGCACGTAGAGCACCTGGTAGGGTCGGATGGCGCGCTTGCCCAGCAGGTAGGTGACGGCGCGATTGCCGTAGTACGACCATCCCAGGATGGTGGTGTAGGCGAACAGTATCATGCCGATGACCAGGATGGGCGTGCCAACGTAGGGAATCGACGCGAACGCCGCGCTCGTGAGGTCGGCGCCCTCGGAGATGGTGCCGCCTTCCAGGATGCCGGGGTTCGCGATCATCGTGGACACGAGCACGATGCCGGTGAGCGCGCAGATGACCACCGTGTCCCAGAACGTGCCGGTCATGGACACGAGCGCCTGGCGCGCCGGGTTGCGCGTGGACGCGGCGGAGGCCACGATGGGCGCCGAGCCCAGGCCCGACTCGTTGGAGAACAGGCCGCGCGCGCAGCCGAACTGCAGCGCCAGCATGAGGCCGCTGCCAACGGCGCCGCCGAACGCCGCCTTCGCCGTGAAGGCGCTCTCGAAGATGAGGCAGATGGCAGGCCACACGTATTCCCAGTTCAGACCAATGATAACGATGCAGCCCCACGCGTAGGCGATGGCCATGAACGGCACGAGCTTCTCGCACACCTTCGAGATGATCTTGATGCCGCCGAAGATGACGAGCGACACCATGATGACGATGGCCAGGCCGATGCTCCATTCGGGCACGCCGGGGGCGTTCGAGGTGATGATGCCGGTCATGGCGCTCGACTGCACCGCCGAGCCGATGCCGAACGCAGCGATGGACGCGAACAGGGCGAACGCCCCTGCGCCGAGCATGGCCCACCACGGGGCCTTGCCGTCGCGCTCGAACGCGCGGCGCCATGCGTACATCGCGCCGCCGAGCATATTGCCGTTGTGGTCGCGCACGCGGTACTTCACGGCGGCGAACGTCTCGGCGTACTTCGTGGCCATGCCGAACACGCCGGTGAGCCACATCCACAGGATGGCGCCCGGGCCGCCGGCGAGCACCGCCGTGCCCACGCCCACGATGTTGCCGGTGCCGATGGTGGCCGACAGCGCCGTGGTGAGCGCGCCGAACTGGCTGATGTCGCCGGGCGCGTCCGGGTCCTTCGTCACCGATAGCTTGATGGCCGTAGGAAGCTTGCGCTGGATGAACCTGGTGCGGAACGTCAGGTACAGATGCGACCCCAGAAGCAGCACGATCATGGGAGGACCCCATACGAACGCGTCGATGTCGCCGATGATCTGGACGATGTCCATGCCCCGACCCCTCTCTCCTCATATCGTTCGGATGCGCACGCGCAGGAAAGGGTCGATGCCGAAGCAGGTTCGGACGCTCGCGAAGATGTTTCGGCATGGGCGCTTTCGCACGCTAAAGCATTCGGATTATACCGAGGCGAAACCGCGCCGCCCGTCAACAATCGCGAAATTCCCAGCGAACGGCCGCTGAACGGGACAAAGGGGGCGTGACAGAGGGACGGCCCCGCGGGCTGGCGCGGGGCCGTCCGTTCAACCTACTTGCGGTCTTCCGCGGCCAGGTCGTCGGGCTCCTCGGCGAGCAGCGGGTCGACGGTGATCACGAAGTTGGGCTTCGTGCCGGACGCCTCGTCCGAGACGATGTCGGCCGGATGCGCCCCCTTGAGCGCGTCCATCTCGTCCACGGCCAGGTTCATGCCGGGGCACGCCGCCACGCAGGCGGGCAGCTCGCCGCGCGCCTGCCGGTCGACGCACATGTCGCACTTGTACGTCTTGCTCTCCTCCTCGTCGTAGCACGGAGCGCCGTACGGACACGCCTCGACGCAGGTCTTGCAGCCGATGCACAGGTCGTGGTTCTGCTGGACGATGCCGTTGTCCAGCTTGGTGTACGCCTGCACGGGGCAGTTCTTCAGGCAGACGGGATCGTCGCAGTGGTTGCACGACATCGACAGGAACGACACCGCCAAAGGCTTGTCCTGCGTGATGTCGGTCACGCGGCGCAAAAGCACGCCTTTGCCCAGCTGCTTCTCGCTCTTGCAGGCGATGGAGCACGTCTTGCACCCGTAGCAGTCCTTGTTGTTCATCCAGAATCCGAGCGCCATGGTTCTACGCCTCCTTCTTCACTTCGACGAGCGTCTGGTTGCAGCAGTGGGTGCCGCCGAGCGTCTTCCACTTGTCGTTGGTGACGTAGCTCGACGCGCCGCCCTGCTGCTCCCACCAGCCGTTCTGCAGTCCCACCACGCCGGCCTTGATGCGCTCGCCCACCTCGGCCACGCCGCGATGCTCGCCGCGGTCGTTGAACACCACCACCGCGTCGCCGCCCTTGATGCCGCGCGCCTCGGCGTCGGCCGCGTTCAGCAGCACCACCGGCGCCTGGTCGCACACCTCGTCCATCCACTCCAGCTGGTTGAACGTGGAGTGCACGCCGCGGTACGTCTTGCGCTGGACGCTGAACAGCGGGTACTTCGCCGCCAGCTCGTCGCCGTTGCGCGCGTCCTCCTCGGCGCGGGCGTAGGTGGCGATGGGGTTGAAGCCCTCCTTCTTCCAGGCGGCCACCCAGAACTCGGCCTTCTTGGACTTCGTCAGGAACACGCCGTCCTTGTAGGGGATGTAGTCGTAGCCCACCACGTCGACGGCCTTCTTCTCCACGAGCTCGTCGTAGGTGACGCCCGTGGGCTCGAGCACGTTCTTGATCATCTCGTCCATGGGCTTGCCGAAGGCGTCGCCGAAGCCGAAGCGCCCGGCCAGCTCGGCGAAGATCTCGAAGTCGCTCTTGGACTCGCCGGGGCCGTCCACGGCCTTCTCGCACAGCTGGATGTAGTGGCTGCGGTGGTTGGCCAGCACGCCCTCGGTCTCGAACACGCCGGTGCAGGGCAGCACGAGGTCGGAGTAGAGGCCGGTGGAGGTGAGGTACTGGTCCACCGTGACCACGAAGGGGATCTTCTCGAGCGCGGCCTTCACCATGTTGGTGTTGGGCCACTGGGTCATGGGGCTGCCGGTCATCGACCAGAGCACGTTCACCTTGAGCGGATCCTCGGCCAGCACGGCCTCGCCGAACTTGAAGCGCGGGATGGCAGGCGGCGCCGGATCCACCTTGGGAGCCGGGATGGGAGCGCCGGTCTTGACCTCGTTCATGCCGCCGGCGTCGCTCACGCCGTCGCCCTCGTGGCCCACATGCCCGCAGAGCGCGGCCAGGTACAGCTGCGTGGCCACGGCGTAGGTGCCGTTCTCGGTGCGCATGAAGCCGCCCATGTTCTGGATGATCATGGCCTTGCCGGCCTGGGCGTACTCGCGGGCCAGACGCTCGATGTCGGCCGCGGGCACGCCGCACTCGGCCTCGGCCGCCGCCGCGTCCCACTTCGCCGCCTCGGCGTAGATGAGCTCGAACTCCGTGTTGTAGCCATCGGCCGCGGACGTGCCCTCCAGCGTGAGCGCGGGCTCGATGCCGGCCGTATCGTGGCGCACGATCTCGCCGCTCTTGGCGTCGAACACCACGAAGGACGCGGGATCATCGGCGCTTTCCAGCACGGGCTCGCCGGTGGCCTTGTCCACGAGGCACGGCGCGCAGGTGTGCGCGAGCGCGTACTCGCGGTCGAAGAGCTCCTCGTCCACGACCACCTTGATCATGGCCAGGGCCATGGCCGCGTCGGTGCCGGGCCAGGGCGCCACCCATTCGGAGGCCTTCGAGGCCGACTCGGAGAACACGGGGTCGATGACGACCACCTTGCCGCCGTTCGCCACCACCTTCTCGAAGCGCTGGAAGTAGCCCTGCTTGGAGATGGCGGGGTTGTTGCCCCAGATGATGACGTAGTCGCTCTTCTCGATCTGGTTGCGCGTATCCAGGAAGCGCTGCCCGTAGATGGGCACCTGCGCCGCCGTGGTGCCCGCGCAGCACAGCGACCCCACCGTGGTGCTCGCGCCGCCGAGGTGCGCGAAGAAGGCGCTCGCCACCGGGCCGTGCATGGCGCCGAAGTTGCCCGAGCCCGTGACGTAGCAGATGGAGGACACACCGTCGGAGTCGATGGCGGCCTTGAACTTCTCCTCGATGAGCTGATAAGCCTCGTCCCAGGTGATCTCCTTGAACTTCCCCGAGCCCTTGTCGCCGTCGCGCAGAAGCGGCACGGTGAGGCGGTTGGGGTCGTTGGTCATGTAGCCGCGAGCGATGCCGCGGGCGCAGGCGGCGCAGTCGTTGATCTCGGACGACTCCACCTTGGCTATCTTGCCGTCAACCACGTAGGCCTTCAGGTTGTGGTGCTGGCACTCCGGCGGGCACGTGGAGTAGAAGATCTGCGCGCCCTCGTACGGGTCGACGGCCGGCTGGGCCTCGCCGCCGCCCTCCTCGGGCTTCTTCTCCTCGGCCTGCGGGCTGCATCCCGCGAGGCCCGCCGCAGCCGCGGCGCCGGTGACGGCCGCAGCCGCCACGAACGTCCTGCGCGACAACGACGGCGTGGCAGGGGTTTCTGCATGCAACATAGCGAGCTCCCTCCTCCAAACGGTTTCTTCGTGCGCCGCCTTCTCCCCCGGCGCACCCCTCGCCACATATTCTCCACACTTCGCGCGCTCCCTTCAATGGATTCGCCCGGAACTTTTCATTAAGAATCCCCTCCCAAAGTATTAAAAAAGAATTACCCCGCCCGCGCCTGTTCCCCTCGGCCGCGCCATCGCGGATAATGGAGGATACGGCACAGGGGGAGGTCGCATGGGCACAGGGGGTTCGAGGCAGCGCCGCTTCGGCATCCGGTTCAAATTCGCCGTCGGCATCGGCGCGCTCATCGTCGCGCTCATGGCCCTCGACGCGGCGTGGAACATGAACCTGCAGCAGCAGCAAGCGCAGAACGAGGCGCTCGAGAAGGCCGAGGTGCTCGCCGACGAGATGCGCGCCGTCTGGGACTTCGTCGACATCAACCAGGACGTCATCAACCGCAACGACGACGGCACGTTCCGCACGAAGCATCTCGTGTGCGTCGTGGCCGCGAAATCGGTGAGCACGCTGTTCACCGCCAACACCGACTACATCATCAACTTCACGAACGAGAGCCCGCGCCAGCAGGCCAACGCCCCCGACTCCTTCGAGCAGCGCGCGTTCGAGGCGTTCGCCGCCGACCCCGCGCTCAAGTCCTTCCACGGCGTGGAATTCGACGACGAGGGGCGGCGGGTGTTCCGCTACGTCGAGCCGCTTCGCGTGACCGAGACGTGCCTCGAATGCCATGGCGAGCCCGCCGGCGAGCTGGACCAGTACGGCTACGAGAAGGAGGGCATGCGCGTGGGGGACGTGGGCGGCGCCATGTCCATCACCGAGCCCATGGACATCTACACCTCCGGCATGCACACGAGCGTTCTGCAGCAGGTGTTCATGGTGCTGCTCGTGCTGATCGTGGCGTGCGCGGGCATCTACGTGGCGGTGAGCCGGCTGGTGCTGCGGCCCATCGAGGAGCTCGGCGACGCCGCGAAGCGCATCGGCGAGGGGGACTTCGACCATCGGCTCGCGCTGGACGGCGTGCGCAGCCCCGACGAGATCACCGAGTTCGCGCGCGATTTCGACAAGATGGCGCGGCAGCTCGAGCGACTCTACACCGATATGGAAAGCGAGGTGCAGAGCCAGACCGACAAGCTCTCGGCCCTGAACGACCTGCTGCTCTACCAGAAATCCGAGCTCAAGCGCGCGCTGGACACGCTCAGCGAGGAGACGGCCTACAAGAACGAGTTCTTCGCCATCATGAGCCACGAGCTGCGCACGCCGCTCACGTCCATCCTGGCGTTCGCCCGCATCCTGCGCGAGGAGGACGCGCTCGACGCCAAGACGCGCGGCGCCGTGGAGGAGATCGAGGCCAACGCGACGCTTCTGCTCAACATGGTGAACAACATCCTCACCATCTCGAAGGCCGAGGCGCGCAAGAACGAGCTGGTGCGCGAGCCGGTGGATTTCGTCGACCTCATCGGATTCATCAAGAACTCGCTTGCGCCCGTCGCGCGCAACAAGGGCGTGGCGCTCGCGGCCAAGGCCGACCCCGACGTGCCGCTCTCGATGGCCGATTGGGAGAAGCTGCGCCGCATCGTGGAGAATCTCGTGGACAACGCCATCAAGTACACGCACGTCGGGGGCTCGGTGGCCGTGCGCGCCGCCTTCGAGCCCGCGGGCGCCTGCGCCGATGCCGAGCGCTTCCCGCACGGGGCCGTCGTGCTGTCCGTGGCCGACGACGGTATGGGCATCGCGCCCGAGGACCAGGAGGGCATCTTCGAGCGCTACCGGCAGGCGGGCCAGTCCCCCAACCGACGCTACCGCGGCACGGGCCTGGGGCTGGCCGTGGTGAAGGAGCTGGCCGAGCTGCACGGCGGCACGGTGGAGCTTCTGTCCGAGCGCAAGGTGGGGAGCACGTTCACGGTGCGCATCCCCTACGTTCCCGTCGATACGGAGGATTACGATGAAGATTCTGCTCGTTGACGACGAGGCCAGCATCGAGCGCTTGGTGTCGGGCATGATCCGCGACGCCGGCTACGAGTTCGCCTACGCCGAGGACGGCCTAGCGGCGCTCGACGTGGCCGCGCGCGAGCGGCCCGACCTCGTGATCATGGACGTCATGATGCCGCGCATGGACGGGTTCGCCGTCTGCCGCGAGCTGCGAGCGCGGGGGTTCACCTGCCCGGTGATCTTCCTGTCGGCGAAGGGCGACATCGTGGACAAGGGCGTGGGCTTCCAGGCCGGCGGCGACGACTACCTGACCAAGCCCTTCGACCCACGCGAGCTGCTCATGCATATCGAGGCGCAGCTGCGGCGCGCGGCGATGGCGGCGGGGGCTGCGGCGGCGCCTTCAAGCGCGGTGCGGGTGGGGCGCTTCGCGCTGGACGCGGGGCAGTTCCTGGCCACGAAGGACGGCGCGCGGCTGGCCCTCACGCCCAAGGAGTTCAAGATCCTCCACGCGCTGGCGTCGAACCCGGGCCTCGTGCTCTCGAAGGAGCAGCTGGTGGAGGCCGCGTGGGGCAAGGAGTTCGTCGGCGAGACGACGAGCATCACCGTGTTCATCAAGAAGCTCCGCGAGAAGGTGGAGGACGACCCGTCCGAGCCGCGCGTCATCCTCACCGTCTGGGGCATCGGCTACCGCCTCGACCCCGAAGCCTGCTGAGGGGGCTTAATGACGCAGGACGGGGATAATGTCATCAAACGTCATCTCAAGGGCGCCCGGTGCCGGCAACTGCCCTGCACTGCACGCGAATCTAGGTCGCTCGACACAAAAATCCCCGACGTGAAAGAGCCAGAGGTGGAAAGAGGCGGGCGCTGACTCCTCAGGGAAAAGTTTCCCTAGAGTTTCCCCAGGTGCGAGAAGCAAGAGGCGGCACGGATCGTCGGAAATCTTTCACGAGGGGGATTTTTGTGTTGGAACGAGCCGATTCGCGTGCAACTACCCCCGAATGGCTTTTAAAGGTTGGCCGAGATCGCATCATGGACAAAACGCAGGCATTCCCTGATTTCGGGCGGAAATTGCGCTATCGGGAATATGCTATTTGCAAAACCCCTGGTGGCATTCTGAGGGTTGATGACATTACCCCCGTCCTGCATCATCCAGACGCGCATTTAAAAGATGATCGGGAAGCTTATGTCAACTTTTTTCGGCTGTGGCGCGAGTTGAGGGGGTTTTCGCCCCTTCGAGCGCTCCTCTCTTGGCGTTTCCCCAGGTCGGAAATTTTATCTCACCGCCGCGTGTGCCACAGCCGTAAATTCCTGCCACTTCGGCCGTAGAGTGACGTCCGACAACGGCGTTCGGGTAGCGTCGCGCCCGAAATCGCTGAATCCGGTGCACTGGACGGCTGGGCACCGGATGCCCTTCGCCCCGTTAGCCCTCGGCGGCCTCTATGGCGTCGAGGAGCTCTTGGCGGCTGTGGATGTCGAGCTTCTGGTAGATGTGCATGCGGTGCGTCTGCACGGTGCTGCGCGAGAGGTAGAGCTTCTGCTCGATGTGAGCCGAGTCGCGGCCCTGCGCGATGAGCATGGCGATCTCGGTCTCGCGGGGCGTGAGGCCGCCCGCGTGCGCCACGGCCAGGCAGCGCTCCTTGAACGGCGAGCGCCGCCTGTACGGCACGATCTGCACGAGCCGGTTCGCATCGCGCTCGGTGAACACGGTCGTGTAGGCCAGGGCCACCGCGAGCGCCACGGCGAGGGCGACCAGGCCCGCGTTCTCCACGGTGAGGTGTCGCACGAGCGCCGAGCTGAACAGCGCGCCCACGAACGACCCGAGCGACCAGCAGCCGTACACGATGCCGAAGAACCGCGCCGCGTCGTAGGCGCGCGTGCGGAACACGGTGGCCGAGGCTATCCACACGAACAGGAACACGAACTGGTACATGGCCACGCTGCACGCGAACCCCGTCGTGGGCAGGTGCCCGGACACGACGACGGGCAGAAGCAGGATGCTCGCGAGCCCCAGGAGGAAGACGACGCGGTACAGGTGGCCGAATAGGAAGCGGTCCTTGAGCGCGAACAGGGCGTACGCGCATCCCACAGCGGCGATGACCACGATAAACGCCGCCACGTGGTACGAGAGCGCGAACGGCGAGGCCAGCGTCTGCGCGCGCAGAAGGGCGTCGAACTCGCCGCGCAGCAAGTGGTCGATCACGCCCCAGAGGAACACCACCGCGGCGAGCTTCGCCAGCGAGCTGCGGGAAAGGCGCGCGGGCTCGGCCGCAGGCGGGGCTTCGGGCGCGTCGTCAGGCGCGGGCTTCGCCGCGCGCAGGCACAGCACCGAGGCCAGCGGCAGCACCACCGAGGCCGCGAGCACCGTGTAGCTGTTCGCCAGCGACAGGAGCGCGTTGATGGCGCAGGTGAGCATCTGCGCCACGAACAGCGTGAGGAGCATGTCGCGCGGCGGCAGCGCGCCGAACGCGCGCATCCACAGGAGGTAGAGCACCACCATGAGCGCCCCGGAGAGGGCGATAACGCACGATTCGGCCACATCGATGGGCCCGCCGGTGATGAGCGGCACGAAGAAGACCGCACCCAAGAGCGCCATGGCCACGCCGAGCGCGAGCGGCCTCACCGTGCGCACGAGCCAGGCGAGGCCGCGCTCGCCCTTCCACGCCATGAGCGCGCAGGCCACGACGCCCGCCACGAGCGACGGCATGCACGCCCCGTGGGGCGGCTTGTTCACGAGCACGTTCACCGCGTTGTCGGGCGAGGCGGCCATGAGCAGCGTCGGCGGCAGCGCCACCGTGCAGGCGAACCCCACCGCAAGCGACATGTGCGCGTGCCGCGACACGCTCGACCACACGTCCGGCCATCTGGACTGCTCCCCCATGCGAAACGCCCCCTCGACTCGCCGCGCCGCGCCCTCCCGCGCCACGCGCTTCCCGGGGCACATTCTACCCCTCCCGCGGGCACGGGGGAAGGCCGCGCGTCCATCAGGCTCGACCAGGGAAATCATATATCCCATACGATGCGGTTTTGCACGTTCGTCACCCGCGTCCGATGGGCCCCGCGCGCCCGTTCTGGCACAGTGCAAGGCGACGCCCCCGCGACCCGGGGGCGAAGGGGAAACCAAGGAGAGGAGAGGCAATGACGAAATGGGGAATGCTCATCGACCTCAAGCGCTGCGCGGGGTGCGGCGCCTGCATCGTGGCATGCCAGCTGCAGAACAACCAGAGCCCGGGCGTGTCGTGGGGCAAGCTCGACCGCGTGGAATGGGGCGAGGAGCCCGGCGAATGCGGCCGCGCCTACCTCCCGCACGCCTGCATGCACTGCGACGACCCCCAGTGCGTGGCCGTCTGCCCCACCGGCGCGAGCCATAAGCTCGACGACGGCGTGGTGATGGTGGACTACGACGCCTGCATCGCGTGCGGCTCGTGCATCACGGCCTGCCCGTACGGCGCCTGCGCCGTCAACAAGGACGAGGGCAACTACTTCGGCGAGGCCGAGCAGGCGCCCTACGAGGCCTACGGCGTGCAGCGCTCCCACGTGGTGGAGAAGTGCATCTTCTGCCACGAGCGCGTGGCCGAGGGGCTCAAGACCGCGTGCGTGCTCAACTGCCCGGCCAAGGCGCGCTTCTTCGGCGATCTGGACGATCCCGAAAGCGACGTGAGCAAGCGCATCGCCAAGGGCGACGCCGTGCGCATCGACGAGACGTCGTTCTACTACGTGGCCGGAAACGGCATGGACGAGAGCCTGCTGCCCTTCGCCGCGAAGGCCGAGTACGCCGCCGAGTCCTCGAAAGCCGCGCCCGGCATCGACCCGGTGGCCGCCACCGTGGGCGTCGCCGCCGTGGCCGCGGTGGGCGTCGGCGTGGGCGTGGGCGTGAAGAAGTCGCGCGACAAGAAGAAGGCCGAGGCCAAAGCCGCCGACAACGCCAAGAACGACTAACGGGGAGGGGAACCCATCATGACTGATACCAACGCAACGCCGCTCGACGCCGCCATCAGCCGCCGCTCGTTCGTGAAGGGAGGCGCGGCCGTCGCCGCGGGAGCCGCGCTCACCAGCGGATTCGGCTACGACATCGCGCACGCCGAGGGCGCCGTCGACCCCGACGCGCCCATCGAGAAGCGCTACACCTACTGCGACATGTGCAACCAGGTGCCCAAGTGCGGGCTCACCGCCTACGTGCAGGACGGCAAGATCGTCCGCGTGGAGTCGCGCGAGCCGCATCCCACCACGCCTCTGTGTGCGAAGGGCCTGGCCAGCATCCAGGAGCTCTACGACCCGAAGCGCCTGACCACCCCCTTGCGCCGTACGAACCCCAAGGGCACGGGCACGTCCACCTGGGAAGCGATCACCTGGGACGAAGCCTACGACGCCATCGTGGCCGAGTTCAACCGCGTGAAGGAGGAGAGCGGCCCGGACGCCGTCATGTTCTACTGCGGCGACCCGAAGGAGCCGCGCCCGCCCATCCAGCGCGTCGCGACGCTGTTCGGCAGCTCCACCTACGGCCTGGAGAGCTCGCTGTGCTCCACGGCCACGAGCATCACCTCCCAGCTCGTGTTCGGCCGCGGCTCGAACACGAGCGGCGCCAACCCCTCGGAGGCCACGAAGAGCTGCCTCATCTGGAGCCTCAACGCCGCCTGGTCGCAGCCCAACCGCCACGCCATCTTCATGGACCAGAAGGAGAACGGCTGCAAGTACGTCATCGTCGACCCGCGCATCACGCCCACGGTGACCGGCCTCGCCGACATCCACCTGCAGCTGCGCCCCGGCTCCGACGGCGCGCTCGCGCTCGGCTTCATCAACATCCTCATCCGCGACAACCTGATCGACCAGGAGTTCGTGGACGAGTGGACGCACGGCTTCGACGGCCTGAAGGAGCTGGCCGCCCAGTACCCGCCCGAGAAGGTGGAGGAGATCACCTGGGTGCCCGCCGACAAGCTGGAGGCCGCCGCGCACCTCATCGCCGAGAACGCCCCGAGTACGCTGGTCACCAGCTCGGCCGGCCTGGCGCACTCCTCCAACGTGGGCAACTCGCTGCGCGCCGTGTTCATGATCCCGGTTCTGCTGGGCATGATCGAGAAGAAGGGCGGCATCATGTTCCCCTACCAGGGGCTGCCCCTCGACGTGAGCGCCTCCACGGCCGCGTTCCGCGGCGAGAACATCTACACCGAGCAGAAGTTCGCCGAGAAGCGCGTCGACAAGGACGACTTCCCCGCGTGGGTGTCGTTCACGAAGCACTTCCAGACGGCCAAGCTGCCCGAGTACGTGGATGAGGGCAAGATCAAGGCCGCCATCCTCGTGGCCAGCAACGCCATGATCTGGCCCGAGTCCGACCGCTACCAGGAGGCCATCGGCAAGCTGGAGTTCGTGGCCGCCGTGGACTACTACGAGCGCCCCTGGACCCACGACTACGTGGACATCCTGCTGCCCGCGGCCATGTGCCACGAGCGCATGGCGCCCTTCGCGGTGTACGGGCGCAAGATCATCTTCCGCGAGCCGTGCGTGGCGCCGGCGGGCGAGGCGCGCGAGGACTGGAAGATCATGCTCGATCTGGGCTGCAAGCTGGGCTTCGAGGAGGAGTGCTTCGGCGGCGACGTGGAGGCGGCGCTCCAGAACATCCTGGACACGGCCAAGCTCGACGTCACGCTTGACGATCTGCGCGCCAACCCCGAGGGCCTCGAGATCCCCGGGGCCAAGAACGAGCCCGACAAGCACGTCAGCGGCAAGCTGCGCAAGGACGGCGAGGTGGGCTTCAACACGCCGTCGGGCAAGATCGAGTTCGACTCCGAGATCCTCAAGGGCTTCGGCTACGACGGCCTGCCGATCTACGAGGAGCCGGTGCACTCGCCCTACAACGCCACGGGCGAGGACGCGAAGTACCCGCTCGTGCTGAACGCGGGCTCGCGCCTGCCGTTCTACACGCACTCCAAGCTGCGCGAGATCCCCTGGCTCAACCAGTTCATGCCCGACCCGGTGGTGCGCCTGCACCCGGCCGACGCGCGCGAGCGCGGCATCGCCGAGGGCGACGACGTGCGCGTGTTCAACTTCCAGAACGAGATCGTCATGAAAGCCGAGGTCACGAACCTGGTGCATCCCGGCATGGTGGACATCTTCCATGGCTGGCACCAGGCCAACGTGAACCTCTTGTGCACGCGCGACTTCGACCCCGTCACCGGCTTCCCGCCCTTCCGCTGCGGCCTGTGCGACGTGGCCCCGGTCGGGAAGTAGGCCGCCGCGAAGGAGGTGGGTTCCATGGAGTTGCTTATCGCTCTGGTGGCGAGCGCGCTGCTCGCCTATCTGCTGCGCAGGCCGATCAAGCGCTACCCGGTGTCGTTCTACGTGGTGGCGGTGGCGGTGGACGTGCTGTTCCTGTCGCGGATGCTGTTCGGCGTGTCGCGGGAGGTGGCGGCGGCCGCATACCCGTACTTCACGCGCTGTTTGCTGGGGTTCGCGCTGTTCGCCGTGGTCATGTACATCGGCGTGCTGCCGCGCGGGTCGAAGCTGCGCCACGCGCTGATGCCGATCCGCGGGGAGCTGTCCATCATCGCGGCTATCCTGGTCATCGGGCACGTGGTGAACTACCTGGGGCAGTATCTCGCGCAGATCCTGTCGGGGTTCGCCGGAATGCGGCCAGCCATGGTGGCGTCGTTCGTGGTGTCGACGCTGCTCATCATCCTGCTGGCGGCGCTCACGGTGACGTCGTTCAACTCGGTGAAGGCCCGCATGCGGCCCGAGGCGTGGAAGGCGCTGCAGCGGTGGGCCTACGTGTTCTTCGGGCTGACGTACCTGCACCTGCTGCTGGTGCTGGCGCCTACGGTGTCGGCCGCCGGGCAGAAGGCGGCGTTCAGCATCGCCGTGTACACGGTGGTGATGCTGGCCTACGTCGTGCTGCGCGTGGCGGCATACCTGCGGGAAAGGAAGCGCCGCGCCGTCGAGGCGTGACGTCTGAAGAGCGGCGGGTCCTCGCGCTGCGGGGACCCGCCGCCCCGATTGTCGACCCAAACACACGCTTCACGGCTCTGTGGCGTGTGTTTGGGTCGACAATTGCCCTCGGACAGGAAGAAAACTCAAGGCCGCGCGCGTTCTTCGGCGAACAGGAGGTCCATCATCTCCTGGCGGCCGCTCACCTCGAGCTTGGCGTAGATGTGGGACATGTGCGTCTTCACCGTGCTTTCGGCCAGCACGAGCTCCTCCTGGATGAACGGGCACGATCCGGAGGATGTGGCGTGTTTTCACAGGTGGGAAGCGCCCACGTCATCCTGAGCGGAGTCGAAGGATCCCGCGCGGCATCAGCTGCGATGCTCTCAACGCGCGCATTTAAAAGATGATCGGGAAGCTTATGTCAATTTTTTCGGCTGTGGCACGAATTGAGGGGGTTTTCGCCCCTTCGAGCGCTCCTCTCTTGACGTTTCCCCAGGTCGGAAATTTTATCTCACCGCCGCGAGTGCCACAGCCGCAAATTCCTGCCACTTCGCCGGCGGGACGACGTGCGGCGGGGGCAGCTGACGGCGCTCGCGTCCGCTACTTGCCGTCCAACTGGGGGATGGGGGTCTCGTCGCGCTCATCGAGATGGCCGCACGTGACGTAGTGACGCGTCTCGCGGGCCACCATGCCGGAGAGCGCGAGCACCACCACGATGTTAGGCACCGCCATGAGCGCGTTGCCGATGTCGCTGATGGTCCATACGATGTCTCCCACCCCGATGGCGCCGAAGAACGCGACGGCCACGTACACCACCTGGTACGGCCGGATGGCGTAGCGCCCGAACAGGTAGGTGATGCAGCGGTTGCCGTAGTACGACCACCCCAGAATGGTGGTGTAGCTGAACGCCACCATGCCGAGCACCAGGATGGGCGTGCCGAACCAGGGGATCTTCGCGAACGCCTCGCTTGCCAGCTGCGCGCCGGAGTACACGGTGGGGTTCGCCAGGATATCGGCGGCGATATCGGGGTTCGCGAGCATCGTGGACACCAGCACGACGCCCGTGAGCGCGCAGATGACCACGGTGGACCAGAAGGTGCCGGTCATGGCCACGAGCGCCTGCTGCGCCGGGTTGCGCGTGGCCGCCGCCGAGGCCACGATGGGCGCCGAGCCCAGGCCCGACTCGTTGGAGAAGAGGCCGCGCGCGCAGCCGAACTGCAGTGCCATCATGAGGCCGCTTCCCACCGCGCCGCCGAACGCCGCCTTCGCCGTGAACGCGCACTCGAAGATGAGCCCGAGCGCCTCGCCGAGCAAAGGCCCGTTCATCACGAGCACCACGATGCACCCACCCGCGTAGGCAACCGCCATGAACGGCACGAGCTTCTCGCACACCTTCGAGATGGACTGCACGCCGCCGAAGATGACCACGCTCACCAGCACCACGATGGCGATGCCGATCACCCACGGCGCGACGTCGACGTTCGCGGTGATGATGCCCGTCATGGCCGACGCCTGCACGGCCGAGCCGGTGCCGATGGCCGCGATGGCCGCGAAGCCCGCGAACGCGACGGCCCCCGCCTTCGCCCACCTAGGCGTGCGGCCGCCGGGGCTCGGATCGAGCTCGCCGCGGTCGTTGCGGCGGAAGGCCCGCTCCCAGATGTACATCGCGCCGCCCAGCATGAAGCCGTTGTGGTCGCGCACGCGGAACTTCACGGCGGCGTACACCTCGGCGTACTTCGTCGCGATACCCAAAACGCCAGTGATCCACATCCAGAACACCGCGCCCGGCCCGCCCGCCAGGATGGCCGTGGCCACCCCCACGATGGAGCCCGTGCCGATGGTGGCCGCGAGCGCCGTGGCCAGCGCGCCGAAGTGGCTGATGTCGCCCTTGCCCTCGGGGTCGGAGGTGAGCGAGAGCTTGATGGCCTGGGGCAGCTTGCGCTGGATGAACCCCGTCTTGAACGTGAGGAACAGATGCGAGCCCAGCAGAAGCGCGATCATGGCCGGGCCCCACACGAAGGAGTCGATGGTGTCGAGGATCTCAAACATACAGCGGCCTATTGTAGCCGACCGGACGCCGGCCCCGGCGAAACAACGCCGCGCGTCCACAACCCGCCCGCCGCACGGGACCCTTCGACTCCGCGCTGACGCGCTCCGCTCAGGATGACAAAGAGCAGGCGCCTACCGGTGGTAGATGAGGTGGCAGACGTCGTCGCCGCGGGCGATGGTCTTCGGCAAGTCGAGCTCGCAACCGTAGGCCTCGCCGATGCCGCGGTCGCCGCACATGGCCCAGTCGCAGAGGTCGGATATCTCCTCGTCGGTGCAGCCCTGCTTCTGCCACGCCTTCACGAGCGGACAGTAGTGGAACTCCAGCTCGAAGCGGTCGTCCTGCACGTCCTTGACGTCCATCTCGAACACCATCTGCGCCGGCTTGCCGAACAGGCCGCGCTTCAGGCTCTTGAGGCTCTTCGTACCGCCGCCCTTGGCCACGAGCTCCGCCCCCTGGAACAGGCCGCAGCGCTTCACGGCCGTCGGGGCGAACGTCGCGGGGTCGGCACCCGCCTTCGCGGCTTCGTCGGTGAGCAGGTAGAGCCACAGCGCCCGGTGCTCCAGAAGCTCGCGGATGGCCCTGATGAGCGGGTTCTTGATGCGCGGTTCGTTGACCACCTTGCTTTCGGGCATAGCCCCTCCTCGCCTTCGCGTTCCCCTGATACTTCGCCGACGATTATACCCCCTGGCCCGGCCAAGCGGCGACAGCATCCGCAGACACGCTGCCGAGGATCCGGCTGCCCTCGCGCCACGGGATTCCCCTGATTTCGATGGCGCGACGGACGACGCCTGGCTCCTTGCGCGCCCTTCGCCCCGCAAACCGCGCGTTCTGTGGGGAAACGGGCCGCTTTTCGCGCGCAATTGCCGCACGACGGTTGCCACGGGGCAACCGGGCGGCTACAATGCGCCCTATGGATTCTGTTTCAGGGCGAGGTGCAATTCCTCACTGGCGGTAATCCGGCTCGGGCGCACGCGCGCCGGCAAGCCGGGAGTCCGCGACCCTGCAAGCGCCCCCGATAGGATCGGCGCTCGCAGGCTGATTTTGGTGAGATCCCAAAACCAACGGTATAGTCCGGATGGAAGAGGCAGAGATCCGCGAGCGCGCCCGGCGCGCGACCCACGCGGACCCCACGAAGCCTGTATGGAAGGAATTCATACGGGCTCGTTTTCTCTTTAGGCCGGAAAACCTGACCCGCAATCCGCTCGGCCTTGAGAGAAAGGGTTCGCCATGCAGGAAACCGATACGCCGCGCATCGACGAGGAGATCGTCGAGCCGAAGGGCGCCGCCGCGCCCGCCTACGAATTCACCAACACGAACAAATGGGACACCCGTCAGCTGGTGACGATGGCGCTCATGTGCGCCATCGGCGTGTTGCTGTCGTTCATCGAGTTCCCGCTGCTGCCCGGCGTGGCCTGGCTCAAGTACGACGCGTCGGCCATGCCCGCCATGGTGTGCGGCTTCGCATTCGGGCCGGCCGCGGGCCTGGCCGTGGGCGTGGTCGGCGCCATCATCCACGGCATCCTCATGGCCGACTTCTCCGGCGCCATCATGAACATCCTCGTGGTGGCCGGGTTCATCCTGCCGGCGGCGCTGGTGTATCGCCGCTCGCGCACGTTCAAGAGCGGCGCGGTCGGCCTGGTGCTGAGCGTGTTCGCCGCCACCGTCATGGCCATCCTCGGCAACCTCATCATCACGCCGGCATGGCTCGGCGTGCCCATCGACGCGGTCGTGGCCATGATCCTGCCCATCCTCACGCCGTTCAACCTGATCAAGGCCACGCTGAACGCCGTGCTCACGCTCATCGTGTACAAGAGCGTCTCCAACCTCATCACACCCAAGAAGAAGCAGGTCAAGGGCCGCTAAGGGCCGCCCTCTCCGCCCGCGGCGCGCGGCCGCGGGCGGCATCGAAAGGACGAACGCGCACATGATCGAATTCAAGAACGCGGGGTTCACCTACGACGGCGAGGCGTTCGTGCTCGACGGCGTGGACGCGCGCATCGCCCAGGGCGAGTTCGTGTGCATCCTGGGCGGCAACGGCTCGGGCAAGTCGACGCTGGCCAAGCACATCAACGCGCTGCTCGTGCCCGACGAGGGCAGCGTGACCGTGCTCGACCGCGACACGCGCGACGAGCGCGCCGTGTACTTCATCCGCAGCAACGCCGGCATGGTGTTCCAGAACCCCGACGACCAGCTGGTGGCCAGCCTCATCGAGAACGACGTGGCCTTCGGGCCGGAGAACCTGGGCGTGCCCACGTCCGAGCTGCGCGAACGCGTATCGGCGGCACTCGCCGACGTGGGGCTGCAGGGCTTCGAGAAGCGCGAGACCGCGGCGCTCTCCGGCGGGCAGAAGCAGCGCGTGGCCATCGCCGGCGTGCTGGCCATGGAGCCCGCCATCCTCATCCTGGATGAGGCCACGGCCATGCTCGACCCGCGCGGGCGCAAGGGCCTTCTGCGCGTGTGCCGCGAGCTGCACGAGCGCGGTATGACCGTGGTCATGATCACGCACTTCATGGAGGAGGCCGCCCAGGCCGAGCGCGTCATCGTGCTCGAAGGCGGCCGCGTGGCCGCCGACGGAGCGCCCGCCGACATCCTCGTCCAGGCCGAGCTCCTCGAGCGCCTGAGCCTGGACGTGCCCTTCGCCTGCGCGCTGTCGCTCGAGCTTGAGCGCCGCGGGGTGCCGGTGGGCACGCACATCGAAACGACGAGCCTGAAGGAGGAGCTGTGCCGATTGCTTTCGAAGGCGTGAGCTACTCGTACGTCGATCCCGAGCGCCAGGAGAAGCGCAAGCGCCGCGTCAGGCGCCGCCGCGAGGCCGGCGTCATAGCCGACCCGCCCTCGCTCGAGAAGGGCGCGCCCGCCTGGGGCAGCGCGCCGGATGCGGTGTGGGCGCTGCGCGACATCGATTTCGCGCTGGAGGACGGCGAGTTCCTGGGCGTGGCCGGCCACACCGGCAGCGGCAAGAGCACGCTCATCCAGCACATGAACGGCCTTGTGCGCCCCACGCGCGGACGCGTGCTCCTGGACGGCCAGGACCTGGCCGACAAGCGCGTGGCGCAGGCGTGCCGCGGCAAGGTGGGATTGGTGTTCCAGTACCCCGAGCACCAGCTGTTCGCGGCCACCGTGCAGGAGGACGTGGCGTTCGGACCCCGCAACCTGGGGCTTTCCGACGAGGAGGTGGACGCCCGCGTGCGCTCGGCGCTCCGAAGCGTGCGCCTCGACCCCGACGAGGTGGGCCCCAAGAGCCCCTTCGAGCTCTCAGGCGGCCAGCAGCGGCGCGTGGCGTTCGCGGGCGTGCTTGCCATGGAGCCCTCGACGCTCGTGCTCGACGAGCCGGTGGCCGGGCTCGACCCCGTGGCGCGCGAGGAGTTCCTCGACCTCATCGACGAGCTGCACCGAAGCGGGCTCACCGTGGTCATGGTGTCGCACAGCATGGACGACCTCGCGCGCCTGGCCGACCGCGTGCTGGTGCTGAACGAGGGCCGGCAGTTCGCGTTCGGCACGCCGGCCGAGGTGTTCTCGCGCGGCGAGGAGCTGCGCGCCATCGGCCTGGACGCCCCGGCCGCCCAGAAGCTGGCGGCGGAGCTGCGCGCCGAGGGGCTCGACCTGCCCCGCGAGCTCTACGGGCTCGGGTCGCTCGCCGAGGACCTCGCCAAGCTCTACGCCGCCTCGCGCCCCGCCGGGGAGGCCGACCATGCCTGACCTCGCCGTCATCGGGCGCTACTGGCCCGGCACGAGCCCCGTGCACCGCATGGACGCGCGCGTGAAGCTGGTGCTCGCGCTGGCGGTGATGGCCGTGGTGTTCGTCGCCCAGTCGTTCTGGGGGCTCGCGGCGTGCGCCGCGTTCGTCCTCGGGTTCTTCGCCGCGGCGGGCATCCCCTTGGGCTCGGCGTTCAAGTCCATCGCGCCGCTCGCGTTCATCGTGGTCATCACGGCGCTGCTGAACGTGTTCTTCGTGCAGGGCGGATCCGTGCTCTTCGAGTGGTGGATCATCCGCATAAGCGAGGCGGGGCTCTGGCAGGCCGCGTTCATCGCCTGCCGGCTGCTTCTTCTGCTGCTGGGGATGAGCCTGCTCACCCTGACCACGCCCACGCTCGACATCACCGAGGCGTTCGAGCGGCTGCTCGGGCCCCTGCGGCGCATCGGCGTGCCGGCGCACGAGCTGTCCATGATGATGGGCATCGCGCTCAGGTTCCTGCCGCAGTTCACCCTGGAGCTGCAAACGGTGTACCGCGCGCAGATCAGCCGCGGGGCGGCGCTGTCGAAGGGCCGCCTGAGCACGCTCACCTCGCTCGTGGTGCCGCTGTTCACCAGCGCTTTCCGCCATGCGGAGACGCTCTCGTCGGCCATGGACGCGCGCTGCTACCACGGCGGCGTCGGGCGCACGCGCCTGAACCCCCTGAAATGCACGCGGGTGGATGCGGGCGGCGCGGCGACGGTCGCGCTCATGCTGGCCTGCGTGATCGCCGCGAACTTCATCCCCGCGTAAGCGGCCCGCCCGGGCCGAGCGCACCCCCTACCGAAAGGAATCCTCCATGAACGGAACCGAGACCATCGTCGACTACCTCACGAGCGTGCCCGCCTGGTACCTGGCCACCTGCGAGGGCGACCAGCCCCACGTGCGGCCCTTCAGCTTCGCCGCCGTGCAGGACGGGCGCATCTGGTTCTGCACCGCCACCACGAAGGACGTCTACCGCGAGCTCGAGGCCAACCCCCGCTTCGAGCTGACCGCCTGGAAGCCGGGGCACGGCTGGGTGATCATGCGCGGCAAGGCCGATCTGGACGACCGCGCGAACGAAGAGGTGCGCCGCGCCGGCTTCGAGCACCTGGTGGGCCTCGGCGAGAGCTACGACGGACCGCACGACGAGACGCTCACGTTCTTCTCCGTGACCGAGCCCGAGGCGTGGCTCTGCGACATCGACGGCAGCTGGAACCCGGTGGAGCTGTAGGCGGCAGAGCTCTTGCCCGACGGGCGGTTCTGTTCGGCCTTTCAGGAATCGAGGAACAGGTCGGCCACCGTGGTGTCGAGGCCGCCCGCGATGCGCTCGAGCATGTCCACCGTCGGATTGGCCCGACCGCCTTCGATATCGATGAGGTATTTGCGACTTACGCCCACCATCAGCGCAAACGTACCCTGCGAGATTCCGTTGCCGGATCTGAGGCGTGCGATCTTTGCTCCAAGCTGGGTTTTTAGTGAAGTGTTCTCCATGCCCGATAAAGCTAGCCCCGCTTGGAGGAAAAGTCGTAAACTATAGTTTACACCCCGTCAATAAAACAGGGAGTCGCGCGCTGAGGGTTTACCGGAAAAGTCACGGCAACGAGGGAAGGGCAGAGGTCGCAGATGGAAGAGAACGGGTACGAAGAGCTGATGGGCGAGATCAGGCGCGCCGCAGAGCGCATCTTCGATTTCGCGCGCACCGAGGAAGAGGTGTGCCGGCTCGAGAAGGCCATCAACCAGGAGATCATGTACTTGGCGGCCATCGCGCAGTCCGAGCGGGTCAAGCCGGCTGCCGGCTGGGATCCGCTCGGGCGCTAGCGCGCGGACGGGGCGTCAGCCGGCGAAGTCGTAGAGGTCCTTGGTCGCGGCGCGGAAGTCCGCGTACACCTCGGCGGCGATGCCCTCGTCCTCGACGAGCTCGAACGCGGCGGGCTGGCCCTCCTCGTCGAGCTCCGTCACCTCGAGCAGGACGACCTCGCCGGAAGAGCCCGCCGGCTCGTCGTCCGTCACCGGGAAGAAGAACCCGTAGCGGCGCCCGTTGTGCAGGATGACGCCGAGGAACTCGAGGTCCACCTGCTCCCCCGCCTCGTCCTCGAGCACGATGGTGAGGCCCTCCTCAACCGGCGGGCAGAAATTCGGGGCGCTTCCCTCGCGCATTGGCTGGCTCCTTACCTCGTGACGTCTCGCGTGTCCGACCAGGGTACCACAAGCGCCGCGGCAGGACGCCCCTCGCCCCCGCGCTTCACCAAGTCGGCGCGACCTTTGGAGAAGGCGCGGTGAGCACGTTACCGAACGGTGACATGCGCGGGAACGCAGCCGCTACGGGCGCGCGGCCCGTATAATCGGGGGGACACCGAGATCAAGCGAGGACACCATGGGCAAGCAGTACACTCTCATCGACGTCGACCCCGTTTCCAGCGCGCGCGAGAAGGCGGCCGGCACGTTCCAAGCGCCGTCCTACGGCAAGAAGGCCACAGGCGCAGCCCGCAGCGCCGCTACGATCATCGACGAGGCGGGCGCGAAGAAGCCGAACCGCATCGGCGGCGCCGTGCAGACGGCCATCGGCGGCGCGGTCATGGCCGTGGGCGTGCCGATGCTCGTCCTGCCCGGCCCCGGCCTGCTCGCCATCGGCGGCGGCGCGGCCCTGGCGGCCGGCGGCATCAAGAAGCTCTTAGGAAAGTGAATGGCGTAGAAGGGGACAGTCCCCTTCTACGCCATTTTGCGGTCGCGCTTTAGAACGAGAGCGTCTGCGCCGCGTCTGCGTCCTCCACGAAGTAGCCGAACATCGTGGAATAGCTGTACTGTGTCAGACCCTGGAGCTCCTCGTCCGACGCCGCGTAGTACGAGTCCATCTGCACGAGGTCGCCGGTGAGGTAATCGTACTTGCTGTAGCGGATGGCCGAATGGTAGGCCTTCTCGGTCTCGCCCGTCTCGGGGTTCGTCCACTCGCTGGCCAGGTACGTGACATCCTCGTCGGGAATGAGCTCGAACATGGAGTGCAGGCCGCCGGGCACCCATCCGAACGGCTTGAGCTTGATGGCGATCGTGCGGTCGGCGACGCTCCGCTCCACCACCTCGTAACCGCCGAACTCGCTCGTCTCCAGCTTCGTCCCGATCTGCGAGACGTCCACGCTTCGCGGCTCGTTCTGGGCGTTCATCGCCTTGCGGGCTTCTACGGCGTCCGGCTCCTGGCCCGCCTTCGCCGCATCGGTCTTGGTCATCGGCGTGAACGTGACGCTTGTCGCGTCGCTCGCCAAGCCCGAGAGCTCGGCCACGACGGGCGCATCGAGGCTGTGGCCCGCTCCGTCGCCGGCGTTCACGAAGTTCAGCACGTTGCCCTTGTCGTCGGTCATCTTCACCAGCTCGGGCGGCAGCACGTTCTCGGGCGGGTCGTAGGACGACCCCTCCGTCATGGGCTCGCCGGTCCAGGCGTTGTCGTTGCGCACCACCATGACGGTGCCCAGCTCGGAGGCCGTGAAGCGCAGGATGCCCATGGTCTTGTCGCCGTCGCTCGTGGGGAACACGAGGTCCTGCGCGCCCAGCTCGCGCGGCTGCGCCACGGTGCTGAGGTCGAGTCCGACATCGAACGAGAACGGCTCGGTGCCCTCCTCGTAGGGCTTCCAGCTCGCCCAGCCCTCGAGCGCGATCTCAGTCTGGTCGGGCAGCGTCGCCTCTGGGACGATGCGCTGCATCACCTTCACCGTGTCGCCCTCCTGGTAGGCGTCGAGCAGCCTGGCCTGCCCCGTGCCCAGCTGCTCGCCTGCGCTCGTGAGCGTGTAGGTGAAGCGCGGCGCGAGGCGCTGCAGGCGCGACCACTCGTTCTCCTGCGAGCCCTCGTAGTTGGCCAGCTGCGACAGGTCGAAGCCGCCCTCCTTCTCCAGCGTGAAGAACAGGTTCACGATGTTGCGGTCGGACGACACGGTGTCCAGCGTCACGCGCACGCCGTCGACCTCGACGGTCTGGCCCACCTCGGCGTTGAGGCTGCTCACGCCCTCCTGCAGGCTGCCGTAGATGGGCAGGTTCTTGCCGCTGCCGAAGAACGGCACGTCGCCCGGCTGCATCTGCAGAAGCGTGGTCGCGGCGAACGCGGCGCCGGAGAGCAGCACGACGAGCACCGCCGCCGCGGCCACCACGGCTCCGCGGCGCACGACGCGCCCGCTGCGGCGCGTCGGCTGGGCCGCATAGGGTCGCTGCGCCGCCTGGGCCTGGACGCCGGCGCCCTGCGGACGCTCCTGCGGGATCGACCCGAGGGACGCGTACGTCTCATCCAGCCCGGCCTGGACGCGCGGGGGGACTGGCCCCGCGTCGAGCCCCTGGGCCAGGGCCCTGTTCAGCTTCTCCTCCTGCTCGCGCCTCGCGTCGCTCATCGCGCCACCTCCGCTTTCCACCGTCCGTCTTCGTCGTCTTCGCTTTTGTCTCGGCCTTGTTCCGCGCCTTCTCCCAGGTAGGCGGCCTTGAAGCGCTCGCGCGCCCGCACGAGTCGCGTCCGGGTGGCCCCCTCCGAGAGGTTGAGGATGTCCGCGATGCGGCGCGTGGGGAAATCGCTCACGTAGAACAACGAGAGCACCGCCCTATCGTCCGCCGAGAGCCGCGCGATGGCCGCGCGCACGTCCATGACCTCGTCGCGGTCGGCCGTCGGGCCGCGCCCCACGAGCGCCCGCGCCTCGTCGAACGCGCCCGCGTCGCCCGACGCCTCCATGGCCCAGGGCGTCTCGCTCATGCGCGCCCGGCGCACGTCGACGCAGGTCCGAAGCAGGATGCGCATGAGCCACGTGCCCAGGCTGCTGCGCCCGCCGAACCGCGGCATGGCGCGCCACGCCTTCACGGCCGTCTCCTGCAGCGCGTCGGCCGCGTCGTCCACGTTGCCGAGCACCGCCATCGCGGCCCTCCACAAGGGATCCTTGTTGTGCTCGAACAGCGCGGCGAACGCCTCGGCGTCGCCATGCCGTGCCCGGTGTATCAGATCGTCCACGCGGCCTCCTCTTTCAGTCGGATGCCTATTAGACGGGCGGGACGGGCGGAATGTTACGGCGTTCGGGAAAAAAGCCGGAGAAAATTGGGGGACGGGAGGCCTTCGCTCGCAGTAGGGGCCGGGCGCTCCGCTTGATGGCAAATGCGCGCCGTTCGGCCGCGAGCATCCTACAGCGCGCGCATCCTCACGCTCATGTCGAGGGGTTTGGCGGCGAAGGGGGCCGTGGTGGCCAGGCCGTCCACGCCGGTGGCGGCGTACGCCCCCGCGTTGGCGGGGTTGACGCCACCCGCGGCCACGAGCGTTACGCGCGGGTCGATGGCGCGCAGCTCGGCCACGAGCGGGGCCAGCTCCTCGGGCGGCAGCTTGTCCAGCTGGATGCCGTCCACGCCGGCGGCCGCGAGCACCCGGGCGCGGGCGGCGTCGGCCTCCACGAAGAGCTTCTTCTCGATGCAGCGCGCCTTGATGTCCGGCAGCTGCTCCACGAACGCGTCGAAGCCGCCGAAGAACGTGAGGTGGTGGTCGAACACGAGCACCGTCTCCGAGAGCCCGAGCCGGTGCGGGAACGCGCCTCCCGCCATGACGGCCTCGGTGAGCAGGTCTTTCGCGCCCGGCATGCTCTTGCGCGTGGTGAGCACCTCGCAGCGCGGGTTCTCGGCGTGCGCCGCGTCCACCATCGCGCGCGTCTTCGTGGCAACGGCCGACAGGTGGTCGAACACGTTGAGGCACACCTTCCACGCCGCGTGCAGGTCGGCCGCCGCGCCGCGCACGACGAAGAACTCCTCGCCGGCCGCCACATGCTCGCCGTCGCGGCGCGCCTCGCCCACCTCGCAGCCGAGCTTCCCCACGATGCGCGCGGCCACGTTCGCGCCCGCCAGCACGCAATCCTCGCGCGTGAAGTACGCCATCTCGCCCGACTGCCCGTCGATGCCGAGCACCGCGCAGGTCAAGTCCACATACGGCACGTCCTCGGCGATGAACCCGTCGATACGCGCGTCAGGAATCCTCAGCATGGCCTTCCCTTCCTTTAGATTATCGCCATCTAAGGATAGGCCAACGACGCCCCCGCGCCTAGAGGCGAATTCTGTGGCGCTTAGAAACTGTCCGCCCGAGGAGAGGCGTGGACAGAATCGGCCTTCGGGACTGATTTTTTGCGCACCTTGCGGCTGGAAATAGAAGAAACCCCTGGTCGCGAGGATTCGAGCCGGGTGTTTCGGCTTCCAAATCAGTCCTGAAGGCCGTTTTTGTCCATGACCTTCCAGATGAGCGAATTGTCGCCGCAAGCCGTTGCGGCACATCGCAGACCAGCGCGCTAGACGCCTGAGCGGAGGCGAACACAGCGCGCAGAGTCGAAAACCTTCCTTCCCTACAGCTCGGCGATGATGCGCTTCGTTCGCGCCTCGACCTCGGCCTTGGCGCGCTCGACGTCGAGGGTGGGCCACGCGCCGTCGCGATAGACCACCTGGCCGTCGCACATCGTCAGGCACACGTCCGCGCCGTGGCCTGCGTACACGACGTTCACCAGCGGGTTCGTCATGGGCGCCCACGAGGGGCCGGACGTGTCCAACACGCAGAGGTCGGCCCTCGCCCCCACCGCCACATACCCGCAGTCCTCGCGCCCCTGCGAGAGCGCCCCCATGCGCGTGGCGGCGGCAAGCGCCTGCTTCGGCGTGACCTGCGCCGGGTCGCCCGTCGACCCCTTGTACAGAAGCGCCAGCAGGTAGAGGTCCTGCATCAGGTCGTGGTTGTTGTTCGACGCCATGCCGTCGGTGCCCAGGCACACCCTCACGCCGCGCTCGAGCATCTTCGGCACGGGCGCGAAGCCGCTGCCCAGCTTCATGTTGGACGCGGGGTTGGCCGCCACGAACACCCCGCGCTCGGCCAAGATGTCGATGTCGCCGTCGTCCACCCACACGCAGTGCGCGGCCGTCACGGGCACGTCGAACACGCCGAGGCTATCGAAGTAGCGCACCGGCGTGAGGCCGCCGTGGCGCTGCTTGCATTCCTCGTGCTCCAGCTGCGTCTCGCTCACGTGCACCTGAATGCGCAGCCCCTGCTCGCGCGCGAACGCCGCCAGGTCGGCCACGGCGCGCGGGTTGGTGGTGTACTCGGCGTGGATGTTGCAGTCCACCACGATGCGCCCGTCGCCCGCCCCCTGCAAATCGTGCACGAGCTGGCGGTTCTCCGCGTCCACCGGCAGATCGCCCAGCCCCGCCTCGCCGAACGCGATGAGTGTGTCCGACAGGTTCAGCTTCATCCCCGCATCGAGCGCCGCGCGCGCCACCTGGTCCATGTGGTAGTACATGTCCGAGAAGCTCACGCAACCGTAGCGCGCCATCTCGGCGCAGGCCAGAAGCGTGCCCCAGTAGCAGTCCTCGGGCGTGATCTTGGCCTCGAAGGGGAACACCGCGTCGTTGAGCCACGCCTGCAACGGCAGGTTCTCGGCGTAGCCGCGCAGAAGCGTCATGGGCGCGTGCGAGTGCGCGTTGTAGAACGCCGGCATGAGCAGCTTGCCGCGCCCGTCGTACACCTCGCCGAACTCCTCCGCGTCCTCCCCCGCCGGAGCCGCATCTCCCACGTAGGCGATGCGCCCCTCGCGCACGCCCACCCACCAGCTGCGGCGGAAGTCGAGGTTCTCGTCCAGAAGGTCGATGTTCGCGAACAGCATGCTTGCTCCTTTTCATCCGCGCGTGCGGGCGCAGGTCGGATTCGATCCAATGTAGTATAAACGTTATGCTATCATCGCGGTACAACGAGAGGCGCGTCCGCCCGGGCGGCGGACGCTGATGATTGAAAGAAGGCATCATGGCAGAAGAAGAATGCTCTCATGAGTGCGGCAGCTGCGGCGTGTCCGGCTGCGGCGACCGCACCCAGCAGGGGCCCTCGACCATCGAGACGAACAAGCGCTCCGACGTCAAGCACGTCATCGGCGTCGTGTCCGGCAAGGGCGGCGTGGGCAAGTCGCTCGTGACCAGCCTGCTTGCCAGCGAGATGCAGAAGCGCGGCAACAAGGTGGGCATCCTGGACGCCGACGTCACGGGCCCGTCCATCCCCAAGACCTTCGGCATCACGAACCCGCTCACGGCCGACGCCGACGGCATCCTGCCCGGCCAGACGCAGAGCGGCATCAAGGTGATGTCCACCAATCTGATGCTTCCGAAGGACGACGTGCCCGTGGCCTGGCGGGGACCTGTGGTGTCCAACGCCATCCGCCAGTTCTACAGCGAGACGAACTGGGGCGAGATCGACTACCTGTTCGTCGACATGCCTCCGGGAACCTCCGACGTGCTGCTCACCGTGTTCCAGTCGCTGCCGGTGGACGGCATCGTCACCGTGTCGGCGCCGCAGGAGCTGGTGGCCATGATCGTGGGCAAGGCCGTGAACCTGGCGCACAGCATGGACGTGGAGCTTCTGGGCCTGGTGGAGAACATGGCGTACTTCGTGTGCGACGAGTGCGGCAAGAAGCACCATATCTTCGGCGAGCCCCAGGGCGAGGCCGTGGCCGAGCGCTACGGCATCCCCGCCTACGCGACGCTGCCCATCGACCCCGAGTTCGCGCGCCTGTGCGATGCGGGCCGGGTGGAGGACTACGACGTGGCCGGCGCGCTCGACCCCATCGTCGCCCAGATCGAGGCGGCCGGCACGGCCGAGTAGGCGCGCCCGCCGCAACATGCGCTTGAGAAGGCCTCCCAACCGGGGGGCCTTCTTCATGTTCGGGACGCTACCCCGCCGCCGCGCCGCCGCAATCCCTTGAAAGCGCATCGAGTGACGGTTCTGCGCAGGATTTCGTCATACGTCCAGAAGCATTGACTGCGTTAGCCCAGGTCGCGTTTCGTCACGGATCGCACGGCTCGCGCTCATCCTCCGATCGCGTTGTAAAAACAACAAAATCCTGCGCAGAACCGTCACAAGTGGTGCTTTCGCGAGGTTCCGGCAGCGAGACGATCACGGATGCATATCGAAGTAGCCGGTCTGGCCGCGCACCTGCCAGGCGCACACGGCGAGCGCGACCACGAAGAGCCCGCTCACGAGCGAGGTGAGGTCGCACGAACCCGCCGACACGCTGCTGGCGAGCGCCCACACGGTCAAGAGGGCGTCCACGAACGTGATCCAGAAGAACAGCGTGATGCGGCGCGGGTTGCGCGCGCCCCGGATGCCGAGCGCGCCGATGGCCAGGTTGAGCACCGCGCCCGCAAGCGCCATCGCGCCCACGACCGGCGCGTCGAAGGAAAGCGCGGCCCCGTCGGGCAGCTGGACGCCCAGCAGGTGGACGCCCCACAGCGCCGTGCCCAGCACGAGCTCCGCGAGGGCCCACACCACGACGAACAGGCACAGCCTGCGCAGCCACACCTGCCACGCCGTCATCGGCGCGCCGTCGTCGCCGATGGGCGCTCCAGCCGTCGCGGCACCTTCCGCCATGGGTCCTCCCTCGCCTCTCCTCGGTTCTTCCTCTGGGCATTGTACCAGGAAACGCCCTTCCGCCAACGAGTCCAAGGCCGGGCCGGGTGGAACGCGGCCGAAAAGTTTTTCTCAAAAAGCGCTTGACCGGCCGGACTGTTCTGTTAATATAGTCCTCGCACTTTTTCGGGGCCTTAGCTCAGCTGGGAGAGCGCATGGCTGGCAGCCATGAGGTCAGGGGTTCGATCCCCCTAGGCTCCACCACCTTGCCACGACGGACGCGGATTCGCGTCCGTCGTTTTTTATGCGGGCCTTCCCCGTTCGCCCCCGCTTCCTTCGCCCGATGCCCGCCTGCCGCGCGCGGCCGCCGCTTTCGTATGGTAAAGTTTCACCGAACCTGACGGGCCGTCGAAACGAGAGCATGCAGACCGGAGCCGAGTTGAGCCGAACGGGAACAAGCGCCGCCCTAGCCGATCGCCGCCGCGCGTCCTCGCGCCCGCTCGCGCGCGTCCTGCTCCTGATCGCGTGCGCGCTCGCGCTCCTCCTCTGCGCAGCGCCGTCCGCATTCGGCGACGAGACGTCCCCGTCCGCGCCGCGCGTCGTGAAGGTGGCGCTCTACGAGGACGGCGACTACCTGAAGCGCAACGACCGCGGCGAGCTCGAGGGGTACAACATCGAGTACCTCGACGAGATCGCGCGCTACGTCGATTGGACCTACGAATACGTGGAGTACCCCGGCTTCGAACCGGCGCTCGCCGCGATCGAGGCGGGCGAGGCCGACCTTCTGCCCCAGGTGTACCGCACCGACGAGCGCGCCGAGCGGATGGGCTTCTCCTCGTCGCCCATGTGCGAGATCTACACCACGCTCAACGTGCGCCTCGACGACACGCGCTACGCCTACGAGGACTTCTCCGCGTTCTCGGGCATGCGCGTGGGCGTGATCGCAGGCGGCCAGGACGCCGCCGCCTTCGTCCAGTACAGCGAGGACAACGGCTTCTCGGTGGACATCGTCGAATACGAGGCCACGGGCGAGCTGTTCGATGCGCTCGACGGGGGCGCGGTGGACGCCGCCGCCATCAGCCACCTCGGACGGAGCTCGCGCTTCCGCATGATAGCCCAGTTCGCGCCCGAGCCCGCCTACTTCGCCATCGCGCCCGGGCACAAGGAGGTGGCCGACGAGCTCGACCGGGCCATGGACCGTCTCGATCTGCGCGACCCCGACTTCGCCCCCTTGCTCTACGACCGCTATTTCGGCGTGAACACCGACCAGGACCCCGTGTTCACCGAGGAGGAGAGCGCCTACCTCGCGTCCGCGCCCGTCCTGCGCGTGGCCTACGACACCTTCCGCGCGCCGCTGTCCTTCCGCGACCCCCAGACCGGGGAGTTCGCCGGGGCGGCCTCGCTTCTGTTCGACGACATCTCCCGCGTCACCGGCCTGCGCTTCGAGTTCGTGCCCGTGGACCGGCACGACAAGGCCTTCGACCTGGTGCAAAACGGAGAAGCCGACCTCGTCTACGGCGTCGACCGCGACGCCGACCGCTCCGGCGAGCTGCTGTCCACGACGGGGCCCTACCTGCGCGACCCGATGGCCCTCATCGCGGGCGCGAACCCCGACGGCACGCGCATCGCCCTGCCGCGCGGCTTCGCCCTGGCGGGCCGGATGGCGCAGGGCGCGCACGCGGGCGACGAGGTGGTGCTCTTCGACACGCCCAAGGAATGCCTGAACGCCGTGCTGGACGGCCGGGCCGACATCGCCTACGCCGACACGCACGTGGCGAACTACCTTTTGGAGGAGTCGCAGTACGCGGGCCTGCGGGTGACCACCACCACGACGTACTACAACCATATGAGCATCGGCGTCTCGCGCGCGATGGACGAGCGGCTGGTCAGCATCCTCGACCGGTGCGTGCAGTACACCTCCGGCGGCGCGATGACCGCCTGGATCGCCCAGAGCTCCCTCAGCGCCCACCCCACGAGCCCCCTCGACTTCCTGCGCCAGTACCCGCTCCAGATCATCGCGGGCCTCGTGGCGCTGTTCGCCCTGCTTCTGGGCGCGGCCCTCTACGCGGGCATCACGAGGGAGCGCGCGGCGCGGCGCGTCAAGGAGCTTTCCTTCAGCGACCCTTTGACCGGGGGATGGAGCCTCGCGCGCTTCCGCACCGAGGCGGGCGCCCTCCTGGCCAACGCGCGCGACGGCTCCTACGCCATCGTCTACCTGGACGTGAAGCGCTTCAAGAGCTTCAACGCCGCGTTCGGCTACGGCGCCGGGGACGAGATGCTGCGCGCGCTGGACGGTGCCATCGGCGCGCTGGCCTGCGAAGACGAGCACTGGGCGCACGTGGTGGCCGACGAGTTCGTCATCCTGTCGCGCTGGAGGGGCTGGGACGACCTGCTCGAGCGGTTCGACGAGCTCGACCGGCGCTTCAACGGCGCCGACCCCCTCGCGCGGCTCTCTCACACGCTCATGCTGCAGGCCGGCGTCTGCGTGATCGAGCGGAGCCCCGAAACGCCGCGCATCGACGCGCAGTCGCTCATCGTGTTCATCGACAGCGCGCGCTACGCCCGCGACAGCATCGGAGAGGTGTCGCGCAGCGAGGCCGCGCTCTACTCGGCCGACATGAAGGAGCGCGACGTCGCCGAGCGGGCGCTCGTGGCCGCCGCGCGCGAGGGGCTCGAGCGGGGCGAGTTCACGGCGTTCTACCAGCCCAAGGTGGAGATCGCGACGAACCGCCTCGTGGGCTTCGAGGCGCTCGCCCGCTGGGAGTCGCCCGAGCGCGGCCTCGTGCCGCCCGACGAGTTCATCCCCCTGTTCGAGCGCACGGGGCTGGTGCGCGACCTCGATTTGCGCATGTTCAGGCGTGTCTGCGCGCGCATCCGCGAGCAGATCGACGCCGGCGAGCGCCCGCTGCCCATCGCCTGCAACTTCTCGCGGCTCCACCTGACGGACGACTCGTTCCCGGAGCGGGTGCGGGGCATCGCGGATGCATGCGGCGCGCCGGCGGGGCTTTTGGAGCTCGAATTGACGGAGGACCTCGTGATGGAGGATCCGAAGCGGGCGGAGCGCCAGTGCCAGCGGCTCAAGGACCTGGGCTTCCGCATCGCCATCGACGATTTCGGCAGCGGCTACTCGTCGCTCGGGACGCTGCAGAACCTGCCGATCGACGTGCTCAAGCTCGACCGCAGCTTCCTCATGAGCAGCGAGAGCGGGGAGCGCTGCCGGGCCGTGCTCGACGGCGTGGTGTCCATCGCGGACAGGCTCGACGTGGACGTGGTGGTGGAGGGCGTCGAGACGCGCGAGCAGGCGGCCATGCTCGTGCGCATGGACGAGCGCATCATCGCGCAGGGGTACTACTACTCGCGACCCGTGCCGCGCGCGGCCTCGGACGCGCAGTTCGCCGCCGGCTCCCTCGAGCCGAGCGGAAGCGCCTGATCGGCCGCGCAGCAAGGCGTCCGAATGCAACGGGGGCGGCTGCTCGTCGCAACCGCCCCCGTCTTCGTCATTCCGCGTTCTTCTCGGATGCGTAGAACGTCGCCGCGTCGAACACCTCGGTGATCGACTTCCCGTCCGCGAACGGCAGGGCCAGAAACTCGCTCACCGTCGGCACGAGCTCGCTCGCATCGACGTAGTGGCCCTTCTCGTTGAGCTTCGTCGTGTCCTGCGCCCGCCAGTACCGATCGTTCACGTCGGTGAGGTAGTACGTCGCGCCGTCGACCTCCATGTACACGGAGTGCTTCGCGTGCAGGTAAGTCGGCAGCTCGTCGAAGGATATCTCGAGCGCCTCCGCTGCTTTCGTTCCCATAGCGACCCTTTCATCCGGGAATACCTTGGGGCTTATCATAGCAAGAACTCCGAGCAGATGCATCGGCAAACGCAGATTCTCTCACGCGGTTTCGCCCGCGAAGAAGCGCTCGGCGATGCGCGCGGCCTCGGCGGCGTCCTTACCGTAGAAGTCCGCGCCGATCTGCGCCGCGTACTCGGGCGTGAGCACGGCGCCGCCCACGAACACCCGCGCCTCCGGGACGCGCTCGTGCACGAGGCGCACCGTCTCCTCCATCGCGCGCACCGTGGTGGTCATGAGCGCCGAGAGGCCCACGAGCCGCGCGCCGGTCTCCTCGAGCGCGCGCACGACGTCCTCGGGCGCGACATCGCGTCCCAGGTCGATGACGCGGAAGCCGTAGTTCTCCAGGAGCATCCGCACGATGTTCTTGCCGATGTCGTGGATGTCGCCTTTCACGGTGGCCACCACGATGGCCTTGCCGCCGTCGGCCTCGGGCCTGCCGCCTTGGCGCGCGCGGACGACGTCGAAGCCGGCCTTGACGGCCTCGGCCGAGGCCATGAGCTGCGGCAGGAAGAACGCGCCCCGCTCGAAGCGCTCCCCCACCTCGTCGAGCGCGGGGATGAACACGCCGTTCACCACGTCGAGGGGGTCGTGAGCCGCGAGCAGGCGCTCGGTCGCCTCAGGCATGGGTCCCTTGAGGCCGGACAGGATGAGGCGCACCGTCGCGCGCACGTCGTCCGCCGCGTCGGCGAGGGACGGCGGGACGGGGATGGCGCTGTCATCCTGAGCGGGAGAGCGGCCTCCTTTGTCATCCTGAGCGAGCGGAGCGAGTCGAAGGATCCCGTGCGGCGATAGCTGCGAATCCCCCGGCTGGCGCAGCGCGGGATCCTTCGACTCCGGAGCTGCGCTCCTCCGCTCAGGATGACAAAGGTACGGATCCTCGGCCCCCGCGTACTCCTCGATGAACGCGCGCGAGCCGGCGTCCTGGCCGCTGAGCACCTTGAAGGCGGCCACGACGTCGCGGTAGCGCGCCGAGAGCGGGTTCAGGATGGGCAGATCGAGCCCCGCGCCGAACGCCGCCGCCAGAAACGTCGCGTTCACGAGGCCGCGCTGCGGTAGGCCGAAGCTCACGTTGGACACGCCGAGCACGGTGCGCACGCCGAGGCGCTCCTTCACGAGGGAGACGGCGCGCAGGATCTCGCGCGCCTCGTCCTGGTTGGTGGCGGCCGCCATGACCAGGCAGTCCACGGCCACGTCCTCGCGCGGGATGCCGCGGCGGCCGGCCTCGGCCACGATGCGCTCGGCGATGGCGAAGCGTCCCTCGGCCGTGGGCGGGATGCCGTCCTCGTCGAGCGTGAGGGCGATCACGCCGCAGCCGTACTTCTTCACGAGGGGAAGCACCGCGTCCATGCTCTCGCGCGTGCCGTTCACGGAGTTGATCAGGGGTTTGCCGGCGTAGCCGCGCACGGCGGCCTCCACGGCGGCCGGATCGCTCGAGTCCACGACCAGCGGCAGCGTGACCGTGGCCTGCAGCTTCTCCACGGCGGCGCGCAGCACGGCGGGCTCGTCGAGCTCGGGCAGCCCCACGTTCACGTCGAGCACGTCGGCGCCGGCCTCCTGCTGGGCCACCGCCTCGCCCACCAGGTGGTCGAGGTCGCCGGCGCGCAGGGCCGCCTTGAGCTTCGGCTTGCCGGTGGGATTGATGCGCTCGCCGATCACGGCGATGCGCGACGCGCCGCGCGGCAGCACGACGGCCTCCTGCGCGCTCGCCACCACGAGGGCCTCCTCGCGCATGCGGGGCTCGGGCGCGCCGAGGCCGTCGACGAGGGCGCGCAGACGCTCGATGAACGCCGGCGACGTGCCGCAGCAGCCGCCCACCAGGCTCGCGCCCGCCTCCACGATGGCCGCCATCGAGCGCGCGAAGCCCTCGGGCTCCACGTCGTACACCGTCTGCCCGCCCTCCACGCGCGGCAGGCCGGCATTGGGCTGGGCCAGCACGGGGCAGCGGGCGAAACGGGCCGTCTCGCGCACGGCGGACACCAGCTGGTCGGGCCCGAGCGAGCAGTTGAGGCCCACGACGTGCGCGCCCATCGACGAGAGCACGGACGCCGCCACAGCCGGCGGCGTGCCGAGGAAGGTGCGGCCGTCCTCGCCGAACGTCATCGTCACCGCCGCGGGCAGGTCGCTGCGCTCCTTCGCGGCCAAAAGCGCCGCCTTCGCCTCGCGCAGATCGGCCATAGTCTCGATGAGCAGAAGGTCGCACCCTGCGGCCGTCGCGGCATCCACCTGCTCGGCGAACAGGCCGTACGCCTCCTCGAACGTGCAGGTGCCCAGGGGTTCCAAGAGCACGCCCAAGGGCCCGATGTCGCCTGCCACGTAGCGCGCCCCCGCCGCGCGGGCGCACGCCGCCGCGGCCTGGAACACCTCGGCCACCGTCGCGCGCCCTTCGAGCTTGCGCGCGTTCGCGCCGAACGTGTTGGTGGTGACCGCCTCGGCGCCGGCTGCCACGTAGTCCGCGTGGATGGCGGCGATGTCGTCCGGGTTCGTGAGGTTCAGAAGCTCCGGCAGCGCCCCGGCCTCGGCCAGGCCGCGCGCCTGCATCTGCGTGCCCATGGCCCCGTCGAACACGAGGAAGTCCTCGCCCCGCAATGCGCGCTCCAGATGGGCGTCCTTCACGCGCACGCCCACGAGCGCATCGATCGCCGTCGAATCAGCCATGGCAGGTCCTCCCCTTCTCCTTGAAGCCGCAGCGCCCCTCGAGCGGGCATGCCGCGCACTGCGCGTCCGCGCCCGCCCCCTGCGCCGGGCGCGGGTCGTCGAACAGGCCGATGACGGCCGTCACGCTCTTCGTGAGCACGAGCACGTCGCCCTCCGTGACGGAAAGCCCGATGCGCCGCGTCGCGTCGAGGGCGGCGAGGAACGCGGGCTGCACCGACAGCGGCAGGTCGCCGTAGCCGGGGCTGTAGCGAGAGCCCGCGAACAGGCCCCGCTCCCGCGCCTCGCGGGCGATGGCGGCATCGCAGGCCTCGGCCGCCGCCTCTGCGAGGGCAGAGGCCGCCGCGCCGTACATGAGCGCGTCGGCCGGGCTCACGGCCGCGTGCTTGCGAAGCTCGCGCTCGCTCGCCGCCCCCAGCGTGCACGCCATGAGCGCGACCTCGCACGCGCCGCGCAGGTGCCGGGCGATGTCGCGCCCCGGCAGCACGAGTCCGCAGCCCGCAAGCGCCACCTGGGGGTCCGGGTCGCCCTCGTCCCAGCGCGTGCGCGCCGCGTCCACGGGGAAGGCCGCGTGGACGTAGGCGGGATTCAACTCGAGTTCGCACGCGCGCGCGAGCTCCTCGAAGCGCGCGAGCAGTTCCCCGTCCACAATCTGGCCGGAATAGCCCAGGTAGCGCAGCGCCTCGTCGCGGTCGAGCGAGAGCCGGCCGGCCGCGCCCTCTGCCGGCGCGGGGCCGCCTATGCCCGCCATGCCGCGCGCAGCGCCGACACGTTCGCCTGGGCGATGTCGGGCTTGTTCATCGTGTAGACGTGAAGGCCGTCCACGCCGTGGGCTGCCAGGTCGCACAGCTGCTCGTTGGCGCGTTCGATGCCGGCGCGGCGCAGGTCATCCGGCGCGTGCTCGTGGCGCGCGATCATCTTCACGATGGCCGCGGGCAGCGACGCGCCGCACATGAACACCATGCGCTCGATCTGGGCCCGGCCGAGGATCGGCATGACGCCGCACGCGATGGGCGCCGTGATGCCGGCCGCCAGCGCGCGCTCCCAGAAGCGGTAGAAGCAGTCGTTGTCGAAGAACAGCTGCGTGATGAAGAACGAGGCGCCCGCGTCCTGCTTCTGCTTGAGGTGCTCGACGTTCGCGCACATGTCGTCGCAGGCGATGTGGCCTTCGGGGTAGGCCGCCGCACCCACGCAAAATCCCTCTTCCGCAAGGCATTCCACCAGGTCGCGCGCATAGCGGTACGGGCCGGGCGCATCCTCGCGCATCGCGTCGCCGCGCAGGGCGAGCACGTTTTCTATCCCGCGGCGCTTGAAGTCGTCCATGGCGCGGGCGAGTGACTCCTCCGTGGCCTCGGCGCAGGTGAGGTGCGCGACGGTCGGCACGTCGAAGTCGTCCTGGATCATCTGGGCCACGTCGGCGGTGGCCCCCTTGACCCCGGTGCCGCCCGCCGAGCACGTCACGCTGATGAAGTCGGGCACGAGGTCGGCCAGGCGCGCGGCCACGGCATGCGCGGCTTCCAGCGTGAGGTCGCCCTTCGGCGGGAATATCTCGAACGAGACGGGTTGCCGGCCCTCGGCGCGCGCGGCGCGGTATATGTCGAGCACGGTGCTCATGGGCCCATTATACGGAAGCGCGGCCCGGCCGGGCGTCCGCGCCGGCCGGGCCGCAAAATCGCCATGCGAACGGACGGCTAGCCGCGCAGGCTGCGCAGCGTTCCCTTCGGCATGAAGGTGAGGATGGCGCCCGCCACGCACAGGAGGAACACGATGCCCGCCGCGAGCCACGACGCCTCGGCCACATGCACGCCCACGCCGACGAGCGCCCAGAGGAACACGATCTGGAAGAAGTTGTCGCCGTAGGCCCGCTTCATGGCGAAGCCGAGCGCGAGCACGCCCGCCGTGAGCACGATGGCCCCGAGCGCGCCCAGAAACGGCAGGCCGCCGCCCGTGACGCGCTCGACGAGGATGGCCAGGTTGGCGAGCGTCGCCACCGTGATCCATGCCGCGTAGAGGGAGATGGGGATCCACTCCGAGCCGCGCTTGGCCCAGCGCCGCACGCTCAGGTAGAGGGCGGCGAGCACCGCCCACTCCGCCAGGATCACGATGAAGCCGATGCCCACCTGGTTGAAGTGCCACAGCGCCAGCCACAGCACGTTGAGCACGCAGCTGGCGATGAACAGCACAGACGTGGCCGTGAAGCGCTTTGGACGCGTGGGCGCCGTGCGCGTGTAGGCGACGAGCCACACGATGTTCGCCACGTAGATGAGCGACCAGATGGAGAACACGTAGCCGGCAGGCGCGAACCACGTGTACGCGCCGCCGTACGCCACCGACGCCGACGTGTTGTTCCCCACCTGGCCTCCCTCTATGACGACGTTTCCGAGCAGGGTGAGCGCGTAGACCACCCACATCGTGACGACCTCAGGGGTCAGGTAGCCGCCGCGCTCGAGCTTGCGGCCCGTCTTCGTGCCGCGGGCGCGCTGCACGACGCCGGGGGCGGCCGTCGCGCGATACGCATGATTGGGCATGATGCACCTCGCTTTCGTAGTTGGGTGCCTTGAGTGTAGCCCCGCGCGAGGCGGAAACCCGTTACGGGAGATTCGCAGTCCGCAATCGCTTCGGCGCAGATGGGAAGCGCGTTTGTAAGGGATGAGACTCAGCGTCATCCTGAGCGAGCGACCCCCTTGCGTCATCCTGAGCGAGCAGGACAAAAAAGTGAAAGAGTCGCTGAGGCGGGATAACGCCCCATTGCACCCGCAGCAGGCGGATGCTTCTGCACGACACAAAAACCGGCCGGTTTGGCACAAGGTTGTCTGCTCGTCATCGTGCTGGCAAAATCTGACCTGGGAAAATACTACTCCGACCTTGTTTGGTGCCGCTTGGTCATTCTCCGAGGAAGCGATTTCGTGCCAAACCGGCGGGTTTTTGTGTCGTGGGCCCAGCGTGCCGATCGCGCCCCTGCCGTCGCCGCATGGGGTCCTTCGACCCCAGCGGGCTTATGCCGCCTCCGCTCAAGATGGCATGGCGCGTCTGCGCGCCTATGAGCACGCTCGACTGCGCATCAGGAAATGCGGATGCGGAGGTAGTCGCCGGGGGCGAGGGACGCATCGGCCTCGAAGGCGTAGCGCTCGGCAGAGCGGTTCGCCACAGCGACGGGCACCGGCGCGGGCGCGGGATCGAGCTCGTCGGCCTTGGGCAACCACGCGAGGTTGCGCACTTGCACCTGCGAGACGGGGCGGCGGGGGCTGAGCGCTTCCAGCTGGTCGCCCTCGCAGAAGCGGTTGTGGCAGACGGCCTCCACGCGCCACGCTGCCGCGCCGGACGGCTCACACGCGGTCACAGTAGCCGCGTGCAGGCACTCCTTCACGTAGCCGTCGCGCTCGGGCGTCTGCTCGGCGCGGCCGTAGTAGAAACCGGTTGAGTACGGGCGATGCGAGATGGTGAGCAGCTCCGGCGCCACCACGGCCGGGTCGGCGCCGTCGAGCACGGCGCGGTAGGCGTGCACCACGGTGGCCACGTAGAACGCCTTCTTGTTGCGCCCTTCTATCTTGAGCGAGTCCACGCCGGCGGCCACGAGGTCGTCCAAGTGCGCGAGCATGTTGAGATCCTGCGCGTTCATGACGTAGGTGCCGCGCACGTCCTCCTCCACCGGGTAGAACTCGCCGGGGCGCTGCTCCTCCACCAGCGCGTAGCTCCACCGACACGGCTGCGCGCAGTGCCCCTTGTTGCCCGAGCGGCCGGCCATCGCTGAGCTCAAGAGGCAGCGCCCCGACACGGCCATGCACATGGCGCCGTGCACGAACGCCTCCAGCTCCAGCTCGCGCGGGGCGTCGGCGCGCATGCGGGCGATGTCGGCCACGCTCATCTCGCGGGCGCACACCACGCGGCTCGCGCCCAGTTCGTGCCACATGCGGGCGGCCTCGGCGTTCATGACGCCGGCCTGCGTGCTCACGTGCAGCTCGACGTGCGGCGCGTGCTTGCGCGCGAGCGAGAACGCGCCGAGGTCGCTCACGATGAGCGCGTCGACCTGCGCCTCGTCGAGCGCCTCCAGGTACGCGGGCAGCGCGGCCAGATCGTCCGCGTCCATGAGGGCGTTCACAGCCGCGTAGGCCTTCGAGCCGGCCGCATGCGCGCAGGCCACGGCCGCAGGCACGTCGTCGAGCGCGAAGTTCGAGGCGCGCTGGCGCAGCCCGAAGCGGTCGCAGGCGAAGTACACCGCATCCGCCCCGAAGCGCACCGCCGCCTCCAACTGCGCCCGCCCGCCTGCCGGCGCAAGAAGTTCGGGGAGATGTGTCGTTCGATTTCGCATGCGCCGTATTGTAGCGCAGGATGGCGACGTTGCGGCCCCGCCGCCAAGGGCCCGAGCAGAAAAGGAGGCCCCTCCTGTAACTTTTCGCCAGCAATGCACAAATCGCTACCATGAGAGCAGCATATCGACCAGGCGTTCTCCCAACGAGGCCTCCCCTGGTCGTGTGAAATGCGGCCTTTCGCTCCTCCAATTCATGCATTGTCGTAAAAAACTTACCTGAGAGGCCGCGATTCCTGCTTCGTCATGATTGCAGGCTTCGTTATGAGAGGGTTTTCCAAGCGCCAACCGGAAAACTCTTCCTTTTTGAAAGTTTTCCGGTTGGCTTCCGGAAAACTTCGACGAAAAAAAGGGAGGGCGGCCCGACGGGCCGCCCTTCGCGTGCGCATACTTTGACGCCGCCCTACCCCTCGTAGGTCACGCGGGCGCCTTGGGGGGTGTCCTCGATGGTGAAGCCGAGGCCGCACAGGCCGTCGCGCACCGCGTCGGCGCGGGCCCAGTCCTTGGCGGCGCGGGCGTCGGCGCGGGCGGCCAGGAGGGCGTCCACGGCCCCCGCGGGGTCGGCGCCTTCGTAGCCCGCCACGTCGGCGGCCAACGCCACGACCTCGGCCGGGTAGGCGCACGCGCCCTCGGCCTCCTCCGCCGCGGCCTCCACGTCGATGCCGAATACGCCCATGAGCTCCACGATGAGCGCCCGGGCGTCGCGCACGGGCGGCACGTCGGACAGCGACAGCGTCTTGCCCGCCGTCTGCGCGTTCACATCGGCGATGAAGTCGAACACCTCGCCGAGCGCCTTGCACGTGTTGAAGTCGTCGTCCATGGCCAGGATGAAGCCCATCTTCGCCTGGCGCGTGCGGTCCATGAGCGCGCGCAGGTCGAGAGGCGAGGGGATGTCCTCGGCGTTCGCGAGCAGCCAGTCGAGGTTCCTCACCGCGTTCTCGATGCGGCAGAGCGCGGCGGCCGCCTCGGCCAGGCGCTCGTCGGAGAAGTCGAGGGGCGAGCGGTAGTGCGTCTGCAGCATGAGGAAGCGCAGCACCTCGGGGCGCGTGACCTCCAGAACCTCGCGCAAGAGCTTGAAGTTGCCGAGCGACTTGCTCATCTTCTCGGAGTTGATCTGCAGCATGCCGCCGTGCATCCAGTGGTTCGCGAACGTGCAGCCGCACGCGGCCTCGCTCTGGGCGCGCTCGTTCTCGTGGTGCGGGAACACGAGGTCGCCGCCGCCGCCGTGGATGTCGAACGGCAGCCCCAGGTACTTGCGCGACATGGCCGAGCACTCGATGTGCCAGCCCGGACGGCCCATGCCCCACGGCGACTCCCACGCCGGCTCGCCGGGCTTGGCGGCCTTCCACAACGCGAAGTCGAGCGGGTCGCGCTTGCGGTCCTCCACGCCCTTGCCGTCGGCGCGCAGCTCGCGGTGGCCACCTTCCATCTCGTCGACGTTGCGGCCCGAGAGCGCCCCGTAGTCGGAGAACGAGCGCACGCTGAAGTACACGTCGCCCTCCACCTCGTAGGCGTGCCCGCCGTCCATGAGCTCGCTGATGAGCGCGATCATCTCGGGGATCTCCTCGGTGGCCTTCGGGCGGATGTCGGGGTCGAGCACGTTCGCGCGGCGCATGTCCTCGATGAACGCGTCGGTGTACTCGGCGGCCACCTCGGCGGCCGGGCGGCCCTCCTCGAGCGCCTTGCCGATGATCTTGTCGTCGACGTCGGTGACGTTCTGCACGAACTTCACGTCGAAGCCGCGCCACATGAGGTAGCGGCGGATGTTGTCGAAGCTGATGAACGTGCGCGCGTTGCCCACGTGGATGTAGTTGTACACGGTGGGGCCGCACACGTACATGCCGACCTTGCCGCGCTCGAGCGTCTCGAAGTCCACCTTCTCGCGGACCTTGGTATCGTAGAGCCTGATCATAGGGTATCCTCGCATCCTGCCTGTCCGAAACGCCGCCCCGTGCGGGCGCACGTCAACCTGAAATTCTAGCACAGCGGCCGGCGTCCGGGAAAACGCCTCGGCCCGCGCCGTAGGGCAAGGGCCCTGCCCTTGCCCTACGGCGCGATGCTAGCTACATCGACAGAGCAGGCACACGGCGGTGGCCGAGATGCCCTCTTCCCGGCCTTCGAAGCCCAGATGCTCGGTGGTGGTGGCCTTCACGCCCACGTTCTCAACGGGAATGCCCATGGCGGCGGCCAGGTTCGCGCGCATGGCGTCGCGATGCGGCGAGAGCTTCGGCGCCTGCGCGGCGATCACGCTGTCCACGTCGAGGATGGCGTAGCCCTCCGCGCGCACCTTGTCGGCCACGGCGGCCAAGAGCTTGAGCGAGTCGGCATCCTTGAAAGCCGGGTCGGTGTCGGGAAACAGCTTCCCGATGTCGCCCCCGCGGATGCCGCCCAAGAGGGCGTCGGATATCGCATGCGCCAGCACGTCCGCGTCCGAATGCCCCAAGAGCCCCTTCGCATGCGGTATGTCCACACCCCCCAGGATGAGCTTCCGTCCCTCCGCGAACGCATGCACATCATACCCCTGCCCGATACGCAGGTTGGCAGGGTTAAACGCGCCCGTCATTCCGGGTTCCCCTTCATATACATGGTCCTCACGGCAGCCGCCAGCATGAGGTAGTCCTCGGGCACGGTGAGCTTGATGTTGTCGCGCTTGCCCTCCACCACGAGCACGCGCCCGCCCAGCCTCTCGATCAAAGACGAGTCGTCGGTGCCCATGAAGCCGTCGGAGAGCGCCGAGGCGTGCGCGCGGCGGTAGATGCCGGCGCGGAACACCTGCGGCGTCTGCGCGTTCCAGAACACGCGGCGGTCGGGCGTGCCCACGATCACGCCGTTCTCCACCACCTTGAGCGTGTCGACGGCCGGATGCGCCACCACGGCGCCGTCGCAGTCGATGTTGCCCTTGAGCGTGGCGATGGCGTGCCCGATGAGCTCCGGCGAGATGAGCGGGCGCGCGCCGTCGTGCAGGATGACGTACTCGTAGTCGTCGGGCACGTACTCGAGGCCCGAGAACGCCGATTCCTGGCGGCTGGGGCCGGAGGGCGCCACCACCACGGGCGTGACGAACGGGAACGGGTCGATGGCGCGCTTGAGGTACTCGGAGCAGCGCTCCTCGGGGCACACGATCACGATGAGCCCGATGTCGCCTACCGCGTCGAAAGCCTCGGCCGACCAGGTGAGGATGGGCTTGCCCGCGATCTCAACCAGCTGCTTGCCGCCCTCCTTGCCGAAGCGCTCCCCCGTGCCGCCGGCCAGGATGATGGCCGCGGTCTGCGGGTTCTTGTCCACCTCGCCCTTGAGGCCCCCCATCGCCTGCGTGAGCGTGTCCAGGTCGAGGTCGTCCATGGCGAGCTCCGGGGCGCCGAGCACCGCCGAAGAGAACACCGGGTCGATTGTCTGCGTCATAGGGCCTTCCTCTCCGCCTTGTGTTGTCTTGCCGCCCCGCCTGCCGCCGCCACGCGCCTAGTCCCGCTCGTCCGGCCGGCGCACGGTGATCTCCTGCGCCTTCAGCGACACGCGCGAATGCGGGGGGATGGACGAGGTGACGAACGCGGAGCCGGCTATGACCGACCCGGCCCCGATCACCGTCTCCCCGCCGAGCACCGAGGCGTTGGAGTAGATGGTCACGTCGTCCTCGATGGTGGGATGGCGCCGCACCCCGGCGAGCCGCTGCCCGCCGCGCGTGGACAGCGCGCCGAGCGTCACGCCCTGGTAGAGCTTCACACGGTCGCCGATGACCGTGGTCTCGCCGATGACCACGCCCGTGCCGTGGTCGATGAAGAAATACTCGCCGATCTGGGCGCCGGCGCCGATGTCGATGCCCGTGCCGCTGTGCGCGAGCTCCGTCATGACGCGCGGGATGATGGGCACGTCCTGCTGGTAGAGCACGTGCGCGATGCGGTACACGTAGATGGCGTACAGGCCCGGGTACGTGAAGATGACCTCCTCCTTCGAGCCGGCCGCCGGGTCGCCGTCGTAGAGCGCCTGCACGTCGGTGAGCAGCACCCGCTGGATGCTGGGAAGCTGGTCGAAGAACGCGGTGCACACCTCGGAGGCGCGCTCGCAGATGTGCTCGGGCGTGCCGCCGCACAGCGATCGCGCCGGATCGGCCTCCTCGGCGTCGCGGTCGTCGGAGGCGTACGCGAGCGCGAGGATGATCTGCTCGCGCAGCACCCGCTCGATCTGGATGAGCGTCTCGCCGATGAAGTATTCAGGGCTCGTGGACGGCGTGAGCATCTCATCGCCGAAGTAGCCGGGGAACAGCACCCGGCGCAGGTCCTTGAGCACCCACTTCACGGCCGATCGGCTGGGGTACCGCCGCCCGGGCTTCGTGAAGAATATCTCGTCGGCCTCGTAGTTCTTCTCGATGCCCTTCACGATGCGATCGAGGTTATCTCCGAACATGGAACCTCCTGTAGTGAAATGGTTGAGCGACGTTCCCAGTATACGACAAATGCGGGCCCAAGACGCAGGAAACCCCTGCTCCCTGGGCTTCGTATTCGACCCGGGGAGGCAGGGGCTCTCTAAGAGGCGATTGTTAGTCGGCCGCACCGCCCGAGGCGGAACCGCCGCCCGAGCTCACGCCGGCGTGGCCCAGGTCGTAGTTCGTCAGCAACAGCTCGGCCTCCCGTGCGATGCTGTCGCGCTTGCGCGGCTCGGGGATGGCGCCCGAGCCCTGGGTGAACACGAGCTCGCCATCCACCGCGTCCACGTCGATGATCGATCCGCTCGTCCACTTGCCCTCGAGGATCTCCTCCGACAGCGGATCCTCCAGCAAACGCTGGATGGCGCGACGCAAAGGACGCGCGCCGTAGGTGGCGTCGGTGCCCTCCTTGGCAACGAGCTTGCACGCCGCCTCGGTCAGGTTGATGGACATGTTCTGCTCGATCAAACGCTCGCGCAAATCTGCCACCATGAGCTTGACGATCTCGGCGATCTGCTGGTCGTTTAAGCTCTTGAACACGATGATCTCGTCGATGCGGTTCAGGAACTCGGGCCTGAACAGCTTCTTCATCTCGGCCATGACGCGGCTCTTGATCTCCTTGTCGGAGAGGCCCGCGTGCTCCTCGGTGGAGAAGCCCAGCGTCGTCGGCTGCGCGATCTCGCGCGCGCCCACGTTCGACGTCATGATGATGACCGTGTTGCGGAAGTCCACCGTGCGGCCCTGCGCGTCGGTCAAGCGGCCCTCCTCCAGGATCTGGAGCAGGATGTTGAACACGTCGGGGTGCGCCTTCTCGATCTCGTCGAACAGCACCACCGAGTAGGGGCGCTGGCGCACGGCCTTCGTCAGCTGGCCGCCCTCGTCAAAGCCCACGTAGCCCGGGGGGCTGCCCACCAGGCGCGACACGCTGTGCTTCTCCATGTACTCCGACATGTCGAACGACAGCAGCGCGTCCTCACTGTTGAACAGGAACTCGGCGAGCGCCTTGGAAAGCTCGGTCTTGCCCACGCCCGAGGGGCCCAGGAAGATGAACGAGCCGGCGGGGCGCTTCGGGTCCTTGAGGCCGCTTCGCGAGCGGCGGATGGCCTTCGAGAGCGCGGTGACTGCCTCCTCCTGGCCGATCACGCGCTCATGCAGCACGGCCTCCATGCGAAGGAGCTTCTCGGTCTCGGCCTCGGTGAGGTTGGATACGGGCACGCCCGTGGACATGGACACCACGTCGGCGATGTCCTGCATGGTCACCTGGTGCACGGACTTCTGGGCGTCCTCCTCCCACTTCTTCTCGGCCTCCTCGCGCTTCTTCTTCAGCTCGGACTCCTCGTCGCGCAGCTGGGCGGCGCGCTCGAAGTCCTGCGCGGCGATGGCCGTGTCCTTCTCGCCGCGCAAACGGCGCAGCTCGTCATCGAGCTCGCGCAGCTCTTTGGGCAGCGTCATGTTGCGGATGCGCATGCGGGCGCCGGCCTCGTCGAGCACGTCGATGGCCTTGTCGGGCAGGAAGCGGTCCTGGATGTAGCGGCTCGACAGGTTCACGGCCGCCTGGAGCGCGTCGTCGGTGAAGTGCACCTGGTGGTGCGCCTCGTAGCGGTCGCGCAGGCCCTCGAGGATGCGCATGGCCTGCTCCTCGTTGGGCTCGCCCACGGTGATGGGCTGGAAGCGGCGCTCGAGCGCGGAGTCTTTCTCGAGGTGCTTGCGGTATTCGTCGATGGTGGTGGCGCCGATCACCTGGATCTCGCCGCGCGACAGCGGCGGCTTCAGGATGGCGGCCGCGTCGATGGAGCCTTCGGCCGAGCCCGCGCCGATGAGCGTATGCATCTCGTCGATGAACAGGATGATGTCGCCCGCGTCCATGACCTCCTTGATGCACTTCTTCAGACGCTCCTCGAACTCGCCGCGGTACTTGGAGCCGGCCACGAGCGCGCTCACGTCGAGCGTGAACAGGCGCTTGCCGCGCAGGATGTCGGGCACCTGGTTGGACACGATGAGCTGCGCCAGGCCCTCGGCCACGGCGGTCTTGCCCACGCCCGGCTCGCCGATCAGGAGCGGGTTGTTCTTCTGGCGGCGGCTGAGCACCTGCATGACGCGCTCGATCTCGCCCGCGCGGCCGATGACCGGGTCGAGCTTGCCGTCGCGCGCCTTGCGCGTGAGGTCGGTGCCGAACTCCTTCAGCACGCTGTCGGAGCCCTGGCCGTTGGGGTCGAAGGCGTTGCGGCCGGCGTACACCGGGCTCTGGCCCACGAGGTCGTTGAGCGCGCTGCGGATATCGTCGCCGGAGACGCCCAGGCGCGTGAGCACCTCGAGCGCCGTGCCGTCGCCCTCGCGCACGATGCCGAGCAGCAGATGCTCGGTGGAGATGTAGGATTGGCCCATCTGCATGGCCTCGCGCAGGCTGTTCTCCAGCACACGCTTCACGCGGGGGGTGAACGACAGGTGGCCGGACACGTCGGTGTCCTCATCGATGGCCACCACCTGGCGGATGGCCTGCACCACGGCGTCGTACTTCACGCCCCTGCGGTCGAGCGCCTGGGCGGCCAGGCCGTCCTTCTCCTGGATGAGGCCGAGCAGGATGTGCTCGGTGCCCACGTAGGGCTGGTGCAGGGAACGCGCTTCGTCTTGGGCTAAGACAAGGACCTTGCGGGCCTTGTCGGTGAACTTCTCGAATGACATGTAAAGCCTCGATTCTCGCGGAGCTTCTGTGTTTCGTAGTACATGCTAGCACTCTCGTCAAGAGAGTGCCAACGCGTTGCCCGCCGCACACGCTCGCTCCATAACTCGCAGCCGCGCTGCGGCAGAATCCATCGTATCACGACCTCCCTTGATGCTCGCCCGATCCCCCCGATGCCTCCGAAAGTGCTCATTTCCGACGCGGAGTTGAAAAGATCGACGGCAGTCTGATGAGGAGCAAGCGCGAAAGCCGTTCGCGCACGGCCGCCATCGGAGCCCAGGTGGCGGCATCGCCTTTTTTCAAATGTATTATTGCTGTCTGCATGATTGACGAGAAGGGTTGCGAGAAGTACAGTAGTGGCAGTGAAACGGCTCGGGTGCTCTACGGAGTCCGAGACTGAGAAGGGTCACCTGCCAATGGCGGGCGGCCCTTTCTCATTTTTCGAGGGGCGGGGTACTGTATGGCGAAACCATTCAAAACAATTGATCAGCAGATCGAGATTCTCCGATCCCGCGGGTTGCTCGTCGAGGACTCAGCCTACGACGTTCTGCTGTCCGAAAACTACTATTCAGTGGTGAATGGATACAAGGAGTTCTTCATCGACAAGGAGAAGTCTTCAGCATGTAGCCATGAGATGTTTTTGCAGGAAACCTGCTTCAGCGATGTATACGAACTGTTCTTGTTTGACAGGGCGCTCCGAGAGTACACGTTCCATAACCTGATCAAAGCCGAATCGCTCATCAAGACGGTATCGGTGTACACCTTCTGCGAGAGGTTTCCCGAGCCAAGATCCTACCTCGACATGGACAACTACACAGCGAGGGACGAGTACATGCTTGGCAAGAGGAGGTTCGTCGAAGACCTCCCCGCTTTCGTCAGCAAGCTGAACAGGAAAGCTTACACCGACTCGAAATGCAAGGACTTCATCCAGCATTACCGGGACAAGCATGGCGACGTCCCCTTATGGGTGCTCGCGAACGACCTCACATTCGGCAACATTTCCTACTTTTTCAACCTGCAAAAACGCAGCGTGCAAAACGAGATATGTCGGAGAATAGTAAAGTTGCGAGGCGGCAGCGAGCAGCTGAATCCGAAACGGATGAGGCTAACCCTCCGCGCCCTCGTCGACTTTCGCAATATCTGCGCACACGACGAAAGGCTGTTTTGCGCCAAAGTCGGCCCGGTGAGAGACATCGGCTATGCCGACATGCTTGAGTCGCTTGCGGTGGTGCTACCCAAAAGCGACGTGCAAAATATGCGCAGCGGAGTGCTCAGACTCATCAACGATTATTCAAAGGGGAGGAAGCGGATAAGCGGAATCCTCGATGGCATGGGGATAAAAACGGCAGGTTAGGCTTGCGAGAAAGATCGCTATGCGAGAAGGCCGCCCGGCGGGGTGCGCGGGCGGCCTTCTTGGGGATCGTATGGCGCTTGGGCGCTAGTAGAGCTTCGCGCCGGCGGGGATGCGGTCGTCCACCATGAGCAGGTTCAGGCGCTCCTCGCCCTCCTCCTCGTGGATGGCCGAGAGCAGCATGCCGCAGGAGTCCACGCCCATCATCTTGCGCGGCGGAAGGTTGGTGATGGCGATGAGCGTGCGGCCTGCCAGCTCCTCCGGCTCGTAGTACGCGTGGATGCCCGACAGGATGACGCGCTCGGTGCCCGTGCCGTCGTCGAGCGTGAACTGCAGGAGCTTCTTGGACTTCGGCACGGCGACGCACTCCTTCACCTTCACGACGCGGAAGTCCGACTTGCTGAACGTGTCGAAGTCCACCTCGTCGGCGAATAGGGGCTCGACGACCACCTTCGAGAAGTCGACGGGCGCGGCTGCGGGAGCGCTCGCCTCGGCGGCCGCGGCGCGCGGCCGCCCGCCCGCCGGAACCTCGTCGCGCATGTGGGGAAAAAGCAGCACGTCGCGGATGGACGGCGCGTCGGTGAGCAGCATGACCAAGCGGTCAATGCCGATGCCGCAGCCGCCCGCCGGGGGCATGCCGTACTCGAGCGCGCGCACGTAGTCGTCGTCGTAGCCCATGGCCTCGTCGTCGCCCAGGTCCTTCGCCTCCACCTGTGCGCGGAAGCGCTCGGCCTGATCGACCGGGTCGTTCAGCTCGCCGAAGGCGTTGGCGTACTCATGTCCGCAGATGAACAGCTCGAAGCGCTCGGTGAGGTTCGGATCGCCCGCCTTCTTCTTGGCGAGCGGCGACACCTCCAAGGGGTGCTCGGTCACGAACGTGGGCTGGATGAGCTTCTCCTCGGCAACGGCCTCGAATATCTCGGCGATGAGCTTGCCCTTGCCCCACGCGTCGTCCGCGTGCCCGCCGTGCTTCTCAAGGATGGCCACCAGCTCCTCGCGGGTGCGCGCGAAGCTCACGTCCTCGCCCGCGCCCTCGCTGGCCAGCTCGATCATGGTGGCGCGGCGCCACGTGCCGCCCAGGTCCACCTGCTGGCCTTGGTACTCCACCTGCATGGTGCCGCACGCGGCCTGCGCCGCCGCCTGCACCACGCCCTGCGTGAGCTCCATCATGCCCTCAAGATCGGAAAACGCCTGGTAGAACTCCATGGTGGTGAACTCGGGGTTGTGGAACGCGTCCATGCCCTCGTTGCGGAACTGCCGGCCGATCTCGAACACCTTCTCGAACCCGCCCACCAGCAGGCGCTTGAGCGGCAGCTCGGTGGCGATGCGCAGGAAGTAGTCGCGGTCGAGCGCGTTGAAGTGCGTGACGAACGGCTTGGCGTTCGCGCCGCCCAGGATGGGATGCAGAAACGGCGTTTCCACCTCGTAGTAGCCGTTGTCCTCCATGAAGCGGCGGATGGCGGCCACTATCTTGAAGCGGCGCTCGAACGTCTGCTTGACCTCGGGGTTCATGACCAGATCGACGTAGCGCTGGCGGTAGCGCGTCTCCTTGTCGGCCAGGCCGTGGAACTTCTCGGGCAGCGGGCGCAGGCTCTTCGACAGAAGCTCGAAGCCCTCCACCGCCACGGACAGCTGGCCGCGCTTCGTGCGCATCATGGTGCCATGCACGCCGATCCAGTCGCCCACGTCGAGGTCCTTGAGCTCCGCGAACGCATCCTCGCCGAGCGCGTTGATGCGGCAGAACAGCTGCATGTCGCCCGTGGAGTCGCGCAGCTCCAGAAACGCCAGCTTGCCCTGGTCGCGCTTCGCCATCACGCGGCCCGCCACCTGCACCTCGTCGGTCGTGGACGCGCCGTCCTCGAGGCCCTCGTACTGGGCGGCCAAATCGGCCAGGTGGTGCGAATACGTAAACGCGTGGCCGTACGGGTCGCGCCCCGCCGCCAGCAGCGCCTCGCGCTTGGCAAGGCGCACCGCGATGGGATCGTCCTCGATGATCTGCTGCTCGGTGGTGTCGCTCATCTCGCGTTCCGTCCCCTAGTGCTCGATCTTGACGATGACCATGGATATCTCGCGGCCGGTCGGGCCGGTCGTCTCCACTTTGTCGCCCTTCTTGTGGCCCAGCAGCGCCGAGCCCACCGGCGACTCGTTGGAGATCTTTCCGGCTGCCGCGTCGCTCTCCGCGCCGCCCACGATGGTGAACGCGCGCTCGCGGCCGCCCATGTCCACGGTCACGGTGGAGCCGATGTGCACGTTGTTCGAGCGCTTCGGCGTGTTCACGACCGTCGCCTCCGACAGGATGCGGCTGATCTCGGCGATGCGCGCCTCCATCATGCCCTGCTCGTTCTTCGCGTCGTCGTACTCGGAGTTCTCCGAGATGTCGCCGAACTCGCGCGCCACCTTGATGCGCTCGCCGATCTCGGCGCGCTTTTCCGTCTCGAGGAAATGCAGCTCCTCTTCGAGCTTCTCCTTGCCTTCCGGCGTGAGGATGAAATTGTTGTCTGCCATGGTTTCCTTCACCTGTCCAATTACAAAAACATGCACGCTCGTGCCTTCAAGCGTGCGGTCTGGATATTATCGAGCTGTGAGGGGAGGCGCGGCGAAGGGCCCCGCGCCGATATGAAAAAAGCGGTATGTGCGAGGCGTGGACCGTCTGCACATACCGCGCATCATGCGAACCTGGTGCTACTCTGCCTTCTTCTTGGCCGCCGTGGTGGTCTTCTTGGCGGTCGTGGTGGTCTTCTTGACCGGCTCCTCGACCTCCTCGACGATCTCCTCTTCCTCTTCGTCGGCGTCCTCGATGGCCTTCTCGCCGCCGCCCATGCCGTCGCGGAGGTTCTTGACGGTCTTGCCGAGCGCGCTGCCGAGCTTCGGAAGGTTCTTCGGGCCGAAGATGAGCAGGATCACCGCAAGGATGATGAGAAGCTCCGGCATTCCCATTCCAAGGATCTTCATACGTTCCTCCAAGTTGCTCTCACGGGGCCGCCTTGTGCGGTCCCGCCCCGTCCCGTCGCATGAACGGAACGGCACACCGATGCAAAAAAGGGATGCTGTTTTAAGAACATCCCCTTAAGCTCCATGGTCGGGTTGACAGGATTTGAACCTGCGGCCTCTGCGTCCCGAACGCAGCGCTCTACCAAGCTGAGCCACAACCCGATTACTGCTCACGCAGCGACGGCTATGATAGCACAATGTAATCGAAGGTGAAAGAAATTGCGACAATAATTCCCGCTTCACGCCTTCTCCACCGGCGTTTTAAGCTGATTTTCGCGCGTACCAGGAATTGCCGTATATCCCTCAGGCAAAACGAGGCATAGCCGCCTAAATATCGACGAGAATCATAACGCCTGATGATCTCTCCTGTTTCGCAGAAACGGCCAGCAATGACAACCGCCGCCTAGAAAACTGAGCCCTTTCACCGGCCTATGCACATGTCAATAGACGAACGTCGATCCGATCTAGGCTTATGGAGCCTTCTGCGACGCATCTGAAGCTGCAGCCTCTGCGTCTTCCTCATTTTTAAAGGCAACCAGGCGCGATACTCGATACGTTGATCCGTTCCCTACGGGATTGCCCGTTGAAGGGCCCCCGGAGGCAAGCTTCCCGCGAAACAACAGCGCTGCCGACCCCTTACGGAGGCGCTGTTTTGTATGCCTTCCCTGCAAAACAGGTTACCGTCATTCAACCCTTATTCCTCCGCCAGAAGCAAAGCATCGTCCCAGCCGCAATGCGAATCAGTCTTCAGGGAATATTGAGTAGTCGAACACCACTTGCGACGGAACGTATTCGTTATCATGAGATTCGTTCGTAACTCCGGTCACTTTCAGTGCGCATACACAACCATAGTCGTTAAGCAGCGCTACCCGTTGGCCCACGCTTGGCGTAGCGCACCTGCACGAGCGGATGCAGGATGCAACAACAGCGGCATCAAGGTCGACGTCCGGTACAGCGTCCGGGATCATCCCGACGGCCTTGATGTAATCGTTCAGAATGTACACCGAATCGCCGCTACGCTCCCCAAAGCCAACCTTGAACTCGTATTTGCCGTATCCTAGCGTTACCACCTTTGAGGGTGCCTCGCCGTAGGCCATCGCCACCCCCTTGGACTCGAGTTCAGGGCATGACCAGTTTCCCGGCTCCATGAGATGGTCGATTCGTTCCAAGCGGTACATTCTCTCCCGTATCGTCGTTGGGCTGATGCCCCTCCCCTTGTCCGCAGGAAGACCCGCCAACCATCGCCACAGATCGTCAATCTGCTCGGAACCGGGAAACGAGCCGTCTCGATCGCGATACGAGAAATCGAAGTATTTCGGATCCCGTCCTTCCATCCATTTCGGGAGAAGCCTTTTCTCGTTGCGCACGAACAAAACGGAAAGCCAGTTGCTCGGCCGACCGTCAACAACATCTCGGATTGTCTTCGTCTCACGCCCGACACCCGAGTCGGGATGATTGTCCGCCCTCTCGACATAGCCTTCATCGACAATCATCAATACATGCTTCGCGTCCTCGACCTTTCGCATGAAACCCGTGAGGTCTTCCCCGTAGTCGACCTCGGAATCGATGCCGACATGGAAGCCGATTTGCTTCAGATGCGCCGCGAGCAGTCTCACCCACTCACGATGCGCGATGTTCTCCGGGCCTCCCCATGCGTAAGAGATGAACACGTCGAACTGCATTCCTGCCCTCTTTCGTCATTTTCGAAAAGTAGCTCAAGTGTACCCGAAGCCAACACCTGGAGTAATAAGGGAATCGCCGTTCGCCAACTAGCCTTTCATCCCCATTCGCAAAAACTCATCCATCTCCGCGTCCTCGTGACTTCGAATCTGATCGATCTCGGATATAGCCTAGTTGAGAGTATTGCGGTACAGCTCATTGAATGCTGAGCTGTTGCGCTATTCCACAGGAAAACCAGTACAGAACATCCGCCCAAATGAGAGAAGCATAGCCTGATCCTGCAATGGTACGAAGAGCTTGAAATTATCTAGGCCGACAGCATCGACACTCTCCTCTAACCCCAAAATACCTCCGACCCCTAACGCACCCAAAGCGCTACGGTATCCATCTTTAAACTCAGGGATCCGGTCATGAACTAATTCTAAGCCCGCATTCGGAACCCCCTCGTCTTCCTTGATCATGACGAACAGCTCTCCGAAAGCCGTCAAATTGACAAGGTTTGATAAGAAGGCTTTTCATAGCCGTCTGACGCGATATCAGTTCTGAGGAGAATGTTGTAACACCCCGTCTCCACGACGCGACGCAGACCCGTGTTAAGAACCTGGGCTCGAAGAGCGGGATTAGCTGAATGACGATAGCTTGCTGCACCACTCGGTCAACCACTGTCGGGATTCCTAGCTTCCTTCTTGGGGATCTCCACCCGAAGCACGGGGCTGGAGGGTGTGTTTCTCCTGTTTGGTTTGGTCGAAAAGCCCGTCTGAGTGCCGCTTGAAGCAGCCACGCATTCGCAACGCCCATCTTGCCGATACCAGCTGCACCCTTATTGGCTTGATCTTTCCCGTAGGCATGCCGCATGTTGTCCTTATCGACGATCCGCTCCAACAAATCCGTCGGACAGAGCATATTGGCGCTTTCGTCAAGACCCATCCCTTGCGCGCTCGACGCTCCAGGTTGCTCGCCTTGTTCCGCAAGCGTCCTCGTCTGCAAGCCCTACATTGTGAGCCGGCTGCCGTTCATCGCGCCCATAAGGCAACCTTCCTCCTACTTGCCCTGCTAACGGTTCAGCCCTTCCCTTGCGCTGGACAACTCTCCAAGTGCATGGCTTCGGCTGACTCCTTGCGCCAAGCTTTACTCCGCGAGCACGAAATCCATCATGCCCGCGTCCATGATGCCTCCCGAGGTAAGCCGCGTTTCTTCCCCTCAATCCACCTGCCGCATCTACCCCATAGGCTTCCGTATAGCTATCGGGCTTCGGTTTGTTAAGCAACCTTACCCGCCCACTTGCGCCTAACGCGATCTCTGTTCGTCAGACCAGAGGTTCGCCTCCTGCTCCCTTCAGATTCCACTCCGCGACAGACACCCTTGCACTTAGCTACGCGCTTCCCGCTATCAGGCGCATTAAGGACTTTCACCCATTGGAAACGTGCACATGCTCGACGCACTAAGAAAAAGGGCTGCATCTTTGGATGCAGCCCCTACCTTCGAAAACGCCATTCTCTTCGACTGAGCTGGAACAACGTCTGGGTCTCATCCAGAGAAAAAACCAAAAGCTTTTTCGTAGTCGCACCCCTATGTCCTTTTCTCAAGGAGCATAGAGTCCACTATCGTCGAAAGCGCACTCGAAGACTTATGAAGCGTCATTCATCATTTCGTGCAGTCCTTGCCCCAACCAGTCAGGACGTTGCATGTGTTTCAGCTTTTCAAGCAGAAGCAGGACTTCCCCCACAGAAGAGATTACGAACCCACCCCGAAGTACATGGCAAACTCGCCCAAAACCGTCGTGCCATCAATGTCATACACTGGGATATACCTATAGCCTGGATCCTGCGCAGCGTCGACCATCGCTTCAAAATCATTCGAGCCCAAGGCTAACCAGTCGGCTTTGTATATATATCCTTGCTCCTCATTCGTTGCAACAGCTTTGATCAAATCCGGTATATGGCCAACAGATTTTTTCGATAGAAGGGATCCGTACTCGAGCCCATTCTCATTCAGTTCATATTCAGTGACAGCTAGGGAAGGGATAGGCATTCGATAATACTGCGAAGGAGTTGCAGGAACATAAAAACCACCTGAAGTATTTCCCCACACGTCTCCAGCTGCATAGTAGGTTCCAGAAGCACTATTGGACGTTTGCGCCATGAAGGAAGTAACCCATCCTGGATTATAAACCCTACTTCCACTTACATACGCGTCGTACCTGAACAAATCCACCCCCGCCGAAATAGTTCTCGGATCCGGACGCGAACCGCACAACACTGTGACAGATCCAAATGCGCCACTTCCGCTTGATTTAGGCCCGCAGCTCGCATACGCCTGGCAATTATTCCCCTCGGCTGTAAAAGTGATCGTACTCCCGGAGACAGCGTGTGCAGCCTGTGTAGGCACCCCAGTTAAAACTGCCAACGAGCATGCACCTGCGGCCATTACAAAGCCTCTTCTCGAAATGGTTTTCTCAAGCATGTCATTCTCCTTGGTCTAAATGAAGCTCCCCTGCGACCGTTCTCCCATCCACCTCGTATACGGTTAGCACCTCCTTTTCGTGTCTTGTTTTTCTTGAATCCGGCGACTTTTTCGAGAACCAGTCGACTTTCTTAACATACCCATATACCCCTTCATCTGTAATAGCAGCGATAAGGTCAGGGCAGATGCTCATGTAGTCATTAAGCGAGCCGGTGACGTTATTGGGTATTGCACTCAAAGATCCATACGTTTCGCCATATTGATTTTTGGGGTACATAATCGAAATTTCGGCCGCATCTTGAAGAACAAGGAGCTCATCCCCATCTTCCTCGAGACTGGCTTTATCCGGACCTGCTTTTGCACAGGAGACCAGAGTAAGAATGAAAACAATCGAGACCATGAAAAACAAAAGGCCTCTATTTCGACAATCCGATGATTTCTCTGTTTGCGACCCCTTCAGAATCATCCCCAGCCTCTTTTCAAAGCAAACAACATTCGTTACGGTTAGACACAATCTACTCCATCATTTATCGCAACAGAAAAACCTAAAAATCCTATCGAGTTGCACTTGTCCAAAAATCTCTGTTGAGAGTTTAACACATGTTAAACATATAATAAATAATGTTTTTTATAGTTTAATACCATATCTGATAAGCACCTTCAGAGATAAATATCGCTCTTGAAAAAGAAGAAAGCTAAGTGGGGCAGATTAGCTATCTGATGAGCGTGGAGAAAAGAGAGATAAATGCACTCAAGCGTAATTGGAGAACGAAAGACATTATGCTTCTATACCTTTGGTCTATGCTAACATCTTCCAAAGAATAGGGGCTTAGGAGATTGCGCAAGGAGTGGACTTCGATGCCGATAATAATGAGGCTGGATCGGGTTATGGCCGATAGGAAGATTTCAGTCAATCACTTGGCTGAAAAAATCGGCATAGCCCCCATGAACTTGTCGCGAATAAAAACAGGGAAGATTAAAGCCGTTCGATTCTCAACTCTTGAGGGAATCTGTAAAGAGCTCGGCTGCCAGCCAGGTGACCTAATCGAATACACTCCCGACAATCATGACATTCACAACGATTTCGAATAGTAAGAATTACCCTAGTTCGAGAAGTTCTTGCGAATGAATTTTTAGCTCCAGCACTACCGATTAGTCGCAACGCAGAATCATTTTAACCGTATGCATAAACTATGGGAAGAAAAGACTCCAAGCAATGCTTGCATCAACTAGGGTGCGAGATTGGATCCCATAGGGCCGAATGGGGTTTATCGCAAGCGAAACTTAGCCTTATGATCGACAGCGACCAATCTGGCGTCTATCTCATCGAAATAGACCATGTGAAAGTCGCAGTCAAAACGCCCAATAGAATTGCCGATGCACTTGACGTAGGCGTTAAGGATTTGATGAATTTCCAAACGCAAACACTCACAACAACCTGAAAATCTTACTCCGTTTCATCGCTGAGCCTTTGGAGCAGATTTCCATACTGGAACACGATAGACACGCCGAGGATCATCACCGCAAAGAATAATATCATAATATTTATATCGATCGGCACCGGCTCAGCTCCCCCAACGCTATCGTATACCACATACGTATTAGGCACATTTACTACTTGAGAGAAATTAGCGGCCAACAGAGCCTCGACAAACGCCAGCGCAAAAAGAAGGAGCGCAGTTACTCGAAACCGCCGAACTTGCTTCATCGTGAACGGAGAATCACCCGCTACTATCCCGGCGAAAATCTGCACCGATATCACAAGTAGGAAACTAATAATTATCCCGTTGCATAATATATAAAGAACAGTTCGAACCTTCTCGCCGTCTACCCCAACCGCAACAAGATCAAAGAGGGTGAGCGCAAGGAGTACGGCCCAGGAAGCGGTAAAGCCAATGAGGCAAACAATGCAAAAACGCTTGATCAGCTTGCATCCCCTTCTCAGCTTAGCGATTGATGCAGCAAGCTCCCTAGATTCTTCTCCGCTCACAAAGACCTCCCCTTAACGAGCAGCGGCGTCGATCGCCATTATAGCCTTACCCAATAATGAAAATGCGTGCCGCTCAAAAAGAGCGGCACGCTAATCATGCTCCGACTCGCACACAAAATAGATTGTCTGGACCAATGGTCAGGCAAATCCCGTACGCCTCTGGCTCTCCATAGAATAACATGCGAACACCTCCTTCAACCGCATCGTCCGAACGCAAATATACGACCTATAATTTTCATGTGAAGAATACATTGCCAAAATCATCACGATCAAATTATCATTTATAACCTCTCTTATGTGACGTACTATCCATCATTATTTATAAGAAAACAAGCATTTTATATTTGTTTTTTCAAAAAGCTGGTGATACATGCCCATGATGCATTTCGTCCCCGATGGCAACTTGTCCCTCTTTTTCTTCGCCGTCTAATCAATTCCCATTTTGCATATTCGTTTCGCCTATTTTCTCCACAAGGTTCCCCTTAGCCTCACGCTTTGCCCAATGAGCGAGGGCCCAGATTTGTGCATTGGCAAAAAACATCCGCAAACCTTTGAGGTCAGAGCTGGTCACACCATGGGAGCCTTCGAAAGTTGCAGGATTTTGTACATTCGCAACAAAAGGGGTACTTGGGATTGCGTGCCATACTATTCTACGAAGCTCGACTGATCGTACGTCCGCCCAACATAAGAAGGGCGGCGAACCCCGACGCGACCGCCGCGAACGCGTCGTCCATGGCGTGGTTCGACGCCCGCCGGAACAGAGTCTCGAGCCTTGGGCAGACGATCCACGTCATGAACGTGGCCACCAGCCCGAAGGCGACGACGTTCTGCAGGCACACCTGCCCGAGGAATTTGCAGGGCATGCCGCGGTAGTCCCACAATGGCAGCGCGTCGCCCCGCAAGGGCTGGTTGAACGCGAGGCCCATCGCGAACTCGAGGCCCGCGCACACGAGGGCGTTCAGCGCGAAGCTCAGCACGAGGGGCATCGCCCGCCCGCGAAACGCCCGCAGGAGGAGATCCTTGGCCGGCGTCAGCGCGAGCACGCAGACCATCGCGCCGACGCCGTACACGCAGTACGGGGAGAGCCAGTCGCTCAGGATGGGCGAAGCCGGGTCGTAGACGCCGGGCACGACGCCGAGGCGGACGAGCTGGCAGTAGCCCACCTCCACCCAATGGCCGGCCACGCTGAACACGCAGAAGACGATGGCAAGGCTGCGCCAGCGCTTCCACGAGGGCGCGAAGCGAACCGTATCCAAGGCGCCCATGGCTCACTCCCCCACGGCGAGCACGGCGGCGGGCTCTTTGCGCAGAGCCGACACGGTGGGCGCGAGGGTGGCGGCAAGCACGAGGGCAAAGCCCGCGAGCGATACCGCGAGGCCCTCGCCGAAGGCCAGGCCGCTGAACAGCGGCATGCCCACCGCCGCGGCCACGACGGCGTTGGAGGCGACGACGACCGCCATGCCGGCAAGCGTGGCGGTGACGGCGTGGATGAGCGCCTCGCACGCGGCGGCCGCGACGAGCGTTTCCGGACGCGCGCCGCTCGCGATGAGCAGAGCCACGTCGCGGGTGCGGGTGCGCGACGTCATGACCACGCTCACCGCCGCCCCCACGGCGCACAGCAGGACAGGGCCGCCGAGCAAGAGGACGGTCGAGGTGAAGTCGAAGGAGGCGTTCCTCCCGACGATGCCGGCCTGCCGCATGTACGCGCTCATCAAGCTGCTGAGCGAGAAGATGCCCGCCACCAGCCCGAACCCCACCATGATGGGCGTCTCCACCGAGGTGCTGACCGAAAGGCCGTGGCGAGCGGTATGGCGCGCCACGTACCACGCATTCCAGCGGCCCTGCGGCACGAGCGACGTCCACGCTCCCAACAGCGCGGAGAACACCGCCGGGGCCACGGGCACGAGCGCCGCCGCCATGAGCAGCGGGAGGAACAGCGAATTGCCCAAAACGTCCAGGTCTTTCCCGAACAGGGAGGAGGCGAGCTGCCGCGTGCCGAAGGCCAGCCCCGCGAACAGCACGGCGCGCAGCCACGTCATGCCCTTGCGCGGCAGCTCCGGCGCGCGCAGGGCGGTCATGGGCGGCGTCTTCCCCGCGCTGCGAGCACCCTTCAAGCCGCCGACGAGGAACACACCCGCCACCGCGAGCCACACCGCGGGCATGAGCGGCAATCCCACATCGAGAACCACCTGGTCGATGGGCTGATAGAAGGGCGAGCTGAACACGAGCGGAAACAACGGGGCGAATGAAGCGACCTCGACGAGCGTGCCGACCGCCGCGCCGAGCACCGCCACCACGGCCAGCTGGGCGAGCACCACCGCGCTCACCCGGCGCGGGCTCACGTTCGCCAGCTGCCAGAGCGCGTAGCTTCGCCGCTGCGCCGCCACCGTCAGGTTCGCCGCCGACACGAGCACCGCTGCCGCCGCGAGCGCCGAGAACACGATCACCGTGACCGCGAGCGACTCCATGTTCGGGTACGTCTCGGCCGTGGCCACGAGCGACGCCGCAAAGCCGCCGATGAAGCCGCAGGCCACGGCTACGCAGAACGCACCCACCCAGGTGGCGGCATGGTCGCGCAGGTCGCAGAGCACCAGGCGCATCATCGTGCCGCCTCCAACGCCTCGAGGATCTCCGCCGGAGTCGAACGCCCCAGCTCGCGCACCATCCGGCCGTCCTTCAGCACGAGGATGCGGTCGGCCATCGAGGCGGCCTCCAGGTCGTGCGTCACCATCACCACCGAGCGCGCCGGGTCGTCGGCGATGCCGCGCAGAAGCCCCAGCACCTCGCGGCCGTTCTTCGAGTCGAGGGCGCCGGTGGGCTCGTCGGCGAACACGACGTCGGCCCCGCCCGCGAGCGCCCGGGCGATGGCCACGCGCTGCTGCTCGCCGCCGGACATATCGGCGGGCCGGCTCTTCCCACGGCCCTCCAGGCCCACGCTCGCAAGCACGGCGGCCGTCCGCTCCTTCGCGAGGGGCCGTCCCGCCAGGCGCGCGGGCAGCGACACGTTCTCGCCCGCCGTGAGCGAGGGGATGAGATTGTACGACTGGAAGATGAAGCCCACGTGGTCGCGCCGCGTCTTGAACAGGTCGTTGCGACCCGCGCCCGCCACCTGCCGGCCCATGACCTCGATGGAGCCCGCGTCGGCCGACTCCAGGCCCGACAGGCAGTAGAGCAGCGTCGATTTGCCCGAGCCGCTCGGCCCCACGATGGCCACCATCTCGCCGGCTTCGACGGCAAGGCTCACGCCGCGCAGCACATGGGTCACGCGCCGCTTCCTCCCCCTCCCCGAGCTGAACGACTTCATGATTTCGCGCGCGACGATAGTGGAGCTCATGGGTTCTCCTTAGAATGGGAATGGATTTGGAATGGTTTCGTAGGGCAAGGGCTCTGCCCTTGCCGCCACCTGCAATGTTTCCCCTGTTGAGCGGCAAGGGCTCTGCCCTTGCCCTACATTCAACCCGCTGTCAGGAGCGCAGCGCCTTGATGACGGCGCACACGAGGCCGCCGACGGGCCACGCCAGGAAGAACCACCTGCTAGCCGGCGTGAACAGCATCACGAGACCCACGGCCGTGGCCGCGCACATGACGGCGGCGTATACGCTGCGCTCGCGCCTGGCCTGGCGCACGCGCGCCGCGAGCTCTTCGTCATCCAGCGCGCCGATCTGCGCCTCGTCCATGCGGCCGAGCGATATGCGGTTGTACCGCTCCACGTCGCAGCGCGAAGCCAGCAGCCATCCGCGCGCGATGAAGAACACGCCTGCCGCGAGGAACGCGAGAAACGCCGCGCTCGCGAGGTACACGCGGGCTTGCAGCAGGACGGTTGCCGCCAGCCCCATCATGACCAGGCCGATGCCGACGACAAGGCCCCTCAGCAGGCCGGCTCGGGCCCGGCTTCTCCGATCGGCCGTGTAGAAGTCCTCGACAAAGGGATGCGCCTTGCGAAACCCGCTCCGAGCGAACGCCGCAGGCAGCAGGACGGCGAGCCCTGCGGCAGCTCCGATGAACACGAGAGCGCTCGCGTATGCATGGAGCCCTCCCGGCACAAGCGCAGGGTCGGACAGAAGGACGGCGAGCGCGGCGCCTGCGATGGCGACAGCCGCCCCCAAGGGCATCTTCCACGCGAAGGCGCGCATGACCTCGTCGTAGCCCGTCACGTCCTGCGGAGCGAGCGCCTCCGGCATGCACGCGGCCTCCTCGGCCGAACGTTCGGTCGCATCGCCGCAGACCAGCTCGTCGAGCGTGCAGTCGAAGAGGTCGCACAGCCGCAGCAGCTTGTCCATCTCGGGGTAGGCGCGCTCGGCCTCCCACTTGGATACCGACTGGCGGCTCACGCCCAGAAGCATCGCCAGCTGCTCCTGGGTCATGTTGCGCGTGGCGCGCAGGTGCTGCAGGTTGTCGCGGAAGCTCATGGGTCCGTCCTTCTTCGCGTCGGTGGCCGATGCCTCCATACTGCCGGTTGCGGAGCCTCCGCTCAACCAACTTGCAGCTTCTTTTTCGCGCGCCGCCCGTCAACCTGCGGTATCGAACCGCAGGTGGGAGCGCGATGAAGCAAGGAGCCGGGCTCTCCTGGGCAGTATAGCAGGACGGGAGCGCCCTCACTCCGCGCGGAGGGCCTCGATGGGGTTCTTGGCGGCGGCGCGGTAGGCGGGGAAGATGCCGAACACCAGGCCGATGGCGCTGCTGGCCGCAACGGCCACGGCCGCCACGCTCCACGACGGCGCGAACGCGAGGCCCGCCGTGTTCGCCAGCAGGCCGAAGCCGATGCCCGCCCCCACGCCCAGCGCTCCTCCGATGATGCTGATGATGAGCGCCTCCAGCAGAAACTGCGCCAGGATGTCGCCGCGCCGCGCGCCCAGCGCCTTCTTGATGCCTATCTCGCGCGTGCGCTCGGTCACCGACACCAGCATGACGTTCATCACGCCGATGCCCGCCACCACCAGCGATATCCCGGCGATGCCCGCCAGAAGGAGCGTCATCGTGGCGTCGACATCGGCGCCGGCGCTTCGCGTCTCGTCCTGCGACAGCACGTCGAAGCGGCCCGGAAGCAGGTGCGCCGCGTCCACGAGGTAGGAGCTGATGGCCTGCTTGGCGGCCTCCACCGACCCCTCGTCGACCGCCTTCGCGTAGAACATGGCAATATCGTCGCCCTTTCCCATCCCCACCGCCGTGGAGAAGGGAACGAGCGCCAGGCCGGCCGTATTGAGCCCCATCGACTGCCCCTGGTCCTGCAGCACGCCCACCACCAGGAACTCGTCGCCGTCGAACTTGACCGCGTTGCCCAGCGCGTCGGCGGGCGCGCCGAACAACTCGGCGGCCACGTCGGATCCCAGCACCGCCACCTTGCTGCGGTTCTCGCGGTCGACGGCGTTGAGGTTGCGGCCCGCCAGCAGCTGGAGGTTGCGCACGTCCAGGTAGTGCTCGTCCGACGCCTCGATGAAAGCCTTGCGCGACGTCTTGCCACCCGCCGTCAGGTGGCCGGCCAGGCCCTTCGCGGGCGCCGCGCCGGAAAGCGGGGGCAGCTGGGCGATGGCGGCCATATCGTCGTAGCCGAGCTCGCCCTCGTACACGTAGGTCGAAAGCGCGTCGCCGCCCAGCTTCTGCAACCTCTCGCGCACCTGCTGGTTGGACCCGTCGCCCATGCCCATGAGCACGATGACCGAGGACACGCCGATGACCAGGCCCAGCATGGTGAGCGCCGAGCGCAGCCCGTTGTGGAGCACCGCGCGCACCGCCGTGCGCACCAGATGGCTAACGCGCATGGGCGCCCCCTTCCCGCTGCGGGGCCTGTTCGCTCAGCCGGCCGTCCTCCATTCGCACCACGCGGCCCGCCCCGGCGGCAAGCTGCGGGTTGTGCGTGATGAGGACCACCGTCTGGCCTCCGGCATGCAAACGCTCGAAGAGCCCCATGATCTCCGCGCCCGTGCGCGTGTCGAGCGCGCCGGTGGGCTCGTCGGCTAAAACGATCTCCGGCTCGCCCACCAGGGCGCGGGCGATGGCCACGCGCTGCTGCTGGCCGCCGGAGAGCTGGCTGGGCAGGTGGCGCTCGCGGCCCTGAAGGCCCACCAGCGCAAGCTGCCGACGCGCGCGGGCGTCAGCCTCCCTCGTGCGCACGCCCGCGAAGGCGAGCGGCAGCTTCACGTTCTCCAGCGCCGTCAGCTTGCCCAGCAGGTTGAAGCTCTGGAACACGAACCCTATCTTCTCGTTGCGGATGGCGGCCAGCCGCCGGTCGGGCAGCGCGCCCACGTCCAGGCCGTCCAGCAGATAGCGCCCCGTGTCGGGCACGTCGAGCAGCCCCAGGACGTTCATGAGCGTCGACTTGCCCGAGCCGGACGGCCCCACCACGGCCACGTAGTCGCCGCGGCGTATCTCCAGGTCGACCTCGCGCAACGCGCACACGGTCTGGCCGCCCAGGTCGTAGGTCTTCCCCACGTGCTTCAAGCGGATCACTCTCGAGCGCCTCCCTTCGGCCCTACGACTTCGTGACGGTCACAAGGCCGCCCTCCACCTCGCCCTTGGCGCCGGAAGCGGAAGGATCCGCCTCGTTGAGCACCACGGCATCGCCGACGTCCAGGCCCTCGCCCGCCACCTCCACCACGGTGCCGTCGGTGATTCCGGCGGTCACGGGCACCTGGTGCCGCGTGCCGGTTTCGGCGTCGTAGACCTCCACGTATTTGTCCTCCCCCGCTCCGAGCACGGCGCTCACCGGCACCGTGAGCACGTCGGCGGCTTCGGCCACCGTGATGGCGAGGTTGGCCGACATGCCCAGCTTGATGCTGCCGTCGTTGACCACCTGCACGCTCACCTCGAACGTAGAGCCCGTGGCGCCGTACTTCCCCACCTCGTTGATGTCCGCGATGACGCCGTCGTAGAGCCGCCCTTCGTCAGCGCCAAGCTTCACCTGCACGGCCTGTCCCTCGGCAAGCGACGCCAGATCGCCTTCGGGAACAGGCAGCACGATGAGCACGTCGTCGATGCGCTGCACCTCGATGAAGTGGTCGTCGCGCGTGACGGCGCCCTCGTTTCTCTCCGGCAGCTCGTAGTCGGTCACCACCAGGTCGTAGGGCGCGTCCCACGTCTCGTCGTTGGCGTAGGTCACCAGCGTGGTGCCCGCGAGGATGCGCTTGTTCAGCGGCACGTCGAACGATTCCAGCCAGTGCCAGCTGTCGGCGGGCCGCAGCTTCTCGGTTTCAAGCGGCTTCACCTCGCCCACGCCTGTGACGGTTCGCTGCACCGTCCCGCGCGTGACGGGCGCCGTGAGGGGCGGCGTGGGCTGCTGCGACTCGGAGGGCTTCGACAGAAGCTCGTCGCCGAACGCGAGGTAGGCGCCCAGCGCGCCCGCCACGGCAAGCAGCGCCGCCACGACGAGAACCTTCCCTACCGTCCGCTTCACGTCATTCCCCTTCCACGCCCGATATCGTAACGGATTCGGCGGGCACGACGATGACGTCGCCCGCCGCGCCGTCCTGCTGGTCCGTCTTCGCGGTGCCCACCAGGCCCTGCTGCTCCTGCACGTTCTTGAGCACGAGCAGCCCGGCCAGCACGATGATCGCCGCGATCAGCACTGCCACCAGCACTTTGAACCCCTTCGACTTCATGTAGTCCTCCGTTCTTCCGGATACCGTCTGCGGGGCAGTCTAGCGAAGGTCGCCTTAAAACTTCCTGAACCGACACGACGCGGAATGCGCGGCCGCCTGCGGCACAGCCGTTTCAGGGAACGTTCAGGTTGGGCGTGCTAGAATGGGCCAGAACGAAGGAGGGATCCGTGAAACTGCTGATAGTGGAGGACAACCGGCCCCTTTCGAACGCCCTGGCCCGCAGCTTGGAGGGCGCCTACGACATCGACCAGGCCTTCGACGGCGAGGAGGGCCTGTTCTACGCCGCGCAGGATGTGTACGACCTGGTGGTGCTCGACGTGATGCTGCCCGAACGCGACGGATTCTCCGTTCTGGAGGAGCTGCGGGAGCGCGGCGTGGACACGCCGGTGCTCATGCTCACCGCCAAGAGCGCGACGGCCGACAAGCTGCGCGGCCTGCGCGCGGGCGCCGACGACTACCTTCCCAAGCCCTTCGACCGCGACGAGCTGACGGCGCGCATCGAGGCCATCCTGCGCCGCGCGACGGGCCGCCGCGACGTGCGCACCATCGCGTTCAAGGACCTCGTGCTGCACACGCAGACGAAGCGGGCCGAGATCGCGGGTGAGCCGGTGCCCCTCAAAGGAAAGCAGTACGACATCCTCGAGTACCTGGTGGGCCATGAGGGCGGCCTCGTGTCGAAGGACCAGCTGTTCGACAAGGTGTGGGGATTCCTCTCCGACACGTCCTCCAACGTCGTGGAGGTGTACGTGAGCGCGCTGCGCAAGGCGCTGGCGCCTTCGGGATACGACCGCTACCTGCGCACCATCCGCGGAGCGGGCTACCTGTTCGGCGAGGACGACCATGTCTGAGCGGACGCTCATCCGCCGCGAGCTGGCCCGGCAGACCGCGCTCCTGTTCGTGGTGTTCGCGCTGCTGTTCTCGCTTCTGGGCGCGGGCATCTACTCCATGGTGAGCGCGAGCATCTACCGCACAGCCGACGCAAGCCTGCGGGAGCTACAGGCGGGAGGCGGCTCCGTGACGGCGGACAAGCCCGCCAGCAGCAGCGTGGACGGCGATCCCGATCCCGGCGGTGCCGAGGACGCGGCGTCGCTCACCGTCACCATCGCGCAGCAGGACATCGTGGAGGCCAACCCGCAGATCATCACGCTTCTGCGCGACGAGGACGGGGCGCTGGTGGACACGGTGGGCCTCTACGAGCGCTATCCGGCGTACCTGGCCGAGCTGCCCTTCGACGCGAACGACCTGGGGAACATCCGCCAGACGTCAGCGGGCGGGCACACCTACCGCACCATCGCCTACGCCAGCGGCGAGGACGGGGGCGCCGCCTTCATGCAGGCGCTCGTGAACGTGGACGCCGAGCTGGCCATCCTGGACGGCTTCACGCGCACGCTCGTCATCTACCTGGCCGTAGCCGTGGCGGCGTCGGCGGCAGCCAGCTATCTGCTGTCGCGGCGCATGCTCAAGCCCATCGTGGCGAACTGGCAGGCCCAGACGGAATTCGTGCAGAACGCCTCGCACGAGCTGCGCACGCCGCTCGCCGTCATCCAGGCAACCGGCGAGCTCCTGCTGGACCATCCGGGCGAGCGCATCGTGGACCGGTTCGAGGACGTGAACGTCATCACGACGGAGACGAAGCGCCTCTCGCGACTGGTGGACGACCTCATGGCGCTCTCGCTCGACGACGCGGGGCGCGCGGAACCGGCCCTCGGCGCGGTGGACGTGGATGCGCTCGTGCGCGACATGGCCGACGCCTACCGGGATCTCGCCGAGGCGCAGGGCAAGCGCCTGCATGCGGAAGCGGCCTTCGACGGCACCGTCCAGGCCGATGCCGACAAGCTGCGCCAGCTGCTGGGCATCCTTCTGGACAACGCGCTCAAGTACACCGAGGCCGGCGACGAGGTGCGCCTGTCGACGCGGGCCGAGGGGGCGCGTTGCATCATCGAGGTTGCCGACATCGGCTGCGGCATCGACCCCGCAGAGTGCGAGCGCGTCTTCGAGCGCTTCTACCGCGCCGACAAGGCCCGCTCGCGGGAAACCGGCGGCCACGGCCTGGGGCTTTCGCTCGCGAAGGGCATCGTGGAGGCGCACGGCGGCACCATCATGCTCAAGGCCAACGAGCCCCGCGGCACCGTGGCCGTCGTCACGCTGCGTCCGCTGCCATCCTGAGCGAGCGCAGCCCCCTGTCATCCTGAGCGAGCGTAGCGAGTCGAAGGATCCCGTGCGGCGCCAGCCGTGACGCTTCCCGCTGACGCCGCACGGGATCCTTCGACTTCGCGCTTCGCGCTCCGCTCAGGATGACAGGGGGAGCTCCTTCGCGGTTGCGCGCTCGCGGTTCTTCCGGGCCAGGTAGTCCAGGCTCACGATCTTCGTCACCACCTCGCCTTCCGACACCACGTCGCCCGCGTCGTCGTAGGCGGCCACGCGCCAGAACTGCTTCATGCCCGCCGCGCGCGACGGCTCCTCGCGGTCGAGCTCGGCCACGCCGCGCAACGTGCCCGCGCGACCGCTCTTGCGGTGCCGCACGTGCACGTCCACGCCGAACGGGCGCTCCTCGTCGAGGTTCGCGCGCAGCTCGGCGCCGATGCTGGCCGCCGTCTCCAGAAGCGCGATGGTGGCCCCGCCGTGCACGAAGCCGAAGGGCTGGAGCACCTCCGGCGTGATGGGCATCACGGCCTCCACGCGCTGCTCGTCGGCCGATTCGACCCGTATCCCCAGTGCGTCTGCGAACGTCACGCGCCGCTCCTTTCCGAAAACGATCGAATGAGGCGCTTCACGTCGTCGGGGATGTCGCTCGGCTCGGGCGCGGGGCGGCCGCACAGGAACCCCTGCACGTAGTCCACGCCCAGCTTTACCACGGCGGCCAGCTCGGCTTCGGTCTCCACGCCCTCGGCCACCACGCGGATGCCGCGGTCGTGCGCGTATCCCACCAGGTTGCGCGCGATGTCCTGATGGTCCACCGCCGTGTCGATATCGCGGACGATGCCCATGTCCAGCTTCACGAAGTCCACGTGGTAGTCCAGAAGCGACGTCTCGCCGTTGCTTCCGCTGCCGAAGTCGTCGATGGCCAGCCGCGCCCCGAACCGGTGCGCGAGCGCCTCCTTGTACACGGCCATCTCGCGGCTGTAGTCGCTCTCCGTTATCTCGATGACCAGCCGTTTCAGCAGGTTGCCATAGCACGAGCGCAGCCGCTGCTCGTCGTCGGGGGACAGCCGCTGCGTGGCGATGCTGTTCACGAACAGCACGGCGTCGAGGCCCTCCGCGTGGCGCGAGAACGCCTGCAGCGCGCCGAAGAACGTGAGGTGCTCCACCCGGTAGAGCTTGGACTGCGACCGCGCCAGCGTGAGGATGCGGTCGGGCGTGGGGATGCTGGCCACCTGCGAGCGCATAAGCGCCTCGAAGGCCGCCACCTCGCCCGTGCGCGCGTCCACGATGGGCTGGAAGTGGTATTCCACCAGGCCGTCGTCAAGCAGGCGGTTCAGGTCCTCCTTGGTGTTCAGGATGAACGCCTTCTCCTCGTGGCTCTGCCTATCGAAGCGCAGCAGCGCGCCCTTGCGGCGGCTCTTGGCCTCGTACATGGCGAAGTCGGCGTATTCGCGCAGGTGGGCGAAGTCGCCGGCGTCCCCGGGGTAGAGCGCCACGCCGGCCGACGCGCGCACCTTCAGCACCGAGCCGTCGGGGGCCTCGAGCACGCTCGCGTCGAGCGCCCGCATGAACTCGTCGAACAGCGGCCAGGCCTCCTGCGCGCTTGCGTACCCGTCCACGAACACGAGGAACTCGTCGCCCGAGATGCGCGCGAAGCAGCCCCTTCCCGTGAACGTGCGCTCGATCACCTGCGCGGCGGCCTGGATGTAGTGGTCGCCCCAGTCGTGGCCGTAGGTGTCGTTGATGTACTTGAGGTTGTCCAGGTCCATCATCAGCATGGCTGCGAACGCCGGCGGGTTCTGCGCGAGGCGCCCGCAGACGGCCTCCTCGAACGCCCGGCGGTTCAACAGGCCGGTGAGCACGTCGTGGTCGCGCTCGTGCTCCAGGCGCAGGCGCGTGGTAATCTCGTCGGTCACGTCCTCCACCAGGCCGTACACCCGCTCGCCGTCGGCGTTGGCCACGGCCACGAAGCGCACCCAGCGCCGCCCCTCGGCATCGGACACGATCCAGCGTCCCTCGGCCTCCTTCTGCGCGTACGGCGCAAGCGGCTCCAGTAGGCGGCGGAACTCGCGGATGTCCAGGGAGCCGCCCACCTCGCCCGGCGCCTCGCTGGTGCCCGCGTCTGCGGCGCCAGCCGGCAGCACGCCGCCCAGCGTGTCGAAGAAGCCGGCGGTATAGGACACCTCGTCGGTGTCGCGGTTGTTCTCGAACGCGGCGATCGAGCGGTCGGACAGCCGCAGTATCTGCGAGAGGCGCGACGCGGCCACGGCCACCTCCGAGCCCAGCATCTGGATGGCGTCGGACAGCTCGTCGATCTCCACGATGCCCGTGCGGTCGAACGAGATGGGCTGCTCGGGCTTGGCGGCGCGCACCTCGCGCATGAGCGAGCGCAGGCGCGACGACGACGCCCAGGCTATCAGCACCGCGATGACCACGCCGATGGCAAGCGACGCCCCGTACACGCCCAGAAGGTTGCGTTCCAGCTGATAGGAGGCCGAGAACAGCGTGTCCTCGCTCTCCATGCCCAGAACCGCCCACTGCTCGGACGCGAAGGGCGACGTCTCGTCGTAGAGCTTGAGGTCCGTCGCCGCCACGATGGCGGCGTGCGGGTTCTCCTCCGTATCCAGCGGCATGGCCGTGAAGGCGCCGTGGACGCCCGATCCCAGCGCGAGCGTCCCCTCGTCGATGTAGAGGCTCTGCAGGGCGCCCGTGGTGGCCAGCGCCTCGAAGACGCGCCCGCCCCCTTCGCCCGCGGCCTCGCTCGCATCCTCCACCGCGAGCACGTAGGAGCCGTTGCCGTCCAGGTCGCGGTAGGGCAGAAACGCGGTCACGCGGTCGAGCCGCACCTCGATGCCGAACACGCCGCACAGGTTTCCCCTGTCGCCGCGCAGAGGCACGCTGTAGGTGATGGACGACGTGCCGGTCCACCCCAGGTCCACCGGCCGGCCCCAATAGCCCAAATCGACGCTGCGCGCATCGGGATGCTGCTCGGCGGCGCGCAGCGGCCGGTAATAGAAGTCGCTGCGCGCATCGCCTTCGGGCGCGAGCGGGAACGTGGCCGACCAGCCCGTGTCGAGCGCGATATCCAGCCGCTTGCCCACGCTGAGCGGGCACACCGACAGCAGCAGGTCGGAGCGGTTCGCGACGTCCACCTTGGGGTTCGAGTCGCGCACGTACAGGCCCGCGAGGGCGTCGCCCTCCTCCTCCGCGCCCGCCAACAGCACGTACACCCCGTCCACCTCGGTGCGCCGGGAGAACTCGATGAGCCGCTCCTCCACCGATTCGATGACGGCCAGGGACGCGTCCGACCCCGGCACGAGGTCGGCGGGCCCCGCCCCTTCGCGGGCCAGCACGTCGCCGATGGAGGCGCTCACGTCGTTGGCCACGGCGTCGAAATCCGACCAGCGGAACACCATGTCGCTCTCAAGGGCGCCGGCATGGCTGGACACGCGCTCGGCGAACAGGTCGTAGGCCACGGCGTCGATCTGCGAGGTGGTCTGGCTGGCCGAGAGCACGCTCAGGCAGACGAGCCCCTGCAGGGCGATGGCGATGCAGAACGGCACGGCTACCAGGACCCGAAACGTCAAGCCCTTCTTCTTCCCCGCTCTGTGTCTGCCCCGCACCATCGTTTCGGCTGCGCGCCGCCTCCTCGCCCCCTTCAGCCCTGCTTCGTGGCCGCTTCCAACTGCTCGCCCATGTCGGCGAGCCACGCGTCGAAGTTCTCGTCGGCAAGGTACGCCGCCGCGGCCTCGGCGCGGACAGTCCCGCCCGCCATGGCCTCCTCGATGGCGGCGACGTCGGCACTCGCCTTGTCGGCCAGGTTGTGCTCCAGCACGGCGCGCGCCTCCACGCCGCCCGCGAACGGCGCCGTGGCGTACACGCCGGCGTTCACGGTGTCGAGCGCCGCCGGCAGCCCCGTCAGGTAGTTCACCGGGGCGTTGGGCACGTCGGCCGCCAGCTCCTCGATGCGGCCGCGCTCCAGCAGGTCCTTCTTCACCGGCAGGTACCCGGCCGCCACCGAGAACGAGACGTTGCGCTCGCCGTCGGTGAACCATTTGAGGAACTCCACGCACGCGGCCTCGGTCTTGGCGTCCGCCTTCGCCACCACGAAGCCCGCGCCCTGCTGCGGCGAGCAGGCCACGCCCCCTTCGAACACCGGCGAGGGAAGCGACCCGAACTCGATGGGGTAGCTCGTGGCGTCGTCCACCGTCACGTCCTGCGGGAAGTACACCACCGACGTGGAGGAGCCCGCGTAGCACACGAGGCCGCCCGTCTTCACGGCGTCGGAGCGGAAGCGGCCCTCGGCGGAGAACCAGCCCTGCACCAGCGGCACGTAGTAGTTGTCCCAGAGCGCCCGCATGGTGGCCCGGTCCAGCTCGATGGCGCACGAGCCGTCCTGCACGTTCAGGATGTCGTGGCCCAGCTGGCGCGACCCGCACACCAGATAGTTCGCCAGCGCGTCGCGACCGAAGAAGGGCCGGCCGTCGCCGGGCTCGGGGGTGGCGGCGTCGGTCCACTCGTAGTAGCGCTGGGCCGTGCGCGTGACGCCCTCGACCGTGGCCAGGTCGTCAAGGGTCGCGCCCGTGGCCTCGGCGAACTTCTGCCAATCGGTCAGGTTGATCTGCAACGTCTCGGTGGACTTGCACACGGGAAACACCTTGAGCGAGCCGTCGCCCGCCAGGTCGCCCTCGGCAAGGAAGCTTTCTACGAACTGCGATTTCTCCTCGTCGGAAAGGTAGCCGGAAAGGTCGGCCACCTTGCCCATGTTGTCCAGGGCGTAGGCCGTGTCGGCGTAGGAGAGGAACGCGTCGGGCATGGCGGAAGCCCCCACCCGGCCCTCGGCCGCGTCCGTGACGGCGGCGGCCAGATCCTCCACGCCGCCCTGGCTCGCGTGCGTGGCCACCACGCCCACGTCCTTGCCGCGCGTCTCGTTGAACTCCTTGACCAGCGACTCGAAAGCCTGTTGCTGCGCGCCGTTGTAGTACGTCCACAGCTCCACCTGCACCGGATCGCCCGGATCGAGCAGGGACGCCGCATCGACGTCCTCGGGCTCGGGCGAGGCGGGAGCGCCGGACGCGCAGCCCGCGCACAGGAGCGCGCCCGCGCAGGCGAGCGCCGCAAGGAGCCGAACCGTCCTCGAACCACGTGAGCGCATGATCCCCCCTATCCGCGCGCAAGCGCGCACAGCACCTGTGGACTGCATCCGTCTATTCTAGTGCAGCGTCAAGAATACCATGCCGCGATCCGGCGATCGAACAGAATTAGAAGCGAACGAGCGCCCACGAAAGCGCAGTTGGAGCACGGTAACGCGCACCCTGCACACCGCAAGGACACCAAAGTTGGCGTGACGAAGGGACGGGCGTGACAGGGGGGCGTGACAGGGGGACGGTTCTCTTGACACCCGAACCCGGTGTCAAGAGAACCGTCCCCCTGTCACCGCCCCCCCCCTGTCACGCCCTTCGTCACGCCCCTCAGCGCTTGCGCTTGTCGGAGGTGCGGACGGCGCCCTTCGTCACGCCCCTCAGCGCTTGCGCTTGTCGGAGGTGCGGACGGCTTGCTTGGCGCCGCGCTTGAAGGTCTTGGTGGTCTGGATGAGGATGGCGCCGATGAGGAACGGCATCCAGAACACGATGCCGCGGTACACGAGCGCGATGGACAGGCCCGCGGCGGCCGATTCGCCGAACGACGTGAACGCCACCACCACGGCGGCCTCCACCACGCCCACGCCCTGCGGCGTGATGGAGATCATGGCGAACAGCGTGGCCACCACGTACCCGCAGATGAGCGCCTCGGGATGGTTCACGCCGAAGCCGACGCCCACCAGGGAGAAGCACGCGAGCTCGCACGCGCTGGCCCCGATGGAGCAGCCGAACGCCTTCGCCGTGGTCTTGGGGTTGCGCGCGATGAGGCCGGCAGCGTCGGAGAACGAGCACACCACGCGCTCCACCCACGGGTCGAGCGGCTTCTTCTTGAAGCGCGTCAGCACGCGGTCCACCAGCCGCTCGACGGGACGCAGGAGGCGCAGCACCAGCGCCGGGCGCTTGCGGCCCAGCACGAGGATGGTCACCATGGCACCCACCAGCGCGATCACCAGCAGCCCCAGCAAGAACCACAGCGGCGAGAGCCCCACCGTGAGCGCCAGGATGGCGAAGGCCACCAGCATGATGGTGGCGAAGCCCGAATCGATGGTTATCTGCATGAGCAGCGCCGCCGACGTGGCCTTTCCCGGAGCGATGCCGCGGCGGCGCGCGTCGTCCACCACCAGCGTCGTGCCCGCCAGGTTGAGCGAGGGCGCGATGGTGTTCACGAAGAACGTGCCGAACACCAGCGGCAACGTGCTCCGCGGGCTCATGTGCTCGTCCACGGCCTCGAAGGCGTAGGAATACGCGAAGCTCTGCGCGAAGTACTTGCCCAGCTGCGTGAGCACCGCGGCCACGAGCGGCACGATGGAGCCCTTCTTGATGGTCTCCGCCAGCTCCACCAGCTGGTCGCCGCGCAGCAGCACCACCGCCAGCACGATGACGATGACGAGCCCGATGAGCAGGTTTCTGATATTGAGCTTCACGTCGTCGCCCCGCCGATCGCGTCCCCCCGCCTAGCGGAGGAACTCCTCGAGGTCGGATCTCATGAGGAAGTCCAGCTCGCCGGCCGAATCAGCATCGGTTTCGAGGAACAGGAACCCGTAGTTGCCCACGCGGTTCACGTCGAAGCGCCGCAGCTCCAGCACGTTGGTGAACCGCTCGGCGAACGCGTCGTAGTCGAAGGCCTCCTCCCCCGTGGCCGACGCCGGCGGGTTCAGAAGCGACATCGTGTACACCTTGTCGTCCTTGCCGGCGAACGCCGCGTCGAAGTCGGGCGCGTCGTCCTCGAGGAACGCCTGGTAGGTGCGGTAGCCGTAGCCGTACCAGCTGACATCGGTGCCGCCGAGGCCCGCGAAGCGCAGCGGGTTGAACTCGATGGGGCTCACGTGCCCGTCCTCCACGCGCACCTCCACGTGCACGGGGAAGTTGCGCGCGCCCACGAGCGCGTTCACGCGGTCGAGCCAGGCGGTGAACAGCGGCGACGTCTCGCGCACGATGGGGGCGCTCGTCACGTACATGCGGTCGGAGGTGTCCTCGGGCGAGGCGAAGTCGTGGCGCAGCACGTTGAGGATGCGCGCGCGGCCCGCTTCGTCGAAGTAGGCGTCCAGCGCGTACTCGGTGCCCGTGATGTAGCCCTCCAAGATGAACGAGCCCGCGCCGATCACGCTTTCCGGGTACATGTCGTGCCAGGTTGAGGCGTTCTTCTGGATGTCGGCGAGCGCGCGCTCCCAATCGTCGCGGTCCTGGATCGCGTAGACGCCCATGCTGCAGAAGCCCACGGAGGGCTTGAGCACGAACGGGGCCTCCAGCTGCGAGAAATCCAGCTTGAACAGCTCGTCCACCGAGCACGTCTTGAAGAACAGCTCCGGATCGAGCGAGGAGAGCGCGCGGCGCATGGCGGCCTTGTCCTTGAACAGGCCGATGGCGCGCACGAGGGACTCGTTGCCCACGTTGTCCGCGATCCACGAAAGCGCGTTCTCCGAGTTCGTGTACACGCGCTCGCCGCCGTCGATGCGGCGGACGGCCTCCTCGGGCGCCACCAGGTTCAGCTTGCCGGGCGCCACCGTGCGGGCGAAGCCGTTGTCGAGCACCGGATGCTGCGACTCCTCGAGCCACTGCGCGAGCGGTTCGGAAGCGTACGGCTCATCGAGCACTATCATGTCGTGGATCCTCCTTCGATGCGATGTCGGCGCCGGAAACGCCGGTAGCGCCCGCTGCCGCGGACGCGAGGGCGGCGTCGTCGCCGAAAGCCAGTATAGCGTCAAGCTGGGCGGCGCGGCCGATCTCCGCGCCTTCTTCAGCCCTCCGTTCCCAACCCGTTTTCCTGCGCACGCGCTCTGCGGGGCTTCCCTCGGGCTCGAGGACCGTGGCCACGGCCGCATCGCGCAGGCGCTCCCCCGTCTCCCGCATGCGCTCGGCCACCGGGGCTTTCCCGCCCTCGGACGCCGCCGCCCGGCGCGCCCCCCTCCACGCGCGGAACCGCGCGACGTTCTCGCGGAACTCGCGCACGAGGCGCGGCGCGTCCTCCTGGGGCACGAGGGGCCGGTCGAATGCGGCGCGCTTCCAGAACAGCCACGCCACCAGCGCGACGGCCGCCATGGCCACCTGCCAGGTGTTCACGTAGAGGAACTCCGCGCCGGCCAGCAATACGAGCGCGCCCAGCGTGAGCGCCCACGCGGTGCGCAGGCGCAGGATGAGGCCCACCGCCAGCACCACGAGCACGACGCTGCCCGCCACGAGCGCCGGACCGATGAGCACGCCGCCCATGTTCACCCACTCGGTGAGCACGGTGAACGGCTCGAACGACTGCGGGATGAGCGCGAGGCCCAGGTTGACCAGGCCGATGACGAGCACGAGCGTGCCGGAGAGCCACCCCATGTCCTTCGCGCGCTTCTCCTCGGAAGGGTCCTTCTTCTCGGCGAAGAAGCCCGACTGGGACAGCAGCACGGCGCCGATGCAGAACGGCATCCAGAACATGATGCCGCGGTACACCAGCGCGATGGCCGTGGCCGTGGCCAGCGAGCAGCCGTGCGCCGTGAGGATGGCCGCGATGGCCGCCTCCACCACGCCCACGCCCTGCGGCGTGGGGCTGAGTATCACCGAGATGGCCGCCACCGCGAACGCCGCCACGAGCGCGGCCACGTTGTCGAAGCCGAACGCGTAGCCGATGGCCACGAGGCACGCCATGTTGAGGATGGCCGAGAACGACGCGTAGGCCACCGTGACCAGCGTGCCCTGCGGGTTCTTCGCCAGGATGGACGCCGAGGATATGAACGACGACGCCATCTTGCGGCCCCAAGCGGGCTTGAGGTGCTTCTTCAGCAGGCCGAGCGCCTTGTTGATGAGCGATTCCACGCCTATGAACACGCGGAACAGGATGCGCGGACGGCGGTATCCCGCCACGAACATGCTGGAGAGCACCGCGAGCACCACGGCGAGCGCGAGGCCGCCCACGAGGAAGAGCGCGTTCATGGAGCCCGACACGAGCATGGTGACGAAGCCGATGACCGAGATCACGAGGATGGCCGCGAAGTAGCCGATCTGCGAGAGGATGGCGCCGGAGGTGGACTGGCCCGCGTCGCAGCCGCGCCGGTGCGCGTCGTCGATGATGAAGGCAACGCCGGTCGCGCCGCTGAACAGGCAGAACGTGTTGATGAACACGAGCGAGAAGATGAGGATGACGTTGTGCCAGAAGCCCGTCTTATGCCCCACGGCCTCGAAGGCCGCGTCGTAGGAGGCCGCCTGCACCAGATGGCGCGCCAGCATGAGCACGCACGCCACCACGAGCGGCACGAGCGCGCCGGTCTTGAGCGTCGCGACGAAGCTGGCCAGGTAATCGGCGTTCGCGATGAGGAAGCACACCGCCACGATGCCGATGACCAGCAGCAGCGCTTTCTTCAAAGCGACCCCTTCCGCGAACCTTGACCCGAAAGAGATCAGTATACCACGACCGCGGCGCGCGCTACCGCCCGGCGGCCGCGCGCGCCGCTTGGAGGACGCGCACCCGGTCGCGGATGTTCGTCACGTCGAACAGCACGGCGATGAGGAACGCCACGGCCAGGCCGCCCGTGACCGCCCCCTGCCGGGGCGCGATCATGAAGACGAACGGCGCGCCGATGAGCACGATGGGGATGATGAACCCGATGAGGCAGCTGCCGAGGCGCTTCCACAACCCGTAGACGACCGAGGCCATCACGTAGAAGAACAGCCCCGTGGCCGGCGTGCCCAGAAGCGAGAGAGCCACGAGCAGAAACGCCTTCGCCGCCACGGCGCCGCCCTCGCGCTTGAGGTCGGCGGTGGCATCGGCGAGCGCCTCCTGCGGCGTCTTCTGCGGGGCGGCCGTCGCGCGGAACGGCGCGAAGGGGTCGAACGGGTCGAAATCGAACGGCATGCCGCCGCCCGCCTCGCCGCCGGCCGAGCGCGTGCCGTCCCACGAGGTCCACACATAGGTGGTGCGGCCCCCGCCGGAGGACGTCGTCGTGGGCTGGCCCTGGCCGAACGGCCATCCCGCGAACGGGTCCCACTCGCCTTGCGGCGCGCCGGCCGGGTGCGCGTAGGGGTTGCCCGCGTAGGGGCGCGGGTCGCGGCGCGGGTCGAACTCGGGCGTCCACGAGCGGTTGAGCAGCACGTCGCGCGCCTCGTTGATGCGCTTGGTGAACTCCTCGGCCTCCGCGCGCTCCGGGGAGTCGAGCGGGAACTTGTCCGGGTGATGCGCGATCACCAGCTTGCGGTGGGCTTGTTTGACCTCGTCGTCGGTCGCGCCCTCGGTGAGCCCCAGGTGTTTGAGCGCTTCGGATTTCTTCATGCCCCCACTTTACGTGACGGCAACGCCCACGAGCGCCCTCCCCCGCCGCCGTTGCCCACCCGTCAAACAACATCCACAAACCCTGCCCCTTGTCATCCTGAGCGGAGCGCGTCAGCGCGGAGTCGAAGGATCCCGTGTGGTGCCAACCGGAAGTCTTCCAGCTATCGCCGCACGGGTTCCTTCGACTCGCTTCGCTCGCTCAGGATGACAAGAGGGGCACTGCGCTCGCTCAGGATGACAAGAGGGGCTCACGAGCCTGAACACACGGACGGCCTCCCGGGGGAGGCCGTCCGAAGGCGCGTCGAAGCCGCGGTATCTAGTGGCGGAAGTGCCTATGCCCGGTGAACACGAGCGCGATGCCGTGCTCGTCGGCGGCGGCGATCACTTCCTCGTCGCGGATGGAGCCGCCCGGCTCGATGACGGCCGTCACGCCCGCGTCGGCGAGCGCGTCGAGGCCGTCGCGGAACGGGAAGAACGCGTCGGAGGCCGCCACGGCGCCCTTCGCCTTCTCGCCCGCCTGCTCCACGGCGATGCGCGCGGAGTTCACGCGGTTGGGCTGCCCGCCGCCCACGCCCACGGTGGCGCGGCCCTTCGTGAGGGTGATGGCGTTGGACTTCACCGACTTGCACACCTTCCACGCGAACAGGAGCTCGGCCATCTCCTCGTCGGTGGGCTGGCGCTTCGTGGGAACCGTGAACGCCGCGGGGTCCTCGGCCACGGCGTCGGAGTCCTGGCACAGCAGACCGCCCTCGACAGCGCGGAACTCCACCTCGCCGCCGGCCGGGTTCACGCCGCCCGTGGACAAGAGGCGCGCGTTCTTCTTGGCGGCGTACATGTCCAGCGCGTCGCCCGCGAACTCGGGCGCCACGATGGCTTCCACGAACTGCTTGTTGTCGAAGATGGCCACCACCACGTCGCTCGTCACCGGGCGGTTGAACGCCATGACGCCGCCGTAGGCGCTCACCGGGTCGCACTCGTGGGCGCGCTTGTAGGCGGCCACGAGGTCGTCGTCCTGGCACACGCCGCAGGGCGTAAGGTGCTTCACGATGACGCACGCGGGCTCGTCGAACTCGCGCACGGCCGTCCAAGCGGCGTCGAGGTCGAGGTAGTTGTTGTATGAGAGCTCCTTGCCCTGGTGCTGCTTGGCGTGCGCCAGGCTGAAGGGGGCGTCGGCGTAGTCGTCGCGGCGGTAGAACGCGGCGGCCTGATGCGGGTTCTCGCCGTAGCGCAGGTCCTGGGCCTTCGTCAGGCGCACGGTGCGGCGCGCGGGGAACTTGGCCGCGTCGGCGCCCTCGTCGCCCGCCAGCTGCCCCGCCATCCACGCGGCGATGGCGCCGTCGTAGCTGGCCGTGGTCTCGAACACGTCGAGCGCGAGCTTCGCGCGGGTGGCGCGCAGGGTGGTGCCGCCGTTCGCGCGCATCTCGGCCAGGATGGCGTCGTAGCTGTCCGGCCGCGTGACCACGGCCACGCTCTCGAAGTTCTTGGCCGCGGAGCGCAGCATGGACGGGCCGCCGATGTCGATGTTCTCGATGCAGGTGCCGAAGTCGGCGCCGCCGGTCACCGTCTTCTCGAAGGCGTAGAGGTTCACCACCACCATGTCGATCATCTCGATGCCGTGCTCGGCCGCCTGCGCCATGTGGTCGGGGTTGTCGCGCTTGGCCAAGAGGCCGCCGTGCACGCGCGGGTGCAGCGTCTTCACGCGGCCGTCCATCATCTCGGGGAACTGCGTCACGTCGTCGATGGGCGTCACCGGCACGCCGGCGTCCTTGAGGGCGCGGGCGGTGCCGCCCGTGGAGATGATCTCCGCGCCGAATTCGTCCACGAGGGCGCGCGCGAAATCGGCCACCCCCGTCTTGTCCGTCACGGACACCAGCACGCGTTTGATCTTAGGATCGCTCATATGGTCTTACATCCTTTCTGTTCGGTCCTGCTATGGTGAACCCGCCGATCCGCGACGGGAAACAGGCAGTGCGCCTGGGCTACCGTCCCAGGTTCCTCTCGTGGCGCTCGCGCGCCTCTTCACTGTAGCGCTGGCGGTAGCGCACGTCTACCAGTTCGGCGACGATAGCGATAGCTAATTCGGCGGGCGTCTTCGCGCCGAACTTCAGGCCGATGGGGCGCTTGACGCGCGCCCAGTCCTCCTCGGTGGCGCCCTTCGCCAGCACGAGGTCGTGCACGGTGTCGTTCTTGCCGGCGCAGCCCATCATTCCCACGTAGTGCACGCGGTGCTTCGCAGCCCACACGCAACCCTCGGGGTCGAACATGTGGCCGCGCGTGAGCACGCACACGTAGTCCTCCGGCGCGCAGGCGAGGTCGGCCAGGCCGTCGAAGTTGCCGCCGTCGAGCACGATGCGTCGCGCCCGCGGGAAGCGCGCCTCGCTTACGTAGGCGGGGTCGTAGTCCACCACGGTGACCGCGAAGCCCACGTGGTCGGCCAGCGCCGCCACCTCGCTCGCGGCGTCCGACGCGCCCAAGAGCCACACGTGCACCTGGTCGAACAGCGGCACGGAGAGCCAGGTGAGGCCCTCGAACTGCTCGTTGTGCATCGAGGGGCCGCGCGTGGCGTCCTTCATCTGGAACGTGTCGCGCGGGCTGAACGGGCGCGACGCCAAGATCTCCTTCGCGTCGTTGCAGAAGAACACGAGCGGCTCGCCGTCGGCGGAGCCCGTGTCGCCGTACTTCTTCGTCACCTCGTTGTCGGTGTTGGCCTGCGCCTCGGCGGCGTCGTAGACGATCTTGAAGCCGAGCCACGCCAGATCGCCCTCGTCCATCGCGCGCAGGGCGCGCTCGAACGTGGGGATATCGGCCGCAGTCAGGCTCGCGGCTATCACGCCCAGATACGACGGCTCCACATGCCCGTTGCCCTCGAGTGCCTCGGCCGAGAAGCACGGGAAGTCCTCGGGCGAGAGCACCGGGGTGCGCCCCGCACGCAGGTCGTCGACGATGCCTTGCAGCGTTTCCCTCTCCATGAATCCCTCCTCAAGTCGGAAAATGGCATAAAAGGGGACAGTCCCCTTTTATGCCATTCCGATATGCACCTTCCGGTCCTCGCCCACGGTCACGCGGCCCTCGGCCACGAGGCGCAGCACTTCAGGATACAGCGCGTGCTCGGCCTCGTGGATGCGCGCCTCGAGGGTTTCCAGCGTGTCGTCCTCGCGCACCTCCACGGCGCGCTGCGCCACGATGGGCCCTTTGTCGTAGTCCTCGTTGGCGAAGTGGACGGTGATGCCCGTCACCTTCACGCCCGCGTCGAACGCATCGGCGATGGCGTGCGCGCCCTTGAACGAGGGCAGAAGCGCCGGATGCAGGTTGAGCACCCGGTCGGGGAACGCGTCCAGCATGACCGGCGTCACCTTGCGCATGTAGCCCGCCATGACCACGTACGCGGCACCCGCCTCGCGCAGCTCCGAAACGATGCGCGCGTCGGCCGCCTCCGGGTCGGCGTACACGTCGCGGTTGAGCACGGTCGCGGGGATGCCCGCCGCCCGCGCCCGCTCGATGCCGAAAGCGTCCGGCCGCGACGACACCACCCGCACGATCTCCACCGGCAGCCCCTCGCCCGCTATCGAGTCGATGATGGCCTGCAGGTTCGTGCCGCTCCCGGAGAGCAGAACGCCAATCTTAAGCTTCTCGGTCATACGACCCCCTCAAAAACGACTCGTCGTCGTGCTCGCTTGCGCGAACTTTTAAGTTTTCCTTAATAGTTGCGTGCGTTTCGGGCAACCATCCGGAAATTCCGGAGGGTTGCCCGCTTGAATTCTACCCCTCGTAGCCGTAGAGCTTGCCGTCGTTCGTGTAGCGCACTTTGCCCTCGCCGGCCGCGATGCGGCCCACGCGGAACGTCTGCTCGCCGGCCTCGGCCAGGGCGGCCTCCACCTCTTCGGCGCGCTCGGGGTCCACGATCAGGATCATGCCCAGGCCCATGTTGAACGTCTTCAGGGCCTCGGCCTCGTCGAGGTGGGCGGCGTCGCTCACGTACTTCGCGATGAGCGGCACGGGCCACGTGCCCAGGTCCACCTCGGCGTCCACGCCCTCGGGCAGGGCGCGGTCGAGGTTCTCGGAGATGCCGCCGCCCGTGATGTGCGCGAGCGCGCGCACGGCGCCCTCGCATGCGGCCAGCACGGCGCGCACGGGCTTCACGTAGATGCGCGTGGGCTCCAGAAGCGCATCCTGCAGGCTCGCGCCGTCCAGCTCCTCGCGCTCGATGCGCAGCTCGTAGTGGGTCTTGCCCTCCACGCACACCTTGCGCGCGAGCGAGTAGCCGTTTGAGTGCAGGCCGCTCGAGGCCAGGCCGATCAGCACGTCGCCCTCGCGCACGGCCGCGGGGTCGAGCATCTTCGCCCGGTCCACCAGGCCCACGCAGAAGCCGGACAGGTCGTAGTCGTCCGGGTCCATCACGCCGGGGTGCTCGGCCATCTCGCCGCCGATGAGGGCGCAGCCGGCCTGCTTGCAACCTTCGCCGATGCCCGCCACGACCTCGGCCACGTTCTCGGCCTTGAGCTTGCCGATGGCCACGTAGTCGAGGAAGAACAGCGGCTCGGCGCCCGTGGCAAGGATGTCGTTGGCGCACATGGCCACCAAATCGATGCCCACGGTGTCGTGCTTGCCGGCCATCTGGGCCACCTTGAGCTTCGTACCCACGCCGTCGGTGCCGCTCACCAGCAGCGGGTCGGCCATGTCCTTGGCCGCCGCGATGGAGAACAGGCCGCCGAAGCCGCCGATGTCGCCCACCACCTCGGGGCGGTACGTGTCGTGCACGACGCCCTTGATGGCCTCGACGGCGCGCGCGCCCTCGGCCGTGTCAACGCCGGCCTGCGCGTAGGTGACGGCGTCCTCGTCCATCCAGCTGGGCATGTGCGGGGCCTCGGCGCCGTGCTTGGGGCTTGCGGTGTTTCTCTCGGTCATCTTCTCTCCTTGTACCTTACACGCCGGCCTCGCCGGCGCCCTCGGCGTACACGTCCTCGAAATCCTTCTTCGTGAGAAAGCTCTTCTTCGCCATCGCGTCCGGGATGGCCACCGGGTAGTCGCCCGTGAAGCAGGCCTCGCAGAAGCCCTGGCAGCGCACGTCGGGCACGGCAGCCCGCAGGCCCTCCAGGCTGATGAACGCGAGCGAGTCCGACCCGATCCACGCGTTCATCTCGCCCAAGCTCATGTTCGCTGCGATCAGCTGGTCGCGCGTGTCGGTGTCGATGCCATAGAAGCACGGCCACCGCACCTCGGGGCTCACGATGCGCAGATGCACCTCCGCCGCGCCCGCGTCGCGCAGCATCTGCACGAGCTTTTTGGAGGTGTTGCCGCGCACGATGCTGTCGTCGATGACCACGAGCCGCTTGCCGGCGATCACCGAGGGCAGCGGGTTCAGCTTCAGGCGGATGCCCAGCTGGCGCATGGCCTGGGTGGGCTCGATGAACGTGCGGCCCACGTAGCGGTTCTTCACGATGCCGTCGGCGTAGGCGATGCCGCTCTCGTCGGCGAACCCGAGCGCCGGCGGCACGCCCGAGTCGGGCACGCCGAGCACCAGGTCGGCCTCCACCGGCGCCTCCTTGGCCAGGATGCGGCCCATGCTGCGGCGCGCCTGGTAGACGCTCTGCCCGTCGATCACGCTGTCGGGGCGGGCGAAGTACACGTACTCGAAGATGCACGAGGCGCGGCGCCCGGCGGGAACTCCCTGCTCGGCGTGCATGCCCTCGGCGCTGAAGCGCACGATCTCGCCCGGGGCCACGTCGCGCACGTAGGCCGCGCCCACGATGTCCAGGCCGCACGTCTCGGAGGACACGGCCCAGCCGCGCCCATCCGGCAGCTCGCCGATGCACAGCGGCCGGATGCCGTTCGGGTCGCGGAACGCGTAGAGCGCGTCGGGGCTGGCCAGCACCATGGCGTACGCGCCCTCCAGCTGCTCCATGGCGCGGCGGATGCCGTTCCTCAGGTGGTGCGTCTCCTGCGTGACCTGGCCGATGGCCTTCGCGGCCACCTCGCTATCGGTACGCGAGCGGAACTGCACCCCCTCGCCCACCAGGCGGGCGCGGATGGCGTTCGTGTTCACGAGCGTGCCGTTGTGCGCGAGCGCGATGAGCACGTCGTCGATGGCCGAGATGTGGGGCTGCGCGGCCTCCCACGACGCCGCGCCGCCGCTCGTGGAGTAGCGCGCGTGCCCCACGGCCACGAACCCCTCGAGCGCCGCGAGCGTGGCCTCGTCGAACACCTGCGTCACGAGCCCTAGATCCTTCGCCGCCATGATCGTCTCGCCATCGCCCACCGCGATGCCGGCGCTCTCCTGGCCGCGGTGCTGCAGCGCCTGGAGCCCGAAGCAGGCCATGCGCGCCACGTCCTCGCCGGGAGCGAACACGCCGAACACGGCGCACTCCTCCTCCGGGCGATCGGGGCGTCCTCCGGGCAAGATAGAACAGCTCACGAGACGATCTCCTCTGCTGCCTCATCGACGGCATCTACGGCGTCCGGATCGGCGACCTCGCCTTCCGCCGGCGCGCCCACCGTGGTGTCGGCGACGGAGGCGTACAGCACGAAGCGCCCGTCGCTCGGCAGGTTGTCGCAGGTGGCGAGCGCGAACGTCTGCGTCAGCGACGCCGCCTCGGGAGCGTCGGGAACCTCCACCACCGAGCGGTCGATCTTGTCCTGCACGTAGGCCTCGTACTCGGCGGCGTCCGCGAACGTCGCCTGGGCCAACGGGTCGTCGGCCGACACGTGCACGAGCGAGAACGTGGTCAGCCGGTAGTTGCCCTGGGGCGTCAGCACGTACATCGTGCGATGGGCGTCGAACGTGGCCTGGTCCTCGAAATCGGCGACGCAGGCGAACATCGACCCGTCGTTGAGGTGGTGCCCGTAGATGATGTTGTTGGCGTCGGTGAAGTCGCCTTTGTTCTCCGCCGCGAGGAAGATGGCGCCGAACGTGGCGGCCCACCCCTCGGATCCCTTGAAGTCGTGCGTGAGGTACTTGTCGTTGTCGGTGGTGTGCACGATGGGGTAGTTCACGGGGGTGCCGGGGATGTATATCCAGCCCACGGTGTCGGGGTTGATGGCCTTGAGCGCGTCCCAGTCCACCGTGAGGTCGGCGAGCGACGTGCCCTCGACGTCGGCCGGCGGGGTGAAGCCCTCCTCGGCGATGTCGTTATAGGTCTGCTGGCCCTGCCAGTAGCTGAACCCGATGACGCCGAGCGCCCCGAGCGCGATGACGAACACGACGAGCGCCACCCAGAACACGATGCGCCACGGGTTCTTCTTCTGGGGCTTCTGCGCCGAGGGCCGGGCACCCCCGCGGCCGTGCACAGGCTGCACCGGACGGTATGCGCCCGCAGGCGCGCCCTGCGGGCGGCTGGCGCCTGGGCGCGCGGAAGGGGCCGGATACGCCCCGGGCCGGGCCGCTTGCGGGCGCTGTGCCGGAGGCTGTCTGCGCTGCTGAGGCTGAGGTTGGCGCGGCGGCTGCGCGCCGGGCGCGCGAGGGGCCCCCTGCGGCGGCTGGGCCGACGGCCCGCCCGATCCCCGCTGCTGCGCATGCCTGCCGCGCGGGGCGAAATCGGGATTCTCTCGATACTCTGGCATGTCCACCTTCCGGAACGATCGTCAGACGACGGCGCCGCGCCTCGCAGCGCTGCATCGAAAGCCCGTCGTCACCAGACCGTTACCATAATAAACAAACGCCCCCGCGATGGGGGCGCGATATGCGAAAAACGCAATTTCACCGACGAGGGGAAGAGACCCGCTTACTTCTTCATCTCGTCGAGGAAGCCCTTCGCGATGAAGATCACGATGACGAGCACGATGATAGCCACGATGATCCAGATGGCCTCCATGGGCACGGAGATTCCGAAGAGTTGCATGCTGGTTACCCCTTTTGTTCAAGCGCGCGAACGCGCACGGTTGATTCTGTGCTGCAGGACATAGTACCGCTATCTCAGTTTTCCCGCAAGCGCGCTTCCAAGGCGTCGTTGATTATTTTGAGGGCTTTCACGCGCGCATGGCGCTTGTCGTCGCTCTCGAGGACGATCCAGGGGGCAAACGGCGTGGACGTGAGGCGCAGCATGTCCTCGACGGCGGCTTTGTACTGGGGATACCTGTCGCGGTTGCGCCAATCCTCGTCGGTGATCTTCCACTGCTTGGCGGGATCCTGCTCGCGGTCGCGGAAGCGGCGCAGCTGCTCGTCGGGGCTCACGTCCACCCAGAACTTCAGCAGGATGGCGCCCCAGCGCACCAGCTCGCGCTCGAACTCGTTGATCTCGTCGTAGGCGCGCGTCCACTCCGGCACCGACGCGAAGCCCTCCACGCGCTCCACGAGCACGCGCCCGTACCAGCTGCGGTCGTAGATGCCCACGTGGCCCGCCTTGGGCAGGCGCGTCCAGTAGCGCCACAGGTGCGGATGCAGAAGCTCGGGCCTGGTGGGCGCGGGGCTGGGGAAGATGGTGTAGGCGCGCGCATCGAGCGCCTGGGCCACGCGCTTGATGTTGCCGCCCTTGCCGGCGGCGTCCCAGCCCTCGTACATAAGCATGAGGGGGATGCGCTTCTGGTACATCTCCATCTCGAGCTTGTTCAGGCGCTCCTGCTGCTCCTTGAGCTCGCGCTTGTAGTCGTCGGGCGCGAGCGCGAGGGAGTGGTCGATCTCGTCGATCTTCGGCGGGTCGGCCACGAGGCGGAAGCGCGACGCGCGCGGCGCCCGGGAGCTCGCCTCGGCGGCGGCGCGCTCGGCCTCCTCGCGGATGCGCGCCTCCTCTTCGGGCGTGCGGCCGAACAGCGGCGCCTGCTCGAGCGCTCCGGCGGAGTTGGCCTGGGCCTTCGCCGCTGCGGCCGCCGCGTCCGCGTCTGGCTCCACCGACAGCGCGCCCTCGAGGGCGGCCACGAGCGTGTCGGCTATCTGGAGGTTCGCACGGCGCTTGTCCTCGCCGTTGAGCAGGTGCCACGGCGCGTAGGAGAAGTCGCTGCCCTCCAGCAGGTTGTCGTAGAGGCGGTAGGCCTCCTCGTAGTTGCGCAGGCTCTCGAGCTTGCGCTCGTCCACGCGCCAGCGGGTGGCCGGGTCCTCGTGCAGACGCGTGAGGCGCTCCTTCTGGGCCTCCTTCGTGACATGCACGAAGAACTTCACGATGAGGTAGCCGTCGTCCACGAGCTGCTTCTCGAAGTCGGCCGCCGAGGCGAGCGAGCTGCGCAGCGTGTCGATGTGGCGCTCGTCGCGCGCCTCGGCGATGGCGGCGGCCACGGGCTTCTTGCGGTCGCCCTTGCGCGAGCCGAGCGAGAGCTCGCCGTACTCGGTGTAGAGCATGCGCTGCGTGGCGGCGGTGTACCAGCCCCGGTCGTAGAACGTGATGGTGCCGCGCATGCCGAGCGCCTGCCAGAACTGCTGCATCATGGGGTAGAACCCGGTCACGCCGTGCTTTGCGCCGGGGAAGCCGCGCGCGGCCTTCACGTCGAGGTTCTCGGTGACGTACACGCTGGTGGCACGCGCGTCGAGATGGTACATGAGGTCGGAGATGCGGCTGCCCTTGCCGGCGCCGTCCCACCCTTCGAACAGGACGACCAGCCCGATGCCGCGCTCGCGCGCCTGCTGCTGCAGCACGACGAGGCGCTCCATGAGCTCGTCGCGGCGCTCCTTGTACTCGTCCTTGGGCAGCTGCGGCAGCGAGAAATCGACGGTTTCCAGCATGGGCTCATCCTTTCGCGAAGCGGTAAGCCCATCATATCACAGCGCGCGCGGCCGGCTCACGCGACGGCTCGCGCGGAAAATTCGGAGCCGTTTCCATCTTTTTGCGCGCAATGGACGATCTGAAGGCCCTCCGGAGACGCCCGAACGGCTGGCGAGCGTATATGTTCCGTAAAACCCCAGGCGAGCGAAATCGAACAGAGAAGCGAATCGTCCATTGCGCGCAAAAAGATGGGCGAGCGCCCTCGTCTTCAACTTTATCTTGCAAGGCTCAACAAATCGTACGGGCGCCGAGAGCCTTCCAAGCGCTACGATGCAGATATGAAGGCTTTTATCGGCTACCTATCGGCATATGAGTTCTGGCGGACGAACGATCTTCCGAAGACGTCGGGCTCGTCGCGGGCCTGTCCGCACCCCGGCTCCCCCATCAGCGCATCCGACGCGGCGAGCTTCAACCTGTCGGATTACGGAATCTCCGAACCCGTTCACGTGGTGGTTGCCGATCAGAATGATCGGCGCAGATCCGAAAGGCTCGTTCCCCATGTGCAGGCTGGAGCCCTCTCGCCAGGATCGTTCATGGAGGTGAGGCCCGGCCTCTACCTGACCTCTCCCGACATGAGCTTTGTCGAGATGGCGTCCGAGCTCTCCTTAGTAGAGCTCGTCCGATACGGCTGCGTTCTGTGCGCCTCGTACGCTTACGACGAAAGCAACGGGCGCGGATTCCGCGAGCGGGCGCCCCTCACCACCGTGCGCTCCCTGAAAAAGACCGTGAGGAGAGAGCACGCCAGATGCGGCTCGAGAAAGGCGATGCGGGCGCTTCGCTTCGTGGCCGACACGTCTGCCTCCCCCATGGAGACGATCCTTGCGATGGCCCTCTGCCTGCCGCGCATGATCGGCGGGTACGGGCTCGATCTTCCCGAACTCAACCGCCGCATCGAAGCGCGAGCGAAGGGTCTGGTCAAGAGGAGCTATTTCAAGTGCGACCTCTATTGGAGCGAAAGCCGCGTGGCGGTGGAGTACGAGAGCGACGAGCATCATACGGGAAGGGAGGAGGAGACCCGGGACTCGTCGCGGCGCGCCGCGCTGATGGCCCAGGGGATCACAGTGGTCACGATCACGCGCGACCAGTTCTTCGACGCGAGGAAGCTCGACGAGGCGGCGCGAACCGTGGCGAAGCTCACCGGCAAGGAGCTTCCAGCGAACAACGGCGGGTGGATGATGCGACGCCACCGGCTGCGCACCGAACTGCTCAGCGAGCTGAGGAAAGGGTAGCCGATGCCCCCTTGACGAGACTCGCGTAGGGAATCGGGGGGCGTTCCGAGATTTTTGCGCGCAATGGACGATTCGGCCGTGTAGGCAGTTGCATCCACCAGGGGTTTTCCGAAACATTTGCGCTCACAGTCCCTCAAAACGCCTTCGGAGGGCTGCCAGATCGTCCATTACGCGCAAAAATCTCGGAACGAAGACGAAAAAGCCGCGCAGAGACTGCAGGGCGGGGAGGAAGCCGGACCGGGAAGCCCGACCGCTAGGGAAGCCGGGGCGCGACAAGGTCGAGCGTCAAGCCCAGGTAAAACTTTGGGCGCGAATCGGGTGGCGCGCTTTGCGGGGGCGCGGCGCTTCGCTAGAATGGAATCGTTGACCTGCAAACGCGACGACAGACAAGGGGGCGGCGCGTGCCCACCTACGGAGTGATAGACCTCGGATCGAACTCGATCCGCCTCGTGGTGTACGAGGTGCGCGACGACCGCCTGGCCGCCTACACCAGCCGCGACTTCAAGAGCCTCATCAACGACAAGGTGATGGCGGGCCTGTCCGCCTACGTGGAGGACGGCGCGTTCACCCCCGCCGGCATCGAGAAGGCGGCGGGCGTGCTGCGCGGCCACGTCAAGCGGGCGCGCTACTTCGGCTGCAAGAAGCTGGAGGTGTTCGCCACCGCCGTGGTGCGCAACGCCTCGAACTGCGCCGAGGCCGCGGCCGCCATCGAGGAGGCGTGCGGCCTGGGCGTCAACGTGCTCTCCGCGCGCGACGAGGCGCACCTCGGCTTCGTCGGCGCCACGTGCGAACGCGCCATCGAGCGCGGCACGCTCGTGGACATCGGCGGCGGCTCCACCGAGCTCACCCGCATCGACGGCGGCTGCGATTTCGACAACGCGAGCATGGGCCAGGGCTCGCTCTCGTCGTTCGCCTCCCACGTGCGCGCCATCCTGCCCACGGCCGACGAGATGGGCGCCATCGCATGCGAGCTGCGCGAACGCCTGGCCGCGCTGCCCCGCCCCGAAGCGTACCGCGCGCCCGCGCTGTACGGCGTCGGCGGCAGCGTGCGCGCCGCCGCCAAGATGCTCGCGCAGGCCGCAGGCGGGATCCCCCGGCCGAAAACCATGACGGCCGGCGAGATTCGTGCGATACTGGAATGGTGCCGCAACGACCCGGACGCGTTCGCCCACACCGCGCTCAAGGCGTCCGCCGAGCGCGTCCACACGCTCGTGCCGGGCTGCGTCATCATCCTCGCGCTGTTCGAGGCCCTCGGGGCCGAGCGGTTGGAAGTCTGCAAGTACGGCGTTCGGGAGGGCTACCTCATCGAGCGTATGCTGCTGCCGCGCTGAGCGCGGCCACGTCGTGACGTTACGGGAAGGGGACGTTCATGGAAACGAGCAAGAAGCAATCGGTGGAAGCCGTCGCGGAGGCGGGCGCGCCTGAGGCGGCCGAGGCCGCTCCCGCCGCGCAGGAGCCCGCGGCCCCCGAGCCGAAAGCCGCGCCCTATCTGCAGAACCGGGAGCTCTCGTGGCTCACGTTCAACGAGCGCGTGCTCGACCAGGGCGCTGACGAGACGGTGCCGCTGCTCGAGCGCCTGAACTTCATCTCCATCTTCTGGAGCAACCTGCAGGAGTTCTTCATGGTACGCGTGGGCAGCCTCACCGACCTCTCGCTCGTGAAGAAGCACATCATCGACTCGAAGTCGGGCCTGACGCCCGCCGAGCAGCTCGACGCCATCTACGCGCGCTGCCACGAGCTCTACCCCATCCAGGAGCGCACGTTCGAGCAGGTGCGCCGCCTTCTGCACGAGCGCGGCGTGAGCCACCTGCGCCCGGACGACCTCGACGAGGAGCAGCGCGCCTTCCTTTCCACCCACGTGCACAAAAACGTGATGCCGTTCCTCTCGCCGCAGATCATCAACGCGCGCCACCCCTTCCCCCACCTGGAGAACGGCGCGCTGTACGTGGTGGTGCGCCTGGACGAGGGCGACGAGGCCGTGAAGAAGAAGGCCCCCAAGGCCAAGGGCGCCGAGAAGCCCGCCAAGGGCGAGAAGGCGAAGAACCTCGGCGCGGAGGGCGTGACGCTCGGCCTCGTGCCGCTGCCCCGCCAGTGCGACCGCGTGATCGAGCTGCCGGGCGAGGGCCTGCAGTTCATCCTGCTCGAGCACGCCATCGAGATGGTGGCGGCCGAGATCTTCAGCATGTACGCCGTGAAGCACACCAACGTCGTGTGCGTCACGCGCAACGCCGACCTCGACGCCACCGAGGGCACCGACGAGAACGACGAGGACTACCGCGAGCACATGAAGCGCATCCTGAAGAAGCGCTCGCGGCTGGCCCCCGTGCGGCTGGAAAGCGAGCGGCCGCTGTCGCCCACGCTCGAGAAGCTGCTGCTCAAGCGCCTGAGCCTGAAGGCGCACCAGACCTTCGTCACCTCGGTGCCGCTCGACATGGGCTACACCTGGGGCCTGGCCGGCCGCCTTCCCGCCAAGCAGGCCGCGAAGCTGACGAACGCCCCGTTCACGCCGCAGTGGCCCGCCTGCCTCGACCGCAACCGCCCGGTGATCGACCAGGTGTGCGAGAAGGAAGTGCTGCTGAGCTACCCCTACGAGACGATGGACGCCTTCGTGCAGCTTCTGCGCGAGGCCGCCGTGGACCCTGCGGTCATCTCCATCAAGATCACGCTGTACCGCCTGGCCAGCCAGTCGCACCTCGCCGAGGCCCTCATCGCTGCGGCCGAGAACGGCAAGGAGGTGACGGCGCTGTTCGAGCTGCGCGCGCGCTTCGACGAGAGCAACAACATCGAGTGGTCGCAGCGCTTCGAGCAGGCCGGATGCAAGGTGATCTACGGGTTCCGCGACTTCAAGGTGCACTCGAAGATCTGCTGCATCACGCGCCAGACCGACGCGGGGCTGCAGCACATCACGCAGCTGGGCACGGGCAACTACAACGAGAAGACGGCCAAGCTCTACACCGACCTGTCGTTCATCACCACCGACGAGACGTTCGGCCGCGACGCCACCGAGTTCTTCCGCAACATGGGGCTTGAGAACACCTCGGACAACTACGACATCATGTGGGTGGCGCCGTTGCAGATCAAGCCGATGATCCTGGCCGGCATCGAAGCGCAGATCGCCCGCGCGCGGGCCGGCGAGGAGTGCGGGCTGTTCTTCAAGACGAACTCGGTCACCGACAAGGACGTGATCGAGAAGATCGTGGAGGCATCGGAGGCCGGCGTGCCGGTGACCATGTTCGTGCGCGGCATATCGTGCCTGGTGCCGGGCCTCGAGGGCTTCACCGAGAACGTGCGCGTCGTGTCCATCGTGGGGCGCCTCCTCGAGCACAGCCGCATCTACGGCTTCGGGCCGCGCGAGAGCATGAAGCTGTACCTGTCGAGCGCCGACCTCATGACGCGCAACATGGACAAGCGCATCGAGATCGCCTGGCCCATCCTGGACGAGGTGCTGCGCGAGCAGATCCTCGAGTACCTGGACATCTGCATGAGCGACACGGCCAAGCTGCGCGAGCTCATGCCCGACAAGAGCTACACGCCGCTCGGCGCGTTCGCCAAGGAGAGCGACGAGGGCGTGACCGAGCTGTTCGAGTCGCAGGAGTTCCTGATCAAGCGCGCCCAGCAGCGCCGCTTGGAGGCGGCCGAGGAGGAAGCCGCCCGCGACGTGGCCCGCAGGCGCGCGGCGCAGCTCATGGCCACGAACGAGGTGTCGGAGGCCGACGAGCCGGCCGAGGCGCGCGAGGCCGAGCCCGCGACGGCGCCCGTTAAGCCCAAGGCGCTCGAGGCCGACGCGGTGGAGCCTCCGCTGGCCGCCGCCCCGCCGTGCGCGGAAGGCGCCGGCACCGGCCTGGCCACGGCGGCCCCCGTGCCGCCGGCGTCGAAGCCCTACAAGCCGAGCCTGCTCGTGCGCGTGCTGAGCCTGTTCGTGAGGCGATGATGGACGACGGGCGCCTCGAGGCGGGGCGGAAACTCGCACGCGCCGTCCTCGAGGCGTTCGGCTTCGATTTCGTCGGGCTGTGCTTCGTCCCGGACGGGGACAGCCCGGAGCTGGTGTGGGACTGCGCGGCGGGCAACACGAGCAACCGCTACCGCCGCATCGTGCTGCCCGCAAAGGTAGGCGTGCTCGGCACCGTGTTCGCCACCGGGCGGCCCATCCTCGTGCGCGATGTGGACGAGGATATCGAGCGGACGGATCTGTACCAGTACCCCATTGTGGCGGCCGAGGGCCTGCGCGCGTTCCTCGCGTTTCCGCTGCTCGACGGCAACCGGGTGACCATGATCTTCATCTGCGCCGTCCGCGATGGCCGCGCGCTGGACGCGGAGATCCTGCGCGACGCGCAAAGGTTCGCGGCGGGGCGCGCGGGCCTCGACTTCATTGAGCGGGAGCCGTTTATGCCGCGCAAGGCGGGGCGCGAACCCGTCTACACCGAGGTGACGCACAAGATACTCCAAGCTCAGGAAGACGAGCGCAAGCGCGTAGCGCGCGAGCTGCACGACGGGCTGTCCCAGGAGATCCTGCTTGCCCAGATAGAGCTGCGCAAGCTCAAGTACCTGCCCGCCGAGCGCAAGGACGAGGGCATCGAGCAGGCGTGCGAGAAGCTGCGGGAGATTATGACGCATGTGAGCGAGATTGCCACGGGCCTGCGCCCGGCGGCCCTCGACGAGCTGGGCCTGGCCGCGGCCATCGCCGCCCACTGCGCCGTCCTCCAGCACTCGTTCGGCGTGGAGATAGCCGTGGACGCCGCCCCGCTTACCGGCGCGGACGAGGACTGCGAGTGCGCGCTCTACCGCATCTTCCAGGAAGCTATCACGAACGCCTGCAAATACTCGCGCGCCGAGGGCATCGCCGTGCGCCTCGGGCAAACAGGCGACGACGTGGAGCTGCGCGTGGAGGACCGGGGCATCGGCTTCGACGCCGCCTCGCCGAAGCTGCGCGGCGGGGGCTTGGGGCTCGAAGGCATGCGCGAGCGCGCGGAGCTGGTAGGAGGAACCGTGAGCATCGAATCGGCCCCGGATGCGGGCACGACGGTCACGGCCCGCATCCCGCTCGCGCGCGCCCTGAGGAAGGGGGCCGAGGCATGATAGACATCGTGCTGGCCGACGACCACGCCATCGTGCGCCTGGGCTTCAAGATGATTATCGAGCAGCAGATGGACATGCACGTGGTCGGCGAGGCATCCGACCCCGAAGAGGCGCTCGCCCTCGTGCGCCAGCACAAGCCCCACGTGCTGCTCACCGACATCTCCATGGGCTCGGAGAAAAGCGGGCTGCTTCTGGCCGAGCATATTGCGAACGGGGCGTTCAACACCGCCGTGGTGGTGCTCACCATGCACGAAGAGCAGGAGTACCTGCGCCAGGCCCTACAGCGCAACGTACGCGGCTACGTGCTGAAAAGCGCCTCGGACGACGAGCTGATAAAGGCCATCCGCCAAGCCGCGCAAGGCGAGACCTACATCTGCGGCGGCATGCTGGGCGCCTTCGTACGCGACTCGCTCGAGGGCGACGACCCCCTTGCGCGCACGCTCACCCCGCGCGAAAGCGAGATCGTCTCGCTGGCGGTGCGCGGCCACTCCAACCAGGACATCGCGCAGGTCCTCTCCATCTCGGTCAAGACCGTCGAGAGCCAGAAGGCGAAGATCATGGCGAAGCTGGGGCTGTCCACGAAGCCCGAGCTGTTCGAATACGCGGTGGCCCACGGCCTCGTGAAGCTGTAGCCGGCCCCCGCCCGCCCCTGCCCGCGGGCAACCCCGCCCCGGTATTCTCTACTCGTACCCACGGTACGCAGACGAGAAGGAGACCATATGAAAACCGAGGTCACACGACGTGGCTTCCTCGGCACCTGCCTGGCCGGCGCGGGCGTGATTGCAGCAGGGGGATCCGCTGCAATCGGCTTCGACCAGGCAAGCGCCGAGGCGGCGGCGGACGCGGGGCTGACGCTGACGCGCAGCACCTGCAGCCCGAACTGCACGGGCGGCTGCGGCTTGATCGCCGCGGCGAAAGACGGCGAGATCAAGACCATCATCCAAGCCGCCGACTACCCCGAGGAAGAGCTCAACCCCCGCGGATGCCTGAAGGGCCTCTCCATGCTGAACCTCGTGCATGGCAAGGACCGCATGAAGGGCCCGCAGATCCGCACCGGCGCGCCCGGCACCGACGAGTTCCGCGACGTCAGCTGGGACGAGGCGCTTGACGAAGCCGCCTCTCAGCTGCGCGCCATCGCCGACAAGTACGGACCGGAATCCATCGGCACCATCATCCAGGTGGCCGCCACCGGACACGTGCACAAGGGCGCGGTGGTGCGCCTGGCGGCGCTGGCCGGCTGGTCGATGCACGGCGGCTACGACATGAACGGCGATTTGCCCATGTCGGCCCCCATGACCTTCGGCGTGCAGAGCGAGGAGCTTGAGAGCTACTGCTGGGAGGATTCGAACTACACGCTCGTGTTCGGCTCGAACCTCATGGCCACGCGCATCCCCGACGCCCACTTCCTCACCGAAGGGCGCGACCGCGGCGCGAAAATCGTCGTGTTCGACCCCAACTTCAGCCCCACGGCCGCGAAGGCGCATGAGTGGTTCTCGACGAAGCCCTCCAGCGACGCGGCGGTGGCGCTGGGCATGTGCAAGCGCATCATCGACGAGGGCAACCACGACGAAACGTTCATCGCCACCTACACCGACCTGCCGCTGCTCGTGAACACGGCCACCGGCAAGAAGCTGCTCGCGCGCGACGTGGCCGGGCTTGACGCCCCCGCCAACATGCCGGGCTTTCGCGAGTCCTACGTCGCGATGGCGGAGGGCGGCCTTGCGGCGACCGACCCCTCGACGCTCGCGCCCCTCCCCGGCATACAGCTGGAAGGCGCCTTCGACGTGCCGCTGAAGGACGGCTCCACCGCGCGCGCCAAGACGGCGTTCACGCTTCTGCGGGAGGAGCTGGAGGACTACACGCCCGAGCAGGTGGAGCAGATGAGCGACATGCCGGCCGCCGACCTCGTGCGCATCGCCGACGAGATAGCCGCGGCCAAGCCCCTCCACGTCATCTACGGCGCGTCGAACTACCAGTGGTACCACGGCGACCTCAAGGGGCGCGCGCTCAGCCTCCTGCCCGTGATAACCGGCAACATCGGCATCGACGGCGGCGGCTTCTCCACCTACGCGGGCCAGTACCGCCTGCGCTTCAGCCCGGCCGCCTGGTGGGTGCCAAACGGCAAGAAGCCGAACTACGTGCCCTTCGAGTACCTCGTGCACGGCCCCACCGACACCATGTGCGCCCCCTACCCCGAAAACGGCATCAAGGCGTGGATCATCTACTGCTGCAACCCCTTCGACCAGCACAACCTCAACAACCAGCTGCGCCAGAAGGTGGAGGACGGCGAGATAGAGCTCGTCATCAACCTCGACTTCCAAAAGACCACCTCCAGCCTGTACAGCGACATCCTGCTGCCCGGCGTCACCTGGTACGAGAAGACGGAGCTCGTCACTACGCCCGTGCACCAGTACATGCAGCTGCAGCAGCCGGCCATCCCGCCGGTGGGCGACTGCAAGCCCGAGCTCTGGATCATGCGCGAGCTGGCCAAGCGCTACGACCCCTCCTTCGAGGCAGCGTTCTACCCCGAACTGGACGTGGAAGAGGCCAGCGCCACCATCATCGACGCCATGCTGGAAGCGGCCGGCGGCGAGGCGGAGGGCATCACGTTCGCCGATTTGCGCCAGGGCCCGCAGAAGCTCAAGCACGGCCACCCGGGGCGCAAGCGCATCCCGTTCTACGAGCAGATTCACGACTACCGGCCGTTCCCGCCCGTGAGCTACCCCGAGAAGATAGAGACCACCGGGGCGTTCGTGAAGAGCGGGCGCATCGAGTTCTACAAAGACGAGCAGGCCTTCATCGATTTGGGCGAGACGCTGCCCGTGCACAAGCCGCCCTTCGTCGAATCGGAATACGCCGTGGACCCCTCCATCGAGGGCCGCTATCCCCTGGCCATGCTCACCCGCAACTCCATCCACCGAGTGCATTCGACGCACGCGAACAACTTCATGCTCAACGAGCTGCAGGATACGAAGCCGAAGGCCTACGTGAGCCCCGCAACCGCCGAGGCGCGCGGGCTGGCCACCGGCGACAAGGTGGAGGTGTTCAACAACCGCGGCACGCTCACCGGCTGGGTGGCGGTGGACCCCGGCATCCGCGACGACTGCCTTGTCTTCGAGGAGGGCTGGTGGAGCCGCTACACGGCGGGGCAATCCTACAACTCACTCGTGTATCCCCATATCAAGCCAACCCACGAGGTGTACTTCGTGCCGCAGATGTGGTCGCCCAACACCTGTTGGAACGAGTGCCTCGTCGACGTGAGAAAGGCGGGCGATCAGAATGCGTAAGGGCATGGTCATCGACCTGGACGCCTGCATCGGGTGCCAGACCTGCGCCGTTTCCTGCAAGGTGCACAACGCGCTGCCGCCGACCATGTGGTGGAACCGCGTGGCCACCTTAGGGGCCGAGGTCCACCAGACCGCCGTTGGAGAGCCAGGAGGCGCGCTGCGGATGGACTTTCTGCCGCTGTCGTGCCAGCACTGCGAGAACCCCGCGTGCGAGAAGGTGTGCCCCACCGGCGCCACGTACTCCACCGAAGACGGCACCGTGCTCATCGACTTCGAGCGTTGCATCGGCTGCCGCTACTGCTTTGCCGCCTGCCCCTACGGCGTGCGGCAGTTCAACTGGAAGGACCCGCGCGCCCTCAAGGAGGAGGCCGTCGATACCGACTACGGCTATCCGGGCGAGACGCGCGAGGACGGCCGGCTCGTGTACACGCAGCACCGCCCCGTGGGCGTCACCGAGAAGTGCACGTTCTGCGCGCAGTACACCGCCCAGGGCATCGAGCCCACCTGCGTGCGCGCATGCCCGCAGCAGGCCCGCCTGTTCGGCGATTTGGACGACCCCGAAAGCAAGCCTGCGCGCGCCCTCGCGTCCAAGCAGGCCATTCGCTTGAAGGAGGAGTACGGCACGCGTCCCAAGGTGTATTACGTCACGGCTTCGAAGGTGGTGCAGGATGCTTGAAACTAAGGGCCGCATCGGCCTGTCACTCGCAGCGCTCGCGCTCATCGGCGTGGGTCTGGCGTGCTGGGGCTTCCAGTTCGCCAACGGCTTGGGCGTCACCGGCATGTCCAACCCGTTCTCGTGGGGCCTCTACATCGCCGCGTTCGCCTTCTTCGTGGGCGTGGCGGCCGGCGGCATGATAGTGTCGTCGTCGGTGTACGTGTTCGACATCAAGGACCTCAAGCCCTTCGCCCGCATCGCCTCGCTCTCCGCGTTCGGCTGCGTGGTGGCTGCCGGCACGATGGTGCTGCTGGACCTGGGTAAGATCACGAACATTCTCAACATGTTTCTGCACCCCAACCTCACCTCGCCGCTTCTGTGGGACGTGTGCGTGATCACCTGCTACATGATCATCACGTTTTTAAGCGTGTACTTCCAGATGCTGCCCGAATGGAAGCGCTCCGGCTTCTTCCTGGCCGCCTGGACGCGCTCCAAAAGCGCCGAAGCCGTGGCCGCCTTCTCGCAGAAATGGTCGAAGCGCGTGGGCATCGTGGGCCTGCCCTTCGCGGTGCTCATCCACACGGTGACCGCGCTCATCTTCGCCACGCAAGCCTCGCGCCACTGGTGGCACTCGGCCATCCTGCCGCCCGACTTCGTGGCCATGGCCGTGGCCTCCGGCACGGCGCTCGTGCTGGTCATCTGCATGATTGTGGTTGGCCGTCGCGGGTTTGCGCGCCACAGACGGGCCTTCGCCGTCATGGCGAAGATCACGGCGGGGTCGCTTGTGGTGCACTTCTTCTTCACGGCGATGGAGCTGGTGCTGCTGGCTTGGGAGAACTCGCTTTCCTCCCAGGAGGTGCTGCACGTGGTGTTCGGCCAGTACGGCGCGCTCTACGCCGTGGAAATCGTGCTGCCGGCCATCGCCATGGTCGCCTTCTTCCTGCGCCGCGTGCAAAAGAGCCCGACGCTGCTGTACGCGGGCTCGGCGTTCGTCATCGCGGGCGCGTTCGTGCACCGCATGATGCTTCTGTACCCCGGATTCAACGTCGTTCCCCTGGAGCTGCAGGCCATCGGCTCAAGCGAGCTGTGGGGCTACCCCGTGTCGGCGGGCGTGGGCCATGCGGCCAGCACGTTCGTCTCGTCGTTCGCCTACGTGCCCACGGCGGTGGAGTGGGGCGTGTTCGCGCTGCCCGTGGGGCTTGCGCTGCTCATCGTGGGCGGCGGCATCGCGTTCTTCAAGTTCCTCGCCGACGAGTACCGCTCGTAACCACGCCCTTCCTTCGAACGGCCGGCCTCCCCTCCTCCTCCCCTGGAACTCCCCCTTCTCGAAGCCGCGCCTGTTCTCTTTCCGACCCCGCCATCCTCCCTGTGGCGGGGTCGGCCCGGTCGAGGGCCTACTCCACGTAGCCCATGCGCTCGGAGAGGCGGCTCGCGGCCAGCTTCACCTGCTGCGCGATGCGCTCGACCTCTTCGTCGGGGATGCTCTCGGGCGTGCCGCTCACGCCTACCGCCGCGATGGCGTCGCCGCGGTAGTTGAACACGGGCGCCGCCACGCAGCGGTGGCCCAGCTCGTACTCCTCGTCGTCCATGGCCCAACCCTGCGCACGCACCTGGTGGAGGTACTTCACGAAGGCGGTCCGGCTCGTGAACGTGTTGGGCGTGTGGGCCTCGAACTCGAAGCCGTAGAGCGCCTCCTCCAGCTCGGCGCGCGACAGGCACGCGAGCAGGCACTTCCCCATCGACGAGCAGTAGGCCGGCGAGCGGTAGCCCACCTCGGTGTAGGCCTCGTCGCCCCAGCCCGTGCCCTCCTTCTCGATGTAGGACACGTACGCGCCGTCGAGGATGCCCAGGTGGGACGTGAGCCCCAGCACGCGCTTGAGCGTCTCGAGGTACGGCTTGGCCTCGGTTTGCAGCTCGAGCGAGTTGATGTGGTAGCCCAGCGTGTGGAACATCTTCGGGCCGATGGTGTAGCGGCCCTCCAGCGTCTTCTCCACGTAGCCGCGCCCCAGCATGGTGGCCACGATGCGGTGCACCGTCGACTTGCTCATGCCCGTGGCCTGGGCAAGCTCGCTCAGCCCGCACGGGCCTTGCGCGCGAGCCAGCTCCTCCAAGATGTCGAACGCGCGATCGAGCACCTGCACGCCCTGTTCCGCCATGGCCTCCCCTTTCGCCGCGCGGATTCCCTGTCGGCGACAGTATACGGCATGGATCAGCGCGAAACAAAGGCGAAACGCCGCAGGTCCTCGCCGAGCGTGCCGTTCCGCATCGTGGAACAGGGGTTCCGCAGAGCGGTTTCAGGCCGTTGAGGGGCGCTCGGACGGTTCCTATAATCCGGGGCGTAAGGGAAACGAGGCACGAAGGAAGGGGCCATCATGAAGGCAAACGGAACGCAGGGGCTGTCGCGCAGGAGCTTCCTCGAGGGGGCAGCGCTCGGACTGGGCGCGCTGGCGGCGGGAAGCCTGGTCGGCTGCGCGCCGAAGCAGGCGGACGGCGAGGCGAACGCGGACGCCGGCGCGGCGGCGGGCGGCAACGCGGCTGACGTGCAGTGGGACGGCGAGTACGACGTCATCGTGTGCGGAGGCGGCGGCAGCGGCCTCACCGCGGCGTACTCGGCGCTCGAAAACGGCGCGGCGAAGGTGCTCGTGCTGGAGAAGGCCCCGGCTTGCGGCGGCACGACGGCGCTCGCCGAGGGCGCGGTACAGGCGTCCGGAACGACGTGGCAGAAGGAGATAGCGGGCGTCACCGACGACTCGGCCGACCTGCACGCGAAGTTCTGGATGACCGACGCCGAGGGCCTCGTGAAGGAGGAGCTGGTCAAGTGCATGGCCGACAACGCGGCCGACAACCTGCAGTGGATGGCCGACAGCTTCGGCATCACGTTCGCCAACGTGTTCGGCTGCTATCCCACGCCGTACATGCCCGACGAATACATGCGCGACCGCATCCACCTCATCGCCGACGCGGCCGACCCCAAGAAGACGGGCGGCGCCGTGTGGACCACCAACGCCCAGAAGGCCGTCGAGGAGAAGGGCGGCGAGATCGAGACGAAGGTGGAGGTCACCGACATCTACCAGGACGACTCCGGCACCGTGGTGGGCGTGGCTTGCGCCGACGGCAAGAACTACAAGGCGAACAAAGGCGTGGTGCTGGCCATGGCGTCCATCGACCACAACGAGGACATGGCGTTCAAGTACGACCAGCAGCATTACTGGGACCTCAAGACCCAGGCTGTGGCCACGGCGGCCACCGACACGGGCGACGGCATCCGCATCGGCATGGCGCATGGCGCCGACTCGGCCTTCCACGGCGCGGTCGACCTCATCCTGCAGACGTGGAGCTACACGAACAACCAGAACCCGGAGATCCCCTACATCCTCATCGACCAGCGCGGCAACCGCTTCGTGCGCGAGGACACCACCTACGCGTTCCATTGCCGCGCCATGTTCAACGCGGCCATGGCGCAGGGCGGCTTCGAGGGCGCCACGTACATGCTCATGGACAACAAGATGGTGAGTTCCGACGCGAAGTGCGCCTGGTCGGACAACGCCGAAGGCGGCGCGAAGGCCCGCGAGGCCGCTCTGGCCGACGGCAGCATGGTGCAGGCCGACTCGGTGGAGGCCCTGGCCGAGGCGCTCGGCATGGACGCCGGCAACCTCAAGGCCACGGTGGATGCCTGGAACGCCGCCTGCGCGGCCGGCGCGGACGCCGCATACGGCCGCGTCGTGCAGCTGACCCCGCTCGACGAGGCCCCCTTCTTCGCCTGGAAGACGCAGAACACCAACATCGGCTCCATCGGCGGGCTGCTCATCGACACCGACGCCGCCATCTTGGACACCGAGGGCAACCCCATCCCGCACCTCTTCGGCGCGGGCGTGAACACCGCCGGCTGGATCGGGCCCTACTATCCCGGAAGCGGCACCTGCCTGCAGGGCGCTCTCAACTGGGGCCGCATCGCCGGCAAGTCGGCCGCGACCGCCGCATAGCACCCTTTCCCCACAGCCCGGCCGGCGCCCCTCCTCGCCGGCCGGGCTTTTTTCATGCGCGCCCTCGGTGAGGCAAAGGGACGGGGGTAATTGTCCCGCGATTTTCGGCTCTCCCGGGCGCAAGCGGGCGAAAACCTCGTATCATGGCGGGACGCGACACGTTGAGCTGCGAGAAGGAGACGTCCCATGACCGAGCGGAACCCGAGCCGAGGCCTCGCCCTGTTCTTCGCGGCGGCCGTCGTCACGTTCGGCTGCATCACGGCCATGCAGTTCCTCGACAAGCCCTGGTTCTTCATGGCGCTCGTGGCCATGCACGGCGGCATCGCCCTGTTCGTAGTCAGCAAGCGCCTTCTGCGCGGGCAAGGCTTCGACCTCACGGGCTACTTCAAGACGGAATACGCCTTGCTGCTGCCGTTTCTGCTGATCATGCTCTACACGTTCGCCAGCAAGGCGTCGCTTCTGCCGCCGTGGGGCGACGCGAAGGCCTCGATCACGCTCGTGTACGCGCTCATCTGCTTCGCCGTGACGTTCTGGAACTTCCGCCACATGCAGCGCGACGCCCGCGCGCAGACGAAAACGGCCCCGCTGCCGCAAGGCATCGAGGCCGCTCCCCAAACCGCTCGTTAGAAATCCGCGCGCTACACCTCGCGCTCCACCACCTCGGCGATAGCCTTGGCGTGGCGCTCGGCCTCCTCGGCGCTCGCGGCCTCCACCATGACGCGCACAACCGGCTCGGTGCCGGAGGGGCGCAAAAGCACGCGGCCGGAATCGCCCAGCTCGGCCTCGGCGGCGGCCACGGCGGCCTGCACGGCGGCGTTGCCGTCCACGGCGTGCTTGTCGTTCACCTGCACGTTGATGAGCGTCTGCGGGAAGCGCGTCATCACCGACGCCGCCTCCTGGATGGACTTGCCGGCGCGCTTGCACGCGGCCAGGAACTGCAAGGCCGTGACCAGGCCGTCTCCCGTGGAGTTGTGCTCAAGGAAGATCATATGGCCGCTCTGCTCGCCGCCCACGATGAAGCCGCCCGCGCGCATGGCCTCCAGCACGTAGCGGTCGCCCACCTTCGTCTGGATGAGCTCGATGCCCGCGTCGCGCATCGCATGGGTAAGCCCCAGGTTGCACATCACCGTGGACACGGCGGTGTTGCCGGCCAGGAGGCCGCGCTGTTTGAGGTCGATGGCGCACACGGCCTCCACCACGTCGCCGTCGATCTCGTTGCCTGCGGCGTCCATGAGCATGACGCGGTCGGCGTCGCCGTCGTGCGCGATGCCGACATCCGCGCCCGTCTTCGCCACCAGCTCGCGCAGCGGCTCAAGATGCGTGGAGCCGCACTTCACGTTGATGTCGGTGCCGTCGAACTCCTCGTTGATGACGTGCACCTCCGCGCCCAGCCGGCGCAGCGCCTCGGGGCTCGTCATGCACGAGGCGCCGTGGCCCACGTCGAGCGCCACCTTGAGGCCCGCGAAGTCGATGCCCTCGTTCGCCACCGTGGACACGGCGTGCGCGACGTAGAGCTCGCAGGCATCCTCCACCGGCAGCGCCACGCCCACCGCATCGCCCGCCGGCAGCTCGTCGGCCGCCGCGCCGCCGCGCGCCACGAAGGCTTCGATCTCGTCCTCCACCGCGTCAGGCAGCTTGAAGCCCTGGCTGTCGAACAGCTTGATGCCGTTGTACTCCGGCGGGTTGTGCGACGCGGAGATCACGATGCCCCCGTCGCAATGCAGCTCGCGCACCAGAAGCGCGATGGCGGGCGTCGGGATGATGCCGGCCAAAAGCGCCGTGCCGCCCATCGACATGATGCCGGCCGCCACGGCCGACTCCAGCATGTCGCCCGAGAGGCGCGTGTCCTTGCCGATGAGGATGGTTTTTCCCTGGAAAGCCACAGCGGCCTGCCCCAGTTTGAAGGCGAGGTCGCAGGTGAGCTGCGTGTTGGCCACGCCGCGGACGCCGTCGGTTCCGAAAAGTCGTGCCATGTCATTTCCCCCGTTTCACGTGATCTTCGTGCAGGCGGACGGCGCCCTCGGGGCGCTCCGCCTCCGTCATGCGGTCGTTGAGCTCGGCGGCGAACTCGTCGAGGCCGATGCCGTAGCGCTCGAGCGCCACCAGCAGGTGGTACACCACGTCGGCCGCCTCATAGCGCAGGTGGTCCACCGCCGCGTCGTACTCGGGCGGCAGCTCCACAGCCAGCTCGTCGGCCTCCACGTCGCCCGCCGCCGCAAGCGCCGCTGCCAGCGAGGAGGTGGCCCAAGACTCGACGTCCTTCGCCGCGAGCGCCGCCTCGCCCGCCTCCTCCATGACCTTCTTCAGCACCGCGTCCGGCGAGCCCGTGAGCAGCCGATGCGTGTAGCTTTCCTCGCCCGCGTCCCACCGCGCCGCGATGGTGGAGGCGAGCGCCTCGAGCGTGGAGCCGATCTGCGAAGCAGGAGCCTCCTCGCCGGCGGGGATGTAGGTTTTCCGAGACACGATAATCCTTCCAAGTTGAACCCGATTCAGCGAAAGCCGGTCTGACCGCCTCTTGCAGGTTGGGGCCGCGTTCGCTGGCGCCGCACGGGATCCTTCGACTCGCTCCGCTCGCTCAGGATGACAAAGGGAGACTCGCGAAGGAGTTCGCCGGGCAGCGTCCACCAAGCGAGTTTCCCCTTCGGGGACTTGCTCCGCTTCGCTTCGCGGCGCCGCACCCGTGCGAAGCGAGGACTGTCTGAGCGACTGGGCGCTGCCCGGCGAACTCCGGCCACGCAAGCCCCAACAGGAAGGGGCGCGCCTGAGCGCGCCCCCAAGTTCCCGTTATTCCTCGTCGTCCGCGTTGGACGCTTCCTCGGACTCCTTGGTGGTCAGGCCGAAGCCGAGCGACCCTACGGAACCCAGCAGAGCATCCAGCTCCTCGAGGTTGCGCTGGTAGGAGCGCGGCGGCAGGGCTTCGCCCAGCATGTCCTCACCCTCCGTGTTGAAGGTCGGGGGCTCGTCGCCGCCGATGAGGATGGTGTCATCGGGCGAGAACACCATGTCGAGCAGCTGCGACATGTCGTCGCTCGTGGCCGCGAGGTCGTCCTCGATCACGTGGGTGAGCCCACGCTCCTCGAGGCCCTCCTTCAGCTCCTCGATAGCCTTCACGCCGATGCCCTCGATGCGCAGCAGGTCCTCCTCGGTGTGTCCCACGAGGTCGGCCACCGTCTCGATGCCCGCCTCGGAGAACTTGTTGGCCCAGCGCTGCGACACGCCCAGGTCATCGTAGATGTACAGGCGCGCGTCCTCGTCGGAGAGCTGCGGGCCGCGGTGCCCGAGCGACAGCCCGCTGTAGTAGCTGCCGTAATTCGTGCCCATGTTGAGGTAGCCGTCGCCGTCGAGCGACCAGTCCTGCGGCTGGGGCAGCAGCTCCTCGATCTCGCGGAGCGCCTCGGGGGCGAAGTCGGGCAGCGTCTCGCCCTGCACGCCGGCCACGGGGCGGCCCTTGTAGGTGAGTCCCACCTCGCGGTAGCGCGGAAGGCCCGTGCCCGCCGGGATGGGCTTGCCGATGATGACGTTCTCCTTGAGGCCGGCCAAGTGGTCGATCTTGCCCTCGATGGCGGCGTCGGTGAGCACCTTCGTCGTCTCCTGGAAGGAGGCTGCCGACAGGAACGAATCCGTGGCGAGCGACGCCTTGGTGATGCCGAGCAGCAGCGGCTGGCCCACGGGCGGCTCCTTGCCCTCGGCGATGAGGGCGTTGGCGGCCTTCTCGAACTCGAAGCGGTTCACCTGGCGGCCCGGCAGGTAGTCGGACTCGCCGGAGTCCATCACGGCCACCTTGCGCAGCATCTGGCGCGCGATGACCTCGATGTGCTTGTCGTTGATGTCCACGCCCTGGCTCACGTACACGCCCTGGACCTGGCTCACGATATAGCGCAGCGTCGTGTTCGGGTCGGTGAGGCGTAGCAGGTCGTGCGGGTTCACGGAGCCCTTGGTGAGCTGCTGGCCCACGTGCACCTCGCAGCCGTCCACGACGCCCGGCAGCATCTGGGCGCGGGCGCTCACCGTGTACTCGCGGAAGTTGCCCTGCTGGTCGTGGATGGTGATGGTCTTGGACTGCTTGTCGCCCGCGATCTGCAGCGTGCCGGAGATCTCCGCGAGCACCGCGAGGCCCTTGGGCTTGCGCGCCTCGAAGAGCTCCTGGACACGGGGCAGGCCGTGGGTGATGTCCTCGCCGGCCACGCCGCCGGTGTGGAACGTACGCATGGTGAGCTGGGTGCCCGGCTCGCCGATGGACTGGGCGGCGATGATGCCCACCGCCGTGCCGATGTTCACCGGACGGGAGGTGGCCAGATCCCAGCCATAGCACTTCTGGCACACGCCGTGGTCGGCATGGCAGGTCATGACGGTGCGGATGACCACCTCGTCGATGCCGGCGGCCTCCATGGCGGCAAGCTGGTCCATGCGCTCGACGTACTCGCCGCCCGCGAGCACCACGCCGCCATCGGCGCCCTTGGCGTCCTCGAGCAGGCAGCGGCCGATGAGGTTCTCGTCCAGCTCGCCCTTCTCGTTGTGCAGCGGGTAGGGCACGCCGTCGTCGGTGCCGCAGTCGATCTCGCGGATGATGACGTCCTGGGCCACGTCCACCAGTCGGCGGGTCAGATACCCCGAGTCGGCGGTACGCAGCGCGGTGTCGGCGAGGCCCTTACGGGCGCCGTGCGTGGAGATGAAGTATTCCAGTACCGACAGGCCCTCGCGGAAGTTCGCCTTGATGGGTCGGTCGATGATCTCGCCCTTCGGGTCGGACATGAGGCCGCGCATACCCGCCAGCTGGCGGATCTGCTTGATGTTGCCTCGAGCGCCGGAGAACGCCATCATGTAGATGGGGTTGAACTTGTCGAAGTTCTCGGCCATGGCGTCGCCGACCGCCTCGTTGGCGTCGTTCCAGATGTCGACGACCTGCTTGTGGCGCTCGTCCTGGCTCATGAGGCCCATCTCGTAGTCCTCGTCGATGGCGGCCACCTTCGCATCCGCTTCGGCCAGGATCTCACCCTTGTTCGGCGGCACGGTGGCGTCGTACACGGAAACCGTGACGCCGGCGCGCGTGGCGTAGTGGAAGCCCGCGTCCTTGAGGCCGTCGAGGATGGCCGGCACGTCGGAGAGCTCGTAGCGGTTGCATACGTCCTCCACCAGGCGGCTGATCTCCTTCTTGTTCATCTCGTAGTTGAGGTACGGATAGTCCTCGGGCAGCACCTTGTTGAACGTGATGCGGCCGATGGTGGTCTCGATGCGTGTCCCCGCCTTGTGGTCTTCGAACGTGCCGAAGGCGGTGGCCACCTGCGTGTCCTTGGAGAGGCGCACCCAGATCTTGGCCTGGAGGTCCAGCTCGGCGCGCGCGTCGTAGGCGTTCATGGCGTCATCGAAGTCGATGAACGCGCGGCCCTCGCCCTCGAAGCCTTCGCGGGCCGCGGTGAGGTAGTACAGGCCGATGATCATGTCCTGCGTGGGCACGGTGAGCGGGCGGCCGTGGGCCGGCGACTTGATGTTGTTGGCCGACAGCATGAGCACGCGGGCCTCGGCCTGCGCCTCGGCGCCCAGCGGCACGTGCACGGCCATCTGGTCGCCGTCGAAGTCGGCGTTGAACGCGGTGCACACCAGCGGGTGCAGCTTGATGGCCTTGCCCTCGACGAGCACCGGCTCGAAGGCCTGGATGCCCAGGCGGTGCAGGGTTGGCGCGCGGTTCAGCAGCACCGGATGCTCGGTGATGACCTCTTCCAGCACGTCCCACACGTAGCTCGCGCCGCGGTCGACCGCGCGCTTGGCGGCCTTGATGTTGGCGGCGTACTCAAGCTCCACCAGGCGCTTCATGACGAAGGGCTTGAACAGCTCGAGCGCCATCTGCGAAGGCAGGCCGCACTGGTGCAGCTTCAGCTGCGGGCCCACCACGATGACCGAGCGGCCAGAGTAGTCCACGCGCTTGCCGAGCAGGTTCTGGCGGAAGCGGCCCTGCTTGCCCTTGAGCATGTCGGAGAGCGACTTCAAGGGGCGGTTGCCGGGGCCCGTGACGGGGCGTCCGCGGCGGCCGTTGTCGAACAGGCTGTCCACGGCTTCCTGCAGCATGCGCTTCTCGTTGTTCACGATGATCTCGGGCGCGCCGAGGTCGAGCAGGCGCTTGAGGCGGTTGTTGCGGTTGATGACGCGGCGGTACAGGTCGTTCAGGTCCGACGTGGCGAAGCGGCCGCCGTCGAGCTGCACCATGGGGCGCAGGTCGGGCGGGATGACCGGGATGACGTCGAGGATCATGTCCGTCGGCCGGTTGGTGGACTTGAGGAACGCGTCGACCACCTTGAGGCGCTTGATGGCCTTGGCGCGCTTCTGGCCCTTGCCGTTGGCGATGACGTCGCGCAGCTCCTCGGCCACGGCCTCGAGGTCCATGGCGTCGAGCAGGTCGCGCACGCTCTCGGCGCCCATGCCGCCGGTGAAGTAGTCGCGGTAGTTCAGGCGCATCTCGCGGTAGAGGGCCTCGTCGGGCACGAGCTGCTTGGGCTCGATCTTCATGAAGGCCTCGAAGGCGTCCTGGCGAAGCGCCTTGCGCTCGTTGAACTCCTCGAAGATGTCGGCGACCTCGTCCTCCACCTCCTCGGGCGTCATGCGCTCATCCTCGTCGACGTCGTCGACGAAGTCGTCGTCCTCGGGCACGTAGTCCACCGACAGCTTGCGGGTGGCCTCGATGAGGCGGTCGCGCTCGGCGTCCAGCTCCTCGAGGTCGGCGGCCAGCTCGTCGCGCAGCTCGTCGGCGTCCTCCTCGCGGCCCTCCTTGTCAACCGAGGTCACGATGGAGGAGGCGAAGTACAGCACCTTCTCCAGCTCCTTCGGCGCGATGTCGAGCAGGTAGCCCAGGCGGCTCGGCGAGCCCTTGAAGTACCAGATATGGCTCACCGGCGCGGCCAGCTCGATGTGGCCCATGCGCTCGCGGCGCACCTTGGAGCGCGTGACCTCCACGCCGCAGCGCTCGCACACGATGCCCTTGAAGCGCACGCGCTTGTACTTGCCGCAGGCGCACTCCCAGTCCTTCGTCGGGCCGAAGATCTTCTCGCAGAACAGGCCGTCCTTCTCGGGCTTGAGCGTGCGGTAGTTGATGGTCTCGGGCTTCTTGACCTCGCCGCGCGACCAGCCGCGCACGTCCTCGGCGTTCGCGAGGGAGATGCGCAGGGCGTCGAAATTGGTAACGTCGAATTCCGTCGTCATTTACAGCTCCTCCCCTTCTCCGATGAGGTCGTTCTTCTCGTTCGTGGTATCGCCCATCAATTCTCCCAGCTCGGCGGCGATGCTGTCCAGAGCGCTCGCCGCGTCGTCTTCCTCGGTCTTGCGCGCGTCGGCCGCCAGGGCCTCGTACAGCGCGCGGTCGCCTTCCTCCTGGCGATCGATGTCCTGCGTGACGTCGATCGTCTGATGGTCGTGGCCTTCGAGCTCCACGTTGAGGCACAGCGACTTCATTTCCTTCACGAGCACCTTGAAGCTCTCGGGCACCTCGGCGGCCGGGATGTTCTCGCCCTTCACGATGGCCTCGTAGGACTTGACGCGGCCGGCGGTGTCGTCGGACTTCACGGTGAGGATCTCCTGCAGCACGTTGGAGGCGCCGTAGGCGTAGAGCGCCCACACCTCCATCTCGCCGAAGCGCTGGCCGCCGAACTGCGCCTTGCCGCCGAGCGGCTGCTGGGTGATGAGGCTGTAGGGGCCGGTCGAGCGCGCGTGGATCTTGTCGTCCACCATGTGGCCGAGCTTCAGAATGTAGCTTTGGCCCACGGTGATGGGCTCGCGGAACTTCTCGCCCGTGCGGCCGTCGTAGAGCCAGGTCTTGCCGGTACGGGACAGCTGCGGCACGAACTCGTCGCGCGCCTTGGCGCCGTACTTGGCGTGGTTGATGTTGATGAGGTTGCGGTTGGCCTTCTCGATGGCGTCGGAGATCTCGCGCTCCGTGGCGCCGTCGAACACGGGCGTGGCCACGTGCATCGGGCCCTCGACGACCTCGGTGGTCTCCTCGGCGTCGTCCCAGCCCCACTTCGCGGCCCAGCCCAGGTGGTTCTCCAACAGCTGGCCCACGTTCATTCGGGAGGGAACGCCCAGCGGGTTCAGGATGACGTCGATGGGGGTGCCGTCGGCGAGGTAGGGCATGTCCTCCACCGGCAGCACGCGGGAGATGACGCCCTTGTTGCCGTGGCGGCCGGACAGCTTGTCGCCCTGCTGCACCTTGCGCTTCTGCGCCACGTAGATGCGCACGAGCTCGTTCACGCCGGGAGCCAGCTCGTCGCCGGCGTCGCGGCTGAAGCGGGCCATGCCGATGACGCGGCCGCCGGAGCCGTGGGGCACCTTGAGGGAGGTGTCGCGCACCTCGCGGGCCTTCTCGCCGAAGATGGCGCGCAGCAGGCGCTCCTCAGCCGTGAGCTCCGTCTCGCCCTTCGGCGTGACCTTGCCCACCAGCACGTCGCCCGGGAACACCTCGGCGCCCACGCGGATGATGCCGTCGGCGTCCAGGTCCGAGATCATGTCGTCGGAGATGTTGGGGATCTCGCGGGTGATCTCCTCAGGGCCGAGCTTGGTGTCGCGCGCGTCGATCTCGTACTCGGAGATGTGGATGGACGTGAGCAGGTCCTCGGCCACCACGCGCTCGGACACGATGATGGCGTCCTCGTAGTTGTAGCCTTCCCACGGCATGTAGGCCACCATGAGGTTCTGGCCGAGCGCGAGCTCGCCGCCGTCGCAGCTGGGGCCGTCGGCCAGCACGTCGCCCTTCTGCACCTCGTCGCCCTTGCGCACGATGGGGCGGTGGTTGATGCAGCCGGACTGGTTGGAGCGCTGGAACTTGGGGATGAGGTACTCGTCGTACTCGCCGTCGTCGTTGAGCACGATGATGGTCTGGCCGTCCACGTAGTCCACGACGCCCGGGTTCTGCGCGACGAGGATCTCGCCGGAGTCCACGGCGATGCGGTGCTCGATGCCGGTGCCGACGAGCGGCGCGTTGGGGCGCAGCAGCGGCACGGCCTGGCGCTGCATGTTCGAGCCCATGAGGGCGCGGTTCGCGTCGTCGTGCTCGAGGAACGGGATGAGCGAGGTGGCCACCGACACCATCTGGCGCGGCGACACGTCCATGTAGTCCACCTGCGTGGGCGGCAGCTCGTCGGGCTCGCCGAAGGTGCCGTTGGCGTCCTTCGTGCGGCAGAGCACGCGGGCGGCCTCGTGGAAGACGCCTTCGTCGTCGAACGTGCCGAACAGGCGCGTCTCGGGGTCGAACAGGTCGTTCGCCTGGGCGATGACGTAGTTCTCCTCCTCGTCGGCCGTGAGGTAGTCCACCTCGTCGGTGACCTTGCCGTCAACGACGCGGCGGTACGGCGTCTCGATGAAGCCGTAGGGGTTGATGCGCCCGTAGGTGGCGAGCGACCCGATCAGGCCGATGTTCGGGCCTTCAGGCGTCTCGATGGGGCACATGCGGCCGTAGTGGGACGTGTGCACGTCGCGCACCTCGAAGCCGGCGCGCTCGCGGGACAGGCCGCCGGGGCCGAGGGCCGACAGGCGGCGCTTGTGCGTGATGCCGGCGGCGGGGTTCGTCTGGTCCATGAACTGGGAGAGCTGCGAGCTTCCGAAGAACTCCTTGATGGCCGCCACGATGGGGCGGATGTTCACGAGGGACTGCGGCGTGATCTCGTCGGGCTCCTGCATGCTCATGCGCTCGCGCACGACGCGCTCCATGCGGGACAGGCCGATGCGGAACTGGTTCTGGATGAGCTCGCCCACCGTGCGGATGCGGCGGTTGCCGAAGTGGTCGATGTCGTCGGTCTGCACGCCCTCTTCGCCCTCGTGGAGCGCGACGATGTACTGCATCGTCTTCACGATGTCCTCGTCGGTGAGGGTGGAGGACTCGTTGTCCGGGTCGAAGCCGAGCTTCTTGTTGATCTTGTAGCGGCCCACTTTCGCCAGGTCGTAGCGCTGCGGGTTGAAGAACAGGCCCTCGAGCAGCGTGCGGGCGCTGTCGATGGTGGGCGGCTCGCCGGGACGGAAGCGCTTGTACAGCTCGATGAGCGACTCTTCCTTCGTGGTGGCCGGGTCGCGGTCGAGCGTGCGCAGCACCATCTCGGAGTTGCCGAGGAGCTCGATGATCTCCTCGCGCGTCTCGGCAAGGCCGAGGGCGCGCACGAGCAGCGTCGCCGGCTGCTTGCGCTTGCGGTCGATGCGCACGGACAGGATGTCGCGCTTGTCGGTTTCGAACTCGAGCCACGCGCCGCGGCTGGGGATGACCTTCGAGTTGAAGATGACTTTGTCGGAGGCCTTGTCGCGCTCGGCGGCGAAGTAGACGCCGGGCGAGCGGACCAGCTGGCTGACCACGACGCGCTCGGTGCCGTTGATGATGAAGGTGCCGCGGGGCGTCATGAGCGGGAAGTCGCCCATGAACACGTCCTGCTCCTTGATCTCGCCGGTCTCGCGGTTGATGAAGCGGATCTCGACGAAGAGCGGCGCCTGGTAGGAGACGTCCTTCTCCTTGCACTCGTCGACGGTGTACTTCGGCTCGCCGAACTCGTGGCGGCCGAACTCCACGCACATGTCTTTCGTGTTGTTCTCGATGGGGCTGATGTCCTTGAACGCTTGCGCCAGGCCCTCGCCCTTGAAGAACTCGAAGCTATCCGTCTGGATGGCGATGAGGTTCGGGACGTCCATGACGTCCGGGATCTTCGCGAAGCTGCGGCGATCCCTGTAAAGGCTGGTCTGATCAGTCGTTTTTCCTTGAGCCACGAGGCTTTTCCTCCTTCATGAGCACCCGCAAAAATGCGAAAAAGTCGCAATTGCTTAAAATACGATGCCCGTCAAGCCCTGTCAAGGAAAATTTTTACGAACTGTGGTGATTTGCTGTTGATTCATCCGTCTAGCTGGGGAAATGCGAGTGCGGAAATTTGCTTTTGCCGACCGCTTTCGGGGCCGGAACGTTGCTTGACGGGGTTGGGCGCGCCGTTAGCCCCTGGCCGAGTCATGTGCGGGCGAGCATGGCGGCGAGGCGGGCGCGCTGTGCCGGGGCGAGGCGCAGGCCTTCGGAGACGTAGCGCTCGAAGGAGCCGAAGGCGTCGTCCACCTCGTCGAAGAACGCGCGCAGGTAGGCGGGGCGCGCCTCGAGGAACGACAAGAGGATGGCGCGCTCGCCGTCGTCCATGCCCTCCCCCAGCTCGGCGGCCTCGCGCTCGATCTGCTGCGCGTTCACCAGGTTGGTGGCCAGGTAGTCGGCCATGACGTCGTCGGGATGCGCTCCCGCGGCGCGCAGCAGCACGGCGCAGAGCACGCCGGTGCGGTCCTTACCGTTCACGCAGTGGACGAGCGCGGGCACCCCCTCGGCCGCGATGGCGCGCAGGGCCCCGCCGATGAGCGGGTACTCGCGCACGTAGCGGCGGTAGTTGGACGCCATGCGCTCCTCGGGCGCGCCGTACGCGCCGATCACGCCCGCCACCAGGCGCTTCGACGCGTCCTTGCTGCGCCGCTCGGTGGAGGGCTCGAGCGCGACCGTCTTCGCGCCGATGAGGCACGGCTCGGCGTGCGCGGCCACCTCCCACTGGTTGCGGATGTCGTAGATGGAGCGGACGCCGAGCGCGCCCACGATGAGGGACGCCTCCTCGGGTCCGATGCCCACGAGCTCGCAGGAGCGGAACAGCCGCGCGCCCGCAAGCGGCCCGCCGCCGATGGCGCGCACGCGCGCGGCACCGAACACCTCCACGGGGGCCCGCGCGGGGGCGGCGCTCACGGCAGCACCTCGAAGGCGAAGCGCGACACGAGGGCTGAGGCGCTCCCCTGCTTGTCGAGGGCGCGGGCCTTCAGCAAGTAGCGGCCGGGACGCGCGGGCACGTATTCGAAGCGCCAGTTCACGCCCTTATCGGTGACGGTTCCTTGCGTCTCGTAGGTGGTCCAGGTGGCCCCGTCGTCGAGCGAGAACTGGATGGCGGCGATGCCCTGGTCGAAGTCGTCGACGTAGCCGGAGAACGGGACGGGCTCGCCCACGCGGTACACGGGCCGCGCGCCGCTTTCGTTCATGCCGCCTCCCTTCGCTCGCCTTCGTCGCGCCCATTATACCCGACGGCGGCGCGCCATGCCGCAGGGTCAGCACCAAGATGACACCGAGGCCGTGCGCTTTCGATGACGAGCGCACGAAAGCGCGGCGAGCTGGTATGATATGCCGCGACAGACAACGCGCGCGGCTCGATCGCGCGCTTCGGCACTGCCACGATCAACCGAGAAAGGGACCGCCGTGAACAGAAGAATCGCCCTCGCCACCGCCGCCTGCGCCGTGTTCGCATCCTGCACGCTGTTCGGATGCGGCTCCGAGCCCGAGGTTCCGAGCGTCGCGAGCGATATCGATTCCGACACGGCCCTTGTCGGCGGATACACGGTCACCGACGAGAGCAAGCTGCAGGCGCTCGCCGTGGGCGAGACGGCCGTGTGGCGCGATTACGAGGCGACGGTGGCCTCGATCGAGCGCGCGGACGGCCGGCTGGTCGTGAACCTACAGGTGAAGAGCCATGGGCTGCCGCAGACGCTTGAAACCGGCTGCCTGCTGTCGTTCGGTATGCCGCCCGCGGAGTCGTCGTTCGACGGTGGCGTGATCGAGGTGGCGGCCGACGGAACCGCCTCGGGCACGCTCACGTTCGACGACCAGTACGGCTCCGAGCGGCTATTCTGGAACGACGGCGCCACCGAGGCCACGTGGGATTTGACGCTGCCGGCCGTGCAGGCCGGCCAGACCGGGCAGCAGCAGGGCGCCGAGGAGCCCGAGGCCGCCAAGCCCGAGGAGCCGAAGAAGGACGAGGTGAGCGAGGAGCAGAAGACGGCCATCGCCGCGCTCGAGGCCGAGATCCCCTCGCTCTTCGCCAACAACACGCTCTACACGTACCAGAGCGTCGATCCCGCGACCGCGACCGTGACCCCCCAGGAGGGCGGCGGCTACGAGTACGTCAACGATGTGAGCATCCTCGACGGCGCCGGCAGCACGACCACCGCGAACGTGCGCCTGATCTGCGAACCCAACGGCAACTGCATCTCCATGACCGTCGACGGGGCGTTCTTGTTCTAGCGCAGGCACGGGTGCGAATCGCGCACGAAGCCCGATTTTGTCCACGCCGCTGACCAGGTGAAACAGGTTGTTTCACCTGGTCAGCTGCTTGTTGGAACATGGACAAAAAGCGCCTTCGTGCGCGATTTCAGCCGACGAGAGCGGCGAGGAACGCGGCGGCGTCGCGGTAGAAGGGGTGGCGGGACTCGGCGGCGGCGGACGCGAAGCGGGGCATCCAGGCGCGGGCGTGCTCCTGGAGGAAAGCGTCGTAGGCGGCCTCGGGCGAGCCTCCGGGGAGATCGGCGTCCGCGTCGGCGGGGGCGGCCGCGCGAAGGGCGAGGCGTTCCAAAAGCTCGCACTCGGTGGCCACGTGGTCGAGGGGCTCGTTGGTGCCCTCGGGCCTCCCCAGGCCGCACCCGCGCATGAAGCGCTCGACGGCCATGGAGTGCGGGTTCACGAACAGGAGCGCCTGCACCCCGTCGTCGGCCGCGCGCCACACGCCCTCGTAGGGGCTGCACGCCGGCTCGGGCGCGCCGACGAACAGGCGCGTGGCCTCGGGGCGCAGGCCGTCGGCGGAGGCGTCCGCGCCGAAGCCCTCCGGGAGCGCGAGGCCGAGCGCCCCGGCGATCTCGCGGGCCGCGTCGGCCCATTCGCCGGAGGATACGGCCTCGGCGAGCTCGGCCCCCGGGTAGCGGAAGGAGAAGGCGGCCAGCTCCCAGGCAGCGGCCAACACCTGCCAGTCTTTACTCATGATCCCTTCCCTTCCTGAACCAGGCGGCGATCCACCTCCAGTGAACCACGACATGCACGAGCAGCAGCGCGAGCAGGGCCTTGGCGCTCATCGCGTGCAGCGGATCCCAGAAGCGGTAGCCCTCCGCGTACAGCCCCAGCGCCGGCAGCACCGCTCCGGACACCATAATACCGGACACCGTCGTTGCCATGAAGGCGAGGACGATCAAAACGTCGAGCACGAGGTTGCCCGTGCGGCCCCACGAGGGGCGCGAGAGCGATCCGCGCAAAGCCTCGACCGACCAGTCCGCATGGACGAGCAGATGGACGAAGAAAGCGGCGAGCACGCCCAGCCCCAGCCACTCGTGAAGGCCGATCCCGGTGATAGCGGGGTTCGCCACGACCAGGTAGACCGCGAGGGCGACGAGGTCGATCGCGAGGTTCCTCTTGTCCATGTCACCCCGCCTTCCGAACGATCAGCACGAGCCCCACCACGAGCGCCACGGGCGCGAGCAGCCAGAGGTTGAGGCTGGCGTCGCTCGCCTGGCGGTAGCGCGTGACGAGCGAGTCCCACGCGTGGCACTCCACGCTCGCGCACGAGGCCTCGGGGCAGCTCATCTCGTGCACCCCGTCCGGCTCCGGCACGTCGTCGAACCCGTGGCACTCCCCCGACGCGCAGCCGGCCGCCGGGCAGGGGGACTCCGCCGTTATGGCGCGCACCCCCGTCGCCGGCTCGGCCGCGAGCCCCGCGGCGAGCACCAGCCCGCCCGCCAGCGCGAATGCCGTCAGCGTTACGAAAAGCCTCCTCACCGCAGCCGCACGCCCTCGCGAACCCGCAGCTTGAGTTCGCGCACCACCGGCTCGCCGTCATGACGCTCCACCACATTCCACGAGTCCGCCACCGCCGTCCCCAGCGCGATCGCCTCTTCGGCCCATCGCGGATGGAAGGCCACGCACCGGCCGGCCTCTTCCACATTGCATGGAGCCGCACGCTCATCCAGCATGCGGCGCACTGCGGGCACATCGCCATCGAACGCTTTGGCGACATGGTAGAAGCAATCCTCTCCCAGCTCGTAGAGCGACTGATCGAGGGTAACGGCGCGGTTCATCTGCAGCACCTGGTCGCGATTCTTGTTCTCAAGCGAGCAGTAGTGCACGCCCAAAGCCAGTCCCTCGTCAAGCGCGAACTCCACGAGCGCCAAAGAAGCCTCCTCGCTTCCGGCGATGGGCAGTCCCCCGGCGTAACCGTAGTTGTACAGCACCTCGAACGGCGGATCCTTCACCTGGAAGCCCCTCCGCTCAAACTCCGGCCAGTTGCGCAGCGGGAAACAGAACTCCAGCAGGTTTATGCCGCGCACGCCTCGCGCGTCCAACTCCACCAGCAGGCGCTCCATACGCTCGAGCGTGCCGGGCACCACCGGCATCTCCACCATGACATCCATATCGAATCGCCGGGCCAGTTCGATGTCGGCAAGCGCCCGGGCTATCGACGCCTCGCCGTCCTCAAGCTTCACGCTGAAACGCACCTCGGACAAACCCCGCGCAACCGCGGCTGCACAGAACGCCTCGTCGATGCCCGCGCCGGACGTGTAGAGCCGCAGATGCGCGCCAGGCGCCAATTCATGCGCGCACTCAAAGAAAGCGAGCGCTTCGTCGCGGCAGAGCAGGGGCTCGCCGCCCGTCAACCCCACGTGCGTCACCTGCTCGCACGAGCGTGCGAATGCGTCCAGGTCGTCGCGCCATGGAGTATCGTGCGCGCAGAACTCTTCGAAGTCGGCCTGGTTGGGATTGAAGCAAAAGTAGCAGTCGCGGTTGCAGCGCAGGCTGATGAAGAACGTCCGGCTTCCGCAGTCACCAACGCACGCGGCGCAGGCGCTGGACAAGAAGCCCGTCGACACGCTCGCACTGCCGTTGAGGAACCGCGCTCCGTGCTCGTGCAGACGCCCGCGCAGCTCAGCTGCTGTGCACGCATTCCGGCCATGCGGGGCGAACGCGATGCCGCGTGCCGCAAGCGCATCGCGGTACTCCCGCTCAATGGCGGCGTACTCGTCGAGCCAAACGCGGAGCGTGGGCCGCGTTGCCAGCAACTCATCCATGTCGACTCCTCCTTCGGCGTCCGCCGCATCCATCGGGCGGGCGCGGGCGCTCCGTCGAAACCGCCCTGAGGGCCGAATCCGAGAGGGATCCGGATCCGGCGCTCACGGCGAGGAAGCTCAGTGCGAGCGCTCAGTCGGCTTGAGCGGCAGGAACTTTACGCCGAGCAGAAGCAGAAGCGCACCTAGTCCCACGACGCCGGCCATGACGCCGATCTCAAGCGGCGAGGGAAAGTACACCATCGCGCCGCCCATGCCCGCGAGCGTGGAACCCGCATCGCTCAGCGCCTGACCCGATGCCACGGCCGGCAGATCGAGGTTCGGGATCTGAAACCCGCCCACCAAGAGCTGCACGCGCTTGCAGAAGATGCCCACGATTGCCAGCACGGCGGCCAGCACGATGAGCGGGTTCGTGCGCAGCTTCGGCACGAAGGCGATCACCGCAGTGGCGGCGCAGCCCACGACCTCGATCCAGAAGAACGGAGCGAGCGCGCCCGTGGTCAGCATGGCCACGATCTCGGCACCGGACGCCGCAGGGAAGGCCTCTGTCAGAAGGTCGCAGCCGAAGAAGTACAGGTCGACGAGCACGAACACGCCCAGCAGCTTGAGCATCTTCACCACGTATCTCTGATCGAGCTGAAGATAGCCCGCGCGGCGCAACGCGATAACCACCAGGAGCACGAGCGCAACGCCGCACACAAGCGCGCTCGACACGAACCAGGGCCCCAGAAGCGCGGTGTGCCACATCTCGCGCCCCTGCTGAAGGCCGAAAATCCAAGCCGTCACCGAATGGACGAGCACGGCGCAGACGAGCGCGATGGCCGACACGACGCGCAGACCGGCGGCCGAGCTTTTCCCCGCCTCGTGGCGCAGCATCGCCCACAGGTACACGACGGAAAGGATGAGGTACGTACCCAGCACGATGATGTCCCACATCAAAGGCGATCCCAGGTTCGAATAGGCGAACAGCTCCCACAGGCGCAGCGGCTGCCCGAGGTCGACCACCACGAAGCCGATGGCCAGCACCGTGCAGCAGATGGACGTCCACACGGCGATCTTCGAGATGCCGCCGAAGCCCTCCACCCCGAACACGCGCGGCGCGCTCGAGATGATGAGGCCACCGGCCGAGAGGCCAACGAGGAACATGAACATCGTGATGTACAGGCCCCACGAGTCGAGGTTGCGCATGTTGGTGTTCACCATACCGCCTGTCAGCTGGAACATCCAGAGCGCAAGGCCCGCGACGGTGAGCACCGCCGCAACCGCGATCCCGATATTGAGGCCCTTGCCTCCGAATCGGGCCGCAGGAGCTTGAGGCGACGAAGCCGCCGAAACGTTCTCAGTCATGATCTCTCCCCCTTACACGAGGTAGTACACGGACGGTTGCGTGCCCTCGCTCGCCAGCAGCTGCTCGAAAGAGCGCTCCTTGACGAGCTTCGACACCTCCGATTCCGGATCGTCGAGGTCGCCGAAATGGCGTGCGCGCGCCGGGCACAGGTCCATGCAGGCGGGCACTTCGCCGCGCGCAAGACGCTGGTAGCAGAACGTGCACTTCTCCACGACGTGCTTCTGATGCGGTGCGGCGTCCACATCGCCCACGGCATGGTCGAGCGCATATCGGGGCTCGTCCCAATTGAAGCTGCGCACGCCCGTGTAGGGGCAGGCCGCCATGCACATGCGGCAGCCGATGCACTTGTCATAGTCTTGGCGCACCACGCCCGTCTCAGGATCCTTGTAGGTGGCGCCCACGGGGCACACCTTCACACAGGCGGGGTTCTCGCAATGCTGGCAGGAAACGGGCAGATAGCGCATGGAAACGTCGGGGAAGACGCCGGCCGGCGTGTCGATCTCGTCGCCGCCCTCGGTGAGCACGCGGTTCCACCAGTTCGTATCGGGCAGGTTATTCGCCATCTTGCACGCCACGGAGCAGGCGTTGCATCCCACGCACCTTTTCGTGTCGATGGCCATGCCAAAGCGAGCCATTACCGCTCACCCCCTTCGTACTTCTCGACTTCGCAGAGGAAGTCGTAGAACGCGCTGTTCGAGCAGAAATCGTTCATGACCGCGCTCGTGAGATCCTGCGTGTGGCCCTCGACGAACTGGTCGGCCTGGAAGCCGTGCGGAATGGACACGACGCCGGGCTTGATGCCTTCGGTGACAAGCGCTTTCAGCACCGCGTAGCCGTGGTCGTTGTACACGCGCACGTAGTCGCCCTGTGCTATGCCGCGCTCGGCGGCGTCGGAGGCGTTCACCTTCAACAGCGGCTCGGGCTCGAGTTCGCGCAGCCACGGCGTGTAGGCGCACTGCGAGTGCACGTGATATTTCGCATGCTGGCTGCAACCCATGAGCGGGTACTTCTCGCGCAAAGGATTGTCCCAGTACGCCTCATTGGCGTTCTCGTAGTATGGGATGCGCTCGCAATCAGCGACCTTTTGGCCGAAGTTGTTGCGCGGCATGGGCTTTTCGATGTAGTACTGCAAACGCTGAGCGGCCGTGTTCTTGAATGAATCTATCTTCGACTCTTCAGTGAAGGCGAAATTGCGCCCGAGCTTGCCGCCCTGAAACGCTTCATAGCCGCCCCCTGCCTTGATGCTTGCCTCCGTGTCCAATACGAGATGCAGCAGCTCTTCATCGGACTGAGCGAATATCTTCTCCATGCCCAGCTTACCGGCAATGGCGCGCAAGATGTCGATATCGGTCTTGGATTCATAAAGCGGATCGATGGCTTTATGGTAGAACGTCGGGTAAGGCGTCGGGCAGATAGGATCGAAATCCTCCGTCTCGTAGGCATGGGGAATGGGCAGGACGATGTCGGCCCACTGCGCAGTATCGGTCATGCTCACATCGGCGCATACCACGAAATCCACTTTCTTTACAGCTTCGATGAGCTCTTGACGACCCGACTCGCACGACAGCACGTTGCCGTTGCAGCACCACAGCACGCGGATGGTGAGATCCTGATCACCCCACTTCCCCGTCTCCATGATCTGCGGCAGATACATGCCGGTGATGTTGGGACCGGGCTTGCCCATGAAATAGGCCTGCGAGTTGACGGGGTACATGCCGCAGCCGCCGCGAGTGAGCATAGCGCCCGGCTTACCGGCGTTGCCGGTAAGGGCGGCGATGAAGGAGAGGTTCTTAAAATTGTGATGCGAGTTCACGTGATGGCCGAGGCCCTGGAACGTAAGCACGGCCACCGGGCCCTCGGTGGCGTAGACGCGCGCGAGCTCCTCGATGATCTCTGCCGGGATGTCGCAGATGTCCGCAGCCTTCTCGACCGTGTACTCGCCGATGCTGTCCTTGACCTTCTGATAGACCGTCTGCACCTTCTGGCCCGCCACCTCGAACTCGCCGAGTAATTCGGGATCGGCTGCCGTTACGGCGGGCGCGGGCGCTCCCGTGGATGCGTCCCACACGACGTTGAGGTCGATGACGGTGGGCTGGCCCGTTTGCGGGTTGATGGGACCCTGCGTGGGTTCGACGCCCAGGTCGCTCATGCGCACGTAGGTGCCGTCCTCCTTGATGAGCAAAGGCGAAACCGTCTTCTGCTTCATGAACGCCTCATCGACCAGGTCATTGTCGATGATCCAATTCGCCATCGCCAGCATGAGCGCGCCGTCGGTGCCGGGGCGGATGGGCACGTACGTATCCGAATGCATGGCCGACGCGGTGAACTGCGGATCGATGGTGATGAGCTTCGCGCCCTTCTCACGCGCCGCGCACACGAACTGCCAGTCATGGACGTACGCTTCGGCGGGGTTGCCGCCCCAGGCCATGATGGTCTTCGCGTTCACGATGTCGGTCGCGTCGTTGCCGGACACGCCGAGCAGGGTGGACTGCTCGTAGATCTGCGCGTAGTCGGCGCCGGCGCCCATGATGGTGGCCCCGAGCACGGTGATGAAGCGGCCGTAGCCCACGGACATGAAGCCGGCCATGGCGCCGTTGAGCACGCCGTAGGAGCCGTACGACGTCCACACACCGATGGAGGATCCGCCGTACTCCTGCATGGCGGCCCCGATCTTGCCGGCGATGGTCTCGATGGCCTCGTCCCACTCGATGCGTTCCCACTCGCCCGCGCCGCGCTCGCCGACGCGCTTGAGCGGGTACTTGAGGCGGTCGGGGTCGTAGATGCGCTGCGGCTGCGTGTAGCCTTTAACGCAGAAGCGGCGGCGCACGTTGTCATCGCCGGGAAGCTCGGCGGCCGCGACGCGCACGACCTTGCCCTCGCGCACGACCACCTCTGTGGGACATTTGCTGCCGCAGTTGCCGCGACATGAGCTGTAGACCGTCTGCTCGCCTTCGACGGCGGCAGCGCCCTCGGCATGCGCTTGCGCGGGCGCGAGCTCGGCCAGGGCAGTACCGGTACCGGCGACGGCTGCGACGCCCGCGACGGCGCCGGTCGTTTTCAGGAAGCCCCTTCGAGTGAGCCCTTTGCGCGGACTCTTGGTTTCCGACATGTCTCCTCCTCCATCCTTGATGCAAGAATGCCTTGGGATATCGAGGGCTAGGTGCGGATTCCGCGAACGGCTGCAACCCTTCGGCTCGTCGCCTTCAAACGGCGAGCCCCACCCCCGAAAATCCCGCAATGTCAGAATCGGCCGATCCTTCTTGTCATAGTCTGCCATACGTCACTATGATTATCAAGTATGAACTATGACAGAGTATGACAAGAGATTATTCTATTTTATAGACAATTGTGGTTGAACTGGTGTTACGATTGCCTACGAGTTGTCGTTACAGCCGTAAAAAACGCAGCGGTCTGCACAACTCGTCTAGCACAGCGCAAACACGCGCTCGGCAAAACCGGTCTTCGCGCCGGCACCCGCCTACACGCTACGCCGAAGGCAGAACGCTGCGTAAAGGGGGACGCTCTTCACGCCTCCCTCGAAACCGAAATTCTTGGTGGACAGCCGGATGGCGTATGGGGGCTCGTATTTCTCGCGGTATACCGACAGGCTCTTCGACCGCACGTTGCGCGACGACTTCACCTCGATGGGCACGGCCTTCGGCATACCGACGTCGATGACGAAATCAACTTCAGCCTTGCCCTGGCTCACCCAATACAAAAGGTCGAACCCCAGCGCCGTCAAAACCTGGGCGACGTAGTTCTCGGCGAGCGCTCCCGCATCGAGCTCTTTCCTCCCCTCCTCATCGAAGAGCACGGCGGCGCGCACTTGCATGCGGGCGGAAAGCAAGCCCGTGTCGGCAAGGTACATCTTGAATGCGTCCCGGTTCTCGCGAAGCGAGAGAGGCAGCTGCCCGGAGGTGATCTGCACACAGCGGTTCACCAAGCCCGCCGTCTCCAACCAGGCGAGGGCCGTCTCGTACTGGCTGGCACGACCGCCCGAGCGCACCGTTTTGTACTGGAATTTTTTGTTCTCCTTCGCCAGCTGGGCGGGCACGCTTCGCCACGCCTCCACGATGCGTGCCGCCTCGAAAGGTTGGGCGTATTTGGCCATATCCGCCACGTAGAGGTCGAGGATGGTGTTCTGCACGGCCGCTACCTCGTTGAAATCCTTTGTCTCGTTGTACACGAGCACGGCTTCGGGCATCCCTCCGACCAGCACGTACGTGCGATACAGATCAAGCGCTCGTTCATGGAGGAAATACGGCTCGTCGCGCTCGAAGCTGCTCCGGATCCCTTCGACAAGGGCCCCCTGGCCGATCGCACGCAGGAACTCGTCGAATGTCATAGGGCGCAGGGTATAGGTGTCCACCTTGCCGACAGGCGCGGAGTAGCCTTCGCGATTCACCGCAACGCCCAAAAGGCTTCCGGCCGCCACGACGCACGCTTCCGGCATATCCTCGTAGAAGTACTTCAGCGAGGCGAGCGCGCGATTCGATGCCTGCACTTCATCGAACACTATGAGCGTCCTCGACGCATCGATAGGCCGTCCGGTCACCTGCGAAAGGTTCGACACGATGGTTTCAGGCGAGAGGTTCCCCTGGAAGGCTGCGCGAGCGTCCGCCTGCTTCTCCAGATCGAAGTAGGCCACTTCCTCGAAGTTGCGCGCGGCGAATTCTTTCAGCAGGTAGGTTTTTCCCACTTGACGAGCGCCGTACATAAGCAACGGCTTCCGACGCGGGCTCCGCTTCCATGCCTCAAGATCGCCGAGGGCGTTGCGTTCCATGCTGCCATCTCCTTCGCTCGATAGAAGAATGGTAGCATACGTGCCGAAAAGTGCAATGGATTACATTTTTTGGTTCCAAAAAGTGTGATTTACGGCATTTTTCAGAAGATAGTTCGCCGGCTACTTCGCGCTCGCCCCTTCCCCGCCTGGAGCGTCGGGCACGAAGCCCTCGCTGAAGGCGCTCGGCACCACGAGCGTGCCGCCGGACTGCTCGACGCTCTCGTAGGCCAGGTGCATCGTGCGCAGCTTCATGGCGTCGGCGTCGCCGGCGTACACCTCCGAGGCGTCCATGAGCATCTCGGAGATATCCTTCTCGGCCTCGGCCAGCACCATGCGGGCGTTCTTCTTGCGCTCGGCCACGGCCTCCTGCGCCATGGCCTCCTGCAGCTCCTTCGGCAGCACGATGTCGCGAATCTCCACGTCGATGATGGTGATGCCCCACGGGTTGAGCTTCGCCTCGATGGTGTCTTTCAGCTCCTCGTCCAGCTGGTCGCGGCGCGTGGCCACCTCGGCGACCGTCGCGCGCCCGATGGCCTTGCGCATGGCCGTCTGCGCAATCCACGACACGGCCGACGCGTAGTCCTCCACCTCCACCGTGGCGTTCTTCGCGCTCCACACCATCCAGAACACGACGGCGTCCACGTTGATAGGCACAAGATCGCTCGTGAGCGTCTCCTCGGCGCCGAAGTACGTGGCCGACACGCGCTGATCCACGCGCAGCGTGTAGAACTCCACGATGGGCCAGGTGAACACGACGCCCGGTCCCGCCACGCGGTTGAACTTGCCCAGGCGCAGCACCACCGCCTTCTCCCATTCCAGCACGATGTGGATGGACGACGACGCGAGCCACCCCGCCACGGCCGCCACGATAAGCGCGCCCAGGCCTATGCCGCCCGACAGAGCCTGCGCTGCGGCCAGCACCACGCAGAACGCCACCACGAACACCACGATGGCGAACACGACGGCGCCGTTGCGCGAAGCGCGCCGCCTTCCCGTGTCGATATGCCCCGCCGTGGAGAACTGCGCGCCCGACGCCTCCTGAATCCCTTCGAGCGCCGCGCTTCCTCGCTTGTTGCATCCCATGCCGCTCCCCTTCCGCTCTCAGGCCCGCGCTCCCATGGCCGCGTCCCGCTTGCTCTTCTCGCCATGCATGCTCTGCGCGAACTGCTCCTCGATGTCCTCCAGCGACATGCCCAGCTCGAAGCAGCGCTTGAGGTATTCCTGCGTCACGATCTCGGCCGTGGTGGAGATGCTCACGCCCGGCTTGCCGCTCACGTCCAGCACGAACGCGCCCTGGCGGCGCTTCGACTGGATGTATCCGTCCTGTTCAAGGCTCATGTATACCTTGTTCACAGTGTTGTAGTTCACCTCGACGTCAGCAGCCAGGCCGCGCACCGTGGGCAGCTGGTCGCCCGGCTTGTAGTACCCCGAGGTGATGAGGTAGATGAACCGGTTCTTCAGCTGCAGCCAGATGGGGATGCTGCTCTTCTCGTTGATCTCGAACAGGGCCACGTCGTCCGCCATTTCTATTCCAATCGGAGCGCTTGCGCGCTCGGCTCTTCCAATGCGAGGTCGCGGTGCATGCCCGCATCCACGATGGCGCTGCGCATGCTGAACCCGCCCATCAGCACGAGCACCGCCGCCACGGCGAGGGCGGCGCGCAGGGCGGGTGCGGTCGTGCGGCGCAGGGCCGCGACCGCCTCCACCGCGAGCGGTGCCACGAGGCCGCACAGGCCGAAGCCCACCCACCAGCGCAGGGCCAGGTCGCCGGTTGCCAGGCGCTCCGCGGATGCAGCTGCCGCCGGGTGGTCGCCTGCGAGCGCGAAGCCCACGAGCGCAGCCGCCGCGAGCGCCTCGAGCGCGATGATCGCCAGGTCGAACCTCGCGAGCGCGCTGACGAGCCGCGCAAGCGACGTATCCGCTTCGCCGAAGAACGCCGCGATCAGCAGCAACGCCGCCCCGCACGAGAGCGACGACAGCGTGAACAGCGCCGGCACGAACGGAGTGCGCCAAAACGCCACGCCTCCCACATCCTGCAGCAACAGGCCCGTGTACAGCATGACCGCGAGCCCGGCGACTGTGGCGAGCACCTCGACGGCCGCGACCGCCGCGCGCGGGATGTCGGGCAGGTACGCAAACCGCACCGCCGCAAGGAACGCCCCGCACGCGGCAAGCGCCGCGAGCGCAAAGGCCCCCACGGTGAGGAACGTCGCCGAGGGGCTCGTGAACAGCGCGAGCACCCGGTCGATGCGCCCCAGGTCGAACAGCAGGCACAGGATGCCCAGCACGAGCGCTGCGAACCCGGCCAACAGGCCGAATGCAAGCGCGCGCTCCGTGGGCGGTGCCTCGTCGACGGACACGCGCGCCGAGGTTCCGAACGATGCGCGTACCCACGCGAGATCCACTAGCGAGCACAGCGCGATGGCGCCCGCGCCCGCGCCGCCGAGGAACAGGTAGCCCACCGCCAATTCGCCGAGCATTCCCCCTCCTCCCGATCGCGCGCCCCACGTTGCTCGTGCCAGTATCCCACAAAACGCGGCCCTCGTATATGACAACGTGTCATATACGGAGGAAACGGGTGAACCCGGCTGAAAGATCGATGCCAAATACCGGAAACAACTTCGTCCAAATACCGGAAATAACTGTAGCTAAACGCCGGAAATAAGAAAAGGCAGGCCCTGCGTGACCACTGTCGAACGCTCGCGTCCTCGCCTCTATCGTTTGCAAACTCGCCAATGATGCGTTTGCAAATTGGCCGATGAAACTCTTGCATGTTCGCCAACGATCAGCGATCGGCAACGTGACGGCATCGCGATAAAAGGCCTATGCGGCACGACTGCGATGTGCAAGCTCGCCGCCGCTGCCCGACAACCTCAAGCGCATAACACGAAGCGGTTTTTTGTGCAAACGCCTGACCAGGTAAAACAATGCGCTTTACCTGGTCAGACGGCCTGTTTCGTTCTGCACGAAAAGCGGCCTCGTGAAAGGCCCTAGCCGACGAGCGCGGCGAGGAACGCGGCGGCGTCGCGGTAGAAGGGGTGGCGGGACTCCTCGGCCGTGCGCTCCGCGAAGCGGGGCATCCACGCTCGGACGTGTTCTGCGAGAAAAAGGTCGTAGGCCGCCTCGGGCGAGCCTCCGGGGAGGGCGTCGTCCGCATCAGCGGGGGCGGCCGCGCGCAGGGCGAGGCGCTCCAAAAGCTCGCACTCGGTGGCCGCGTGGTCGAGGGGCTCGTTGGCGCCCTCGGGGCGGCCCAGGCCGCACTCGCGCATGAAGCGCTCGACGGCCATGGAGTGCGGGTTCACGAACAGGAGCGCCTGCACCCCGTCGTCGGCCGCGCGCCACACGCCCTCGTAGGGCGAGACGGCCGGCTCGGGAGCGCCGACGAAGAGGCGCGTGGCCTCGGGGCGCAGGCCGTCGGCGGAGGCGTGAGCCCCGAAGCCCTCCGGGAGCGCGAGCCCGAGCGCGGCCGCTATCTCGCGGGCCGCGTCGGCCCACTCGCCGGAGGACACGGCGTCCGCCAGCTCGGCTCCCGGGTAGCGGAACGAGAGCGCGGCCAGCTCCCATGCGGCGGCCGATACCTGCCAGTCATTGCTCATGATCCCTTCCTTTCCTGAACCAGGCGGCGAGCCACCTCCAGTGGACGACGACGTGCACGAGCAAGAGCGCGAGCAGGGCCTTGGCCGACATCGCGTGCAGCGGGTCCCAGAGGTAGTAGCCCTCCGCGTAGAGCCCCAATGCCGGCAGCACAGTGCCGGAGACCATGATACCCGACACCGTGCATGCCGCGAAGGCCAGCACGATCAAGGCATCCAGCACGAGGTTGCCCGTGCGGCCCCACGAGGGATGCGCGAGCGATCCCCTCACGGCCTCCACCGCCCAGTCCGCGTGCAGCAGCGCATGGACGAAGAACGCCAGGAAGACCCCCAGGCCCAGCCACTCGTGAAGGCCGATCCCGGTGATAGCGGGGTTCGCGACGACCAGGTAGACCGCCAGCGCCGCGAGGTCGATCGCGAGGTTCCTCTTGTCCATGTCACCCCGCCTTCCGAACGATCAGCACGAGCCCAACCACCAGCGCCACCGGCGCGAGCAGCCAGAGGTTCAGGCTGGCGTCGCTCGCCTGATGGTAGCGCGTGACGAGCGAGTCCCACGCGTGGCACTCGACCGAGGCGCACGAGGCCTCGGGGCAGCTCATCTCGTGCACCCCGTCGGGCTCCGGCACGTCGTCGAACCCGTGGCACTCCCCCGACGCGCAGCCGGCCGCCGGGCAGGGGGAGTCCGCCGATATCGGCAGGACCCCCGTCGCCGGCTCGGCCGCGACGCCCGCGGCGAGCACGGCCGCGCCGGCGAGGAGGAAGGCGGCCAGGGTGATGAGCAGCTTCCGAACCATGACTCACCCTCCTCCCCTGGAGCCTAGGCCTCGGCCGGCCTGAGCGGCAGGTACTTGAGGCCCAGGAGCAGCATGAGGGCGCCGAGCCCCACCACTCCGAGCGCCACGCCGAGCTCGAGGGGCGTCGGCCAGTACACGAGCCCCTGGTAGGCGCCGGCCATGCCGGACTCCCAGCCCGTGACGGCGTAGGGCGTCATGGGGCCGGGCAGATCGAGGTTCGGGATCTGGAACCCGCCGACGAGCAGCTGCACGCGCTTGCAGAGGATGGCGACGATGGCGGCGAGCGAGGCGGCCACGACCAGCCCGCTGCGGCGCAGCGCCGGCACGAAGGCGACGAGGGCCGCGAAGGCGCTGAGGACGATCTCGGCCCAGAAGAACGGGGCGAGCGGACCCGCCACGAGCATGGACACGACCTCGGCGCCGGAGGCCTGCGGGAACGCGGAGGTCAAGAGGTCGCATCCGAAGAAGTACAGGTCCACCGCCACGAACGCGCCGAGCATCTTCAGCATCTTGACGACGTTGTCCTGCGCGACGTCGAGGTAGCCGGCCTTGCGCAGGGCGATCACCACGACCAGCACGATGGCGGTGCCGCAGACGAGCGCCGAGGACACGAACCACGGGGCCAGCAGCGCCGTGTGCCAGAGCTCATGGGCCTGCTGCAGCCCGAAGATCCAGGCGGTCACCGAGTGCACGAGCACGGCGCACACGAGCGCGACGACGCTCACGATGCGCAGGGCCAGCTGCGACACCTTGCCCGCCTCGGCCCTGAGCGTCGCCCACAGGTACACGATCGAGAGTATCAGGTACACCGCCAGCACGGCGATGTCCCACATGAGAGGCGACCCCAGGTTGGAGTACGCGAACAGCTCCCAGAGCCTCAGCGGCTGGCCCAGGTCCACCACCACGAACCCGATGGCCAGCACCGTGCAGCAGATGGACGTCCACACGGCCACCTTGCTGATGCCTCCGAAGCCCGCCATCCCGAACGCGCGCGGCACGGAGCTGATGATGAGCCCGCCTGCCGACAGCCCCACCAGGAACATGAACATCGTGATGTAGAGCCCCCACGAGTCGAGGTTGCGCATCCCGGTCTGCACCATGCCGCCGGAGAGCTGCACGAGCCAGAGCGCCAGACCGACGACGGTCGCCAGGGCCGCCACGGCGATGGCGACGTTCATCCCCCTGCCCCCGAACCGGGAGGCGGGAGCCTTGCTTGTCTCAGACATAGTCGTTCTCCTTATCTCCCTAGATGAGGTAATAGACGGAGGGGTTCGTCCCGCGATCAAAAAGAAACTGTCGGTACTCGTTTTCCCTAATGAGTTTCGAGACATCGCTTTCCGGATCATCTAGATCGCCGAAATGACGCGCGCGCGAGGGACAGAACTCCATACAAGCAGGCGTTTCTCCTCTAGCTATCCTTTGGTAGCAAAAGGTGCATTTTTCGACAACATGCTTCTGGTGCATAGGCGCATCGACATCGCCGAGCGAGAAATCAACGGCGTACTTCGGCTCCTCCCAATTGAACGAGCGCACTCCGGTGTAAGGACAAGCCGCCATGCACATGCGGCACCCTATGCATTTGTCGTAGTCCTGCCGCACGACGCCCGTTTCAGGGTCTTTATACGTTGCTCCCACAGGGCATACCTTCACGCAAGAAGGATTCTCGCAATGTTGGCAGCTCAAAGGGTAGAACGTGATGCTATTGTACGGATATTCCCCCGCCGGGCTGTCAATCGAATTACCCCCGTCGGTCAAAACGCGATTCCACCAAGTGCCGTTTGGAAGATTGTTGGCGCTTTTACAGGCGATCGCGCAGGCTTGGCATCCGACGCATCTCCTTGTATCTATGACCATTCCGTAGCGCATATCCATCCCCCCCCCTTAGACTTTCTCAACTTCGACAAGCGCATCGAATTGAATGGTGTTCACGACATACGGGTGTATTTTCGGGGTGCAGAGCTCGGCGTAATGCCCCTCTATGAACTGCCCATCTTGCCACCCATGAGGAAGGTTTACGATGCCTGGTCGCAAGCCATGATGGATAGAGGCTTTGACGACCACGTAGCCGCGATCATTGTAAACCTTTACGATATCCCCCTCTTCGATGCCACGTTCGCTTGCATCTTTTTCGTTCATCTTCAAGATAGGCTCAGGATCCAGCTCCCTCAACCAGGGCACTCGGTTCCATTGCGTGTGAATACGCCATTTGGCGTGTTCCTGAATAAATTGCAGGGGATACTTCGCCCGTAGTTCGTTGTCCTGTCCGATTTCCGCTGGCTCGAACCAATGGGGCAGACGCTCGTCGGCCGGATCGAACTCCTGACCACAATTCACGCGAGGCACTGCATCCTCAAGATAGAATTGTCCGCGCCCCGTAGCGGTGGCGTACGGCCGGTCTTTGTTGTTTTGAAGGTAGAGGCCTTCGGGCAGATTGCGCATCACCTTGTTTTTCTTCAAAGTGTCGAAGTCGATGCCAAGCTCCTTCAAAGCAGGAACGTCGAGAGACGTCCGAAGCATGTCCTCCTTTGTGGTGTAGAAACGCCCGACGCCCATGCTCTCTGCCAATAGTTTGGCGATATCAAAGTCGCACTTGCTTTCATAAAGCGGCTCAATAGCCTGATCGTTGAAGATGGCATGGGGATTCTGCCCGCCGAAATTGACGATGTCTTCGACTTCGAACCAGTGCGGAACCGGCAACACGATATCGGCGTACTTCGAATTGTCGTTCAAAGTCATATCCGCCTGGACGATCAGCTCGACATTGTCGAGAGCAGGTATGAGCTGAGCGCGTATCGGACAATTGCCGAGAAGGTTATTGCCTGCGAAGAACATCGCCTTGATCTGCAGATCCTTCCCTAAGAATTTCCCGGTGCTCAGAACTTCCGGCAGCACCATTGCCGAAACGCTATTGCTCGGCATGTCTCCTTCGGGATAGTTCATGCCAACAAAATTCGCTTGGTTGCCGGCAAATGAGCCAGTGCCCCAGGAAGCGCCCTTTTGCCCGATTTGGCCAGTGACCATAGCCAAAGCGAGGGTGGCGGTATAGCACGAATGGCCGTTGTAATAGCGATCCGCACCGAACGAATGATAGAGCACAGCCGGACCGCTTGTCGCATAAAGCCGTGTCAATTCGCGAATCGTATCCTCAGGTATGTCGCAGATTGAAGAAGCTTTGGACACCGTGTAAGGGCTGACGGCTTCCACAAGCAAATCGTATGCGGTAGTCACCTCCTGCCCAGCCACCTCGAACGTTCCTTGTATGACGGGCTCGAAAACATCCTCAACAGAGCCGGGAACACCGTCGGCACCCATGACAACGATCGGATTCACGATAGTCGGCTTTCCTGTCGTCGGACTTACCGGACCTTCTTGTGGCTCCACGCCCAAATCGCTCATGCGAAGGTACTTGCCGTTGTCTTTGCGAACCAGGAACGGTGCCACCGTGCAGTTCGTCAAATAGTCGACGTCCTCCCAGCCTTCGTCGATAACCATTTTGGTCATCGCCATAGCCAGAGCTCCGTCAGTACCGGGGCGAATCGGCACGTATATGTCCGCTTTGCTTGCAGCCACAGTGTAATTCGGATCGATGACGACGAGCTTCGCGCCGTTGTCCAGTTTTGCCTCTATAAGGAAGTGCCAGTTCTGCAATTGAGCTTCCGTCACATTAGAAGCCCATATGAAAACAACTTTTGCATACCGGATGCTCTTCCCCTCACCAGAATCGGTGCCCCCAGCCATCGTCGCGCCAGCATACTGAAACGCATGATCATAAGTGGCGGGAACAGTCGAAGCATGGAGCACGCCAGCTAAGCGGCCATATGCGGCGCTGCCTTGCATGCTCGACGAAGTGCAGCAGAAAAGCAAGCTCCCCTCGCCATACCTCTCTCGCACTTCTTTCCATTTCGAGGTGATGGTTTCTATCGCCTCATCCCACGATATCCTCTCCCATTCGCCTCCTCCCCGTTCGCCGACTCGGCGTATGGGGTATTTGATGCGCTCCGGATCGTATATACGCAGAGGATGACTCATCCCCTTTGCGCAAATGCGGTTATAGTCCGGGTCGGCCGCTTCCCCCGCCACACAGCCCACCACTTTTCCATCCCGCACCTTCACTCCGATATAGCACGTTGCGAAGCAGGCTGCTCGGCACGCTCCAGAAAAAAGCTTTGTCTCACCTGCCGCGTCTACGCCATCTTCAGCGTAAGCTGCGAGCGAGGTTCCGCCGCCCACCGCGGCTGCCGCGCCCGCTACTGCGGCCGTCGTCTTGAGGAAGCTCCTGCGTGTGAGCCCGGCGTGCGGGCTTGGTGCTCCTGACATTTCTCCTCCTCCAAAGGTCGTGTCAGGATATCCCCTTGCGGATTGGGTCGAGAGGCAACCTGCCCCTCGCCAAGCGCAACCTCTCTGGATATCCCCCGATACGCTCCAGATAAGAATTGGCCAAATCCTTGATTGTCACATTATCACAATGTCTTGCGACATTCAATAGATCAGACTATCCCAAATTGTGAATAAATAACCTTGCTAAGGGCGGTCCGTGTGCTATCGTTCTTGATGCGGAGACACTCCCCATCTGCTAAAGAAGGGCAAGGGAAATCTCCGCTTCTCATGCGTACGGCGCGTCTCGCCCGCAATCACCAACAGGTTGTCCACCAGGCCCTTCGCCATGCTTGGCGCGCGTGGAACAGCACGTTGTCGGCGAGAAGCGGCGTCGAAAGCGCGCTTAGAACGATGCTCGCCGAGTCGCTGCGTGGCTCGGCGTTCCCCATCTGCCGGGCATTCCAACTCCCAGAGCGTGCCTTCCATGAAAAGGTCGAGCGATGGTCTACCGCAACGGCGCGCTTCCAGGCGCACGGCCTTCACTGTGAAATCGAACCCTATGGACATCGGCACGCGGGAGCCGGGCCGGGCAAGGCGCGCGCCGCCAGAGTGTTTCACATGAAACACTCGTAAACGAGTACAAATGTTTCACGTGAAACATTTGTACTCGTTTACGAATTCAAAACCTTCATGCGGATTTTGGCACCGAAGAGGATGCGGCGGGCCAGATCGGGGGCGGCCTCGCCGAATCCGAGGCCCGCCGCGCGCTCAGCCGCCTGCCGAAACGCCTCTTCCAAGACGTCGCACAGGCGCGCCCTCTCCTCCCACGCGGCTTTGGGAGGCTGCCGGAGCTCTTTCGCCAGCGTGTTCAGATCGTCCGCGTCGACTTTGTCGATGTTGAGGTGCCTCCCCAGCCGCAAGCCCATGCCGCGATCGAGCTTGGCGCCGAAGCGGCCGTCGTACACCGCCGTCGAGACAAGGTCGTAGGCAGGAGCGAGGCGCACGGAGGCAGGCCCGCTCCAGATCAGGGAGTAATTCTTCAGATGAGCGTCGCAATTGCCGATCAGGTAGTTGAACAACATGAGGCGATGCAGCTCGCGCAAAGCCTCCGCAGGACGCTCGGCGCACGCCATCAGAAGCTCGACCGCTTCCGACACGTACGCGCTCGACGCCCCTTCGTACTTATCGTCCGAGCAGTACCCGAGCGCCTGGCACGCATCCTCCTGATGGACGCGCGTCAACAGTCGCAGGCCCTGCTCGGTCCTTTCTCCCGAATCGATCCTGTCGAAGCGCTCGACCACGAGCAGCGGGCTCTCCGGATACAGCAAGGACGCCTTCGCCGCCTCGATTCCCGCCAAGGAGGCAGCCGTCATGCACAGGTACTCGTTGAGCGCCAAATGGGGAAACCGACCAGACACCTGGGGCTTCACGATATGGCTCGAAGGCGAGCCGTTCGCGGGGACGTACCATCCGTCGTCGAGCGGCTCGCGATCGTCGTGGTACAGCGCGATCTTCTCCTGCGCGCCGGCCAGCGACAGCCTATGCTCCGCGCGAAGCTCGGCCACTTCCCGCAGGGGATCGCGCGCGAGATCCTCTAGGCCCCGCGGCAGCCGGAGATACTCTCCCCGAGAAGGGGGCTGGACGGGATCTCCCGCCTCGACCACCATCACATCGCCGGCGCAGTCTCGCCCGAGCGCGCGGATGAGCTGCGCCGGGTTGCGCGGGGACACGTGGAATTGCCGCGCGACGACGCTCCGGGCATCTCCTTCGGGCAGCAATCCCTCGAAGAACGGCAGGGTCTGCGCGCCCGGATAGCGGCCCGGCGCAAGAGGAAGGCTCGCCGACAAGGGCAGCGCCTCGGGCGACCGAACGTACGACTCGAAGTAGGAGAAACCGTAGAACGGCTCCCCCTCCTCCCTGTCCAGAACGCCGATCAGGCGAGCGCCTCGGTACACGTTAAGCGTCTCGCCTTGCGCCATCGAGCGCCTCCCTTTCCTCTACGTGCATGTTGAGGCCCAACATGGAGGCCACGTCCATCGCCTTCCCCAGCTGGATGGTGTCCTTCCCGTTCTCCAGGTCGGAGATGAAGCGCGCGCCGCATCCGCAGAACGCCGCAAGCTGCTGCTGGGAATAGCCGAGCTCCTTGCGACGCGCACGCACCGTTGCTCCGAAGTCGCAGGCCGAAAGCACTCGTTTCATATGCACCTTATTCCCGATCGGTAATATCTTTGGCGATTGCAGAATACTATTACCGATCGGGAATAGTCAAGGGATCGCAGCGTTTTCGTTACCGATCGGGAACGCCGCCTGTTCACGCCCTCCCGGCTACGAGCTTCTTCTGGGCGAGGCGGGCCTCCACGAGCGCTAAGATGTCGTCGTCGGCCATGCCGGCGTTGGCGCACGTGCGGATGAGGTCGTCCACCAGAAGCTCCACGGCGGTGTCGGTGGCGCGCGCAGCGCCCACGTCGTGGCGCTCGGTCACGAACGTGCCCCTGCCCTTGCGCGTGGAGATGTAGCCCTCGCGCTCCAGGTCCATGTAGGCGCGGTTCACGGTGTTGTAGCTGATGTCCAGGTCGATGGCCAGCGAGCGCACCGTGGGCAGCTGGTCGCCCACCCCGAACTCCCCCGCCCCTATGAGGTAGGCGATGCGGTTCTTCACTTGGATCCACACGGGCAGGCCGCTGTTGTAGTCGATCTCGAAGGAGGCGAGCGGGTTCATGGGAGGCCTATCTCTCAGTCGGACGGTTACCGTTCATCATAGCACTATCCGTGAAGCCGTCGCTCATGGCGCTCGGCAGCGTGACCACGGCGCCCTTCGACTTCTTCACCGTGTCGTACTGCATGAGCAGGGTGCGCAGGCGCAGCGCCGCCTCGGGGTCGCCGTAGACGCGCGCGGCCTCGGCCAGCATCTCGGCCAGCTCCACCTCCACGCCGGCCACGGTCATGCGCGCGTTCTTCTCACGGTCGGCCTGGGCCTCCAGGCTCATGACCTCCTGCAGCTCGTCGGGAATGACGATGTCGCGCACCTTCACCGAGATGATGTCCACGCCCCAGCCGGCGGCCTCCTTCTCGATGTCCTCCTTGATCTCCACGTCCAGCTGGTCGCGCCTCAGCGCCACCTCGGCCACCGTCGAGCGGCCCACGGCCTCGCGCATGGCCGTCTGCGCGAGAAACGACACGGCCGCGTAGTAGTCCTCCACCTCGGTGCACGCCTTCTCGGCGTCCCACACCACCCAGAACAGCACCGCGTCCACCGTCACCGGCACCAGGTCGGCCGTGAGCGTCTTCTCGGCGTAGAAGGGCGTGGCGATGGTACGCTGATCCACGCGGATGGTGCCGTGCTCCACGATGGGGACGGTGAGGTAGAGCCCCGGCCCCACCACGCGATTCAGCTTGCCGAAGCGCAGCACCACCACCTTTTCCCAGCTCAAGGCGATGTGCACCGACGACAGCGCGAGCGCGCCCACCAGCAGCATGAGCGCCACCGTCTCCACGCCGATGCGGCCCGTGAGCGCGAATCCCGCGCCGAGCACCGCCGCGCACGACACCGCGAACACGGCGATATTGAAGATAACCGCCCCGTTGCGCGACGATTTGCGCGGCACGTAGGAGGTGGCCGCGCGGATCTCGGCGTCCTTGTCGCGCACGTCGTACGGCGCGTCCTTCATGATGCGGTCCTTCGAGCGTCGTGCCATCCCGCGCACCCCTTCCCTATCCCGCCGCAAGCCCGAACAGGGCCTCCGGCATCTGCGTCACATCGAACAGCCCGGCCTGCACGAAGCAGAGCCGAAGCGCGAACCCGCCCGCCAGCACGAATGCGGCGATCCACAGAAGCTGCGAGCGGTGGTTGCCGTGCGTGAGGAGGCGCTCCATGGCGAAGGGGACGGCGAGCCCCGCCACCGCCACGCCTCCCCAGAACGGCGCGGCCAGCTCGCCCGCCAGGAGCGCGAAGGCGGCCGGAGCCGTGCCGCCGTCCATCGCCGCGAGCGCGAGGTAGCCGGCCAGGCACGCGGCCTCGAGCGCGATGAGCGCCCCGTCCGCCCGCACGAGCCGGGAAAGCGGGCGCACGAACGGCCGGCGCGCCTCCACGAACGCCGCCGCCAGAAGCGCGAGCGCCACCCCGCACGACAGCGACGAGAGCGTGAACACAACCGGCAGAAGCGGCGTCTGCCAGAACAGCACCGAGGCGAGCCCCTGCAAGAGCACGCCCGTATACGCGGCCGTGACGAGGCCCGCCGCCAGCCCGAGCGCCGCGAGCGCGAGGCGCGCCCAGCGGGGCGGCCGCGCGTTGTCGAGGAGCGCGAGGCCCGAGAACGCGAGCGCGCAGACGAGCGCGACCGCAAGCGCGTAGGCGCCCACCACAAGCGGCGTGGGTCGCGGCGTGACGACGAAGGCGAGCACCCGGTCGAACCGCCCCAGGTCGGCCGCCAGGCATACGATGCCTGCGCCCAGCGTCACGGCGCACAGGGGCCAGGCGCGCTGGAAAAGCTCGTCGGGCAGCCCCGTGCGTCGCGGCCAAGCGGCCCGCACGGCCTCGAGCACGGCGAGGATCGCAAGCGCGCCGCCGCCGGCCCCGCCCAGGAAGAGATAGCAGGTTATGAGCGAATCGAACACGCGCTCCCCGTCCCGCGCAGGACTCCCGCCGCCCGCGCTCGCCCCATTGTCGCAATGTTGCAACGTTTCAAGACAATCGCAGTATAGCAGACGCCGCGCAAGGGTAGGTTGAATTTTTAAACGCAACGCTGTTGCGCTTGCTCTTGCAGGCGAAGCCTGGAGCCCCTTTCAGCGCGTAGGTCGTAAGGCCTGCCGCTGAAAGGGGCTTTTCCCTTCTCTTCTACAATCTTTCCCGTGCAGGTTTCCCGGGCGGGAAGGAGGAGGCGATGCCTGAATCGAAGGGAAGGCATCTCACGAAGGAGAACAGGGAGGTGATCGAGGAGGGGATCCGCAGCCGCGACTCGGCGAGGGCTATCGCCAAGAGGATCGACGTCAGCCCCTCGACCGTGACCCGCGAGGCCAGGGCGCACAGGACCGTGAGGCAGAGGAAGATGTCGAGGGGCGAGAACGCCTCCGCGAGGTGCGCCAAAAGCCAGTCGTGCCAGGCGAGCGGCACCGCCTGCAAGAGGTGCTCGACCGCGCTCACGGCATGCAAGAGGTGCAAGACGCGCCCGTGCGTCCTTGCGTGCCCGGACTTCGAGCCCAAGATGTGCCCGACCACGCAGAAGTGGCCCTACGTCTGCCCCGAGGGCTGCCCGAAGCGCGGGTGGTGCGCCTACCCCAAGTGCTCCTACGACGCGGGCGACGCCCACGCGGCGTACCGCGGGACGCTGAGCGCGTCGAGGAGCGGCATCTGCATCTCGCAAGAGGAGCTCGACGCGATGAACGCCATCGTCGTCCCCCTCTCCAAGCAGGGGCAGAGCTTCGAGGCGATCTGGGCCGCGCATGCGGCCGAGCTGCCGGTGTGCGTGCGCAGCGCCTACAACTACCAGGCGAAAGGAGAGGTCGGCCTGACGAGCCTCGACATGCCGCGCAAGGCGCGCCTGCTCCCGCGCCGGAAGCCGAATGGGAAGGGCGGGGACGCCGACGCGCCCCGCGAGAGGGTGGACCGCGCGGGGCGCGCCTACGCCGACTTCCTCGAGCTCGCCCTCGCCGAGCGCGTCCGCGTCGTGCAGGGCGACTCGGTGGAGGGGTATCAGGGAAACGCCACGGATATTTTGAGCCTGCACGTCGTCGCCCGCTCCTTCCAATTCTACCTGAAGAAGCGCCATGGCGACCCCGCGGCGGTCGTCGCATGGCTCGACGTCATAGAGCGCGCCTTGGGCTCGCCTGCGGCTTTCGAGGAGATCTTCGGAATCCTCCTCTTCGACCGAGGGGTCGAGTTCGACGACTGGGCCGGCGTGGAGCGCTCGTGCCTGGTGGAGGGCGCGCGCCGGGCCCGGGTGTTCTACTGCGACGCGATGCAGTCCAACCAGAAGGCCCAGGCGGAGCGCAACCACGAGCGCCTCAGGCGAATCCTGCCCAAGCACCGCAGCGACTTCGACGCGCTCAGCGTGTGGGACGTGGCGGTGTGCGCGAGCCACGTGAACTCCTACCCGCTCGCCCGCGCGTCGGGCAAGTGCCCCTTCGAGGTCGCCGAGGGGCTGATCCCCAGGGTGCTTTTCGACGAGCTGGGCTACGAGCGGGTGCCCGCCGACGAGGTCGTGCTGAAACCGTATCTGATGGCCCACGCGGTGGAGCAGTAGCCCGCCGCGCTTCGATAAAGCCCGGGAAGCAGTGCGCGTAAACATATCCTAGATTCCAAGGCCCCGCGCGTTGCGCTTTCCTCTGCACTTTCCGAGGCGGGGGCCTGCGCGAGCGCGCCCGAATCCTCTCGAGATGCTGTGGGGCAAAGGGCGGTCTGAGGCGGATCGGCGCCGATTGCAAGGGCAAGCGCAACGCGATTCCCCCTGTTTTGCACGTGAAACCGCAACTGTTGCGATAACTCATGCAGTGTTGCAGCTACTTTTGCAACCAACCGACGCCGCGCAAGGGCGCGAACAATGGTGGATGATGTGCATCCGATGTGGTACGATTCGAGGCACTTCTATGCGTGCGAACAGGAGAGAGTGCCATGTACCGCAAAAAGCTCAGCATCGCCTCGCTCGGCCTGGAGCAGCGCGCGCTCGACGCGCTGGCGGCCGTCGAGCCGCTCGACCGCTTCGAGCACGACCTGCGCCGCATCGACGCCTTCGACGCCGAGGCACTCGCGACGTGCGACATCGCCGTGGTGGACCTCGCACGCCTTCCGCACGCCTCCGTCCGCGATCTCGCACCGCTCGCCGCGCGGCGCCGCGAGGAGCGCCCGGGCCGCTTCGGCGCCCTCGCCGTCGTCGCGCCGCAGGACGCCGTCGCAGGCTGGAAGGCCGACGACCTCGCGCTCGTCGACGCCGTGTGGCCCTCCCCGCTCGAGCCCGCCCGCGCGGCCTTCGAGCTGGAACGCCTCCTGCGCGCGGCCAAGCAGGAGGCCGATCTGCGCTTTGTCCGCACCTGCCTGAACACCGCCATCGACTCGACGCCCGAGCTCATCTGGTTCAAGGATGCCCGTGGCGCGCACCTCAAGGTGAACGACGCCTTCTGCGCCACCGTCGAGAAGACGAAGGAGCAGGTGGAGGGCCGCGGCCACTACTACATCTGGGACATCACGCCCGACGAGTACGCGCAGGGCGAGTACGTGTGCCTGGAATCCGAGGACGAGACGATGGCCGCCGGCCGCACGTGCCTGTTCGACGAGCAGGTGAAGACCAAGCGCGGCATGCGGCAGTTCAAGACGTACAAGTCGCCCCTGTTCGACGAGGACGGCCGCACCATGGGCACGGTGGGCATCGCCCACGATGTCACCGACCTGCACAACATCGCCACCGAGCTGGAGGTGTTCATCAACAGCATGCCCTTCGCCATCGTCGTGCTCGATACCGACGACAGCATCATCAACATCAACGACAAGACCGAGGAGTATTTCGCCGTGAAGCGCGCGGAGGTGCTCGGCGGCAACTTCGACCTGTGGCGGCGGCGCGTGCTCGGCGACGACGTGGTGGACGCGAACGACTTCGCCGACGACAGCTCGTTCTCGGCGCGCATCGCGGGCGTCGACAAGGTGTTCGAGATCAACGATCGCGCCATCCTCGACGTGTTCGGCAACGAGACCGGCCATCTGCGCATCTACCGCGACGTGACCGTGGAGCGCGAGCTCGAGCGGCGCGCGATCGAGAACGCCCGCACCGACTACCTGACGGGCCTGTTCAACCGCCGCTACTTCTACGAGTACCTCGAGGAGCGCGGCCGCGACGAGCCCCTGGCCATCGTCGCGCTCGATTTGGACGACTTCAAGGGCATCAACGACCGCTTCGGCCACGATGTGGGCGACGAGGCGCTGCTCAAGGCGGGAACGCTTCTGCGCGAGACGTTCCCCGACGACACGGTCATCCGCTGGGGAGGCGACGAGTTCGTGGTGGCCGCGTTCGGCGAGCGCAGCCTGGCCGACCTGCGCGCGCGATCGGAGCGGCTGCTCGCGCGCCTCGTGGCCGAGTCGCAAGCCGACGGCGCGCCCCAGGCGGTGAGCGGCAGCATCGGCATCGCCGTCACCGACGATGCCAGCCTGTCCATCGACGAGCTCATGCGCCGAAGCGACGAGGCCCTCTACCGCGCCAAGCGCCTCGGCAAGTCCCAATGCCGCGTGCACGGCGAGGAGGAGCGGGCGTGACAAAGGGACGGCGTGACGAAGGGACCGGGTAATTGTCTCATCGCTTGTCCTACCGCACCCCCCCCCCGCGCCAGTGCAGCGATCCGGGCGCACTCCCCGCTGCGGCAGAAAAACGCGGGCTTTCGGAACGACTCGGCTGGTTCCGCAATGCGCTTTCCCAGGTCGCTGATAGAGCGCGAACTCTGCGATTGCCACAGTCGCAAATTCTTGGTTCTGACTCCCCCTTTGACGCACAATCGAGCACCTCGAGAAAGGGTGTGCACGCGAATCGAGCCTGCCCGACACGAAAACCCTCGACGTGAAAGGGTTTCGGCGATCCACGCGAGCGTCGAGGTTCCGCGACCTGGGAAAACGTCGAGGGCTATTGCTCTGGGGAGACGATAGCCGCCCATTTTTCGCCTCCGAGCCTTTCACGTCGAGGGTTTTCGTGTCGGGCAGGCTCGATTCGCGTGCAGGAGGATGCAGTCGCCGGATTATGTGTTAAGCGGAGGGTCAGATTCTTGGTAAAAGGCCCGCACCCTCCTCGTCAACAGGGGACCGTGCGTGCCCTTGTCCTCGGGCTTTTGGCACGCTCGCACGACGGCAGGCATGCTTTATAATGAAGCGAGCGAATCGAAGGGGGCGCAGCCATGGACACCAGCAGGACCGACCGGCGCGTGCAGTACACGAAGCGCGCGCTCACCGGCGCTCTCATCGAGCTCATGAGCGAGAACCACATCTCGAAGATCTCCGTGAAGGCGCTCTGCGAGGCGGCCGACGTGAACCGCAGCACCTTCTACGCCCACTTCCGCAACCAGTACGACCTGCTGGCGCACATCGAGGCCGAGGCGCTCGGCGACCTCAAGGCGCGCCTTCTGGCCGACGACGAGCCGCGCGGGCGCAACGTGGTGAAGATCCTCGAGTACGCGAAGGAGAACGCCGACGTGTTCCTCATGCTGCTCGACGAGAGCGACGGCGGCTTCCAGCGCCAGATCATGGAGCTGGCGCACCTCGTGGACATCCAGCTGTCCGACCAGGAGAAGGCCGTCGACGCCGACGATCTGGAGTACATGTACCTGTTCGCCGTGTCGGGCGCGCTCGGCATGCTGTCGCACTGGCTGAAGAAGGGCACGCCGCAGTCCCCCGCCGAGATGTCGGAGCTGCTGCTGCGCATGATCCAACACGGCATCGAGGAACGCGCGTAAGGACGGCGCCCGAGCGCAGGCGACCGCTCAGACAACAGGCGCTACCCCCGGAAGAGGGCGACGAAGCGGTCCCAGATGGTCTGCTCCTGCTCGGGCTCCTCCTGCTCGGGAGGCTCGGGCTTCTCGATGGCGGCCGTGGTCATGACGAACTGGACCGCCGTCACGCCCGTGTTCTCGGGCGACATGAACGAGACGGGCTCGAACTCCGGGAAGTCGAAGTCGGCCGTCATCTCAGCGATCTGCTGCTTCATGGTGTCGGGCAGGACGATGACGGACTCGTTGAGCTGGCCCATGCCGCTGCTCAGCTCGCCCGCGCCGCCCGCCAGCTGCCCCGTGCCGCCCGCAAGCTGGCTCGCACCCGACGCCAGCTGGCCGTAGTTGCCGGCGAGCGTCGACAGGCCCGAGGCGTACTGGGCGAGCCCCTCGTGGAACTGGCCGTACTCGCCGGAGAGCTGCGCGATGCCGTCGGCTAGCTGCGAAAGCTGGTCGAGCTGCCCGCCGCCGACGGCCTTCTCAAGCGAGGACGCCATGGTGCGCAGGGCGGCCTCCTGCTGGTCGAGGGCATCCGGGAGGGATCCGAGCAGCTGGCCCGCGCCGTCGAAGGCGGGCTTCGTGGCGGCGTAGGTGCCCTTGACGGTCTGGGCGGCCTGGTAGTTCGCAGCGAGCTGCTGGGCCGTGGCGAGATCGCCGGGGTCGGTCAGCGCGGCCATCATCTTGCCGATCTGCTGCTCGGTGAGCGTTCCCTCGGGAATCCCCGCGATCGCCCCATCGAGCGCCGTCAGCGAGGCCGCGTACCCCTGCTGCACGAGGCCTGCGTTCTCCCGCAGCTGCGCGAGCCCGTCCGCGAGCGCGTTCAACCCGCCGGGCAGCTGCGCGAGCTGATTGAGCTGCGAGAGGTCCGCGCCCGCAAGGCCGCCGGAGATGGATGCGAGCGCATCCTTGATCTGGCACGACGCGTTCACCAGCTGGCCCGACGAGCCGTTCAGCTGGTTGAGCCCCGCCGCGAACGCCGCGGAGCCGGACGAGAGGCTCTGCGCCCCGCTCGTCAGCTCGTCGACGCCCGCCGCCAGCGACGAGGTGCCGTCGGCCAGCGCGCTCACCGCGTCGGACAGGTCGGACATGCCGTCCACCATGCCGTCGGTGTCGGGCATCTCGATGACCGACGAGTACGGCAGCGCTGCGATCTGCGCGCCCGCCATCTCGAAGTCGCGCACCTTGGCCGTGAGCGTGAAGTCGCCGTCCTGGCCGGGCAGCACGGTGAACGCCGCCGTCGCGTCCTCGCCGGCGAGGGCCACGGTGGCGCCCTCGCCCCTCACGTCGGACGCCACATCGCCGGGCAGCGTGAACGTGATCTGCAGCATGAAGCTGTCGTAGAACGCCGGGTCGATCGCCTCGTTGCACGCGGTCGTCACATGGATGGCCAGGTCACCCGTCGCGCCGGCCAGCTGATCGGCCTTCACCTTCTTGCCGTCCAGCTCGTAGGCAAGCGCCACCTTCCACGGCAGCGCGGTGCCGGCGGCGTCGCCCTGGTAGTACAGCGTGCCCTTCTCAGCCTCGAACACGGTCGCATCGCCTTCGCGCGCGAGCTCGGCCTCGTTCGTGAGGTTCTGCACGGCCGTATAGCCGCCGTGGTCGACGACGGTGCCCGCGCCTTCCACGTCGAAGCGGTTCACCACGTACACGGCCTCTGGCGCGCCGTCGGCGGCGAGCGTCGCGTACACCACCTCGGACTTCTCGTACTTCGCGGTCGACGACGGAGCGGCGAAGGCCAGGGCGGGAACGCCGGCGGTCGCGAGGACGACGGCTAGGCAGGCGGCCAGCGCCCTGCGGATGCTGATGCTGGTGCGGATGCGGGGGGACGTTTTCACGATTCTCCTCCTTCGGGCTCGGGGAGCGGCGCGGGAGCTGCGGGCGCGAAGCCCGCGTGCCAGGTAGTGCGGCGGATGACGGGGTCGAGCAGCACGAGCAGCGCCGGCAGGAAGCACGTGACCAGCGCGAGCGACAAGAGAGCGCCGCGCGCGAGCAGAAGCCCCAGGCTGGACACGGCCGACATGCTGGACGCGAAGCCCAGCGCGAAGCCCGCGGTGGCCAGGATGCTGGCCGACACGAGCAGCGACTTGAACGTCTCGCCGAGCGCGAGGCGCGCGGCCTCCCGTGCCGGCACCCGCTTGCGCTGGCGCAGGTAATGCGTGGTCAGCAGGATGCCGTAGTCGATAGTGGCGCCCAGCTGCACGGTGTTGATGACCAAATAGCCGATGAAGTTCACCGACTCGCCCATGAAATACGGGATGGACAGGTTGATCCAGATGCCCGACTCGATGGCCAGCAGCAGCACGAGCGGCAGCGTGAGCGAGCGGAACGTCGCCAGCAGCACCAGCAGGATGGCCACGACGGCCACCGCAGCCACCACCACGTTGTCCACCGCCACGATGTTCTTCATGTCGTAGAGGTTCGCCGACTGGCCGGCCGTGTAGTACGTGCCGTAGTGGCGCGCCGCGGTCTGCTGGATGGCCTCCACCGTGGCGAACGCCTCGTCGCTTTCGGTGTCCGTGTCGGTGTAGGCGATGATGCGCGCGTAGTTCGGCGAGTAGAACTGGTCGACGACGGCCTGGTCGAGGAAGCCCTGCGGGATGGCGGCCCCCACCGCGGAGGCATACGAGATGACGCTCGTCACGTGGTCGACCTCGGCCAGATCGGCCGACAGGGCCGCCTCGGCCGCGATGTCGCCGCGCGGCACGAGCACCGCCACGGCGTTCTGCTGGCCGAACTCGTCCTGGATCATGAGCGTGTCGGCGCCGGCGCGCAGATTGGGGTCGGGCTCGCTGTTCTGGTAGGTGAACACGGTGTGGGCCTGCCCGAGGAACGCGGGCACCACGAGGGCGAGCACCAGCACGAGCGCCGGCACCCGCACCTTCGCGAGCACCGCGCCCACGTTCTCGAACGAGGGCATGAGCGGGCGATGCCGCGTCTTGTCGATGAGCTTGTACAGCGTGAGCGTGACCGCCGGCAGGAACACCATGACCGTGAAGAAGCTGAACACGATGCCCTTCACCAGGTTGATGCCCAGGTCAGCGCCGATCTGGAACTGCATGAACGCGAGCGCGGCGAAGCCGAACAGCGTGGTGACCGCGCTGGCGGCCACGGTGGAGAGCGAGCGGCGCATGGCCCGGGCCATGGCCTGGTCCACGTCCGCCGTGAGCCGGCGCTCGTCCGCGAACGCGTGCAGCAGGAAGATGGCGTAGTCCAGCGACACGGCCAGCTGCAGGATAGGGCTCACCGAGAACGTGATGAACGACACCTGGCCGAGCACGATGTTCGTGCCCATGTTGATGAGGATGGACACGCCGATGGCGGCGATGAACAGCACCGGCTCGATCCACGAGGTGGTGGACAGCACGAGCAGCAGCAGGATGATGGGCACGAGGATGAGCGCCGCGCCGCCCGCCTCCTGCGCCGTGCTGGCCGTGACCTGCGCCGTGTCCGACGCCTCGCCGGAGACGGCGTTGCCCGGGCCCGCCGCATCGACGAGCGCGCGCAGGGCGGGGACGACGGAGCTTTCGGCACCTTCGGCCACCGTGACCTGGAACAATGCCGAGCCGTCGCGGTAGTATGCCTCCACGGTGGACGCGTCGGCCATCTCGAGGGGCACGGTGGTATCCATGACGTCGTCGAGCCACATGACGCCCTCCACGCCCTCCACCGCGGCGATCTTCTCCTTGAGCGCGAGCGCCTCGGCCAGGCCCACGTCGTGAACGAGCACGTTGGCGTTGGGAACGGCCTGGGTGAACTCGTCGTTCATGAGAGCGACGGCCGTGGTTGACTGCGCCTCGTCGGGCAGGTAGTCCACCATGTCGTAGTTGACGCCCACGAACGGGATCATGGCCGCGCACACGACGGCGACGGCCAAGAACGTCGCCACGACGGCCTTGCGCTGCGCGATGATGCCGTTGATGATGCGGTCCATGCCCACCGCCTGTTCGCTCGATTACCCTACATCATGCATGATAACCAACACCGTGTAGCGAAACAACCGACAAGCGGCAGCTGATATGCCCGTATCCCAACACCCCGCAGCCGAAGTGTCGGACATTCACCGAATCGTCAAATGCTTCCGGGTTGTTGTCCTGGGCGAGCGCTTGACGCCGTCCCGTCCCCCTGTCACGCGCTGTCTCACGCGCCGTCGCGCAGGGCTTTGAGGGCTGCGAGGGTGGCGGCGTCGATGCGGTCGGCCACCGTGTTCTTCACGGCCGCCTTCGGGGTGTCGTCGAGGCGGGCCTCCTCGTAGCACCGGTCCACCTCGCGCGAGAACCCGTCGGCGCTCATGCGGTCCACGCCGAACCCGAAGGTGGTGTCCTGGATGGTGGCGTCGCTCGTCACCACGAGCGTCTCCACCTGCCGCTCGCGCGCATCGTGCGCCAGCTTCTCGATCACCTTGTCGGCCGACTGGCCCGCCGGCGAGAACACGATGCTCACGCCGCCCACCTTCTCGGCCTCCCCGTTCGAGAACGCGTTTCGCGCGCCGTCGAACACGATGATGGCCCGGAAGTCGCGCCCGGCGTAGTTCACCACGTCGTTGATGAGCATCTCGCGCGCCGCGTTGAACGTGTCGTCGGTGTAGTCCTCCTCGGGCGCGACGCGGTAGCGGCTGCCGGAGCGCAGCACGTTGTACCCGTCCACGAGCAAAAGCTTCTTGCGTTGCCTGGCCACGGTGCCCGTCCGTCGCGCCTTAGCGGCCCGCGCGGTTCTGGCGCAGCCACTCGTACATGCAGGCGGTGGAGGCCTGGGCCACGTTGAGGGAGGCCACCTCGCCCTCGAGCGGCAGCTTCGCCAAAAAGTCGCAGTGCTCCATCACGAGGCGCGAGATGCCCTCTTGCTCGTTGCCCATCACGAGCGCGATCTTGCCCTTGAGGTTCACGTCCCACATGAGGTCCGAGGCGTGCTCGGTGGCGCCGGCGATCCAGAAGCCCTCGTCCTTGAGGCGGCCCATCGTCTGCACGAGGTTCGACACCTGCGCCACGGGCACGTGCGCGATGGCGCCGGCCGAGCTCTTGTAGGTGGACGCCTCCACGTGCGCGCTGCGCTTGTTGGGGATCACGATGCCGCACGCGCCCACGGCCTCGGCGCTGCGCGCGACGGCGCCCAGGTTGCCCGCGTCGGTGATGTGGTCGAGGATGACCACGAGCGCGCGGCCCTCGTCGCGCTCGGCCGACTTGGCCGCCGCGTCGATGATGTCGCCGATGCCCACGTAGGGAAACGGCGCGGCCTTCGCCATGACGCCCTGGTGGCTGCCGCGGTCGGACTTGGCGTCCAGGATCTTGCGCGGCACCTTCTCCACGTCCACGCCGGCGCGCTTCGCCTTGCGCAGGATGTCCTCGATGAGGCCGTCCTTCTGCACGTTGTCGGCCATGAGGATGCTCTTGATGGGCACGCCCGTGCGCAGCGCCTCGATGACGGGGCGCTTGCCCTCGATGAAATCAGCCATGTTCCCCGATCTTTCTTCGCCTGCCCGCGTCGACCCTGGAAGGCATCGCACGGTGCGTTGTTGTTGCAGCCAGTATGCCAGATGGGGACGCGGGCGAGGGCATCAGCGCGGGTTTCTTCAGCGTATCGCCATGCGGGCGGCCTCAGTCGCGCTTGTCGCGGTTGCGGCGCCAGCGGCCCCGGCGGCGGCGCTCCTTCTGCGCGGCCGTAGCGTCGCCGCCGTGCAGGAACACGCCGGCCGCGATGCGCTTCGCCTTGCCCAGCCCGCGCGCCACATGCGGTGTGAGGTCGGCCTCGTCGCGCGTCCTCCAGTCGAAGTACACGCTCCAGTAGCGCAGGAATACGACGGCGAAGACGCAGGCCACGCCCGCCAGGGGAAGCGGCGCGCCCGCGTAGGCCATGGCGACGAACACGAGCGACCCGCCCAGGCCCGCCACCGCGTAGAAGTTCGACTGCTGGAAGATGCCGGGGGTCTCGCCCACGCAGATGTCGCGCACCGCGCCGCCGCCCACGGCCGTGATGGCACCGAGGATCACCGACAGCACGAAGCCCTCGCCGAACGAGAACGCCTTGGATGCGCCGGCGAGCGCGAACAGGCCCACCGACAGCGCGTCGGCGAAGAACACCGTGGCATCGAGGTGGCGGAACAGCCCGCGGAAGTAGAACACGAACGCGCAGATGGCGATGCAGATGAGGATGAGGTCGGGATGCGAGGTGAAGTACACGCCCTTGTCCTGCATGAGCATGTCGCGGATGACGCCGCCGCCGTACCCCGCGACCAGGCCGAGCACCACCGTGCCCACGATGTCGAGCTTGCGGTCGCACGCGAACAGCGCGCCCGTGAGCACGCCGACGATGACGGAGAAGTAGTCGATGCTCCACGGCACCGTGAGCACGTCGGTGTCGGCGAACAGCTGCTGCAAGGCGGTGGCGTCCATGGGCTCCTCGGAAAGGTTGTGCGCGGGCAGGGGCATTATACCCGTTGGCGGCCCTCCCGTCGCGCCGCAATTCATATATGACTTGCATGATCATGGACAAAATCGCGAGCATTCCCTAGATATTGGGCTGCGTTGTGGTGCGAAGAAATGGTGTCAACGTATCACCCCTGATAGAGTCTTTGCAAAATTGGTTGCACCATTTTCAGGATAATGAAAACTCGCTTTTTTGTCCGCGTCGACGCTCGGGAGGCTCCTCGCTGCACGGAATTTGCGGCTGTGCGAGCTGTTAGCCTAAGCTAACCCGATTCATCCCCTCCAACAAAACGCGCGACCAGGGGTTTCTTCAACCGAACGCGCCTCCCGCAGCAGTTAACCATGGTAAACAGCTCGCACAGCCGCAAATTCCGTGCAAACAAGAAAAATCGAGCGCGGCGAGAGAAACGGCCCGTCCCGAATCGGCGACCGGCAGCTTCTTTTCGCGCTTCCCGGTCATCCCGTCATACACCCCCTATAGAAAAAACGCTCCGGAACGCAAGCGCCCCGAAGCGTTAAAAGCGTTGCCGCTTTTTATTCAAAACGCATCCTAGCACGACCGAACGACAATCGCCAACTAAAGCAGGATCTTCGCTCCGAAAACACGGCTCAGCGCGTGAGGCGTGTTTTCGGAGCGAAGATTGCGGCGCGCGAGGATTGCTCGGAGCCGGAGGGCTATCCCAGCTGCGCGCGGTGCCAGCGGAGCAGAACCTCCTCGAGGGCGAGCAGCGCGGCGAAGTAGCCTTCCGGCGCTTCCTCGGCCACGCGGGCGTGCAGCTTCCCCACCCAGGCGAGCGGATGCGCATCGATGAACTCCGCGATCTTCCGCGCGCCCTCGGCGTCGGGCTCCGCGTCTTGGCGGGCACACAGGGTGGACAGCAGCAGCAGCTCGATGCCCATGTGGTCCTCGTACTGGTTGTTCTCGTTCTTCACCTCGAGGCCCGCCTCGCGCAGAAGCTGGCGCATCTCGAAGGTGGGCTGGCCGAACCCCACGGTCACATCCTGGCCGCGGTGCATCGTCTCCCACGGGGCGGCGGCGGGCTTCGGCGGGCCGACGAACAGGCGGGTGAACTCCACCGCGCAGCGCTGGGCCTCGTCGCCGCCGGCCTCGGCGCGCTCGGCCGCGGCCTCCGCGTAGCGCAGGCACCCGGCGACGGCTTCGGCTATGCCCTCGTCGAAGGTGGGGAACCCTTCCCAGAACGCGGGGTCCAAGCCCACCGTCGGCGTCTGCGTCATGGGCTTCAACAGGGAGTTCCCGATGAACGCGTAGGCTTCGGACAGGGTCTTCCAGGGGATCTCTTCCGCCATGGGACGAGCTCCTTTCTTCGCGGATGCGAGCCTTGCTTGAAAACGTTTGGCGCATAGCATACCGCACCGAGCGCCCGGCGCCCGCCACGCGGCGGAGAACCGCGCGACGGGCGCCACCGGACGGCGTAGCGGCGCTACGCGGCCTCGCCTGCAGCCGGCGAGGGAACGGCGCGCGTCGCGTCACGGCCGACAAGCAGCCGGCGCGCCAACACGATGAACGCGAGCGCCCCAAGCGACACCACGCCCACGGCCACCACGATCTCCACCCAGGTGGGAGCGTACGTGCCGAGCATCGCCCACATGCCCGTCCCGCCCTGCTGCGCAGCCGTCGTGCCCAGCGACACGCCCGGCGCGCCTGCCACGTTGAACTCGACGAACGAGGTGAGCAAGAGCCACACGCGCTTGAAGAACACGCCCGCCACCACGAGCACGCTCGCCGCGGCCACCAGCCCCATGCGCGCGCGGTTCTTCGAGAACACGAGGATGCAGAACGGCACGAGCAGCCCGGCGACGATCTCGAACCAGAAGAACGGGGCCGTGGCGCCCGTCGCCATGATGGCAAGCGTCTCCGCACCGGCGGCGCCGGGATAAGCCATGGTCAGCACCTCGCACCCGATGAAGAAGGCGTCGATGGCGATGCAGGCGGCAAGCAGTCCGGCCAGCTTGGACAGGAGCCCTTTCTCCACCTTGAACCAACCGGCTTTGTCCAGGCCCATGAGCGACAAGATGAGCAGCGCCAGGCCGGAGTCCATGGCGCTCACCACGAACAGCGGCGCCATGATGGCCGAGTACCAGCCCTCGCGCGCCATCTCCAGGCCGAAGATCCATGCGGTCACCGAGTGCACGAGGATGGCCACCGGCAGCGCGAAGCGGCTCACGACGGCCACCTTGTCGGCCGCGCCCGGCTTCTTCGAGGTCATGAAGCGCAGGTAAACGATGTTGATAACCAGGTAGAGCATGATGACGCAGATGTCCCAGAACAGCGGCGATGCCGGGCTCGGCCCCGTGACGATGCGCCACACGCGCTGGATGCCGCCGAGGTCGATGAGCACGAACATGCCCGCCACGCAGATGCACACGGTGGACAGGATGACCGCGGGCAGCGCCACCTTCTTGTAATCGGCCACATGGAACACCGAGGCGGACGAGGCCACGATCAGGCCGCCGGCCGACAGGCCCACGAAGAACATGAACATGGTGATGTAGAGGCCCCACGACGTGCCGTTCGACATGCCGGTGACGCCCAGGCCGTTCGCCAGCTGGTAGATCCAAGCGGCGATCCCCGCCGCCGTGAGCGCGCCGAGCACGCCGGCCGCGGTCTTGAATTTCGCAGAGGTTCCCATAATACGCACCTCCTCCTTAGTTGAAATAGTAGATTTGCGGACGGGTTCCCTGCTCGGGAAGCAGGATGTCGGCTTCCTTCTCGCGCACGACGCGCGAGATCTCGCTGTTCGGATCGTCGAGGTCGCCGAAGATGCGGGCTTCGTACGGGCAGTTCTGCACGCACATCGGCTCCTCGTCGCGGTCGGTGCGCTCTTTGCAAAGCGTGCACTTCTCCACCACACCCTTAGTTCGAACCGGCACGGAATCGTCCCCATACGCGAAATCGGGCTTGAACGCCGGGTCGTTCCAATTGAATACGCGCGCGTTGTACGGGCACGCCGCCATACACATACGGCAGCCGATGCACTTCTCGTAATCGACCTCCACGCGTCCCTTGTCGTCCTTATACGTGGCTCCGGTGGGGCACACGCGCAGGCATGCGGGGTTCTCGCAGTGCTGGCAGGCTATCGGAAGATAGGTTCGTGACAGGCGCGGATACGTCCCCACCGCCCCGTCGAGCACATCGGCGCCTTCGGTGATGACGCGGTTCCACATCATGCCATCGGGGACCCTGTTCTGCATCTTGCACGAAAGCGCGCAGGTTTGGCATCCGATGCAGCGCCTTGTGTTGATGGCTATTCCCAAACGAGTCATAGTCGATCACCTATGCCTTTCGCACTTCGACGAGGGTGTCTTGGAACGCGATGCAGGTGCCCGCCTGGAGGATGTCCTCCCGGGGAGATAGATCGTCGTTCGTCAGCTCTTGGAGGTTGCCCTTGATCATGTGCCTCGTCCAAAGGCCCTCGAATATCCTCGTGCATCCAGGACGGACGATCTCGTTCGCCGCCACCTTCACCTGCATCGACCCGCGATCGTTGAACACCTCAACCACGTCGCCTGCAGAAAGACCGCGCGCTTCCATGTCGACGGGGTTCATTTCGATATGGGGCTCGTAGAATTGCTTGATCCAGGCCGCGTCACAGAACATGCTGTGAATCTGGAACTTGGTTCTGGCCTGGTAGAATTGCAGCGGGTACTTCTGGCGCAGAGCGTTTCCTGAATGCACTTCTTGCGGGTCTTCGTAAACCGGGAGCGCTTGCCCTGCTTCCAGGCGCTTTTCCAGGTACACGTCGAATCTCCCTGAATCAGTCTTCGCAACCTGGGATGCATACGTCTCGCGGATCTCGTCGATGCCAGGAAGCGGGAGTACGCCTTGATTGTCCAGAAGGCTGCGCAGCGTCATGCCCTTGAGCTTCGGATCCGTCGATTGGGCCAGTTGGTACTCGCAGAACTCGTAGGAGCTCTTCGGCAGGACGCTCTCGGGAATGCCCATCGTCTTGGCCAGCAGGCGCTCTATTTCCAGGTCGGGCTTGCTTTCGAACAGCGGGTCTAGCACTTTACCCTGCGCGAGCACATGGCCGTACGCCACTTTGAGCGACTCGACCTCCTCGGAGGTCTCGAACTTGGAGCACGCCGGTAGGACAATGTCGGCCCAGTCGGCACTTGTCGTATGGTAGATGTCGATGTACAGGATGAAGTCGAGGGTGTTGAGCCATTCTTTGGTGACGTTCATGTTCGCGTAGTGCTGCTGGAACATATCACCCAGTGCGACATAGGCATGCACGCCGTTGTCTTCGTATCGCATCCTGTAGGAGGCCATTTCCTGCTTCGCGACCTTGTATTCCTTGGGCAGTTTCCAGGCCGCCAGCTTGGCCGACCAGCCGCTGTAGTTGCCGCCCACATGGACACCGACACTCGCGCCCGGCTTACCGTAGTTGCCCGTCAGCGCTGCAAGCACACCTGCCGCATGGCCGCAAATGTCGGAGTTCATGTACTTGTCCGACCCGCCCCAACCAAGCGAGATGGTCGCGGGCGTTTCGAGCGCGTAGCGGCGCGCGAGGTCCTCGATCGTCTCGACAGGGATGGACGTTTTCTGCGATGCCCACTCCACGGTGAAGCCGTTGTCCTTCTGGCTTTTCTTCAACAGTTCGAACACCGTTGTATACGTAGACCCATCGATCTCGTACTGCCCGGTCAGCGCCGGGACTGCTGTTTCGGATTCGAACAGGACAGCGGAGCCGGACACCGTATCCCACACCATGAAGCCGGGTGACTTCTTCTCATCGGTATTCGCGCCGGAAACCGTATCGCCGTAGGCCACCCAAGCCGTCTGACCTTCTTCGCCCGCCGAATCGCCCTGCGCGCGGAGCAGCTTGCCCGTTTTTGTGTTCACCAAGAACGGGAAGGACGTACCCGTCTTCATCGAAGCCTCATCGTACCACTCGTTGTCCAGAATGCAGCTGATCATCCCCTGGAACAGGGCCCCGTCTGTACCGGGCTCGATGGGAACCCACTGGTCGGCCTTCCCGGCCGTGGTGGTGAAATGCGTGTCCACGGAAATGATGGTCGCGCCCGCTTCCTGAGCTTCGAAGAAGTTCTTCGCCGAAGGGACGCTCGACTCGAGGAAGTTCGTGCTGGCAAGGATGATCGTCTTAGCGCGGCACCAATCGCGCGACTCACTCGTACAGATGACGAACGAAGATGAATCCCCGATCATCGGCCCCAGCCCGTTACCCACACCGATATCGATGCCCGTCCTGCCATCCTGCTGCGCGTTAAAGATCTGCTTCAGATGCGGATAGCGAACCTTAACATCGGAGGTGCCAGCGACAACCACCGCCTCTTTGCCGTATTTGCTCCAGACGTCACCGAGGTTCTTCTTTATTTCCTCCAGCGCTTCGTCCCAGCTGATTGCAACGAATTCGCCCGAACCGCGTTCGCCAACGCGCTTGAGCGGGGTCTGGATGCGCGCCTCACTGTACACGTGCTCGATTTCCGATATGCCGCGCACGCAGGCGATGCGATAGCGCTTGTCGTACGACTCTGCATCGTTGGGCTCGATGAGCGCGAGCCGCCCGTCCCTCACCGTACACTTCAGCGAGCAGTGCCCGGTGCAGTGGTTCTGGTGGAACGTGTAGCCAACCGTCTCCTCCGGCTCGGCGTGCGCCTCCGTTGGCGCGAGCCAGGTGTCGGCCGCGGTCATGCCGGCGGCGCCGGCGAGGCCGAGCGCGCCTGCTGCAGCGCCCGTCGCCTTGAGAAAGCCCCTTCTCGTGAGCCCGCCGTGCGGGTTGCTGGTTCCTGACATGAATCCTCCTCAAAGATGTCGTCAGGTTATCCCCGTTGCGCCGGCCGCGCGGTCCTCACACCGCTCGATCGGCATGCCTCGTACGAGGACACCCCCTGTTTCCCCGTGAGAATCGGCCAATTCCACTGGCTTCACTATACAAAATTATCCTATGACAATCAAGGATTGTCATAGGATAATTTTCCGCTGCATTATGCTACTTTGCGGATAGTTCATCGCCCGCCCCTGTTACGATGCATTCGCCGGCACCTGTTTCACGTGAAACAATCAGGTATCCTAGCACAGATGTTTCATATGAAACACCGCAACGCTCCCCTACCCCTCAAGGCGCTCCTCCAAAAACTCGCGCATCGCCGGCATGTCGAAGTACCGGCCTTTTACTAACTTTTGCAAACTTTTTCGTTTTTTGCAAACTTTTGCAACTTTTGCATAAGCGACTGAACTGGGCTTTATCGCTATCGAGTCCTTGGTCAGACCATCCAAGCCGGCACGATGAGCGTGTCCGCATCGAGGGCGCCGAACGCTTCGGCCATGCAGACGATCGCCCCTCGCCCACGTGGAACCGGGCTCTTGTCCAGCGTCGCGAACGAGCGCGCCATCCCCAGGTTGGGCGAGGCCGTCTTCTTGATCTCGATAGGATGCAGCTCGCCATCGGACTCCAGCACGAGGTCGATCTCCTTGCCATCCTTGTCGCGATAGTAGTACAGCGGCGTGTCGAGCCCCGCGTTGAGGAAGCTCTTGCGAATCTCCGACACGACGAAGTTCTCCATGAAGGCGCCGCTCATCGCCCCCGCCTCGAGGGTCTCGGGTGTGAGCCAGCGCGCCAGGTGAGCCACGAGCCCGCAATCGTGGAAATACAGCTTGGAGGCTTTCACCGTGCGCTTGAGCTGGTTGTTCGAATAGGGATGCAAGGAGAATACGATGCCCGACTTCTCGAGCACGCCAAGCCACGCCTTCGCCTTCTCCGAACGTATGCCCACGTCCTCAGCGATGGCCGACACATTGAGCATCTGCGAGCAGCGGGCGGCGACGGCCCTCATGAAATCCATGAACTGCAAGGCGTCGACGTCGCCCAGCAGCTTGCGCACGTCCCGCTCTATGTAGGTTTGGATGTAGCTGCTGTAGAAGATGTTCAGATTCGTGTACTTCCCCGAGAGCACGCCGGGCATGGCTCCCTGGTGCATCGCGGTGAAAAGCTCGCGCGGCGTCCTCGGCGGCATCTCCTTCGCGCGCTCCTTCAGCGTCGGCAGGTCGAGCGTGAACGGGCCGCCGGGTTGCCGCTCCACCTCGCGCTGCGAAAGCGACGAGAGCGGCAAAATGGCGATGCGCCCCGCCAACGACTCTCCCGCAAGCTCCATGAGGCGGAACTGCTGCGAGCCCGTCAGCCAGAACGAGCCGGGCTCGCAGCCGGCGTCGATCATCTTCTTCATCTCGATGAAGAGGCCGGGGGCGTACTGCACCTCGTCGATGAGCACCGGCGGCTCGTGGAGCTGGAAGAACATCGCGGGGTCGTTCACGGCAAGCTGGCGCGTCGCAAGGTCGTCGAGCGTGACCGCTTCGAGAGTGAGGCCGCGAGCCTTGACGATATGGTCGAGCAGCGTCGATTTGCCCACCTGACGCGGGCCGGTCACCAGCAGGGCGGCGTACTCGTCCGCAACGCTGCCAACCAGAGGCTCCATCTCACGAGGGATGTACTCCACGGTCGCTCCCTTCGGCTATTTTACACGTTGGGTGTATTTTAGCCGAACCTATGCAGCGGGACAACTCGAATAGGCCTCGCGATGACCAACCGTTGCCCGAAGCCCTACGCCCCGGGAGCGCGCTTGAGGGCGTCCTTGGCGGCGTCGCCGAGCACATCGCCGAAGCCCTCGCTGAAGGAGCTCGGCACCACCACGGTGCCGCCGGTCTCGCGCACGCTCTCGTAGAGCAGGTGCATCGCGCGCAGGCGCAGCGCGGCGTCGTTCTTTGCGTAGGCGTCGCCCATCTCGCCCATCATCTCGCAGATGTCCTGCTCGGCCTCCATGAGGATGATGCGGGCCTTCTTGCGCTGCTCGGCCTGAGCCTCGAGCGACATCACGTCCTGCAGCTCCTTGGGCAGCAGGATGTCGCGGATCTCGACCGACAGGACGGTGATGCCCCAGGGCGCCACCTTCTCCTCGAGCGCGCGCTTGAGCTCGCGGTCGAGCTGCTGGCGCCGGATAGCCACCTCGGCCGCCCCGCCGCGTCCGATGGCGTCGCGCAGCGCGGTCTGGGCGGCCAGCTCCACGGCGCGCGTGAAGTCGCCCACCTCGGTGCAGGCGGCCTTTGCATCCCACACGTGCCAGAACAGGACGGCGTTCACGTCGAGCGGCACGAGGTCGGCCGTGAGCGTCTCCTCGGCGCCGAACGTGGTCACGCGCACGCGGCCGTCCACGCGCATGGTGTTCTGCTCCACGATGGGCCACGTCCAGAACAGCCCCGGCCCCGACACGCGGTCGAACTTGCCGAACCGCAGCACCACCACGCGCTCCCACTGCTGCGCGATGTGCACCGACATGGTGGCGAGCGCCGCCACCACGAGCGCGCAGACGATGCCGACTGCGCCCAGGGAGCCCGCGACCAGCTGCCACGCGGCGAGCACCAGGCAAAACGACACGAGGAACACCACGGCCGAGAACAGCACGACGCCCGTGCTTGAGGCCCGCTCCCCCACCACCTCGGTGCCCGCGTCCGGAACCACGGCGAGGCGGCTTCCCCGGGCTGCCGCCTCGCACTCGCCCGCCGAGGCCGATCCTGCGTTGCGCTTCTTCGCCATGCCCTCACGCTCCCGTCCGCGCCGAACGCGCCTTCGACCCGACGTCAACCGTCACGATGCGCCCCTTGCCCGCCTCGGCCGCCTCGCCCGCATCGAGGCCCTCGTGCACCTTGATCTGCTTCACCTTGAGCGCCATGCAGCGCTGCACGTCGTCGAGAGACATCCCCAGGTCGCGGCAGGCCGCCACGCAGTCCTCCATGATGCCGTCAACCTCCTTCGCGAACTCCTCGTCCACCTCGGCGTCCAGATCGCGCACGAACACGCCGCGGCCGCGCGTGGACTCCAGGTACCCGTCCGAGACGAGGCTCAGGTAGGCCTTGTTCACCGTGTTGTAGTTGATGGAGATCTCGGACGCGAGGCCGCGCACCGTGGGCAGCTGGTCGCCGGGCTTGAAGTAGCCGGTGGTGATGAGATAGATGAGCCGCTGGCGCAGCTGCACCCACAGGGGCACGTCGGTCGTGGTGTCTACTTCGAACGGAAACATCGTCTCACCTTGCATCTCTCTTCGCATCCTCGCGCGTCGTCTCGTCCACTTCCCCGCCCTGCATCAGCCGCCCGCGAACGCGAGCAGCGGCCGCATGCCCGCCTCCACCACGCAGTACCGCATAATCAGCCCGCCGACCAGCACGCAGGCCGCGGCCGCGAGCGCAATCCCCGGCATCGGCCGGCGCGCGCGGGCGAGCAGCACGTCGAGCGCGAACGGAACCGCCAGCCCCGCAGCCGCGAACCCGCCCCAGAACAGCCACGCCAGCTCGCCCGACACGAGCGTCGCCGCCGAGGCCGATGCCGCGAAGGCCGACGGCGTGTCGGCCGGGAAGCCCGACCCCGCCCGCGCCGCCAGCACGAACGCCGCCGCAACGAGGGCCTCGACGACGACGATCCCCGCATCGACCGCGACAAGCCGCCGCATCGTCGAGCGGAACACCATCGCAGCACCCGAGAGCTGCGCCGACCCCAGCACGAGCGCGATGCCGCACGAGGCCGCCGAAAGCACGAACAGCACGGGCACGAGCAGCGGCGTCCACAGGGGCACGGCTGCGAGGCTCTGCAGCAGCAGCCCCGTGTAGGCCATCGCCACGAGGGCCGCTGCCGCCTCGACGGCGCAGAGCACGCGGAACGTCACGACACTCCACGAGCCCGCGCCCGCCCAGGCCAGCCCCAGCGCGCACCCCAACGCGAGGCACGCCGCGAGCGACCAGGCGCCCACGGCCAGATGCGTCCACGCGGGCTGGGCGAACAGGAGCACGGCCCGGTCGATGCTGCCCACGTCCGCGACCAGGCACGCCACGCCGCCTGCGAGGGCGACGAGGGCCGCGGCGAACCCGGGCGCGAGCAGCCTGCGATGCGCCGGGGACGGTCGCAGCCGCTCGCGCGCGCCGACGGGCGCGAACGCGGCGGCGCGCGGCACGAAGAGTCCCATCGCGGCCAGCACGAGGCACGCCCCCGCGCCCGCGCCGCCGAGGAACAGGTACCCCACGGCCAAGTCGCTCAGCATCCGTCCCCCTTCGCCTTCGCCCGCCGCTTCGCCAGCGAAAATCATAGGATAATTCTAACACGCCCGCCACCCGAGGCATAGCGGCAAGGCACCCTGTCGACAACGGCACCGGACGCTCCCGCTGAACGCATTGTCGCCCTCTTGGAACCCTCGCTCCATGGAGATTCCCACACATTCGGCGCTTTTTCGCCGCCGCCGGCCCGCCGGGCGCGGACGAACGGTCATACTGGGCAGTCGCTTCACACGAAATTCTTTCTCTTCTCTTCGCGCGTTCGCAGATAGATGGCAGAAAGCGGCTCGAGTTAAGCGCAATGCACGCCGCAAGGTGCGGGTGCGAACGGAAGCGCGCAGGGCGCGCACGAAGAGAATGGAAACGAATATGTCCAACTTTGCCGAACTCGGCTTGTCCGAGGCCGCGCTCGCGGCCGTCGAGCGTCTGGGCTACGATGCCCCCACCCCCGTGCAGGAGCAGGCCATCCCGCTGGTCCTCGAGGGCCGCGACCTCATCGCCGCCGCCTCCACCGGCACCGGCAAGACCGCCGCGTTCCTGCTGCCCACCCTCTCCACCCTGCCCCGCGGCAAGCGCGGCAAGCGCGCCCCGCGCGTGCTGGTGGTGAGCCCCACCCGCGAGCTCGCCCAGCAGATCGCCAAGACCGCCATGCAGATCTCGCGCAAGACCGGCCACTTCGTGACCACCGTCTTCGGCGGCACGCCCTACGGCCCGCAGATCAACGAGATCCGCCGCGGCACCGACGTGCTCATCGCCACCCCCGGCCGCCTGAACGACCTCATGGAGAAGGGCGTCGTCGACCTCAGCAGCATCACCACGCTCGTGCTCGACGAGGCCGACCGCATGCTGGACATGGGCTTCCTCCCCGCCGTCACCACCATCGTGGACGCCACGCCGGACAACCGCCAGACGCTGCTGTTCTCCGCCACCATCGACCAGTCCATCGAGAAGAACCTCGGCTCGCTGCTGAAGGACCCCGCGGTGGTCGAGATCGCGCGCAAGGGCGAGACGGCCAAGACGGTGGCCCAGTACATCATGCCCATCAAGAACTTCAACAAGCCCGAACTTCTGGAGGCCGTTCTGCGCGAGAAGGGCTCCGAGCGCATCATCGTGTTCGCGCGCACGAAGTTCCGCACCGAGGAGTGCGCCGAGACGCTGTGCCGCGCCGGCTTCAGCGCCGAGTCCATCCACTCCGACAAGTCGCAGGGCCAGCGCAAGCGCGCGCTGGAGAACTTCCGCCGCGGCAAGACGTCCATCCTCGTGGCCACCGACGTGCTGGCGCGCGGCATCGACGTGCCCGACGTCGACCATGTGATCAACTTCGACCTGCCCGACATGCCCGAGGACTACGTGCACCGCATCGGCCGCACGGGCCGCGCGGGCGAGGAAGGCTACGCCATCTCGTTCGTCACCCGCGAGTCCAACCGCACGCTCAAGGACATCGAGAAGCTCATCGGCAAGGAGCTGCCGCTGATGGATCTCGAGAGCTACAACCTGGACCCCTCGCTGCTGAAGGGCGGCGCCAAGGGCAAGGGCGGCCCGCGCAAGAGCGGCGGCTACAAGGGTTCGAAGCCCAAGGCCGCCTACCAGGGCTCGCGCGACAACCGCCCTTCCGCGCACAAGGGGCCGCGCCCCGAGCGCTCGCAGGACAGCCGCCCCGGTCGCGCGACGCGCAGCGAGGGCCCGTCGAAGAACTACTCGAACGCCGCCAAGCGCGTGACCTCCTCCAAGAAGGGCGCGCCCGCGCAGTCCGGCGCCAAGAAGCGCTCCAACCGCCCGAACACCTACGACTACAGCCGCTTCGCCAAAGCCGACCGCTCCGCGTAAAGCGCTAACGAAGCAGCTTGACAAAAAGGACGGACCGCCGAGGCAGTCCGTCCTTTTTGTTCTCGGTCGTGGCGAGAATTTGCGGCTGTGGCACGGATCGGGCGGGTTTCGGGCTCCCGAGACGCCGCGTGCCCAGCGTTTGCCCAGGTCGCCGATTTCGCGAACTCGCCGCGCGTGCCACAGCCGCAAATTCCTGCCGTGAGGTCGAGCCCGGCGCTTCCGCCGACCTCCTACCGCCCTTCCACGCTGCCCTCCACGTCGATCGGGGCGTTCTTGGCGGCGGCCTTCGCGCGCTTGCGGTCGCGGCGCCAGTGCGACAGGCTCCACACCAGCCATTCCACGAGCGGGATGGTGAGGAACGCCACCCACGCGGGATGCGGCGCGTTGTCGACGAACGCCATCCAGCAGAACCAGGCCACCACGCCGATGGGATACGCGCCCGACACGAGCGGCGCGATGCGCTTGCGGCCGATGGCGTGGCCCACCATGTAGTACAGCGGGATGGTGAGGAACAGGAACAGCCCCATCGCCCACGCGCCGTTCAGGATGCCGAGCAGCAGGTACACCACGATCACCACGAGCGGGTACGGGAACTTCACCCACGACTTCTCGAACGCGCGCAGGTAGTGCTTGCGCACGGGGATGGTGCGGCCCACCTCGTCGCCGTACTTGGCGCGAGCGTCGTCGAGCGTGTCGAAGCGCTCGCCCTGCACCGTGTAGCCGCACGGCTCGTTCCAGCGGCCCTCGTCCTCCCAGCCGTGATGGTACTTCGCATGCGCGTCCTGCCAGCTGTCGAAGTGCTCACCGTTGATGATGACGTCGTCGCCGTCGATGAGCACCTCGTCGTCGCCGAAGCCGTTGCCAGGGCTCTTCACGTGCACGCCGTCCCAGCCGACGTGCACCTCCTCGCCCTTCTTGGCGTCCTTCACGTGCACGCCGTCGCGCCACGACACGTGCACGTACTCGTCGCCGTCCTCCACGTGGATGCCGCCGAAGCCGATGCGCACCTTGCCCTTCTTGTCGGAGGACTCGGGCTCGCACGCGGGCTCGCCTGCGTCGGCGGGCTCGGCCGGAGCGGCGCCGCGCTCGGCCGCGCGATCGCTCGCCTCGAACGCCACGTCGTCTTTGATGGCGTCGTCCACGTACAGCAAGTCGTCCAGCGACACGCCGTAGAGCTGCGCGAGCGCGATGAGGTTGTCGGTGTCGGGCGAGGACTCCGAGCGCTCCCACTTCGACACCGCCTGCCGCGACACGCCCAGCTGCTCGGCAAGCGCCTCCTGCGACAGCCCCGCCTGCTTGCGCCGCGCCGCCAAGCGCTCTGCGATCTCCACGTTCATAGTTCCGCACCCTTTCTCGTTTCGTCCATCTTAGCTCACCGCCAACACTACGGTTGCGGGAATCTCGGCGCGACCGCTTCCAGTTGGAATTTTCCGCAATTATTGGTTGCGGGAGCTATGAGCTGGGGAAATGGGAGCGCGCTGTCATCCTGAGCGGAGCGCGCAGCACGGAGTCGAAGGATCCCGCTCGGCGCCAGCTGGAAGACTCACGGCTGGCGCCGCAGGGGATCCTTCGATTCGCTGCGCTCGCTCAGGATGACAATGGGGAGGCTGCGCTCGCTCAGGACGACAATGGGAAGGGCTGCGCTCGCTCAGGATGACAGCGCGCTCGCCTACAGCTTGCGGCGGCTGATGTCGAGGACCACCCAGACGCTCAGGATGGCGGCGCCCAGGTAGCCGAAGAACGAGAGCACCGGCACGCCGAGCAGGCGCGGCTCCATGGTGGAGTTGGCCAGCAGGCTCGAGCCCACGAACAGGCCGGCGATGATGATACCGATGGTCAGCCGGTTGATGATCTTCGCCAGCTTCGACAGCGGCGCCTCCGACCCCAGCACCTCCATGTTCATCTTCAGCTGGCCGCGCGTGAGCATCTTGAGCGCCTCGCCCGAGAACTGCGCGGAGTCCATCATGCCCTTCGTCGACGAGCGCAGCGCCCGCGCGAGGTCCTCCATGGCGCGCGCCAGCTCGTCGCGCTTGCTCTTGGAGCGCTGGATGTGCGCGTTGATGATGCCCACGACGTTCTCGTTGGGGATGAACGGCGCGATGGTGCCCTCGAGCGTCACGATGCCGCGCGACACGCTGGTGATGGACGCCGGCAGCGTCACCTTGCATGAGCGCGTGAGCGACAGGATGTCGTTGAGGAACATGCCGATGTCGATGTCGGCCACGTCGCACGAGCCGTAGTCCTCGAGCAACAGGTCGAGGTCGGCCAAAAAGCGCGTGTGGTCGATGGCCGCGTTGTCCTTCGAGATGGCGAACGACATGAGGGCGTCTTTGAGCTCGGTGGCGTTCTCCATGCCCACGGCCTGGATGATGCTGCCGAACCCGGCGCGGTCGCGCGGCGACAGGCGGCCCATGATCCCCAGGTCGATGTAGACGATCTTGCCGTCGCGCACGAGGATGTTGCCCGGATGCGGGTCGGCGTGGAAGAACCCGTGGTCGAGGATCTGCTCGGCGTAGTTGTCGAGGATCTTCTCGCCGATCTCCTCCAGGTCGTAGCCGGACTCGCGCAGCCGGTCGACGGCCAGGATGGGGATGCCGTCGACGTACTCCATCACCAACACGAACTCGCCGCAGAGCTCCGGGTACACCTTCGGGCAGTCGATGAACGCCACGTTCTCGTTCAGGCGCGCGAACTCCTCGAGGTTGGCGGCCTCGCGCGCGAAGTCCGTCTCCTCGAGGAAGGTGGCCCACAGCTCCTCCACCACGTCGCGCAGGTCGAGCATCTGCTCGTCCTTCATGAAGCGCGCGGCCTGGCGCGCCACCATGCGCATGATGTCGATGTCCTGCGCCATGACGGCCTTCACGCCGGGGCGCTGGATCTTCACCGCCACCGTCTCGCCGGTGACCAGGCGCGCCTTGTGCACCTGCGCGAGCGACGCGCTGCCGAGCGGCGTGGGGTCGATGGCGTCGAACACGTCGCCCTGCGCGTCGCCGTAGATGTCGTCGAGCGCCGCGAGGATGTCCTCGAAGGGCAGCGGGTCGCACTCGGCCTGGAGCTTCGCCAGCTCGTCGCAGTAGGCCTTCGGCAGGATCTCGGATCGGGTGGACAGCGTCTGGCCGATCTTGACGAAGCTCGGGCCCAGGTCCTCCAGCATGGTGCGGAACTCCTCGGGCGAGAAGCCCTTGAGGAAGTGGTGCTTCTGCAAAATGGCGTATATCTCCCGAAGGCGGCGCATGCGGGCCTTGCGGCTCAGATCGAACCGTCCTTCGGGATCGATTTCAGCTCCGGAGCTGAAAAAGTATTTGAGCAGCGTGTTCTCGGCCATGGGCTATCGCACGGGCCCCGTCGTCACGCGACGGTAGGCGCCCCTCAGCCGCACGGCTGCGCGGGATCCTCGGGCTCGTCGGCGGCGTCGTCGGCGGTCTGCACGTCGGACGCGTCGCCCACTTCCGCCTCGTCGGCCGCCTTCGCATTGGCCTTCGCCGCGAACTCGGCCGCCTTGGCGGCGAACTCGGCGCGCTCCTCGGGCGTCATGACGGCCATGCGGGCCTCGAGCGCGTCGTAGCGCACCGTGGCGACCGCTTGCTCGGCCTTGTGCTTGAGCTCGGTGTTGATCTGCTTGCCCTGGTCTACCGTGAGCTCGCCCCGGGAGATGAACTGATCCACCAGCTCCTTGGTCTTCTCGCCCGTGATGGCCATCGCGCCGATGCCGGCCAGGAAGATATCCTTGAATCCGTCGCTGAGGTTAGCCATGGAAGCCTCCTTTGCTTGCGGTTGCCCGTCCGCACTGCGAACGGCTTCCAACCATGATGCACCAAATCGGGAAAAAGGGCAACGCCGCGACGCGCCATGACGGAGAAAGGACGGCGGGCCTTCAACGCCCCGTCACAACCGCGCCGCGCGCGGCGGGCGCGGCTCGGCAGGCCTCAGGGCCACCTGTTCAGGTTGCCGCGCGGGGGCCGGCGCCCCAGATCGGAGCGGCTCAGCTCCTTGAGCAGGGCCGTGATGCTCTCGTCGTGCTCCTCGTCGCCGCCTTCGCGCTCGTCGCGACCCTTCCTCGCCTTCGGCAGCTCGGGTATGCCGAGCGACCTCAGCAGATCCCGCGCCTCCTCGTTGGACAACGGGGCCGATTTCACCATCGCGCTGCACCTCCCTCTCGACGCTCGCCCGCAATCGGCGGGAACGGCGCGTCGACCTTCCTCTTCGCATCGGACGAAAGGAGCCTTGCCTCGCCGCCCGCGCGGACGGCTCGGCCCTTCGCGGCGCGCACGTCGGGATGCCTCGCGGCAGTGCGATGTCGGCTGTTGTGCTGGCGGGCGGGGGGATGCGTCGACAACGTGCGCGCAGCTCGCCTCCTCGCCCGATACGGCTCTCGTCCGGTCTGCAGGATGCCCTTACTATACGGAGGTTTCGGGGCGAGCGGGCGCACAAACCAATAACCGGGCGAACGCGACCCGGCGAATGGAGCGGCGGCGGAAGACGGCCGGATTGAGCGGCAGAAACGAAGCGGCGAGCGGAAAGGGCCGCCCGCCGCCCGCCGGCGCATCGAAACAGGAGAAACGGCCGCCCGTTACGCCGCGCGATCGGAGGCGAGGACGCGGCGTTCGGCAAGCACCGCCTGCGGCAGCTCCCTGCCGGTGCCCTCCGCCCACTCGAAGGGATGCGGCACGGCCTGGAGCTGCGAGGCGGGCGCCTGGACGGGGGGCGCGGCCTGCCTGCCCTCCACCCATGTGGCGGCGGCGACGCTGGCCACGATGAGCGCCGCCCCCGCGAACCCCGCCACGGACAGCGCCTCGCCCAGAAGCACGAACGAGAACGCGGCGGTGAACACGGGCTCGCCGGTGAGCAGGAGCGACACCGTGGAAGAAGGCAGCCCGGTGAGCGAGACGTTCTGCAGCATGAACGTGAGGCAGGTGCTGAGCAGCGCCAAGAACGCCACCGTCCCCCACGCCACCGGCTGCACGGCCGTAAGGTCCACCGGCGGCTCGAACGCGAGCGCGCAGGCGAGCGCCACCGCGAACGAGACGCCTATCTGCGTGCCGGCCACCGTGGCGGCGTCGAGCTTTTGAAGGCCCTGCTCGCCGAACACGAGCGCCCCGGCCAGCGCGACCGACGATAGGAGCGCGAGGGCCTCGCCCCAGCCGAACGAGAGCGCGCCGCCGTTGTTGCACAGAAGGTAGAGCCCGACGACCACCGCGGCCTGGAACGGCAAGAACGCGAGCGGGTAGCGCCGCCGGTTGGCCAGCGAGGACAGCAGCGGCGCGAACACCACGGGCAGCGCCACGAGGAAGCCCACGTTGGTGGCGGTGGTCAGGTCGAGCGCGACGTTGCAGGTGAGGTACGCGAGCGCCATGCATACGGCCGCCGGCAGCCAGTCGCGCACGCGCACCTCGCGCAGCTGGCGCACGATGCGCGGCCCGAAGAAGACGGCGAACACGGCGGCGGCCAGCCCGAAGCGGATGGCGAGGCACCACAGCGGCGTGATGCTCTCGTAGGCCATCTTCGTGATGGCGTTTCCCAGGCCGAAGATGACGGTCTGCAGCACGACGCAGGCCACGAAGGGCCAGCGAGCGCTCGTTTCACGTGCCATGATGCCTCCTTCCGCGCAGACAGCGCAGGACGATCGCGCCCTGCGCGGGCGTGTCGCGTTCACTCTGAGTTCGGGTTCGCTGACCATGGTATGGCTTCGGCATGTAAAAGTAAAACGCGAGTATCTTTTTGAGATTTAAAGAAAGTCTTGTCATCCCTCGTCAGGTGAGCGAATATGGAGGAAATGCGTGCGGAGGCAGCGGAATCGGAGGCGGAAGTGGCGAACCAGAAGTACGAGGCGTTCCTCAAAGTGGCCGAGACGGGCAGCTTCAAGCAGGCCGCCCGCGAGCTCGGGTACACGCAGGCGGGCGTGAGCTACCTCGTGGGCACGCTTGAACGCGAGCTCGAGCTGCCGCTGTTCGTGCGCGACTACGGCGGCGCGCGCCTGACGGCCGAGGGCGCCGACCTGCTGCCCCGGGTGCAGAAGGTGTGCAACGACGAGCGCCAGCTGGAGACGCGCGTGGCCGAGCTCAAGCACCTCGCCAGCGGCATCGTGCGCGTGGCCGCGTTCACGAGCACGGCCATCCAGTGGTTCCCCGGCATGGCGAAGTCGTTTCTGGCGCAGCGGCCCGGCATCGACTTGCAGCTCATCTGCGTCGACGACCAGGACGAGCTGGAGGAGGCCGTGTGGCGCGGCGATGCCGACTGCGGGTTCTTCGTCTACCCCATCAGGCACGACCTGCACGCCGTCTCGCTGCGGCACGACCCCTTGCTCGTGGTGCTGCCGCCCGACCATCCACTGGCCGACGCGCCGTTCGTGCCGCGCGAGACGCTGGCGACGGAGCCCTACATCCGGCTGAAGAGCGGTACGTCGACGGAGATGGAGGGCCTGTTCCGCAACAACGAGGTGGAGCCGAGCGTGCGGTTCACCATCGACAGCGACTACGCGGTCATGAGCATGGTGAGCGCGGGGCTCGGGTTCAGCGTGCTGTCGGGCCTCATCCTGCGCGACGCGCCGTTTCCGCTGGCCGTGGTGCCGCCCGAGAAGGAGACGACCCGCGAGATAGCCATCGCCGTGCGCTCGATGGAGACGGCCTCCACCGCGACCCGGGCCTTCGTCGAGCACGCCCAGGAGTGGATAGCCGAGACGTACGGGTGAGACGAGGCTTTTGTCTGAGCGGAGGCCGAAGGCCGCAGTCTTTGTCATCCTGAGCGGAGGCCGAAGGCCGCAGTCTTTGCCATCCTGAGCGGAGCGACCGAAGGGAGCGCAGTCGAAGGATCCCCCGCGGCGTCAGCCGTGGCGCTTCCTGCTGGCGCCGCGGGGGATCCTTCGACTCGCTTCGCTCGCTCAGGATGACAACAGGGGGGCTTCGCTCGTTCAGGATGACAAAAAAAGCTCCGGCACCTCGGTGCCGTCGGCGCAGATGAAGCTGGGGCGCTCGGCCACGAGGGCTTCTCGCGGGAACATGCCCCAGAGGGCGGCGGCCGTGGGGCAGCCCGCGCCGTTGCCCGCATGGATGTCGAAGGGGCTGTCCCCCACGTACAGGCACGCCGCGCTGGCCAGGCCCAGAAGGTCGCAGCCGTGCGCGACGGGGCCGGGGGCGGGCTTGTGCTCGGGATGGTCGTCGGAGCCCACGATGAAGTCGAAGTACCCCTCAAGGTCGAAGGACGCGAGCCCGCGCGCCGCCGGCTCGTGGCGTTTCGAGGTGACCACGCCCAAAGGCACGCCCGCGTCCTTCAGCCGCTCGAGCATGGGCACGGTGCCGGGGAACACGCGCACCAGGTCGTCATGCACCACGGCGTTGCGCTCGCGGTAGACGCGGCAGAGCTCCTCGTGCACGGCCGCGTCCGCGGCGAAGTCCCACATCTGCGTGTTGAGGGGCTGGCCCACCTTCGCCATGAGCAGCTCGTCGGGAATGGAGCGCCCGAGCACCTTCCGCACCGTGTAGCGGAAGGTCTCGAGGATGAGGTCGTACGTGTCGAGCAGCGTGCCGTCCAGGTCGAACAGCACCGCTTGGATGTCGTTGCGCATGCGGGCCCTACTCGAACAGCGCGCCGAACAGGCCGACCTCGCTGCCCCACACCTTCGTGTTGCGCTGGGCGAACGCGAGCGCGTCGGTGAGCGCGACCAGCGGGATGTCGCGGCGCGCGCCGGTGCTGCGGCGCTTGATCTCCACCTTGCCCTCGGCGAGGCCTCGCTTGCCCACGACCACCTGCAAAGGCCAGCCGATGAGGTCGGCGTCGGCGAACTTCACGCCCGCGCGCTCCTTGCGGTCGTCGATGGCCACCTCGAACCCGAGTTTCGCCAGGTCGCAGGCCAGCTTCTCGGCGGCGGGCTGCACCTCGTCGTCGCCCACCGTAAGCGGGATGACGCACACGTGCGCCGGCGCCACGGAAAGCGGCCACATGATGCCGTGCTCGTCGTTGTGCTGTTCGACGATGGCGGCCATGGTGCGCGAGATGCCCACGCCGTAGCAGCCCATGATGAACGGCTGCTCGCTGCCGTCCTCCGCCATGAACGTGGCGCCCATCGCGCGCGAGTACTTGTCGCCGAGCTGGAACACCTGCGACACCTCGATGCCGCGCGCGCCCTCGAGCGGAAGCCCGCATTCGGGGCAGCTGTCGCCCGGCTTCACGATGCAGAGGTCGGCCCACTCGTCCACCTGGAAGTCGACGCCCAGCTGGGCGCCCACGTAATGGTAGCCGTCCTCGTTGGCGCCCACGACCCACTTCGGCACCGCCTGCAGGCTGCGCGCCGCGATGACGTGCGCCTCCTCGGGCAGCCCCACCGGGCCCATCGAGCCCTTGTGCAGGCCGAACGCCTCCATGTCCTCGTCGGTGAGCAGCGTGAATCCGCCGGCGGCGCGCACGGCCTTGAGCTCGTTGAGCTCGTGGTCGCCGGGGATGAACATGACCACCAGCTCGCCCGCGTCGTTCTTGCCGGAGAGCGCCTTGACCGTGGACGACTCGGGGATGTCGAAGAACGCCGCCAGCTGGGCGATGGTGTGCACGTCCGGCGTGGCCACCTTCTCCATCTTGGGAACGTCGTAGACCGTGGGGCGCGCCAGGCAGTCGCCGGCCTCGGCGTTGGCGGCGTACCCGCACGAGCAGTGCACGAGTTCCGCCTCGCCCGCGTCGGCGAGCGCCATGAACTCGCAGGTCACGCTGCCGCCGATCTGGCCGGGGTCGGCCTCGACGGGGCGGTAGTCCATGTCCATGCGGTCGCAGATGCGGCCGTACGCCTCGCTCATCTCGTCGTAGGTCTTCTGCAGCGACTCCTGCGTGTCGTGGAAGCTGTAGGCGTCCTTCATGATGAACTCGCGGCTGCGCAGAAGGCCGAAGCGCGGGCGGATCTCGTCGCGGAACTTCACCTGGATCTGGTAGAGCGACACGGGCAGCTCCTTGTAGGAGCGCAGCTCGTTGCGCACGAGCGAGGTGAGCAGCTCCTCGTGGGTGGGCCCGAGGCAGAAGTCGTGGTCGTGGCGGTCCTTGAGGCGCATGAGCTCGGGGCCGTAGTCGTTCCAGCGGCCGGACTCGTGCCAGAGCTCGGCCGGCTGCAGCGCGGGCATCATGATCTCCTGCGCGCCGATGGCGTCCATCTCCTCGCGCACGATGTCCTCCACCTTGGCCAGCACCTTCTTACCGAGCGGCAGGAAGGTGTACACGCCCGAGGCCGTCTTGCGGATGAAGCCCGCGCGCAGGAGCAGCCGATGGCTGGCGATCTCCGCGTCGGCGGGGTCCTCCTTGAGCGTGGGCGCGTACAGCTGGCTCATGCGCAGGATGTTCATGTTCGTCATAGCCTTCCTATCTCCTCCATCAAAGCGTCCACGATGGCGCTCTCCTCCACCTTGCGGACGACGTCTCCCTTCGAAAACACCACGCCCGAGCCCGCGCCGCACGCCACGCCGATGTCGGCGTCCGCGGCCTCGCCCGGGCCGTTCACCACGCAGCCCATGACCGCCACCTTGAGCGGCTTGTCGAGGTCGGCGATGCGCTCCTCCACCTCGCGGGCCAGGCCGATGAGGTCCACCTGGCAGCGCCCGCACGTGGGGCAGCTGATGAGCTCGGGCGCGCGGCGGCGCAGATCGAGCGCCGCGAGCAGCGTCCAACAGGCGCGGACCTCCTGCACCGGGTCGTCGGTGAGCGAGATGCGCAGCGTGTCGCCGATGCCCTCCGCGAGCAGGATGCCGAGGCCCGCCGCGCTCTTGATGGCGCCTTGGAACGTCGTGCCGGCCTCGGTGACGCCGATGTGCAGCGGCACATGCGGAAGCTCCTCGCTGAGCAGGCGGTACGTGCGCACCGTGGTCATGACGTCGTGGGCCTTCGCGCTGACCACCAGGTCCTGGAAGCCGCGGCCCTCGCAGTAGCGCACGTAGTCGGCGGCCGAGCGGGCCAGCTTCTCGGGTAGCGTGAGGTCGTCGCGCGCGGCCAGCTCCTGGTCGAGCGAGCCCGCGTTCACCCCGATGCGGATGGGGATGCCGGCCTCGCCCGCCGCGTCGAGCACGGCGTCGGTCTTGGCCAGGCCGCCGATGTTGCCGGGGTTGATGCGCAGCTTGGCCGCGCCGCGTCGGGCGGCCTCGATGGCGATCTGCGGATCGAAGTGGATGTCGGCGATCACCGGCAGCGGCGACTGCTCGCACACGGCCTCGAACACGTCGAGGTTAGCGCGGTGCGGGATGGCCATGCGCACGACCTCGCAGCCGGCCTGCGCCAGCGCGTCGATCTGCGCGAGGTTGGCGGCCGCGTCGTCGGCCGGGGCGTTCAGCATGGACTGCACGACGACCGGTGCGCCGCCGCCCAGCGGCACGCCGCCCACCATGACCCGGCGGGTGGCCTTGTTCGGTTCAGCTTGTCCGGGCATCCGTGCCTCCGTTCCCCACGCGCGTTTCGCCGCATATCGGGCTATTGTACCGCCGAATGCGCGAAGCCCGGCCAGCCTCCACGAACTCTTCCCCAAAAAGCGCGGAGGGGGCGTGACAAATGGGGACATTGTCACGCCCCCCCTTGGGACAGTTCGATCGGTTAGCCGCCGAAGCCGACGCCGGAGATGATGCGTTGGATGTCCTGGTTCGCCATGAACAGGAAGAAGCACACGAACAGCGCCATGCCGGCCAGCGACAGGTAGTTGAGCGCGCGCATGGACACCGCCTTGCGCGATACCTTCTGGAACACCTCGATGACGAAGCGGCCGCCGTCGAGCGGCGGGATGGGCAGCAGGTTCATGATGCCGAGCGAGACGGAGATCACCGCGACGAACAGGATGGCGTTCGCCAGCCCCGCGTCGATCATCGTCTTCGACATAGCCGCGATGCCGATGACCGAGGTGGAATTCTGCACCACCTCGCCCGCCGTCGCCGGATTGAACAGCCCCGCCACCATCTGCGCCGTCATGCCGATGTACACGAAGCCCATCTCGATGGACTGCAGCGGATTGAGGTTCACATGCACGATGTCACCCGCGCGGTTCGGCGCGTCGACGCCGATGATCGAGTAGAGCACCACGAACAGCAGCACGGCGAACAGCAGGTTCACCGCCACGCCGGCCACGAGGATGACCGAGCGCTTCCAGAACGGCAGGCTGCGGTACTGCTGCTTGTACTCGCTCTCGAAAAGCGCGTGCGCGTCGCCCACCGGGCGCGCCTGGCCCAGGTCGTAGGCGACCATGCCGCGCTCGCGCTGCTTGCGGCTGGGCTGCACCTCGGGGGCGCGGTAGGTGTTGTACTGGTCCTGCTTCGTGGGGCCCTTCGCGCTGCCCCACTCGACGAGCTCCTCGAGCGCCTCGTAGGCCTCGTCGTCGGAGATGCCGCAGTCGCGCGCGACGTCCTCCATGTTGGCGGTGCCGCGGCGGTAGAGCGACGCGAGCGCGGCCTCGAGGTGCGGGCTCATCTCGCCCGGCTCCATGCCGCACACTTTCGCGTAGCCGCCCAGCAGAAACGGCGTGACGCCGAACTTGGTGCCCCACTTCGTGAAGCCGATGCTGGGTCCGGGAAGCCCCAGCATGAACTCGGTCACGCGCACGCCGAACGCACGCGAGGCCAGGTAGTGGCCGCCCTCGTGGATGAACACGAGGAAGCCCAGGATGAGCGTGGCGTACACGATCATCAAAACGATATCCATAGGCGCAAACTCCTCTGCGTCAAACGGCCCTCGTCGTCGGGGCCGACAAATGTTTCATGAACCAGTATAAAGCGAGCGGGCACGGGAGGCGCTGCCGAACGAGAAACCCACGAACCTGCCGCGAAATCTTCGCGAGGCCGTTTCCTGCGCACGGAGGTCGGCCGCCTGACCTGGGATGCTGGGAATCCGCTTGATCCGCGCTGGATTTCCGCTTGATCCGCGCTGGAAAACGGATGGAGACGCGCTTGACTTGCGCGAGTTCCGCGCTAGATCGGGAGGACTTTCCGCTGGACGCACGCCATCTACGCGCTGGAAGCGGCTGCTAAGATGGAAGAGCGGATCCGCACAACGCAAACAACGGCAAGCTGCCGGAAGGAGGAAAACAGGATGCCGAATACTGCAGGCTTCCATAATTTCGGTCAATACTCTAACAAAAGTGTTAGAGTATTGACATGCCTCGTTTCGATGACATTTATGAGATAGCGGCCGACAACTACGGCTTGGTGACTTTCGCCGAGGCGCAGGAGGTCGGCGTCACCAGCGTGGAGCTGCGCCGCTTTGTGAAGGATGGCCGCCTTGAGCGCCTCGGACACGGCGTTTACAAAATCACGCGCTACATACCAACGCCGCTCGATCACTATGCCGAGGCGACGGCGCTCGTCGGCCCAGGTTCCTATATTCACGGCGAATCGGTTCTTGCCATGCACAACCTAGGGTTGGCGAACCCTGAAAAAACGAACGTCGCCATCGTGAAGCGCACGAGGAAGAAGCTTCCGGGATGGATACGCCTCGTCACAGGAAACAGCGGCGACGGAGTAACGAGCTACGAAGGCATTCCAAGCCAGAGCGTAGCCGAAGCCCTGCGCTTCTGTCGAGGTCGCGTAATGAAGGAGCGTCTGGTCGACGCAGTCCATGACGCCCTTCGAGCAGGGTTGATCAGCGAAGAGGAAAAGCGTTCGCTCGAAGAGGAGCTGGAGCTGCGGCAATGGCCAAACAACCGAACAGCAGGAGAAATCTCGACCTAGCGATACGCCGGCTCGCGCGAGAGGACGAGGACGTACGCCGCATCCGCCTAATCATGGCAAACACGATAGTCGGCCAGATGCTTCCCGAGGGCGTGGTCAAAGGAGGAAGCGCGCTCAAGTTGCGCTACGGAAGCGACGCGACCCGATTCACGCGGGACCTGGACGCCGCGCGCGACGCCGACCTGGAATCCTTTATCTCCCGACTGCGAGAGAGACTTCAAGCCGGGTGGAACGGATTCACGGGCATAGTCGTCAGGCGTGAGCCGGCGAAACCCGCAGGCGTGCCCGGCCAGTACGTGATGAAGCCCTTCGACGTCAAGCTGTCCTACAACCTGAAATCCTGGCTGACCGTGCCTCTCGAGATCGGCCATAACGAGATCGGGGACGCAAGCGAGCCCGAATACAGCATCGCTCCAGACATAGTCTCACTGTTCACGAGTCTCGGCTTTCCACCACCGAGCCCTATACCCCTCATGCCTCTGCACCACCAGATAGCCCAGAAGCTGCACGGCGCAAGCGAGCCGGGAAGCGAGCGCGCGCACGACCTCATAGACCTGCAAGTCATCATCTCGAAGGGACCCGTCGACTACCGCAAAACGAAGGAAACGTGCACGAGGCTCGGACTACCTGCGCCACCTCGTCCGCCAAGACCTCGCGAGCGTCTCCTGATTCCGCATCCGGCGCGCTCCGAAAGAAACCTCAGCAGTAGAACGTCGCGTGCGAGCCGAGAAAGGCGAGGAACTCCTCATCCCACGGGCTCAAATCCCTATCTTGACGGTATGCGACTGAAAATCCCCAGGTGATATCCTCGATAGGAACGCCCACATACCCCTCGTGGGGAAACGAGCCCACATGGGAGCGAGGTGTGATAGAGGAGACCCCGCGCCTCATAGCCATCTCCAAGACCTCGATCATCTCGTCGACGTAGTACAGCGAGCACGACAGAGGCGGCTCGAGAAGCCTACTCGCATAGCCCCTCGAGGTCACGTACTCGTTCGGCGCAAGGCACACCAAGTCCATTCCGGCCAGGTCGGTCGACCGCACCGTCGCCTTGCGCGCCAGAGGAGAATCCGCAGACGTCCAGAGGAACAGCATGTCCTTATGCAGCGGCACGGAGAGCAGCGAGCGGTGGTTGATAGGGTTGTTGAGCAGCGCGAAGTCGCACGCCTTGTCCCGGAGGGCCTCCTCGCAATCATAGTCGACCATGGTGCGCATGATCTCGACGCGCGCGCCCGTTTCCGATCGCTCGTTGAACGAGAGGATGGTCTCGCGGGACATCACGTTGAACAAACCCGTCGACACCGAAAGCGAGATCGACCTCGATTGCCTGCGGCGCAGCTTCTCCATCTCGTCCATCATCTCGGCGTAGTCGCACTCGAAAGACAGCGAGAACCGGTAAAGAACCCGCCCGAAATCCGTGAGGACGGTGCCATCGTGATCCCCTTTGAACAACGGCACGCCCATCGCCGACTCAAGTCGCTTGATGGAGCTCGAAAGCCCCTGCGGCGTGATGAAGAGCTCCTTCGCGGCGCGCGCGTAGCTGCCGGTGTCGGCCAGCGCGACGACGTACTTGAACACTTTTGAATCCACAAGCGCCCCCCCCCTTTCGCCCCTCGCCATTGTAGCGAACAGGACTGCCTGCGGCCAGGATCCCCCTTCTCGTTTTGTTGAGAAAAGCCAACAAGCCGTTGATTCCCCGCACCGCCGAACCGACGAATAATAGAGCCATGCCGCCGTTCGAACAAGGGATTCGAAGAATCGCCCGAAGAGGGCCGGCGGAAAGACGACTCGCAAGGAGGAGCACCATGGACATCTCACGCCGCAACTTCATACGCCTCGGAGCCGCGGGCGCGGCAGCTGCGGGCTTGGCCGGACTGGCCGGATGCGCCCCCACCGTCGCAGCCAGAGCCGACACGGCGAACGCGTCGGCCGACGGCGACTGGCTGGGTTCCGCGCCCGCGCTCTCCATCGACGATTGCGCAGAGACCGTGGAAACCGACGTCTTGGTCGTCGGATCCGCCCTGGCAGGCTCGATGGCGGCATACGGGGCGCTGAAGAACGGCGCGAAGGTCACTGTGCTCGAACGCAACGCGGCCCCGCACATCGGCGGCATGACCATCTCGTTCCTCAACTCCCAGACGCAGCTTGACGCCGGTCTGCCCGAATACGATCCGGTGAAAACCGCGAACGACATGTTCAACCTGACGCAGTACCGATCGGACATGAAGCTGAACACCCTGTGGTGCGAGCGCTCCGGCGAGCTTCTAGATAACCTGAAGGCCGATTTCCTGGAGCCGTACGGACAATACTGCCAGCCGCTCAGCCTGGAAGGCATCTTCCCCGATCCCAGCCAGGAGATCACCTCCTACATCAGCACCGGTGTCGCGTTCTCGGAAACCGATATCCTCACCGACTTCACGCACAACATCCATCGATACCTGGAAGACGAAGGCGTGGAGACGCGCTACAGCACCTGCGCGGAAGTGCTGGTGCAGGACGAGAACGGTGCGGTCTTGGGAGCCATCGCCACCAACGAAGACGGCGAGCATGTGTACTTCCGCGCGTCGAAGGGCGTGGTCATGTGCACGGGTTCGTTCGGCGGCGACGAGGCCATGATGAAGCGCTTCTACACGACGCACTTTGCGGAATGGGCGCTGAAGAACAACGCGTACGAGGCGTACATGGGCGACGACCCGGTGACCGACAACAGCATGGACGACGGCCGCGGCCACAAGATGCTGTGCTGGGCCGGAGCGGAGATGGAAGAGATCTGCGGATACGCCGCCTGGCAGACCACCGCATGGCGCTCCTTCCCCTACCTGCTTGTCAGCACGAAGGGCGAGCGGTTCATGAACGAGTGCACCTCGCTTCTGACCTCGGCCCACATCGTGGCGGACCTCCCCGGGCACGACGGCTACGTCTGGCAGATCATCCCCACCAACGACTTCGAGATGCCCTCGTCGTTCGGCTACGACAAAGAGGCGGCAGCCAAGATGTTCGACATCGAGAAGACCGAGCACTACGAAGCCGACACCATCGAGGAGCTGGCCGAGCTCATCGATGTCGATCCCGCCGCGCTGAAGGCGACGGTGGAACGCTACAACGAGCTGTGCGAGAAGGGCGAGGACGTCGATTACCGCAAGGCGAAGCGCTACCTCGATCCTATCGACGACGGTCCTTACCAGGCATGGAAGATGCAGTACCTGTTCTACTGCACGCTGGCCGGCGTGCGCTGCAACGAGAAGCTGCAAGTGCTCGATGCCGATTGGAACCCCATTCCCGGCCTGTACGCCGGCGGCAACACCGTAGGCTACCGCTTCGGTGCCAGCTACGAGTCGCTGCTGCACGGCGGCTCGAACGGCCTCGCCGCGACGCACGCCTACGTGGCCGGCGAGAGCGCGGCCACGCGATAGCGGAATCGTCTGACTTTTCAGCGCGGAAGGGCGTCGCAAGCAGCGTCGTCCTTCCGCGCTTCGCATACTCACCAGGATTTCGCAAGGATTGCGCACCCGGACCTCTGCGCGCGCCGGAAGCTGCGACAAGGAAACCGCCTCACGCGCCTCAGCGTTTGAGCGTGTTTTCGGAGCGAAGATCGCATCGTGTGGGCGCATGCGACCAGGCATGCTGTATTCGCGCTTGAAACGCGCTGGATCGGCGCTGGAAACTCGCTGGATTCTTGCAAGGAAACCGCCAGGAAAGCGCTGGATCCGCGCTTGATCGCGGCGGCCATCCGCTTGACGCACGCCATGGATCGGCTGGATCCCGCTGCTATCATGGAGGCAGCGGGATCCAGTCGATCAATTTCATGCTTGCGCTTTTTCTTGTAAGGTATACAATGAATACCCATGATATACCGTTGCCAATATTTTTCTTCGACTATCGCAAAAACGAGGCGAACATCGAGAAGCACGGGGTGAGCTTCGAGGAAGCCAAGGGCATCTGGCTCGACCCCGATTACCTGAAGGTGCCGGCGAAGAAGAGCGGCGAGAAGCGCTTTCTCGCCATCGGCATGGTGGATGGAAGATGCCTCACGGCGGTCGCAACGAACCGCGGCAACGCCGTCAGGATCATTTCAGCTCGACGCGCAAGCAAGAAGGAGGCGAAGCAGTATGGGCACCGCGACCGATGACGCCCTGCTCAAGCGGTTCGACGAGGGCGGGGACATGGAGGAGTACTTCGACTTCGAGAAGGCCGTGCGTCCGAACAGGGCCCGCAAGGTTAACGTCGACATGCCCGAATGGATGATCGAGGCGCTCGACGAGGAGGCCGACCGGCTCTCGGTGAACCGCCAGGCCGTGATCAAGTTCTGGCTCGCCGAGCGCATCGAGCAGGAGCGCGCGAAGCACGCGGGCTGACTTCGGGATGAAGCTATGAGACGTTACCCCCATCCCTTTGTCTCGATCCACGTGCGGGCCTCGGCGCGGGACCAGGCATCGAGGTGCTCGAGCTGCTCGAGACTCTCGACCGGCTGGACGCCGTCGCGCTCGTGGGCGTCCATGACGGCCTCCACGCATTCGGCGATCCCCAAGTAGGTGCCTTCCTCGGCCAAAAACGCCGCCACGGCCACCTCGTTCGCGGCGTTCATGACGCAGGGCAGCGTGCCGCCCACATCACCCGCATGGCGCGCCAGCGCGAGGCAGCGGAACGTGTCCTCGTCGGGCGCGGCGAACTCGAGCGAGCCCAGCTGGCGGAAGTCGAGCGGCTCCACCGGCGCGTCCCAGCGCTCGGGGTAGCTCAGCGCGAACTGGATGGGGATGCGCATGTCGGTGGTGCCGAGGTGCGCCTTCACGCTGCCGTCGGAGAACTCCACCATCGAGTGGATGGCGCTCTGCGGCTGCACGACCACGGCAATCCTGTCGTAGGGCATGGCGAACAGATGGTGCGCCTCGATGACCTCGAGGCCCTTGTTCATGAGCGTGGACGAGTCGATGGAGATCTTCGCGCCCATGTTCCACGTGGGATGCGCGAGCGCCTGGGCGGGCGTGATGTGCGCGAGCTCCTCGCGCGTGCGGCCGCGGAACGGGCCGCCCGACGCCGTCACCCACAGCCGCGTCACCTCGCGCGGATCCTCGCCCAGAAGGCACTGGTAGATGGCGCCGTGCTCCGAGTCGATGGGCATGAGCCGCCCCGGCTCGGCGGCCAGCGGCATGATGAGGTCGCCGCCCACCACGAGCGACTCCTTGTTGGCCAGCGCGAGCACCTTGCCCGCGCGCAGCGTCTCGTAGCTCGCGCGCAGGCCAGCCGCGCCCACGAGCGCGTTCACCACGATGTCGGCTTCGGGCAGTTGCACGAGGTCGGCCACCGCCTGCGGGCCGAAGCCGAGGGAGGGCTCGGAGCGCTCGTCGGCTGACGCCGCGCGGGATCCTTCGACTGCGGCCGCTTCGCGGCCTTCGCTCAGGATGACATCCCGCAGCTCGCCGGCAACGGGCTCGCGCGCCAGGCGTTCGTCGCCCACGGCCAGATGCCGCACGCCGAACTCGCGCGCCTGCGCCAAGAGCTCGCTTGCGCGCGTGCCCGCGGCGAGCGCCACCACCTCCAGCTTGTCGGGATGCCGGCGCGCCACGTCGAGCGTCTGCGTACCGATGGAGCCGGTCGACCCCAGAACGACGATGCGCTTTCTAGATGCCATACGGGATGCAGCCCCCTCCGACGAGCAGGATGGCCGAGGTCACGGCCACCAGGAACAGCGAGTCGCAGCGGTCGAGCAGCCCGCCGTGCCCTGGCATGATGGTACCGGAGTCCTTGAAGCCCGAATTGCGCTTGATGCGGCTCTCGGCCAGATCTCCCAGCACGCCCATCAACCCGCTGATCAGCCCGAACACAAGCGCCTGCGGAATGGACATCGTCACGCCGGGCACGAACGACATGAGGCACCAGAACACGGCAGAGCCCGCGAGTCCCGCCAAAAAGCCCTCCCAGCTCTTCTTCGGGCTGGTGCGCGGCGCCAGCTTGTGCTTGCCGAACTTGCTGCCCACCAGGTAGGCGAACGAGTCGTTCGCCCACACGCTCAGGAAGATGCCCAGCACCAGCACGCCGCCCCACGGCGCCGGCAGCGCCTGGCGCACCACGATGATGCCCGAGAGCAGCATGCCGCAGTACGCCGCGCCGAAGAAGCTCACGCCCACGTCGGGCACGCGCGCCCGCATCCAGAACACGTACCACACGATGAGCGCGAGCAGCAGCGCCAGGCTCACGAACAGCGCCCCGTTCAGCCCGAGGAAGAACACGCTCACCGGATAGAGCATGGCCGCGACGATGCCGAGCATCTCGTTGGGCAGCTTCGCATCCGAGCGCAGCATGTAGTAGAACTCGCCCGCCGTGATGCCGGCCGTGGCCACGAGCAGCGCGAGCGTGGTCCATTCGCTGATCAGCACGCAGAGGATCGAGCCCGCCACGTACACGAACCCGGTGCGGAACCTCACCTGCAGGTCGGTGGGGTTCTGCAGCTTCTTCGGGGTCTTCTCGTGCGCGAACTCCTTGAGCTTCTCGCCGCGCGAGCGCTCCTCGGCCGGCTCGCGCTCGTCGCGCCCGCTCTCCACCCTACTTCACCGCCCCGAAGCGGCGGTCGCGCCCCTGGTACTCCAAGAGCGCCCGCAAAAACTCGTAACGGTCGAAGTCGGGCCAGAGCGTCTCGGTGCACACGAACTCCGCGTACGCGATCTGCCACAGGAGGAAGTTCGACACGCGCATCTCGCCGCTCGTGCGGATGAGCAGGTCGGGATCGGGGATGTCGGCCGTGTAGAGGTGCCGCGACAGCGCCTCCTCCGAAAGCGGCTCGGGCGCGCGGCCCTCCTTGAGCGCGGCGTGCGCCCCGTCCATGTAGGACTGGATGGCATCGAGCAGCTCCACGCGGCCGCCGTAGTTCACGGCCACCACCAGCGTCATGCCGTCGTTGTCCTTCGTCTTCTCCCAGGCGGCGGCGAACGCGTCGCGCGTCTTCTTGGGCAGCTCGTCCGTGCGCCCGATGGTCATCACGCGCACGCCCTCCTCATGCAAGCCGTCCACCTCGGCGAGCATGGTGGTGGCGAACAGGTTCATGAGGCCGATGACCTCGTCTTGGGGTCGTTTCCAGTTCTCGGACGAGAACGAGTAGATGGTGAGATAGCGCACGCCCACGTCCGACGCGCAGCGGATGGTCTCGCGCACCGACTCGATGCCGGCCTTGTGGCCGAACAGGCGGTTCTTGCCGCGTTCCTTGGCCCAGCGGCCGTTGCCGTCCATGATGACGGCCACGTGGCTCGGCACGGCGGCGGGGTCGAGCCGCGTCGGATCGAGGTCCGCCGGCGGGTTCGGGAATATGTAGTCGAGCGGCTTGTTCACGGCAGTACTGCTTTCAGGTTGAAGCCTAGAAAACGCCCGGGTTGGCGTAGTGAGTCAGCGAGAAGCGTTGCGGTGCCCCAGATCGTGGGAATGGCGATGGCGAAGCGTACTTCGGTACGTGAGCCATCGGCATCGCCGCGAGATGGGGTGCCCCAACGCTTCGCAGCGTCGAGCAGTTCCGGCGGCCGACAGGCCGCCGGAACGCTAGATCTCCATGACCTCGGCTTCCTTCTTCTTGAAGGCCTCATCCACCTCGGCCACGAACTTGTCGGTCATCTTCTGGATGTCGGCCTCGGCGCGGCGCTGATCGTCCTCGGGGAGGCTGTCCTCCTTGACGGAGCGGTCGATGGCGGCGTTGGCGTCGCGGCGGGCGTTGCGCACGGCCACGCGGGCCTCCTCGGCGTAGCCCTTGCACTGCTTCACCAGCTCGCGGCGGCGCTCCTCGGTGAGCGCGGGGAACGGCAGGCGGATGACCGAGCCGTCGTTGGACGGGGTCACGCCCAGGTCGCTCTGCAGGATGGCGTGTTCGATGGCCCCGAGCATGCCCTTGTCCCACGGCTCGATGACCAGCATGTGCGCGTCGGGCGTCTTGATGCCGGCCATCTGGTTCACCGGCGTGGGCACGCCGTAGTAGTCCACCTTGATGCGGTCGAGCAGCATGGCGTTCGCGCGCCCCGTGCGCACGGAGGCGAACGCGTCGCCGAGCGAGGTCAGGGCCTTCTGCATGCGCTCCTCTGCCTGCAGCATAATGTCGTCGATCATCCCGATTCCTTTCATCCAACCCGGCCGAACGCGGCCGCACGCCGCGCCGCTTGAGGCGTTTCGCTTATTCTACCGTGGTTCCGACGTTTTCGCCCTTCAAAGCACGCGAAATGTTGCCCTTCACGGTGAGATCGAACACGATCATGGGCACGTCGTTGTCCATGCACAGCGACGTGGCCGTGGAGTCCATCACGTTCAGGCCCCGCGACAGCACGTCCATGTAGCTGATGCGGTCGAAGCGCTTGGCGTCGGGGTTCTTCTTGGGGTCGCTGTCGTAGACGCCGTCCACCTTGGTGGCCTTCATCAGCACGTCCACGTCCAGCTCGCAAGCGCGCAGGGCGGCCGTGGTGTCGGTGGTGAAGTAGGGGTTGCCCGTGCCGGCGGCCAGGATGACCACGCGGCCCTTCTCCATGTGGCGGATGGCGCGGCGGCGGATGTAGGGCTCGGACACCTCCTGCATGGTGATGGCGCTCTGCACGCGGGAGAAGATGCCGTGGCGCTCGAAGGCGTCCTGCAGCGCGAGCGCGTTCATGACCGTGGCCAGCATGCCGATGTAGTCGGCCTGGGCGCGGTCCATGCCCTCGGCGCTTCCGGCCAGGCCGCGGAAGATGTTGCCGCCGCCCACCACGATGGCCAGCTGCACGCCGTCATGCACGACCTCGGCGATCTCGTCGGCCAAGTCGTCGACGACCTTCGGATCGATACCGTAGCCCATATCCCCCGCCAGCGCCTCTCCGGAAAGCTTGAGCAGCACGCGGTCGTATCGGTATCCTTCAGACATAAGCCCTGTCCTCTCGATGGTCGTTCCGTCTCGTATCGGCTGCTATCTTACCCGAAAACGAAAACGCCCGTCGAGGCCGCAGGTCCGTTTCCCGCCATTTCACGCAAAGGACAGACACGCCGACCGGGCCGCTCAGATACGCGAGGAGGTCCCAACGCGCCGCGAAAAGCGCCCGGCGATGCACCTTGTGACGGTTTTGCGCGGGATTCGGGAGCGTTTCGGCTTCCTGTGAAGGACTGGAAGGGGTTGGACGGGAGCGCGAGAAAGCGCGACCTGGGCAAACGCCGGCGGCCGCTCCTGCGACCCTGCGCAGAACCGGCACAACTTGCAATTTCGAAGGGATTCGGTGGCACGGGCCGGCCCATGCGGAAGCCCCCGGCCGAGGCCGGGGGCTTCCGAGGAGAGGGATGGCGCGTTTGTCAGAGCTTACGCGGCGTCCTTCTGGGAGCTGCCGCCGCCGAAGAGGCGCTCGAGCATGGACTCCTGCGAGCTTTCGCTTTGCTGCTGGGAAGAGGCGCTCTGCGAGGCCTCGTCGGAGCCCAGCGTCACCTCGACCTGCTTCGTCTCGCCGTTGCGGTTGATCTCCAGCGTCACCTTGTCGCCGGGGTTCTTGGCGCGGATGTCCAGCATGAGGTCGCTCGCCGATTCCACGTTCTGGCCGTCGAACTTGGTGATGATGTCGCCGGGCTCGATGCCGGCCTCGGCCGCGCCGGAGCCCTCGTTCACGCTGGCCACGTACGCGCCGGTGTCGGCGGACAGGCCGTAGCGCTGGGCGTTCTGCGCGTTCACCGTGGACAGGGACACGCCGAGCTGGGCGTGGGTGGGCGTCTTGCCGTCGATGATCTGCTGGGCGATGTTCACCGCGTAGTTCACCGGGATGGCGAAACCGACGCCGGAGTAGTTGCCCGAGTACGACGTGATGAGCGTGTTGATGCCGATGAGCTTGCCGTCGGCGTCCACGAGCGCGCCGCCGGAGTTGCCGGGGTTGATGGCGGCGTCTGTCTGGATGAGGTTCGCGTAGATGGTGGGCTCGCCGGTGCTCTGGCCGCTGTAGGGGTCGGTGCCGCTGTCCATGATCTGCGAGCGGCTGGTGGCCGACACGATGCCGGTGGCCACGGACTGCTCCAGGCCGAACGGGCTTCCGATGGTCATGACCCACTCGCCGATGATGAGGCTGTCGGAGTCGCCCACCTCGATGGGCGTGAGGCCGCTAGCGTCCTTGGCCTTGATGACGGCCAGGTCGGACGAGGGATCGGTACCCACGACCTCGGCGTCGTACTGCTCGCCTTCGATGGTCACCTTGAAGGCGTCGCCGCCCTCCACCACGTGGTTGTTCGTGATGATGTAGCCGTCCTGGGTGAGCACCACGCCGCTGCCGAGCGACGACTGCGTGAGCGTGTTGGCGTCGGTGCCGCTGTTCGCGCCGGAGCCGAACCCGTAGCCGTACATGGCACCGGCCGACTGGTTCGTGTACACGTCGATGGCCACCACGGAGGGCAGGGACTTCTTAGCCACCGTCTCGGGAAGCGTAAGGTCCTCGTTCTTGGCGGCCGTGTTGCTGGAATCCGAGCTGGTCGCGCCGAGCTGCGTCTGCGAGCCGCTGTTGTCGCTGCCGCTGCCGCCGCCGTTGGAGGAGCCGCCGTTCATCGACTGCCAGACGCCGAAGCCGCCCAGGCCGATGACGCAGGCCAGCGCCGCGCCGGCGAAGCCGAGCAGGAACGTGCGCAGGCCGTGCGACTTCTTCTCGACGGTGACGGAGCCCGGCGTGTGCGCGGCCTGGTAAGGCTGCTGCTGGTAGGTTTGCTGGTAATAAGGCTGCTGGCCCATGGGGGCCGTATGCTGGGCGTGGTCCTCGCCCGGTCTCGGCGGCTGGGAGGCGCCGTCGGGGGTGGTGCCATGCGTATCGGTCATATGCTTCACGCTCCTTGGGTTCGTGGCGGTCTTGAGTTCGCAGTGCTCAGCGATGTGATGCGGTCACCTTATCACGATGGCCTTTTGATCTGCGGTCCCTGCGCGCAATTGTCATCTTCGCGTCACGGAATTACACCAATCGGTGTACGCGCCGAAAGCCCCGCGTACACCGGCCGACGCAAGGAGCGGGCCGCTCCCCTACCTTCCGCGCTCGATCCTGGGGACGAGCACTTTCGCGGCGTCCCGTACCTGGGCGATGGTGCGTTCGAGGCCCTCCCGTATGAAGTCGAGGCGTCCCGGCTGGGCGGCATGCCGGCTTGCCGAGAGGATGTCGCACGCTTCGTCGGCGAATCCGTCGAGCGCGGACGGATTGAACCAGCTGAGATCGTCCACGCACGCGAGCGCCGATGCGGCGTCCTGGGCGAAAGGGCGCGCCATGAAGGCCCAATCCCTTGCGTTGATTTCGCGATCGTTTTTGTCGAACCAAAGGCTGTTCCCCGAATCGAACAGCGGGGCGACTCGTAATTCAAGTGCGTCGATATCGCGAACGAACCCAAAGTTGCGCCAGTGCCTATCGGAATTGGCCAGGATGACGTCGCATAGGATCATCTTCGAGAGGGACGATCGCACAGCGGCCTCGTTCGCGCCCAAAGCCGCGACGGTACGGCAAAACCGGTCGTAGTTATTGGCAGCGCGAATACGCCCACCCAAGTCCTTCACATAAATGGCAGGCACGTACTCTTCACGCGGCTTGAGGAAATTGGCACAGCGAGAGGCAGGTCCGTCGATGGTCTCCACAACGTCGTAGGCCACGAAATCCTCCGGCAGCAGCAAACGCCGGTAAAGAGCGGTCGCCACCGCCTCGTTGTAAGGGCGCTGGTCGTCGGCACGGCATCCCTTGAGCAGAAGGCGCCGACCTGATTCGTCTGCGACCCATTTCTTGGGAAGCTCGCCTTCCGACGTGTTGTCCGGAGAGCTGAGCCCCACGCCGGAAAGCCAGCCGTCCCAACCATCGGGGGATGACTCGACGAAGGGGTTGTCGAAAAAATTCACGTCGGCCCAGGCAAGGTCGGGTGAATCTGAGGGGCGCAGCCAGTAGCAGTCCGAAAGGGACAGGCCCATGCTGCGAACCGCCAAGTTGCTCGGCGAATCGATACCCAGACTCAGGAGCTTCGCATCGAGGCCCGGCCGCGACCCCGGAATGGAGCGATGGCGCCACCAGTCGTTCAGCTCGCGCTTCTTGGGCCTTCCGCCCGTAGTGAGCACTCCGAGAGGGGCGCGGGACGGGTCGATGACCTCCTCGACCGAAAGCGGATCGTCAAGGGCAGTGTCGTACACCGTCGACGCCACTTCGTAATCGGCGTTCATAAGCGTATGCCGCGATGCCGTCGCATATGAGGTGCGGGGCGGTCGACCTGGCCTTTTCGATTCCTCAAGATAGCGGGTGACGGATTCTTGCGAGATGCGCACCTTGCCGTTGATCGTGATTGCGTCCAACTGCTTGTCGCCGACCAGCTGCGAAACGCGACTCAGCGACACTCCGAGAGCGTGCGCCGCTTTCTTTTCCGTCAACTCGTACTTCATGTTTAGAATTTCTTTCGAAATTAATAGGTATTAAAATCAAAAGTAATTCTAACATTTGATGCGGGAGCTCTCAAGAAGAACGTCGGAACCGTGTTGCGGCGATCGCGCGATTCTCGTGCCGTTCGCTTCGCGGGGATCCCCTTCGCGCGCCCGGCAGGAGTATCATACGGACATCGTCGACGATGAATGCCCGAGGGGAGCGCCTATGACCGACCGAACGCCTCCGCGCCGCAGCCTTGGCGCGCGTGTCCAAACGCTGTACGTGCGCGTGCTGCTGCGGCTGCTGCCGCTTTTGCTGAATGTGTTCCGACACGCCTCGGCGAAGATCCGCGCCGAGATCGGCTACCTAGAGCCGGGCTACACATTCATGCTGTCGGTGGGCGGCACCGATCTCGCCGGCACGTGCCGCCGCACTACCAAAGGCACGTTCGAGCGCATCCCGCCCGCGCGCATCGCCCGCGATGTGGAGCCGGGCAGCGGCCTGGCCGGCGCCGATGCGAACGCCGTCACCGTGGACTACGTCATCGCGTTCCGGTCGCTGCCCTACGCGTTCGCGTGCTTCACGGGCGGCACGACGCTCAAGGGAGCCCTCGCCGAGCGCGCGTTCTCCACGCGCGGGCCCAACGACACGGGCGTCGCCCTCACCTATATGTTCACCGCGCTGCTGAAGATGTTCTTCGGCTGGCGCGCCGCGTACCGCTCGCCCGCAGGGGCCGTCCCGAAGGAGCTTGCATGAACGGATTCGAATTCGCCTGCCCCACCAAGATCGTGTGCGGGGCGCACGCGCTGGACAAGCTGCCCGGCGAGCTGGCCGGCCGGCACGTGGCGCACCCGCTGGTCATGACGGATGCGGGCCTGGTGAAGCTGGGCGTGGCCGCCAAGCTCACGAACGTGCTGGATGCGGCGGGCATCGCCTACGACGTGTTCGACCAGGTGCCGCCCGACTCTTCGATGGACGTGGTGAACGAGGTGGCGCGCTTGTACGCCGAGCGCGGCTGCGACGGGTTCGTGGCCATCGGCGGCGGCTCGGTCATCGACACCACGAAGGGCGCGGCCGCGTCGCTCGCCTGCGAGGGGGTGGACTTCGCCACGCTGCAGGGCTCGGAGATACTCCATGCCGACCTGCCGCCGTTCATCGCCGTGCCCACCACGGCCGGCACCGGCAGCGAGGTGACCCTGGTGGCGGTAGTGGCCGACACGCAGAAGCACGCGAAGCTCTCGTTCACCTCCTACAAGCTGGTGCCGCACGCGGCCATCCTCGACCCCGCGCTCACGGCGTCGCTGCCGCCCAAGCTCACGGCCACCACCGGCATGGACGCGCTCACGCACGCCGTGGAGGCCTACACGTCCATCCAGAAGAACCCCGTGTCGGACGCGTTCGCCGTGAAGGCCATCGAACTCATCGCGGCCAACCTGCCTGTGGCCTGCCGCGACGGCGGCAACGTGGACGCGCGCACGAGCCTGGCCCTGGGGTCGCTCATGGCGGGCGCGGCGTTCTCCAACGCCATGGTGGGCATCGTGCACGCGCTCGGGCATTCGCTCGGCGGCCTCTGCCACATCCCGCACGGCCAGGCCATGATGATGCTCCTCCCCCACTGCGTGCGCTTCAACCTGGCTCGCGGCATCCACGCCGGACTCTACGGCGAACTGCTGCCGTGCCTGGCGCCTGCGGGCGCGCTGCACACGCGCGAAGGGTTCGCGAGCCTCGCCACCCCGGCCGACCGCGACCTCGTGTTCTGCGACGAGCTCTTCGCCATGAACGAGTTCTACCACGAACGCTACGGCGTGCCGCTCACGCTGTCCGAGCTGGGCGTTTCGCGCGACCAGCTGCCCGTCGTAGCCAAGCAGGCCCGCTACGATGGCGCCGCGCTGTATAACGCCACCGAGATCACGCTGGAGGACGCCATGGAGATTCTGGAGGCCGTCTATGAGTGAGCAGCCCGTCTTCGAATCCGTCGCTGACGTCGAGGCGCAGACGCAGCGGATGCGCGACTTCTTCCTCGCGGGCGCCACGCTGGACGTGGAGTACCGCCGCCAGGCGCTCGTGGAGCTGAAGGCCTACCTCAAGGCCAACGAGCCGCGCATCTTGGAAGCTCTCCACGCCGACCTGGGGAAATCCGAGTTCGAAGGATACGCCACCGAGCTCGGCCTGGTTTACGACGAGATCAACACGTGCGTGAAGCACCTCTCCAAGTGGGCGCGCCCGCGCCGGGTGCCCACGCCGCTCGTGCATTTCCACAGCTCATCGAAGGTGTACCCGAGCCCGATGGGCGTGGTGCTGGTGCTCTCGCCGTGGAACTACCCCGTGCAGCTTGCGCTCGTGCCGATGGTGGACGCCATCGCGGCCGGCAACTGCGTGGCGCTCAAGCCCTCGCGCACGTCGAGGGCCACGAGTGCGCTGCTCATCGACATCCTGGCGAACGTGTTCCCGCCCGAGTTCGTGTGCGGCTTCCCCGGTTCGGGCGCGATGAACGACTGGCTGCTTGAGGTGCGCTGGGACCAGATCTTCTTCACCGGCAGCCCCAACGTGGGCCACACCATCATGGAGGCAGCGGCGAAATTCCTCACGCCGGTCACGCTGGAGCTGGGCGGCAAGAGCCCCTGCATCGTGGACGAGACCGCCAACGTGAAGCGCGCCGCCCAGCGCGTGGCCTGGGGAAAGGGCATCAACTGCGGGCAGACGTGCGTGGCGCCCGACTACTTTTTGGTGCACGAGCGCGTGGCGGACGACTTCGTGGCGCAGCTGGACGCGTGCTTCCACCAGTATTACGGCGAGGACATCCTGGCATGCGAGCAGTGGCCGCATATGATATCGGAGAAGCACTTCGCCCGCGTGATGGGCCTCATCGAGAACCGCAACCCGGACGCCACCGTGGCCTTTGGCGGGCACGGCGATGCGGAGACGCTGCGCATCGAGCCCACGTGCCTGCGGGGCGTGACGCTGGACGACCCCGTCATGAACGAGGAGATTTTCGGCCCTGTGCTGCCCGTCATCACGTATCGCACGCTCGACGAAGCGTTCGCCATCGTGCGCACGTTCGAGAAGCCGCTGGCCACCTACATCTTCTCCGACGACGCGGCCGTGCAGCAGCGCGTCATCCGCGAGCTGCCGTTCGGCGGTGCCACGGTGAACGACGTGGTGATCCACCTGGCCAACAACCACATGGGCTTCGGCGGCGTGGGTAACTCCGGCATGGGCGCCTACCACGGCAAAGTGGGCTTCGACTGCTTCACGCACTACAAGTCCACGCTCAAGAAGGGCACGTGGCTCGAGCTGCCCATCCGCAACCCCCCGTTCGACGACACGAAGATGAAGCTGCTGAAGATGCTCATGAAGTAGGAAGAGTGTCCCAAATGGGGACTGTCCCCATTTGGGACACTTGCTACCGCTTCTCCACCGGCACTTGGATCTCGGTGAGCCACTGGGACTCGTCTTCGCAGTTCCAGATGCCGTCGATGTAGCTTTCGCGCGGACTTTCCGTCACGCGGTAGCCGTTCTGCTCGATCCATTCCATGATGAACGCGTAGGCTTTCGGCAGATCGGCGTAGGCGCCCTGATGCATCACCGACGCCACCCGCACGCCCGGCAGCTCGCGGAAGAAGATGCCGTCCACCTCGTTGCCGAGCGAGGTCACGGCCTCGTTGTACTCGATGCTGATGTCGTGCTCCTTGTACTCGCCGTCCAAGTAGCTGATGAAGCAGTACTCGGGCTTCGCGCATTCAAGGCCGGGGTTGGCCTCGGCCACGGCGCGGCCGATAGCCGGGATCACCTGGAAGTACGCCGAGTAGTCCGGCACCGTGAGGCGCTTTGTGTACACGATGCAGCCGGGGATATCCTTGATGGTGGCCTGATAGTCCATGGAAAGCTCCTTGCTCTCGTTTGCCAAGATGAACGCTATGCGGTTCAGCATGCTCTCGCGTTCCGCCCGTTCGCGCACGAGTTCGGTCTGGCGCCGCTCAAGTACGGGGCGCGCGTCCGCGCCGCCGACGATGGTCGACACCTCGTCGACGGAAAGCCCCGCCTGGCGCAGCGCCTGGATGCGATGCAGGGCCACCAGTTGGCGCGTGGTGTAGAGCCGATACCCCGTCGCATGGTCCACCGCTTCCGGACGCAAGAGGCCGATGCGATCATAGTAGTGCAGCGTCTTCACCGTGGTCTGGCCCATCTTCGAGAACTCGCCGATGTAGTACATAGCCGTCCACCTCCTTACCAGACCCATTCAACAGCCTCCTGCAAGAGGAGGGTCAAGGACTTTTTCTGAACTTTCACCGAACATCGGCGGGTGCCTCCGCTTGGCAGAACAAGGGTAGCGCACCCTGCGATACCGCGCGGCGGCGCGATTGGAAATGCGAAGGTTTTGCGGCGGGCGAAACGAAACGGCGGCCGGGCACGTGTTCAGGGAAACGGCCTTGAAACCTTGTGGTTGCGGCGGCGATCGACACGCGGCACCGCGTTCTTTCAGGTTGTTTTCAACCGGATTCCCTACCCTATGAATCGAAGTCTCGACGGAGGGAGCGCCATGGGCAGGCAGACAGCACGTCGCACGGGGGAAGTCGTGGTCCCCACGTTTCGCCGCCGCTTGTTCGGACGTCGTTTGTTCGCCCGGCGTCGACCGCGCCTCTTCGGAGCCTCCCGCAGACGCTGGGTTCCGACGGCGCTCTGCTTCCTTTCGGCCGCCGTACTGCTGGCGACGGCCGTGGCCGTACCGCTAGCCGGGTCGCATTCGGCCGCAGCCGACGTCGAGGCGCCGGAGCGCGCCGCCGCCGAAGCGGCAGCCCTCCGCGAAGAGAGCGGATTGCCGCGCGCCGTCTCGTTCGACGTGCCCTCCCTCTCACAATATCCCGAGCTGCCGACCGGCTGCGAGTCGGTCGCACTCACGAACGCGCTCCTCGCGCTCGGCTTCGACCTGGGCAAAACCGAGATCGCCGAAGCCTGGCTGCCCCAAAGCGACAGCGACTTCGTCACGGCGTTCCTCGGCGACCCGCACTCCGTCGACGGGCACAGCTGCATGGCACCGGCCATCGTGCGCACGGCCGAGGCGTACCTGGCAGCCCATGGATCGAACCTCGAGGTCGAAGACCTCACGGGATCGTCCTTCAAAGCCCTGCTCGGCGAAGTCGCTGCAGGCAATCCCGTCGTGGCGTGGTGCACCATCGGGCTCGAGGAGCCCGGGGAGGCCTACCGGATCGCGAGCGACGGCGACCGCACGTACCGCCTGTACGTGAACAGCCACTGCGTGGTCGTGCACGGCTACGACCTGGAAGCCGGTATCGTGCTGGTCAGCGACTCGCTCGCAGGCCAGGTATCCTACGACCTCGAGGCGTTCGTCACGCGCTACTACCAGATAGGCGCCCAGGCCGTCGCGATCGGGTGACCGAGCGAGCGCCGCCTGCTCACACGAACCGAATCTCCACCTTCTTGCCGAAGCCGCGCGCGAGTTTGCTGACGGTGCGCAACGTGGGATTCGCGTTGCCCGTCTGGATGCGGCTGATCACGCGCTGGTTGAGCCCCGACGCCTTCGCGAGCTGCTCCTGCGTCATGCCCGTCTCGTTGCGCGCGTCGATGATGGCGAGCCGCAGCTGGAACTCCGCCTCGTCTTCCTCCCAATACTTCCGGAACTCGGGGTCTTTGAGCTGCTCTTCCAGATAGCGGGTGAAGTCGTCCTTCTCTTCGGGTGCGTCATCCATGCAAGCCCTCCTTTCATCTTCGAGCCAAATAGTCGGCACGATAGCGCTTGGCCCTCTCTATCTCCCGACGAGGCGTCCTCTGCGTCTTCTTTTTGAAGCCGTGAGTGAGAACCGCCTTTCCGCCGACGCAGAAGAAGTACAGGACCCTTCCTGTGTTGTCGCCCATCGTCGTCCGAAGCTCGAATATGCCGTCTTCCAGATGCTTCGATTCCGGCTCGCCGATCAGATGCCCTTTGGCCTCAAGAAACGAGATTGTGCGCAAGGTTTTGCTTCTTAACTTCTTGTCGAGAGAATCTAAGTACGACCGGGCCGGAACCTCGCCACTTGGAAGCTCATACCATTCCACTTTCATGGTATGGACCTCCGGATCAGTATCTTACTATATATATGTAGTAAGATACAAGCCCTGGATTGAATGAAACGTATGGATGAAAGAAGAAAAGCAGCCATGGCGCCATCCTTTCTCGCAGCTGCCTACCGGTAAGGGAAGGCGGCTGTCCCGCAGGCGAGCCTGCGGTTAGGATGGATGTCCAGCCGCTACAAGCACAGTTTAGCGAACTTATGTTCGTATGTCAAGCATGATTTCACGGATTCCGCAGTCCCGGCCGTCAATCGTCGTCGATGCCCCAGAGCTCTTTGAGCTCGCGGTTGATGGCGTGCGCGTTGGCGGGGATGCCCTCGTCGACGATGCGCCCCGGCCGACGCTTGGCCGAGGGCTTGCCCATGGCGGCGGCGAACAGGCGCTCGGCGGGCAGCACCTCCACGCCGCAGGACGCGGCCGCACGGCACCGGTCGGCCAGCTCGCGGTCGGAGGTGACCACCCCGACGCGCTCCGAGGCTGCGCGCACCTTCTCCACGATGGCGTCGTCGGCGGTGGGTTGGCGCGTGTACTCCACCGGCGCATCGAAGGGACGCTCGAGGCCCGCGCCCCGCGCCGCGTCCCACACCACCAGGTACGACGCCTTGCCCAGCGCGCCCCGCGCGTGCAGCTTCAAACGGCGCTCGAGCGCCGAGCGCTGCTCCTCCAACGGCAAGTCGCGCGTGGCGGGGTCGCGCCTCGTCACGTTGTAGCCGTCTATGAGATACCGCATCGCCTCGCCCTTTCGCCGCCGCCCGCACGAACGCTTCTTCCCCATGATAGCAAAGGAAGCGTCGCCCCCTACCCCTCGTGCGCGGCGCGCAAGGCGGCGATCTCCTCGGCGTAGCCGGAGAGCTCGGGGTTGGGCGTCTCCAGGTAGAACGGCAGGTCGCGCAGCCGCGGGTTGTTCGTGACGGCGGCGAGCGCCTCGAAGCCGATCTGGCCCTCGCCGATGCGCGCGTGGCGGTCCTTGCGCGCGCCGCGCGCGTTGAGGGAGTCGTTGAGGTGGATGGCGCGCAGACGCTCAAGGCCGATCACGCGGTCGAACTCGTCCAACACGCCGTCCAGGTCGCCCACGATGTCGTAGCCGGCGTCCCACACATGGCACGTGTCCAGGCACACGCCCACGTGGTCGGCCAGCTCCACCTGCGCGATGATGGCCGCCAGCTCCTCGAACGTGCCGCCGACCTCGCTGCCCTTCCCCGCCATCGTCTCCAAGAGCAACGTGGTGGTCTGATGCGGCAGAAGCGACTGGTTGAGCGCATCGGCGATCTTCGCGATGGCCTCTTCGTGCGTCTGGCCGGTGGCGCTGCCCGGATGCATGTTGTACAGCTGGTGCGGCGTCTCCTCCATGCGCCCCAGGTCCTCGGCCAGCACCATGAGCGCGAAGTCGCGCGTCTGCTGCTTGTCGGAAGCGGGGTTCAGCGTGTAGGGCGCGTGCGCCAGGATGCGCTCGATGCCGTGCTCGGGCGCGTACGCGGCGAAGGCCGCCACGTCCGCAGGGTCGATGGCCTTTGCGCGCCCGCCGCGCGGGTTGCGCGTGAAGAACTGGAACGTGTTGGCATCGATGGACACGGCCGCCTTCGCCATGTGGAGGTAGCCTTTGGCGCTCGACAGGTGGCATCCGATGGTGAACATATATGCATCCTTCCAAGTCACAATTTATCGGAAGCCATCGTAGCAGACCCGCCCGACCGGCAGCATGCGAAACGCCCGCCGTTGCCGCGTCCGCACGAAAGGCTCATCGAGCGGAAACGGGCGGAGGCGAGCCGCCTACTTCCCCAGCGTCGCGACGATGGCCTCCTGAAGCTCCTCCAAGCTGGCGGCGTCGTGGACCCATTGATGCGAGAGCGTGCCGAGCGGCAGGTCGAAGCCACATTTCTCCAGCACCTCGGCCACCTCGTCGGGGCCGTTCGTCCCCCAGCCGTATGAGCCGAACGGGATGCCCGCACGGCCCTCCCACCCCGTCTTCGGCGAGAGGCCCTTGAGGTAGCAGAGGAACGCCGCCACCGTGGGCATCATGCCGTTGTTGAGCGTGGGCGAGCCCACGGCCACGTACTTCGCCGACAGCACCTCGGTCATGATGTCGGAGATGTGGTTGGCCTTGAGGTCGAACAGGCGCGCGGGCACGCCGCACTCGATGAACGCCTCGAGGATCTCGTGCGCCATGGCCTCGGTGGCATGCCACATGGAATCGTAGACGACCACCGCGTAGTCGTCGGGCGCAAGCGAGCTCCAACGCGCGTACGTCTCGAGGATCTCGGGCACGTGGCTGCGCCAGATCACGCCGTGGCTCGGCGCGATCATGTTGATGTCGAGGCCCTCGAGCGCCCCCAGCGCGCGCTGCACGTGCCGCGAGTACGGCATGACGATGTTCGCGTAGTACTTCTTGGCCTGGGCGAGCACCTCGGGCAGGCCCACCTCGTCGTCGAAGTGCTTGGACGAGGCGTAGTGCTGGCCGAACGCGTCGTTGGAGAACAGGATGCGGTCGACGTCGGAGTACGCGGCCATGTTGTCGGGCCAGTGAACCATCATGGTCTGCGTGAACGTGAGCGTGCGCCTGCCGATGCTGAGCGTGTCGCCGGTCTTCACGGGCACGTAGCCGCGATCGCCGTAATGGGCGGCCAGGCCGCTCACCCCGTAGGGCGCGCTCGCGTAGACGCGCGCGTTCGGCGCGAGCTCGCAGAGGGCGGGAAGGGCGCCGGAGTGGTCCTGCTCCACATGGTTCGCGACGATGTGCTCGATGCGCGCGGGATCCACCACCTCGCGCACGCGCTCGATGAGCTCGCCCGCGAACGCCGGCTTGCACGTGTCGATGAGCGTGGGCTGCTCGTCCATGATAAGGTAGGCGTTGTACGTCGACCCCCGGTCCGTCGTGTAGCCGTGGAAGTTCCGCTCGTTCCAATCAACGCCGCCGACCCAGTACACGTCCGGCTTCACCTCGACCGCATGCAGCATGCGCGCTCCTCTCGCTCTCGTTTTGCGCCCAGTATAGGGCAAGCGGGAAGCGGGGCCGGCCGGCACGTAAATCCTATCGAATAAGAAGCATTTTCGCGCCGGCAAGCGGAGGCGGCCGGCCGTCGGCAGGTTCATGCATCGCGCGCGTCGTTGGGCAGGCTCGCGCGCAGCCGGTCGAGGGCGGGCTTCGTGAAGGTGTCGAAGACGGTTGCGAACACCTGGTTGAGGTCCGCGCTTTCCGACGTCGCGGCGTCCTCGGCATGCCACGCGAGCGCGCCGAGGATGCCGTCGGCCATGAACGTGACGACGGTTTTCGCGGGCATGTCGAGCTCGTCCCACGAAAGCCCCAAATCGTCGAGGCGCGCCGCGACGAGCGCGGCCTTGGCGGCGCGTACGACCTCCGGCGTGCTGTGGCTCCCCACTAGCAGGCACAAACGCTCGATGTCACGCCTCTCCCCCTCGTCGAAGGCCACCGAGGGCGCCGCGCCGCGCAGATAGCCGCGCACGAGCGCCGGGCATTGCTTCGGTAGATTTTCGGCCGCCACCTGCTCGGCCATATCCTCGATGCCGTCGAAATGGTAGTAGAACGTACCGCGGTTGCATCCGGCACGCGCGCACAGCATGCCGACGGTGATCTCGCTCACCGGATGGCGCTCGAGCAGCTCCCAGAACGCGTCCTCCAGTCGCTCGCGCGCCGTGCGCTGCCCCGCCTCGTACTTCGGACGCGCCATCGCGACCCCTTTCGTAATGCGACAAACCCGCCTTCTTGCTCATTTTAATACAACGGGGCGTCTAATAAACTTGCGAATTGGACAGAGTGTTGTATTTCCAAGACGCAGGAGGTGGTTTCACATGATGGAGAAGCTGGGGGCGAAGCGGCTGCTGCTGCCGTTCGTCGCGCTGGTCGTGGCAGGATTCGTGATGGCGATGACCGTGTATCCCATGGTAACGGCCGAGCCGAAGAACCTGCCGCTCGGGGTGCTCTCGCTCGACGAGGGCGCCGAAACGCCCCAGGGAGCCGTAAACGTGGGCGATCAGATAGTCGAGAAGATGACGGGCGCCGCTGGCGAGGGCGCCGTCTTGTGGACGCGCTACGAGAGCCAGGCCGAGCTGGATGCGGCGCTTGAAGCGCACGAGCTGTACGCGGCCGTCGTCGTGCCCGAGGGGTACACCGCCGCCCAGCTGCAAGCCAAGATGGCGGCGGCACAGCAGGCCGAGACCCCCGCGCCCGCGCCGCTCTCGGTCATCGTCGACGCGGGCAAGAACCCGATGGCGGCCGCTTCCGTGGAGTCCACGATCAAATCCCAGATAGCCGACGCCGGCCTGGAAGCGCAGGTGGAGCGCCATAACGCGGGCGACTTGGGCGGCGGCTCTCTCAACATGGCGGTGCAGTTCACCGTGCTGCCGGCCTTCATCATCACGCTCGTCTGCTCGGTGTCGCTGTTCGCCGTCACCCGCGCGAAGAAAGGCGCGACCCGCGCGCAGCGCCTGCGCATGGCGGGCGTTCAGCTGGCGGCGATAGCGGTGCTCTCCTGCTGCGTCGGGTTCGGCGTGGCGGGCATCGTCGGCGGCATCGCGGGGCTCGCCATCCCCGTGGTGGAAACGGGCCTGTTTCTGTGGTTGGCCAGCTTCTGCCTGATGGCGCTCTTCGTGGGATGCCTCGACGTGGCCGTGGGGCTGGGAGCGTTCGTCATCGTAGCCGTGTTCGCCTGCGGCCTGGCAACCGGCAACCTGCCCTACGAGTTCCTGCCGGCGTTCTGGCAGGAGTGGCTCTACCCCTGGGTTCCCCAGCGCTTCATCGCCGAGGGCGCACGCAGCCTGTTCTACCTGGGCGGCAGCGTTTGGAACACCTCCGCCGGCCCGCTCGCCGTCTACGGCATCGTCGGCCTGGCCGTTTTGGCTCTCGCGCCTTTGCTGCCAGGGTGCAAGAAGCCCGCAACGGACGAGCAGCCTGCGATCCAGTAGAAGCGTCCTGCCGAAGGTGGGGGAGGCTTTCCGTGGGGGCGTAGCTCCGCTGTGCCCCACCCTGCAGACAACCTTAGTCGCGGGCGCGGCAGAGCCACGCCCCTACGTTCAACCTGCGAGATGACGCAGGACGGGAAATTGTCATCATCTGCAAACCGCTAACCCTGATTGCAGGATGACATTATCCTCGCCCTGCGTCATCCTACTGGGGCCGTCTCGATGCGCAAGAGTTTGCTCAGCCTGAGCAAGGGTACGAGAGAAGCGGCTCTGGCAATGGCCGCATGCGCCATTGCCAGAGAAAGCGGGAGGGTACGCCGGCACAAAATCCCCGTTGATGGGCACTCGCGCCGCCGCGTCGCGAACCGAATGCCCACGCGTTGGTCAAACTAAATCGTGTGACAGGTACCGCATTCGTAGACATCGTCGTGGTGGCAGTTTAGACACACCTCACGTGCCATCTCTTCGACGGTTTGGTCGCCGTGCTCTGCGTGACACTCGGCACACGTAAGATCGAGGTGCTCTTCCGGACCCAGATCCCTCGCCTCATGCGGGTTGACGACGGTTCCTTGGGAATCGGTGAGAATAGTGCTGTCGACGGTTTTCTCGGCGAGCACGGCATAGGAATCGTGGCAAGCCTCGCATGCGGCATCGGCGATATCGGTTTTCTTCAGGCGCGTCGGTGCTTTGTCTTCGGCCGTTTTGCCTTCATGGATCGCGCCGAGGCCCGAGGTATCCACATGACAGTCCAAGCACGTCTGACCAACGTGGGCAGCCGTCAACGAATCGTGCTGAGCCTGATGACACATCAAGCAATCCATGTCCGCGCTCCAGGCGACCTCGATCCCGGAGGAACCGTTTCCAGCATCAGCCTGTTTCACCACGCCCTCCTGCTCTTTTGGCTGGCAGCCCGCCGTCACGGCAAGCGCCGCAGCTATCAACATACAGGCCGAAAGGGTTATGATCTTCTTCATGGCCTATTTCCCAGACTCGGTGGAATCCCATGGCTCAAGAGAGCCAATGGTGCGAACGGCTGTACGACCCGACGAAAGCGCTTCGGAAACATTTCCTCCGCCATTGTACATGTACGAGTAGACGCAACCGAACTCTCCCGCTGCGCACAAGCGGGGGATGGGGCGTCCTTCGGTGTCGGTCACTTCGCCTTTCGCTGTGCGCTTGGGCCCACCTTGCGTATTGAGGACGCGAGGGACAAGCTCGATTGCATAGAAGGGGCCCTCGATGGCCTCAAGCGTAAAAGGCTCGATAGCGACAAAAACCCCATCGCCGTCGCCGCCGTCGCCGCCCGCAACGTTATTCGCCATCGAAAAGCTGTCGTACACGGCTTCCCCTCTGCCGAACTCCCCGTCCGTACCCGAAGCGGCCGATGCGTTGTACGCTTCGAGGGTGTCTTTGAGCACCTGCGGGTCGTACCCGATGGCCTCTGCTAGATCCTCGATGGTGTCGGCCTTCGAGATGACCCCTTTGTCCACGAAGCTCTGGTTGTCCTCTGCCAAATACAGCTTGTTGGCACACATGAACGAGGCCTGGACGTTGGTCGTGACCACAGGGGCCGCGTCGAAGCTCTTCTGACCGAATATCGCATAGGCAGGCGTCGGCGTGGGCATGGTGATCCAGGTACCGCGCTCGTATATCTTGCCATGGCGCGCAAGTCCTGTCTTCTCTTCATACATGAAACGTTTTCCATCGGGGCCGACATAGATGTAGTCCTTCCCCGAGAAGGCGAAAGGCCCGACATTCTCTACCTCAGCTCCACCGGAACGGACGTAATAGCCATTTCCAGCCGTGTTGTTCATGTGCCAGAGCTTCGCTCCGAGCGGCTCGATCATGCTGAAACCGTCGCCCCTGTTGTAAGGCGTACCGACAGGGCGAACTTCTGAGCAGCCAAGCTCGTAATACGTTTTCATCATTTCGAGATTGTTCTCAAAACCTCCGCACGCAAGAACCACGCCCTTGCTGGCCTTAATCTTTTTCTCGGCTCCTTCTTCGGTTTGCACCGAAACGCCGAACACTTCGCGGGTCTCGGGGTCGTGGATGAGTCTTGTTGCACGGTGCCCATACCGCACCGCGAAGCCAAGGGCCTCCTCCTGCTCCTTGAGGGCCTCCCAAAGCGAGGGCATGTTGAACTTTCCGTCCACACAGTACGTTTTAGCGCCTTTCGACCCCTCGACCTCGGGAAACTCAGGTGCGAAAAGGGGCATGCTCTTCATCGTCGCTCCGAGATCCTTAAGCCACTCGACATTCTTCACGAGCTCGTCCGCCCACGCCTGCAGGAGTTCGTCTTCTACTTCATACGGCCCGTTGAGAGCTTTCTGATACGTGACGGCATCGGAGGCGTTGTCGGGTATGAACATGAGATTCCCGGAAACACGGGTATTGCCGCCCTCCGTTCCCTCGGGCCCCGCTTCAAGCACCAAAACCTTGCCAAGATCTTCTTGGGTTGCCGTGATGGCCGCTGCGGCTCCGGCCCCGCCGTACCCAACGACCAGGATGTCGCATTCTTCGTCCCAAGATTCGGGAAGATGCGACGCCGACCCCGATCCTTGCGATCCGCATCCCCCGAGGGTGAGCGACGACGCTCCCAAGACTGCGAGGGCAGCTCCTCCGAGGAAGCTGCGCCGCGATATTCCGTCCCGCATGACCGGATTTTGCCTTTTGCTCATGATTCTCCCTTTCCTTGCCGTTCAGCCTCATTCAAACGAAGCCCGTCATCGGCCAGTCTAATGCGCTCTTCGGTCGGTTTTGATCCGTTCTCTTACGTCGTACAACACATCTTGCGAGAGCGTGTTCGCGTTTTACGATTAGGGGATCCCAAGATGCGGACGGGGGCATGGGGAAAACGTGTATACTGGTACGCAATGTGCGAGGGGAGGCACCATGCAAATCGAGGTTCTCCGAGAATTTCTCGAGCTTTCATCGTCCCTTAGGTATCGTGCTGCGGCAAAGAGGCTGCATATGAGCCAATCGGCTCTTAGCTCCCACATTGCAAAACTGGAGCAGGAAATAGGATCTCCCCTCTTCGTTCGGGACAGAGGAGAGGCGAGGCTGAGCCTCCAAGGCAAAATGCTCGTCGAATACGCATGCGAATTGATCGAGCTGCACGACAAAGCCATCGAAGCGTTGCGCGACGCGTCCTCTACCAGGGAGATTACTTTAGCGCGACCTTTCACCCGCGATACTCTCTCATTTTTCTTGCGCATTTCGTCTCAACTCTCCCGCGAAAGCGACTCTGTTGACGTTTCCATGAAGGACGTATCAAGCAAAAGCGTATTCGCCGCGTTCGAGGCGGGAGAAATCGACTGCTTCGCTTGCAATGCGTGCGTCGAGGAATACCTGAGCGAAAGCTATCCCACGATACGCGTCAAAAAAGTCGAGTTGAAGCAGTATCCGACACACAAGGTCAGAGTGCGGGCCGATTCAGAGCTGGCCCGCATGCAGACAATTGGACTGGAGGATCTGCGTGGAGCGACATTCGGCCTACCGGCAAGCCCTGGTCTTGAGTCGGCACGCGTCGCACTCGGAGAGTTCTTCAAATACCTGGATTTCACTCCGCGAGTCGTCTTGAAATCGGGGGACAACGTCGACGAATTCAGAATATCCCTCTGCAAAGAGGATGCCATATGCATCATCCCCCAAGATAGCGTCGAAATGGACGGTTACCTCATTAAAGAAATAGACACGGGCCGCCCCGAAACGGTGAACGCGTACGTTCGCATCGACGACTCGAGACCCGAACTGCAAAAGCTCGTCGACATCATCGAGCGCGAAGCAGCTTCTTTTTAGGGGAATCGAACGCGAAAAAAGCACTTCGATCACTACGTAGTTCGTTTTTTGGTACCGATCCGACGTTGCATCATTGACGTATGAGAGCCGATCGAAAAACCCGGGCCTGGCAGGAAGGCAGGGGTTCTTTCCGCCACTTCTTTTCTGTAACCCCATTTCCTCGTCCGACGCCCCCGCTTCCCGCAACCGCTACAGCACGATCCCCAACACCACGGCGCAGGCGACCAGCGCGAGCGTGGCCGCGATCGCGGCCACGTCGAGGGCCGCGAACGGGTACTCCTTGAAGCCGCTCGCCGAAGTGCGCAGGTTGAAGCCGCGTACCTCAGCGGCGATGGCGGCGCTGTTGGTCTTGCGCACGCTGCTCACCAGCAGCGGCACGCACAGCGGCACCATCAGGCGCGCCTTCTTCACGATGCCGCCCTGGTCGAACTCCACGCCGCGCGCGGTCTGCGCCTCCATGATGCCCTGCATGTCGTTCATGAACACGGGGATGAAATGGATGGTGGACGTAAACGTGAACGCGTACTTGTACGGCACGTGCAGCACCTTCACCACGGCGTTCGTGATGTCGTTCATCTTCGTCACGTAGAACACGAGGAAGAGCGGGATGGCCGCCGCCGTGAGACGCACCACCGTGGTGAGCGCCGCCAGTAGGCTGCCGGTGCCGATGAAGCCCCACGGCAGCACGACGAGCGGCGTACCCACGGGCGTGGTGAGCACCTGCACCACCGCTAGGATGAGCGAGAACGCGAGCACCGCCTTCATCAGGCCGACGGTCGGGCGTATCATGCCGCACGAGGCCGCAAGCGCGAGCGCGCCGGCCAGCAGCACGGCCAGGAACGCCAGGTTGCTCGTGCAGAAGCACGCGAGCGCGAACAGCACGGCGCCGGCCAGCTTCGCCACCGGGTTCATGCGATGCAGCGGGCTCGTGCCGGGAACGTACTCCAAGAACTGGCTCATCGGGAGCCTCCCTTCCCGCACGCGGCCGCCTCGGCCACGGCCGCCGTCATCTCGTCCAGGTCGTTCGCCCGCGCCACAGCCGTGCCCACCATCTGCGGCATCGCCTGCGCGAGCGCGAGCGAGATGCCCACGATCTGCGGCGGCTCGAGCGAAGCCCGCGCCATCGTGTCGTGGTTGCGCAGCACGTCGAACGTGGGGCCGTCGTCCACCACCCGGCCCTCGCTCATCACGATGCAGCGCGCGGCGTGGTCGGCCACCACCTCCATGTCGTGGCACACCATGATCACCGTCGTGCCGCCCTCGTGCAGCCGCCGGATGATGTCCATCACCTTCTCGCACTCGCGGAAGTCGAGGCCCGTCGTGGGCTCGTCGAGCACCACCACCGGTGGCGCGAGCACCACGATGGACGCGAGCGCGAGCAGCTGCCGCGCGCCGCGGTTCAAAAGGAACGGGTCGTCGTCGGCATTGAAGCCGAATTCGCCCATGAGGGCGTCCACCCGCGCCTCGGCCTCGGGGCCGTCCTGCCCCAAAGCGCGGAAGCCGAACAGCAGCTCCTCGCGCACGGTGTTGCAGCAGATCTGGCTGTCGGGATTCTGGAACAGGAACCCTACGCGCCGCGCGAGCTCGCTCGTGCGCAGCTCGGTTGTGGGCACGCCGTCGATGAGCACGCGCCCCGCGCTCGGCTTCAACAGGCCGTTCACCAGGCGCATCGTGGTGGACTTGCCCGCGCCGTTCGTGCCCACGAACGCCACGAACTCGCCGTCTTCCACCGTGAAGCTCACGTCCTGCAGGATGGGCAGCGTCGCCTCGTAGGAGGCACTCACGTGCTCGAATTCGATCATGCGAGCACCCCTTCCAGCACGCGGCAGGCCTCGCCCACGTTGCGCACGGCCGGCCCGTCGTAGAGTCCCTGGTCGCGCAGGCGGTTCATGAGCGTGGTGGCGCGCGGGCAGTTCACGCCGATGCCCTTGAGCTCGTCGGTGTGCTCCATCACGCGCGCGGGCCCGTCGGCGAAGCGGATGCACCCCTCGTCCACGATGACCAGCATGGTGGCGTACTGGGACAAGAGCGCTATCTTCTGCTCCACCACCACGACCGTGGTACCGTGCTCGCGCGCGTAGGTGGCCAAGAGGTCGAACACGGCGCGCGAGCTGGCCGGATCGAGCTCGGCCGTGGGCTCGTCCAGCACGAGCACGCGCGGCTGCAGGGCCAGGATGGACGCAATGGCCACCTTCTGCTTCTGCCCGCCGGAGAGCGACGAGATCACGCGGTCGCGCAGATCGGCGATGCCCATGTCGGCGAGCGCCTGGGCCACGCGCGCCTCCATCTGGTCGCGCGGCACGCCGAAGTTCTCAAGGCCGTAGAGCACCTCGTCCTCCACCACCGAGGTGACGAACTGGCTGTCCACGTCCTGGCAGACGCTGCCCACCACCCGCGAGAGGTCGGTGAGCTCCGTCTCGCATGTGTCCAGGCCCTCCACCACCACCGAGCCGTAGAAGTCGCCCGGGTAGCAATGCGGCACGATGCCGTTGAGCGCGTAGGTGAGCGTGGACTTGCCCGACCCCGCTGCGCCCGTGATGCCCACGAACGCGCCGTCGGGTATGGCCAGGTCGATGCCCTGCACCACCGGCCGGTCGCTCTCGCGGTACTGGAAGGTGAAATCGCGTATCTCTATCATGATGAAATCTTTCGGAATCGTGGCGGATGGCGTTCGTCCTGTAGGGCAAGGGCTCTGCCCTTGCCGTCGGCCGCGATCGCTCCGTAGGTTGCGGCAAGGGCAGAGCCCTTGCCCTACGTTCAACCTAGGCGTTCGCTAACGCTTGAGGACCTTCTTCAGGGGCATCGCCAGCACCTGCACGAGGATGCAGTTGAACGTCGCCGTGCCGAAGACGATGGCGGCGTAGGTTGCGAGCGCCACCATGACGTCGCCGCCGGTGGACACCACGTTGATGTAGATGGACAGGAGCGCGAACGTGCCGCCGGACACCACGGTGGAGATGAACGTGTTCACGAGCGGGTTCAGGTCGAGCTTGCCACCGATGCTCATGGGCACCTTGATGAGCAGGCCGCACGCGAGCGCGCCCAGAATCTCAGATGGGATGTTCAGCAAAGGCGTGGCGTTCAGCAGCGGGATCTGGCAGATGAGGCCCGCCAAAAGGCCGATGATCAGGGTCTGCCCCAGCTTCGGGCGCGTGAGGATGATGGCCAGGCAGTACATGGCGATGATGAAGTTCGGCTTCATGCCCATCGACGACAAAAGCGACCCCACCGTGAGCTTGAGCACGGCGCCCGCCGCCAGCAACACGGCGATGAGGATGAGGTCCTGCGTGGAGAGGCCCGCCTTCTTCGGCGCCGCCGCCACCTCGCGCTTGCGGGGCGCGGCCGCCTCTGCCGCCGCCGCTGCCGCCTGCGTCGCAACCTCGCGCTTGATCTGCTGTTCCATGGTTCTCGTTCTCCTTCTGGCGGTATCCCCGCCGGTCATGTGCCCCTCCCGGGGCTCTTGGTCTGCCGGCACGAACTCCGCTTGAGGATGCGCCTCACGCACTCAACTGCCTGGCTTCGGCGATTCGCCCCCGCAATGAAAAAGACCTGTCCTTCTCATCGAAGGACAGGTCTTGCAACCTGCGGTGCCACCTTCACAGTTGATTCCGCGCTGCGGAACCCTCTCACGAACATGCCAACACATGTTCTGCCCTTAACGCAGGCTCACGGTCCAGATACTCGGTCGCCGCCGCGCGGCTTCCTTTCCCCTTTCCCTCGGCGAACCATTTACCATCCAGCTTACTGCGGGAATCCCAGCTGCGCCCGCTCTCTGTGAGTGCTCATGATGGCTTGACTTTCGCCTCATCGGTTTCAGCTATTAAGTTGTAGCGCGAACTATAGCACAAAGGTGGGGAAAGCTGTCAAGAAGTAATTTGCTGGAAATAGAGCGCGGAAGTGCAAAGCGTGCGCCTGTCATCCTGAGCGGAGCGCAGCGGAGTCGAAGGATCCCGTGCGGCGACAGCAGTAAGCGTCACGGCTGTCGCCGCACGGGATCAACCTATGGGGATTTTTTCTTTCAAAAACTTTGCCCGTATCGCGTTTTCAGGTAGCGGATCGAGGGCGCGAGGACCCGGCCCCCTGCTACAATGAGGGGGCGGCGGCCCGGTATGCGCGGCGCGGGTTCGGCGAAAACCCCGCCGCTTTCTCTAGGCCGCGGGCGCGGGCTGCCTGTAGGGGCGCCCGCTCGACAGGATGGCGTAGATGACGTCCGCGCGACGGCGCGCCAGGGCGCGCAGCGCCTGCCTATGCAGCTTGCCCTCGGCGCGCTTCCTGTCGTAGTAGGCCCTGGACGCCCCGTCGCAGTCGAGCGCCGCGTCCGCCGAGCCCAGGAAGGCGGCCTTGAGCCTGCGGTTGCCCTTCTTGGACTTCTTCGAGGAGTCCCTCTTGCCCGACTGGTCCTTGACGGGGGCGATGCCCGCGTAGGAGGCCAGGCGGTTCCCGTCCGCGAACCGCCCGATGCCGCCGATCTCGGCGACGATGACGCTCGCGTAGACGGGCCCGATCCCCGGCATGCTCTGGAGCAGGGCGATCTCGGGCAGCGAGTCCGCGATGCGCGCTATCTCCCGCTCGGCGGCCGCGACCTCCTCCTCGAGCTGGTCGAGGCGCGGGGCGAGCCTCTCCGCCTGCGCCTCGACGGCGCCCGCCGCGGGAAGCGCCACCCCCATCCGCCCGATAGCCTCGAACGCCTCGCGGATCTTCTCGGGGCCCCGGTTCGCCTGGCCCTTGAGCTTCGACGCCCACTGCGCCGCCCGCTTCTCGCCCGCCCGGCGCAGGCCCGCGGGGCCCCCGTAGCGCGCGATGACGGCGCGAGCGAGCGAGGTGTGGAGGGCGTCGCCCGCGAAGAGCTCCTCGAGCGGCGGGCACCCCCTCTCCAGGCAGTCGTGGAGGCGGTTGTAGGCGCGGGTGCGCTCGCGCACCGCGTCGGCGCGGGCGCGGGTGAGGACTCGAAGCTCCGAAAGGGCCTCCTCGCGCTCGGCGACGAGGCGGACGAGCCTCGGGTGCCTGCGCGGCGCGTCGGCTATCACGAGCGCGTCGGCCGCATCGCTCTTCCCCTCCGAGTAGAGCACGGCGAGGTCGTGGAAGTCCTTGGGCGATATGAAGGCGGCGTCGAAGCCCATGTCGCGCGCCACCGCCACGGGAAGCTCCCCGAAGCCGCCGGGCTGGTCGACCACCACGAGCATGCGCGAGCCGCCCGACGCGTCGGCGAGCGCGCGCCTGATATCAGCCTCGTCCGCAGCGATCGCCCTCCTCATCTCGGGCTCGAGGGAATCGCGCCTGAAGCTCACCGCGAAGTGCCCCGACTTGCCCACGTCGATGCCGCAGAAGACCTCGTAGTCCATATCCCGGGCATCCATGCGCACCACCTCCTGAAAGCGAGAACCGAGCCGGCTTGAAGGCTCCTAGGCTCCGCTCCAGCAGGATTCTACGAACGCCGCGCGTGCGGCAGCAACAACCTATCAGCGATAAGCGCAAGCCCGCGGATCCGGTGGCATGATCCCGAAGCCCTAGCAAGAGAAGCACCTTCGATCTGAGCCATGTCCGGATCCGGGAGAGCCGGCCGGGAGGGCCCTTCGCCCTCCCGGGGCAGGATTATAGAGAAAAATCCCCGTAGAATCCTTCGACTCCGCGGCTGCGCCGCTCCGCTCAGGATGACATCGGGCGCGCATCCTACTCGCCGCCGGCGGTGAGGTACGCCGCTACCAGGTGGCGCGTGTCGGCTGCCGAGGGCTCCTCGTCGCCGCAGACGTGCAGCATGGAGCGCGTGCGCGCCAGCCCGATGGCGGTGGACGACGCCACCAGCGCCTCCTCCTCCACGGGACGGCCCGCCAGCAGGCGTCGCTCGGGATGTTCGCCCAGGTAGGCCCGCAGTGCGGCGGCGATGGAGCCCTGCACGTTCAGCAGGTCGCGCTGCCCCTGAAAGAACAGCTGCGGCATCGACCGCAGCGCCTCGCGCCGCAGGTTCACCACCTCCTCGTCCACCCCCGAGGCCGCGCCCGTGCCCACGACGCCCACCAGCACGTCCAGGTAGCACGCGTCGGCGTGCTCCTCCAGTATCTCCGCCAGGCGCACCTCGTCCGGGAACGCGTCCATGCGCCCCATGATGGCCGAGGCCTTCGACGAGAAGTAGTTGAAGAACGTCTTCTTGGATATCTCGGCCCGCGCGCAGATGTCCTCCACGGTCACGCCGTCGTATCCCCGCTCGATGACCAGCTCGAGCGCCGTCCGCTCCACCGCCAGCCGCGCCTTGAGCTTCTTGCGGTAGCGCAGCCCTTCCGTCGACTCCTGCCCCACGATGCGCATATCCTTCCGTCCGCCATGATGTGCTTTCAGTGCAGCGTACCATATCCTGCGTTTCGGGCTCTTTTCATCTACCGAATGAATACTTATACTGGGTGTAAATCACGTCAATCGCGAACGACGGACGTCTCCGAACACAGGCTGCCGGCATGGGCCGCCTGCTCCGGAGGCGTTTTTGTTCGCGGCAGCATGTCTCTCGGCGGAAGGAAGCAGCTTTATGGGTTTGTCGCGCAAGCAAGTGATCATGTTGGCGGTGCTCGTGTTCGGCACGTTCGTCACCGTTCTCAACCAGACGGTGGTGGCCCCCGCCCTGCCCTCGGTCATGGCCGAGATGAGCGTGGACGCGTCCACGGCCCAGTGGCTCACCACCGGCTTCACCCTGGTCAACGCCATCATGATTCCCATCACGGCGTTCCTCACCGACCGCTTCACCACCAAGCGCCTGTTCCTGGTGTCCATGGTGGTGTTCACCGCCGGCAGCGCGCTGGCCGGCTGGGGGCCCAGCTTCCCCGTGCTGCTTTTGGGTCGCCTCGTGCAGGCCGCCGGCGCCGGCATCCTCATGCCGCTCGTGATGACCGTGCTCATGTGGACGTTCCCCGTGGAGAAGCGCGGCACGGCCATGGGGCTGTTCGGCATCGTCATCGCGTTCGGGCCGGCCATCGGCCCCACGGTGGCGGGCGTCATCATCGACCGCTACACCTGGCACGACATGTTCTACATCATCACGGCGCTCTCCGTGCTGGTGGTGCTCATCGGCGCGTTCGTGCTGGAGCGCGGCGGCGACACGAACAAGGACGTCACGCTGGACGTGCCCTCCGTCATCCTGTCGTCGCTGGGCTTCGGCGGCCTCTTGTACGGCCTGTCCACCATCGGCTCCTTCGGCCTGCGCGCCGACGCCATCGCGGGCACGCTGGTGGGCGTGGTGGCGCTCGTGTTCTTCTTCCGCCGCCAGCTGCGTATGGAAAAGCCCATGCTGCAGGTGCGCGTGCTGACCAACCGCAAGTTCCTCATTTCCACCATCATCGGCATGCTCGTGCAGGGCGCGCTGCTGGCCGCCGGCATCCTGGTGCCCATCTACCTGCAATCGCTCATGGGATACTCGGCCACGGTTTCCGGCCTGGTGCTGCTGCCCGGCGCCATCGTCATGGGCGCCATGGGCCCTGTGGCCGGCCGCCTGTTCGACAAGCACGGGCCGCGCCTGCTGGCGCTCATCGGCATGGGCGTGCTCACGCTCACCACGTTCTGCTTCGCATTCCTCGGCACCGAGACGGGCCTCATCACGCTCACGGTGCTCTACACGGTGCGCCTGTTCTCGCTGTCGCTGGTGAACATGCCCATCACCACCTGGGGCATGAATGCGCTCGATAACGAGCTGGTGAACCACGGCACCTCGGTGAACAACACATTCCGCCAGGTGGCGGGCTCGCTGGGCACCGCTATCATCGTGTCGGCGTCCACCATCGTCACCAACGCGAACTCGGGTGTCATGACGCCCACGCAGGCCAGCATCCTCGGCATCGACGCGGCGTTCGCGCTGGCAGGGGTGCTCTGCCTCATCGGATTCGTCATGGTGGTGGCGCTCGTGAAGAACCGCCCGGGCGAGACCGCGGCGAAGGACCCGGACAATGCGCGCCGCACGGTGCTGGAGTCCATCATGAAGCGCGACGTGTTCACCCTGCCCGAGAACGCCACCGTGGCCGAGGCCATGAAACTGCTGGTGGACAAGCACATCTCGGCCGCGCCGCTGGTGAACGCCGAGGGCAAGGCCGTGGGCTTCGTGAGCGACGGCGACATCATGCGCTACCTGTCGAAGCGCTCGACCATGATGATGGACCCCATCGTCATGATCATGCAGACGGTGGACGCCGACGTGGACAACAAGGACTTCGCCCGCAAGCTGGACGAGCTCATGTCCATGCCGGCGCGAAGCCTGGGCGCGAAGGGCATCATCGGCGTGGACGTGCACGCCGACCTGCCCGAAGTGTGCCGCGTGCTGGGCGAGAACCACCTGAAGAAGGTGCCGGTGCTCGACGAGGGCCAGATCGTGGGCGTGATCAACCGCTCCGACATCACGCACTACTCCATGGAGAAGTACCTGGCCGAGCGCGGCGAGGAAACGCTGGCCGGCAGCGGCGACGGCCAGGGGCCGACGAAACTCGAGCGCGCCGAGGAAGCTGCCGCCCTCCCCGACGACGAGGCCGTAGCTTCGTCGATCTAGGGCGGAAGCCGTCGGCGCTGCAATGTCCTCGAGTTTTGCACCCTTGCGTTTCTGAAACGGGTCGAAATCTGCAATGTCGTCGAGTTATGCACCCTTTTAACGCCCGCGCGCGAACGGCCATCGAGGCAAGAAGAAATCCGACCTGGGGTTTCTTCCAATTACGATGGCTGCATTCGCCGAATGAGCGCCTTATCCCGCAACCGAGGGGTGCATAACTCGACGACATTGCAAAACCCATTCGGATCGCGAGACGAAAAGACCGGTGCAGCGCGGCGCATTGCCCAGCTTGCCCGCGGCGTACAGGTGAGGGATCACCGAGCGCCCCGCCTCCGCAGATGGTCAGCGGGTGGCGCTCGGCGGCTATTTCGACGCGATGAACGAAACCGGACGCGCGGCCCTCGTCGAGTCCGCACGCCTCATGAACGGCAGCCCCGAGGCCCGCGCAGATCGCTGACACGGGCGCATTTTCGCTCCGAGAACACGCCTCGTGCGCTGAGGCGTGTTTTCGGAGCGAAAATCATCGCCCTGGGGCCTCCAAACAAACGACGCCGCCCCGCCCGGAGGGCGAGACGGCGTCGCGGTCAAGCGCGTTATCGAGGAGCCTCCTACAGGTGGCCGTCCTCGGCGCGCGGCCAGTCGTGGCAGCTCTTGCAGTCGTGGTCCTCGTTGACCACCTTGTCGGCCTCATGGCAGTTCTGGCAGGTGGCGTAGCCGCCGTGCACGGAATCGTGCGGATTCGAGTCGCCGTAGTCGGCGGTTCGCGCGGCCACCTCCTCGTACGAGCCGTGGCACGAGAGGCACTGTTGGTCGAACTCGGGGATCTCGTTGCCGAACATGTTGGCCACGGGCTCGGTCGCGCCGTAAGCCGTCAGCCCCTCCGCAGCCTGCGAGGCCGGAGCGTCGGCCCCGTCCTCGCCGCCGTTCTGCGCAGCGGGCTCGCCCGTCGCGCAGGCGGCCAGGCCCGCGCACAGCGCCACGGCCAGCAGCGTCGTCGTCACAAGCTTCTTCTTCATGGTCTACTCTCCTTTGATCGCGTGGCGGGCGGCGACGAAGCCCATCGTGGCGCAGCGGCCGGTCGACGTCGAGGGAAGGTGGCGCGGGTACATGCCAATGAACATGCCGCCCGTGGTGTTGCCCGCGGCGTACAGGCCGGGGATGACCTGCTCGTCCTCGTCGAGCACCTGGGCGTTCTCGTTGATGATCAGCCCGTTCGCCGACACGAGCACCTTGCTCACGTGCACGCACGCGTAGTAGGGGCCCGTCGCCAACGGGGCCAGCTTGCCGATGTCGCGGCGGAACATGAGGTCGGCGGGCTCGTCGGCCTCGAAGTAGCTGTTGAACGTGTCAACCGTCTTCTGCAGCTCGTCGGCGTCCACGCCCATCGCCTTCGCCAGATCGGCCACCGTCTCGCCTTCCACCAGCAGCCCGTCGGCCTTGAGCTCCTCGATGGCCTGGGGCAGCTCGGGCACCTTCTCCAGCGTGCGGTCGACGATGCCCTGGTCGAACATGAACCACACGCTCTTGCCGCCCGCCGTCTGCGCGTTGATGACGTTCGCGGCGAAGTTGTGCGGCAGCGCCTCGTTGGCGAAGCGGCGCGCTTGATGGTTGATCCAGATGCTGGAGCCGAACACCGAGGACACCTTCGTGGAGTCGAGCACGCGGTCCGGAAGCCCGCTGCGAAACGACATGAGCGTGTGCGGCGGCGCGTCCATCTGCGCGCCCACCGAAAGGCCCATCATGTGGCCGTCGCCGGTGGGGCCGAGGCACGGCGCGTAGACGCAGGCATTCTGGTACTCCTCGGGCTTGATGAACGCCTCCACCATGCCGGGGTTCGCTTCGTAGCCGCCGGTGGAAAGCAGCACGCCCTTCGCGGCCTTGATGGCGTAGTAGCCGTCGGCGTCCTTCGCCACGATGCCGTCCACGCGCCCCGAGCCGTCGCGCGTGAGCTGCACGCCCGCCGTGTTGTAGCGGATGTCCAGGTTATCGTAGGTGGCGGCCGTGGTCACGAGCGAGTCCCACGCGAGCGAGCCCGTGAACCAGCTCTTCCACTCAACGCCCTCGGGGATCTTGATCTTGTGCTCGGCCTGGATGGTCTCCATGCCGTACGGTGCCGGCTTCTGGATGGTGCCGTACAGCTCGACGCCCTTGCCCGCGGCCTTGATCTGCTCGTTCAGGAAGTCAACGGCCTCGCCGGAGTTGTTGACGAACGACCACACCACGTCCGGGCGGGCGCGCCACTGCGACGCGCGCAGGATGGCCTCGACGTACTCGGCCGGGTCGGGCACGTTGCCCAGCTCGCGCTGCATCGAGGTGTTGTAGCCACCGACGCTCTCCCACATGTGGCGGCCCTGCGACATCTTCTCGATGCCGATGACGCTCGCGCCCTCCGAGGCCGCCTTCAGCATGGCGGCCATGCCGCTCAGGCCGCAGCCGACCACGAGGAAGTCGCACTGCTCCTCGCGGGCGATCTCTGCGGCGTCGATGGCGCGATCCTCGAACGCGATGGGCCCGGAGAGCTGCGACCACTTGGCCTTCTTCACCGGAATGTAGGCCGTGTCCTCGCCGAACACGTTCAGATACGCGTTGGCCGCACCCTCGGCTCCTTGCGCGCCGGCGGCCTCGTCGGCCAGCGCGGGCTGCGGCGCGCCGAGCGTCCCGACGGCTCCCAGCGCCCCGGCGGCCAAGCCGGCCAGGCCCGCCGTCCTCAGGAACGAGCGGCGCGATATCCCTGCTTCTTGCATCCTATCCTCCTCTTTCATCCTCACTGCCTCCCGCCGCGCTTCGCGAGGCGGCGGGTCGAACAGGATGAAGGGTACCGGGGATGGCGGCGCGCGTATTCACTTCTTGTCAGTGAGAATGCCCAGAGGGGAGCGAATCACCGGAATGCGGTGAGGAGGTTAGAGGCCGTTCGGAGGCGCGACCGCGACGAACCCCTCCTCGGCTTCCAACAGGTCGACGAGCTCCTGGTTGGAATGGACGCCCAGCTTGGCGTAGGCGTGCTTCACATGGGAGTCCACCGTGTTTTTAGACACGCACAGAAGCTCGCGGATGTAGGGGCGTGAACGGCCGGACGCCAGAAGCGAACACACCTCCTCCTCGCGCGCCGTCAGGCCGTGGCGCTCGGCGAGACCCCGCATGGCCCGTGCCGTCGCCGCGCGGCGGGTACCCTCATCTTGCGAAGGGGCGGCGAACCGTTCGGGCCCGCCGGCTTCCATCTGGCCGCGCACGGGCCGGGCGGGCACGACCAGCATCGCGAGGGACGCGGCCACCACGATGATAGCCACCTGCGCTTGAAGGGGGTCCACGCCCGGAGGCATGTGCAGCGAAGCCACGCCGAGCAGATTGCCCGAGAGCACCCCCACCTCGTACGCCGCCATGAAATACCCGATGGCAGCGTAGGGGCCCAGCAGCCCCTCCTTGGCGAAGCGCACGAAGATGACGTAGCTCACGATCGACAGGTAGGTGGAGGAGAAGGAGACGAGGAACGAGCTCGCCGTGGCGATCGCCGGGAAGGAGGCGAAGGGAAGGAGGACCGCGCCCGCCACGTACGTCGGAATCGACCAGCGGCACGCGCTTTGGAAATCCAGGAAGCGCGTCCGCGACATGAGGAGGAGGCAGACCGCGAGCGTCGCGACAGTCCCGAAGGCCATCGACGCCTGGAAGAATCCGGCCAGCGTGTCGAAGCGCGAGGGAAGCGTCTCCGCCGACCGGGTGAAGATCATCGCCGCGCCCGCCGTGTGGAACAGGGCGGTGCACGCGAGGATGCCGGCCAGATCGGCGCGGCTCGGAGCGGGGAGCGCCGTGCGGTCGGCGGCAGGCTCCGCCTTCCGGGGATCCACATCGGGGGACGCGAGCAGCAAGAGCCCGGCCGCCAGGGGAAGCGCCGCCACGAACGTCACGCCGGCGATCGAGCCCGTGAGAGCCGGGACGAACAGCGAGCACAGAGGCGTGATCAGCACGTTCAGGGGGACGACCCATTCCAGCTCCTCAACGGAGAGCCGTGTGAGCTGCGCGCCGCACACCGAGAGCAGCACGCCTGAACCGAACCCCGTCAGGCTGCCGGCGAGGTACGAGAAGACAACCGAGCCGCCGGAGCTGCCCGCGAATCCCGCCGACGCGAACACGCCGACGACCATCGCGACGGTGGCCCCGGCCGTGAGCGCGCGCCGCCCGCGCGTGCCAAGCCGCTTCGCGACGCTCGGCGTGGCGGCCAGCGCGACGATGACCAGCGACACGTTGGCAAGCCACGAAGGATCCGACATGATGTTGCTGCGCGTGAAACCGGGGAACAGCAGCTCCGTCTTCCACGAGCAGTACACCCAGGCCCAGATGAAGCCGAGCGCGCAGAAGCGCCCGCACTTCTCGATGATGCGATGCGGCGTCCCCGCCTGCTGAGACATGCGCCCCTCCCCGCCTTCAATTTCTCATCCGCCACAACCTACCCATGCCCCTAGCGAGAACCCATTTTCGGCCAGAAGCCCACTTACGCGCAAGCCGCCCCGGCGAGCATCTCGCGGGCGTGGGCGAGGGAGGCTTCGGTGGCGTCGCCGGAGAGCATGCGGGCTATCTCGGCCGGGCGCTCGTCTGCGAGCAGACGGCGCAGGTCGGTCTCGGGCATGCCGCCCTCGCCTTCCTGCTTGCGCACGACGTAGTGGGCCTCGCCGCGCACGGCCACCTGGGCCAGGTGCGTGACCACGATCACCTGGTGCGTGCGCGCGAGGTCGGCCAACACCTCGGCGAGCGCCACGGCGGTGGAGCCGCCCACGCCGGCGTCCACCTCGTCGAACACGAGGGTGTCAACGTCGTCGCTCGCACCCAGCACCACCTTCGCGGCCAGCATGACGCGGCTCACCTCGCCGCCCGAGGCGATGCGCGCGAGCGGTCGCGCCTGCATGCCGGCACCGGGACGGAAGAGGAACTCCACGGCCTGCGAGCCCGTGCGCGTCCAGGCCTCGCGCTCGAGCGGCCGCACGTCGCACACGAGTTCGGCGCCGCCCATCTCGAGGCGCGCCATCTGCTGCGTGACGGCCTCGGCGAACCGCGGGGCCGCCTCGGCGCGTGCGTCGGCCAATGCGCCGGCCGCCTCCGCGAGCGCGGCCTCGGCGTCGTCCACGGCCCGCTGCGCGGCGCGCTCGCGCTCGGCGGCGTCGTCTACGAGCGACACGAGGTCGGCCGCCTCGGCGCGGCGCGCCAGCACGTCCTCCATGCGCGGGCCGTACGCGCGCAGAAGCCCCTGCAACGCTGCCATGCGCTCCTGCTGCTGCGCGAGCGCCTCGGGGTCGAACTCCACCTCGTCGCGGTAGTCGCGCGACTCGCGGGCGACGTCTTCCAGCACGTAGCCCGCCTCGCGCAGCGCGCCTGCGAGCTCGCCGAGCTTGCCGTCGAAGCGCGCGCCGCCGTCGAGGGCCGAGATGGCGGCGTTCAAGCCGTCGATAGCGCCGTCTTCGCCCGCGAGCGCCTCGTGCGCGGCATTCGTCGCCGTGGCCAGCGCCTCGGCGTGCTCCACGCGCGCCAGGTCGGCCGCCAGCTCGTCGTACTCTCCCTCGCGGGGGTCAACCGCGTCGATGCGCGAGAGCACGAAACGCGCCTCATCGAGCTTCGCCGACGACAGCTCGCCCGCCTCGCGCACGCGCGCGAGCTCGGCCGCCGCCTCCCCGGCCTGCGCGAACGCGGCCTCGTAGGCAGCGCGCGCCTCGGCCACGGCCTCCCCCGCCCAGGCGTCGAGCATGCGTACGTGGACGGCCGGCTTCATGAGCTGCTGGTGCTCGTGCTGGCCGCACAGGTCGATGGCGGGAGCGACGATGCGCGCGAGCTCGCCCACGCTGGCCATGCGCCCGTCGACGCTCGCGCGCGAGCGGCCGTCGGCGGTCACCCGACGCGTCACGACCAGTTCGTCCGACGCGCCGAGGCCGTCCTCCCCCGGCCCCTCGATGCCGAAGAACCGCCCCGACACGCAGAGCGCCTCCTGCCCGTCGCGCACGGCGTCCTTGTCAGCGCGCGCGCCCATGAGCAGCTTCAACGCCGAGAGCAGCGCCGTCTTGCCCGCGCCCGTCTCGCCCGTGAGCACGGTGAGCCCCCGCGCCGGCTCAAGCGCCGCAGCGCGGATCAGCGCAAGGTTCTCAACCTGTATCTCATCGATCATCGCGCACCTCTTACCTGTCGATTTCCTCAAAGGGCAAGTATACCAGCCGCCCGCGAGGGCTATCGCATGGGATCAACTGATTTGTGCAGACAGCGTCTGCGCAAATCAAGGTCGAACTTTCGCGCGCTCAGGCAGCGGGGAATGAACCGGGCGCTCCGTGCAGAACGACGACATGCCCATGCATGCGCCAAACAGGCCCTTCCGATGCAGCAAAATCACCGCTCTGAAGGGTTCCAACGTGCTTTCGGGCTCTCGCAGGAGAAACGTCTCGACAAGGAAGGACGTTTCCCCTGGTCGCGCAAAGCGGGTTTTCGCCGGCGGCCCCCATCGGGCTTCAGAGCGGTGATTTTGCTGCATCGGAGGTCCAGAAAACGCGAAGAAGCCGCGGCTTGGGCTGCGAGGGAATCCTTCGGGTCGCTTCGCGCGCTCGGACAGGAGGAGAAGCGCCGCACGAAGCTCTCACAGCGCGAACCGCTCGCGGGCGGAGGGAGGCTTCGTGGGTCCTCCCTGATCGCGGTGCCATTCCATGAGGTAGAGCACGCAGTCGGTGCGGTTGCAGGCGCGCAGGAGCTCGATCTGACGGTCGAAGGTGCGCTCGTCGATGAAGCCCGCGTCCACAAGCGCCTCCACCATCTGCCGGTCGCCCTCGCGCGCCACGCGCCGCATGGCCTCGGCCTCCTGCTCGCGCAGACGCGCAACGAGCGTCGCGCGCGCCTCGTCCGCCAGGCAAAACGGCACGGCCAGCCGGTGCAGCAGCGCGCCCAGGCGGTCGGGCAGGTTCTTCCCCGAAAGCAGCAGCCCATCGTAGCGCGCGAAGTCGAAGGGGATGCCGTCGGCCGGGTCGTCCAGAAAGCAGCTGAGCAGCTGGTCGGCGGACACGTGCACCACCGCGCCCGTGCGCTCGAGGCGGCAGACCGCATACTCGAAGCACCCCTCGCCCACCGAGCGCACGCTCGCGGGGATGGGAACCGGCCCCTCCAAGATGCGCGAGCAGAAGCTGTGCGCACCGATGCGCTCGAGGCCCTCGGGCAGCACAAGGCGGCGCGTGCCGCGGCAGGCGTTGTCTCGCTCGATGACGCGCACGGTGTCGGGCACCACGAGCGCGGCGGGCGCGTACGGCAGGGCGCGCACGCCGATGCGCTCAAGCGGACGGCCCTCCACGGCGCGCGGCAGGGCGAGCAGGTCGCCCGTGTCGGCCGCAGCGGCGGCGCCGGCCGCCTGGGCGGCCACCTCGCCGGGAGAAGGGATGTCGGCGCGCTCGCCCTGCCCGCGCAGCGCCGCAGCGCGCTCGGCCGCGGCCGACGCGAAATGCCGCGACACCGACGTCGGGGGCGGCGGCCCGGCCACGAGGTGCGCACCGCCCGCCTCGTCGAAGTCGTACCAGCAGCCGCCCTGCTCCACCGCGTGCGGCCCCGCCAGGCGCACGCCGCGCCGCGCGAGCGCGCGATATGCGGGAGCGGCGGCCGGGCACAGCCACACGGCGTCGTCCCACGTCTTCGCCTCAACATGCGCGAGCCCGCTTCCGCACGACACTACGCTCGGCGGCTCGCATCCCTGCGCGAACGCCGACGCCCCCACGCGCTCGACATCCGCCGGCAGATCCACCCGCGCAGGATACGGCGACGCGAGGAACACGAGCGTCCTCCCCTCATCCGCGAACAGGCTCCCCTCGCGCGCCGAGAACCGCTCGTTGCCCGCGTCGACGGAGAAGCACCGCCGCTGCAGACGCGGCGACACGCCCGCCAGATCGCACGGCTGCTCGCCGAGCACGCGCACGCCGCAGCCCAGATGGATGCGCTGCGCCGACAGCGCCAGAAACGCATTCGCCGCGATCACCCGCACGGTGTCGGGCACCACGAGCAGGCGCACGCCCACGCCCTGCACGCGCCGTCGGGCGAAGGCCTCCGCCGCTATGCGCACCACGGGCACGCCGTCCACCGCAGCGGGCACCGCAACCGCCAGACCGTCGTCGCAGCCGGCCGCTTCCGCGAATCGGCGCAGGTCGAAGCCAACGAGCGCGTAGCCGTCCACGTCCTCGCGCACCTCGATCGCGCCGCGTAGGCCGCCCTCCATGCGCTTGCGGCCGCCCGCGTCCGCCTCCGCCGCCTCTGCAGCCGCCCGCTGTGCGGCCTGAGCGAGCAGCTCCTCGCGCTCCTCGTCGGAGATGCCCATGCCGAGCGAGCCCACCACCAGCAAGTCGCCGTCAGTGCCGCCCGCGTCCGCCTCCGCCGTGTGCGCCGCCCACGACTCATAGGGCAGAAGCTGCGGCGACCACACCTCTCCGTCGACGGCCCGCGCCGCCCGCACCACTTCCACGTCGCGGGCATCGAGGCTCGGAGGATTCTTGCTCAACTGCTCAACAAGCGTGTCAAGATCGGTCGACACATCGTGAAACACCAGTTTGTTCCCAGTCATAGATTTGTGCGACCTCCCAAAACTCACATTTTGCCTGAGCGGTTTACCGCGTGCATCCCCCATGCTACACTGCGCGTGATGGCACTGGCAAGCGTCAACGTCCCGAAGGGAGCGCAATGGCATCTGCCGCCGCCGAGCCGCTTGCCCGTCAGGCGCTCGACCTCGCGAAGAACGAGCTGCTCGTGAGCCTGCGGTTCATGAACGCCGCGTTCGCGCGCCTCACGCCCCTTCCCGTACCCGGCGCGACGCTCGCCACCGACGGTGCGCACGTGCGCTACGACCCCGCCTCGCTCGCGCGCCTCTACGCCGACGAGCCCGCCTCGCTCGCTCGCGCCTACCTGCACCTCGTGCTGCACAACGTGTTCCTGCACCCCTTTGCCGGCGCGGACGTGGACGCCGCGCGCTGGGACGTCGCCTGCGACCTGGCGGTAGAGCACGTCATCGCCGAGCTCGACCTGCCCGCCACGCGCACCGCGCGTGCATCGCGCCAGAAGGCCGCCCTCGCGCGCATCGGCGCCGCGCTGCCCGTGGTCACCGCCGAGACCGTCTACCGCTACCTCGCGGACGAGGGACTTTCTGCAGATGAGCTGGCCGAGCTGCGCGCGCCCTTCTACGTGGACGACCACGGGCCCTGGCACCGCATGCGCGTCGCGGAAGGCGAGGACGACGCGGCCGAGGAGGGCCGGCGCGCCGAGGAGCAGGATGACGGCGAGGCGCACGGCCCCGCGTCCGGCGCCGGCGAGGACGGCACCGACATGGAGCTGCCTCCCGACGCCGCACCCGCCAAACGCAGCCACGCGTCGGAGCGCGGCATGGACCCGGACGACATCGTGCAGAAGGAGGCCCCCGAGAACGCCGCGCGCTCGATCGGCGAGCGCTTTGCCGACACCATTAACCTCGATCGCTCGCGCGAGCAGTGGAAGAACGCCGCGCTTGAAATGGGCGTGCAGCTGGACTCCTACGTGAAGCTCTGGGGCACGAAGGGCGCGAACCTCGCTATGAACCTGCGCGCCGTCACGCGCGAGAAGCAGGACTACCGCGAGTTTTTGCGCAAGTTCGCGCGGATGGGCGAGCAGATTCGCGTGAACGACGACGAGTTCGACTACGTATACTATTGTTGCGGCCTGGAGCGCTACGGCAACCTGCCGCTCATCGAGCCGCTCGAGTACGTGGAGGAGAAGCGCATCCGCGACTTCGTCATCGCCATCGACACGTCGGCTTCCACGAAGGACGGCCTCGTGCGCCGCTTCATCGAGAAGACGTATTCCATCCTGGCCGACGAGACGAGCTTCTTCGCCGACATGAACGTGCTCATCGTGCAGTGCGACGCCGCCATCGCCGACGTGACGCGCATCGCGAACCTGCATGACTTGGACGACTACCTGGAGAACCTCGAGGTCAAGGGCCTGGGAGGCACCGACTTCCGCCCCGTGTTCGCCTACGTGGACGATGCCGTGGAGCGCGGCGAGCTCACGAACCTCGGCGGCCTCATCTACTTCACCGACGGCCAGGGCACCTACCCCGCCCGCAAGCCCGACTACGACGCGGCGTTCATCTTCGTCGACGACGCGACCGCCGCCGCCAGCCCGCCCGTACCCACCTGGGCCATGAAAGTGGCCCTCGACGAGACGATCACGAGGGAAATGGCATAAAAGGGGACAGTCCCCTTTTATGCCATTTTGGAAAGGAAGCTCACCGTGGACATCCAGCAAGCGAAGCAGCAGATCAAGAACGCGATGGTGGCGTACTTCTCGAAGGACGAGTTCGGCAACTACCGCCTGCCCACCGAACGACAGCGGCCCGTATTCCTGCTGGGCGCGCCCGGCATCGGCAAGACGGCCATCATGGAGCAGATCGCGCAGGACCTCGACGTGGGCTTCGTGTCGTACTCGATGACGCACCACACGCGCCAAAGCGCGCTCGGCCTGCCGTTCATCGCGAAGAAGACCTACGACGGCGTGGAGTACGATGTGTCGGAGTACACGATGAGCGAGATCATCGCCGCGGTGTACGACGCCATGGAGGCCACCGGGCGGCGCGAGGGGATTCTCTTCCTCGACGAGATCAACTGCGTATCCGAGACGCTCACGCCCGCGATGCTGCAGTTCCTGCAGTACAAGGTGTTCGGGCGCCATCGCGTGCCCGACGGCTGGATCGTGGTGACGGCCGGCAACCCCACCGAGTACAACAGAGTGGCGCACGACTTCGACATCGCCACGTGGGACCGCCTCAAGCGCATCGACGTGGAGCCCGACTTCGCCGCCTGGCGCGAGTTCGCCGTGCAGACCGGCGTGCACCCCGCCGTGCTCACGTACCTCGACATCGAGCGCGACCACTTCTACCGCGTGGAGACCACCGTGGACGGCAAGTCGTTCGTCACGGCGCGCGGCTGGGACGACCTCTCGGCCATGATGAAATTGTACGAGGAGCAGGGCATGCCGATCGACGAGCTCTTGATCGGCCAGTACGTGCAGAACGCTGAGATCGCGAAGCGCTTCAGCGTGTACTACGACCTGTTCACGAAGTACCGCGCCGACTACCAGATAGACCGCATCCTGGCGGGCGAGGCCGATGCGGCCGTGGTTGAGCGCGCGCGGGAGGCGGGCTTCGACGAGCGCGTGTCGTTGATGGGCCTGGTCACCGACGCCCTCGGCGGCCGCCTGCGCGACGCGGTGCTGGAAGAGCGCGCGGTCGCGTTCGCCCATGGACGTCTGGCCGAGATGCGCGATGCCGTGGCCGGCGACGACGCCGCGAACGTCCTGCCCCAGCTGCGCGACGAGGCGGCCGCCATCCAGCGCCGCTTGGAGACCGAGCGCAAGGCAGGGTTGCTCTCGGACGAGAAGTACGTGTCATACGAGCGCACGCTCGCGCTGCTCGACCGCGCGATGCGCGCCGACGCGGCGGGCACGGGCGAAGGCGTGCCGTTCGCGCAGGTGAAGGAGCTGTTCGGCGAACTGGTTGACGCGCTCGACGCGCGCATCGCCGCCACGTCGGCGGCGCTCGACAACGCCTTCCGCTTCGTGGAGGACGCCTTCGGCGAGGGCCAGGAGATGCTGCTGCTGGTCACCGACCTATCGGTCAATCGCCACGGCATGTCCTTCATCAACGACCACGGCTGCGAGCGCTACTTCAAGCACAACGAGGCCCTGCTCTTCCACGAGCGCGGCACCGACCTCGCCGACCGCATCAACCAACTGGATTTAACGGAAGAAAACGCTTGAAATACGAACTTATGTTCTGTATAATGCAAGACATCATATACGTTGGCTGGGTGCTACCCTAACTTTCTCGCAAAGGACAGCCGCCTTTTTGAAAGGAGGCTGTCCATGGAACAGCTTTATGACCCCGCACCGGACGAAGCGGTCTATCAATCCGTTCGCGCCACGCTCGAATTCGCGCGCACGAAAGCCGCAGCAGCGGTGAACGACGCGATGGTTTCCGCCTACTGGGAGATCGGCCGGCAAATAGCCGAGGCGCAGGGAGACCGCGCCGAATACGGCAAGCATCTGATGGAATATTTGTCCGAGCGGCTGACAACCGAGTTCGGCAAGGGGTTTACGGAACGCAACCTTCGTGCTATGCGCCAGCTGTATCTTGCATATCCAATTCGGCACACGCTGTGTGCCGAATTGAGTTGGTCTCATTATCGCCTGATCATTCGCATAGAATACCCTATTCGGCGCGACTTCTGCGTCCGTTCTGCCATCGAAGAACGCTGGACGGTACGACAGCTTGATCGACAGATCCATTCGTTCTACTATGAACGGCTTCTACCTACCCGCGCAGAGGGAAAAGACAAAGTTCGACAGGAGATTCGGCAACTCGAACCTCCAACCAGGGCAGACGGCATCCTCAAAGACCCATACGTGCTCGATTTCCTCGACCTGAACGGAAATTCAGACTATCTGGAAACGGCTTTGGAGCAAGCGCTCATGGACAAGCTCCAACAATTCCTGCTGGAGCTTGGAAAGGGGTTCTCGTTCGTGGCACGGCAGCAGCGCATCGATGCCGACGGCGACCACTACTACATCGACCTCGTGTTCTACCACTACATTCTCAAATGCTTCGTGCTGATCGATTTGAAAACCGGAAAGCTCACGCCGCAAGACGTCGGTCAGATGGACTTCTACGTTCGCCTGTTCGACGACCAGTGCACCCAGCCCGACGACAACCCCACTATCGGCATCGTCCTCTGCGCTAATCGCAACGAAGCAGTGGCCAAGTATTCGGCGCTTGCCGACGGGAAAGGGCTATTCGCCTCGCAGTACGTGCTCTGCCTGCCAACCGAAGAGGAGCTGTCGCAAGCTCTCGAGGCAACCTGCCTGCTTGCAAGCGAAGGTGAGGGTTGAGCTCGCGAGCACGAGGGCTGGCGGACAAAAAAGAACCGTCCCCTTTTTGTCATAAGCCCCTCTTGTCATCCTGAGCGGAGGCGCGCAGCGCCGTAGTCGAAGGATCCCCTGCGGCGCCAGCCGTGACGCTTCCAGCTGGCGCCGCAGGGGATCCTTCGACTCGCTTCGCTCGCTCAGGATGACAGGGGGATATGCCTAATTGTCTCACGTGAAACACCGGCGGTTTTAGCACGAATGTTTCACGTGAAACATCGTTACGCGCAGTAGGCTTTGATGGCGTCGCGGAGGAATTCGGCGGCACCGGGGGCCCAGGCTTCGTAGTAGGCTTTGAAGCGCTCGTCGGCCACGTACATCTCGGCGAGGCCGGCGTGCGCGGCCTTCGTGTACGTGCCGTCCTTCCAGAAGGCGCAGAGCCACTGGCGGTGCAGGTCGGCGGCGCGCAGGCCGTCCTCGCCCGCCGGATCGCCTACGGCCATGCCGGCCAGCACGGCCTCCCTGATCTGCTCCGAAAGCTCCTGCGTGCTGCGGTACTGCTCCTCGGTCATGCCCATGAGCTTGGCGTTGCTCGCGTCGGCGGCCTCGTCGCCCCAGCGCTCGCGCACCTCCGCACCGTACTTCGCTTCGTTCTCGTCCACGAGGCCGCGCTTGAACGCCTCGAACTTCTCGTCGTCTTTCATCGGTTCGCTTCCTTCCATGCAGGCGAGCGTCTTCTCTACGCTCGCAATCAATCCTTCGATGCGTCGCTTGCGTCCCCGCAGCTCGCGCAGGTGGCCGGCCAGCGCCTCCCGCGGGTCGAACGCCGGGTCGTCCAGCAGCCGCTTGATGTCCGCCAGCGGCATCTCGGCCTCGCGGTACAAGAGCACCTGCTGCAGCCGGTCCACCTCGTCCGGCCCGTAGCGCCGGTATCCGTTCGCCGCGCGCCGCGCCCGCACCAGGCCCAGCTCGTCGTAGTGGTGCAGCGTGCGCACGGTCACGCCCGACAGCGCCGCCAGCTCATGCACCGTGTAGCCGCCATGCTTCACAAGCGGTCTCCTTTCTTCTGCGATCGCATCGCCAGCGTACACCCTCACGTAACGTGAGGGTCAAGGACTTTCGTCAAAGAAATGTACTGTAGTACACGAACGGGTGTTTCACGTGAAACATGTACGAGAACGTGAAGTTGCGCACAGTTCGCTGCACGGCACAAGGCGAGTCAGCGAGCTGCCCACAAGCTAGCTTAGCGCGACAGAGACTTGACTAGCGACCCACCCGCAGCTTGAGGACGTCCTTGGGGCACGTGTCGGCGCAGGCGGCGCACTGGATGCATTCGGCATCCAGGATGGCGCCGTCGCGCAGCAGGCGTTCCACCGGCAGGCTCATGGGACAGGCGCGCTCGCACTTTCCGCAGCTCACGCAGAGCTCCGGTTCGGCTTCCACACGCAGTTGCGGCAGGCGCAGCGCGCGGCCCAGCTTCTCGCCCAGTACCATGAACGGCGCCATCCAGCAGATGCAGTGGCACATGGCGCGCCGGCCCAAAAATAGGTTGGGGACGAAGAACGCCGCCACGACGATGACGTACACCATCAGGCCGACCGGGCTGTTCATCGACACGCCGCCGGGGATACCGTACAAGGGATCAACCACCGTGAAGCCGCCCGCAAACCACGCGCACACGGCTATCGAGATGAGCCACGGCACCCAGATGACGTACTTCACGCGCTTGAGCCACGCCGGCCGCGACGGCTTGCCCACCGCATCGGCCGCAAGCTCCTGCAGCCCGCCCGCCGCGCACAGCCACCCGCACCACGCCCGACGCAGCACCAGGGCCAGCACGAACTGGATGGCGAACACGAGCACGCTGGCCGTCACCACGCCTGCCAGCGCGCCCTCGATGATGAGCACCGGCGAGAAGTAGAAGATGATGATCGGGAACAGCAGAAACGTCGTGAGCAACGCGAGCCGCCGCACCCGCTGCCGCATCGCGGGCGCTCGCCGGGCGCTCATGAGCGCACCGCGGTGAGCAGGCCGCGGAACGCCTCGTCCATGCGCTCGCGCAGCTCCTCGTCGGTGAACTGCGCGCCCGTGGCCAGCATGGCGGCCATGCCGTGCGCGTACACGATCATGTGCAGGTAGAGCTTGCGCGCCGCCTCGGGCGAAAGGTGCCCCAGCTCCTCGATGCACCGCTGCACGCCGTCCACCGCAACGCTCTCGTACACCTCCTCGAAGCCCGTCGCCTCCATGTGCGGCGACAGGTACAGGAAGTGGAACAGCGGCCGCTCCTCACGCGCGAGACGCAGATGCGACAGGCCGTTGGACTCGAAGGGGTTGCGCCCATCGCCCGCATGCGCGCGATGGTACGCCTCCGTCCACGCGCGCGCGTGGTCGTACAGCTCGCGCACGAGCCCCTCCATGTCGCCGAAAAGGCTGTAGATCGGCTGCACCGAGCACCCCGCCCGCTGCGCCACCGCCCGCGCGCTCAACGCCGGCTCCCCCTGCTCGCGCACGATGGCAAGCGCCGCGTCGAGCACCGCCTCCCTGGTCACCCGCTGCTCCGGCATGCCGTCCCCTCCTTCTCGAATAACACTCGTTATATTACGGATGTAATATACACTAGGCGAAACCGGAGCGCAAGGGGGGCAAGGACGCGGCGCGGGGGCGAGCGAGGAGCCGCAGATGGTCGCCGATTGTTTCACGTGAAACAATCGGCGATTTTAGCACGGATGTTTCACGTGAAACATCCGGGGTGCTGCCTCACGCGGGCTGGTTCGCCTTCGCGAACGCCTTGAGTTCCTTCTTGCGGGCGGGAGCGAGCTCCTTCTTCGGGATGCCCTGCACCGCCCCTTCGAGCGCGTAGAGCTGGTGCAGGCACACGCCGGGGTCGACGGTCTGCATCTTGAGCCAGGACCGCTCGGCGCCGAGGGCCAGCAGGTCCTCGGGCGTCTCGATCCCCACTTGGGAGAGCTGCTCGGCGGCATGCGCGCCGATGTTGGGAAGGTCGGTGAGCTTCGCCATGTCAGTTCGCCTCCTCGATCGCGGCCGCGAGGCGCGCGAGGTCGTCGTCGTTTGGATGGTCGAGCGCCTCGTCGAAGTTCTCGATGAGCTGGCGCATCCGCGGGGCCTGCGCGGGGTTGGCCTCGGCCTGCCGCTCGTAGCGCTCCCGCACGCTCGCCGGCATGCGGCCCTGGCACAGGAAGGTGCCGACGATCCGCGCCGACTCGGGCAGGTGCACGGCAACGCGCGCCGCGACGCCGGCGAAGTACGTCGCGTCGGCGCCGAAGCCGCAGGTGCCGAACAGAAACGCTTCCCGGCCCGCAAGGGAGGCCAAAAGCTCGGCCATCTCGTCGGTGCAGTCGCCGCGGTTCGTCCAGAAGCCCGCGTACACGCGATCGGCCGCCGCGACCGGCCGCGCATCCACCTCCCCGACGCGCCCGAACGCGAGCCGCCCCTCCTCAGGCAGCGCCGCGGCCACGGCGCGCGCGAGCGCTTCGGTGTTGCCGGTGCGGCTGTCGTAGACGATGACGTAATCCATGTGCGCTCCTCTCGGATATTCAAGCAGCCCCGCTATACTATAGCCCAACGACAACGCAGAGAAGGGAATTTCATGCGGGCAGTGGTGCAACGCGTCTCGAGCGCGCAGGTGGACATCGAAGGCGTCACGGCGGGCAGCATCGGGCGGGGCCTCGTCATCCTGCTCGGCGTCGGCCACGACGACGGCGAAGAGCAGGCCGAGCGCCTGTGGAGCAAGATCGGCCGCCTGCGCATCTTCGAGGACGAGGCCGGCAAGACCAACCTCTCACTCGCCGACGTGGGCGGCGAGGTCCTGGTCGTGTCGCAGTTCACGCTGTTCGCCAGCTGCAAGAAGGGAAACCGTCCCTCGTTCACCGGCGCCGGCGCGCCCGACGAGGCCAACCGCCTCTACGAATGGTTCGTCGAACGCGCCCGCCGCGACGTCCCCCGCGTGGAAACCGGCCGCTTCGGCGCGTACATGGACTTGCGCCTGGTGAACGACGGTCCCTTCACGCTGTGGCTGGACACCGACGAGCTATAGCAGCGCGGCCTCCCACTCGGCTTCCTTGAAGCCCACCAGCACGAAATCCTCGCCCACCACGAGCGGGCGCTTCACCAGCATGCCGTTCTCGGCGAGCAGCGCGTAGGCCTCCTCGTCGGACATCCCCGCATCGAGCAGCGCCTTCACGTTGCGCTCGCGGTAGAGTATGCCGCTGGTGTTGAAGAAGCGGCGCAGCGGCAGTCCGCTCTTCTCGTGCCACGCCGCCAGCTCCTCGGCGGTCGGGTTGTCCTCCACGATGTGGCGGTCCGCATACGCCACGCCGTGCGCGTCGAGCCACGCCTTCGCCTTCTTGCAGGTGGAGCACTTCGGATACTCGATGAACAGCACGTCGGCCATGACGGCCTCCTTTCTCTCGCGGCTCATGATAGCAAACGGCCGCGCCGTCGGGCACCGCGCGCAGGTCGTTTGCTATACTGGAAGGCGAACGAACGCGGAAAGGACGCGCCATGATCTTCTACTTCAGCGGAACCGGCAACTCGCTCGCGGCCGCGATGGCCATCGCCAAGGCAACCGACGATATGCTCGTGGACATCGGCGCGTCCTACAAGTACAAGGACTTCGACTTCACGCTCGAGCAGGGCGAGCAGCTGGGCTTCGTCTTCCCCACCTACAACTGGACGACGCCGCCCATCGTGGACGCGTTCATCGAGCGCGCGCAGTTCCGCACCGGCAACAAGGAGACGTTCGCCCCCGGCTACTGCTTCGCCGTGGTCACCTGCGGCGGCGGCTTCATCGGCAACACGGCGCGCATCTTCGGCAAGCGTCTGCTAGCCGCCCAGGGCATCAACCTGGACGCGTCGTTCAGCATTCGCTCGGTGGGCAACTGCACGTTTCTGTACGCGCCGGCCGAGGGGAAGAGGCGCGAGCAGCTGCTCGCCCACGCCGAGCTGGAGGCGCGCAAGGCGTCCGAGCGCATCGCCGCGCGCGAGCGCGTGCATGCCGAGCGCCGCAACCCCTTCGGCGTGCTCATGAGCGCGTTCAACGAGAAAGACGAGAAGCCGCGCTCCACCTCCGAGTTCTACACGCTGCCCACCTGCATCCACTGCGGCCGCTGCGCCGAGCTCTGCCCCACCAACACCATCACCATGATCGAGGGCGCGCCGCGCTGGACGGAGCTGGGCTGCACGCAATGCCTCGCCTGCCTGCACCGCTGCCCCACGAACTCCATCCAGTACGGCAAGGCCACCGAGACGCGCGGCCGCTACGTGAACCCCGTCCTCGCCACCGCGAAGGGCGTGTGACGCCTACCACTCCACCTCTTCGTAGACGATGCCGTGTTCATGCTCGAGACGATCGAAAAAGGCCTTCGGAGAGCAACAGGCAATGCTCGACCGCGCGAACCCCTTCTCATCGCGCGTCAAAAGCACGTCGGCCTTCACTTTCTCCGCACATACATCGATGAGGCAGTCCTCGAAATCGAGCCAGCACCGCTCCGCAGTCTGCCGGATATCATCCGCGTCCACGGCGCACACCTTGAGGTACTCCAAGCTTTTGATGAATGTCTGCTGGACGTTCGCACTCTCGTTCTCTTTGCGCATCACATAGAATACGTCGGTGAAAGACTTGGCGGAAACCCATAGCTCTATATCCCCGAGCACCTGCATGACCTGGAGCTTCGCAGCTGCATCGCCTTCTGGCGGGCGACCGGTGAAAAGATCGATAATGACGTTGGTGTCAAGCAAAGCGCGCATAGCGTTCCTCCCGTGCCTCGTCGAGCAGCTCCTTGAACGATTTGGCCTCCCACTCCTCAGGCGCGTTGAGCCTCGTCTCCCGCATGCGCTTTTGTACCTTCTCCTTCTGTTCAGGAGTGAGCGTGCGGCGCTTGTTCTTCAAATCTTCGAGCGAGGGTGCGGACGTCGGAAGCGCCTCATGATCGATAACGTACTGGTAAGCGGCATTGACCAGCTCCGTTGGCGTGGAACCGATCTTCTTCAGCACCTTGTTCCCCTGGTCCCTGATCTCCGCAGGCACGCGTGCGGTGACGACGGGATCTGTGCGACCGGGCATCGCCGAAGCGCTGCCGCCCGCTTTCTTCGGAACCTTCTTTGCAGTGCCTTTGTCCATCACGGCATCCATACCGCACCTCGCTTCCTTTCTTTCCCACTATAGAGTAATACCGTATTACAAGCAATGCCTGCCATGAAAAACTTCGGGAACGTCTTGACAGCTCGTGCGCACGGTGTTTATAGTGTGCATATCGGGTATATACACCATGCACGGCATGTTCGCGCATGGCGACCCGAGGGAAGGCAAACGGGGAACGTGCCCGCGCGCCTTCCGGCACGAAGCGGGACGCCGCGACGTGCCACCCGGGTGCGGCGGGGACGCCCCTGCACCTGCGCACTGCCCCGCCGAGCAAGCGGGAGACTGGAACAGGAGCACCGTGGACATCATCATCTCGAACGCAAGCGACAAGCCCATCTACGAGCAGATAACCGCCCAGATGAAAAGCCTCATCCTCGGCGGCACGCTCGCGGAGGGCGCCCAGCTTCCCTCGATGCGCGCGCTGGCGAACGATTTGCGCATCAGCGTGATCACCACCAAGCGCGCCTACGCCGACCTCGAGGCCCAAGGGTTCATCGAGACGGTGCAGGGCAAGGGCAGCTTCGTCGCCGGCGGCAACATGGAGCTTCTGCGCGAGGAGCGTCTGCGCCACATCGAGGAGCTGCTCACCCGCGCGGTGGACGAGGCCCGCACGGCCGGCGTCGCACCGGCCGTGCTCCACGACATGCTCGACCTTTTGACGGAAGACTAGGAACGTATACCGCGCCGCACCGCCCTCGGGCCGCGCGCGGCCACGGAAAGAAAGTGACGACTTATGGGCGATCTGCTTCGCATACAGAACCTGGAGAAGCACTACGAGGGCTTCGACCTCGAGGGCGTCTCCTTCAGCGTGCCCGCCGGCAGCGTGGTGGGCTTCATCGGCTCCAACGGCGCCGGCAAGACCACCACCATCAAGGCCATCCTGGGCCTCATCTTCCCCGACGGCGGCTCTATCTCGCTGTTCGGCGAGGAGGTGACCAGCGCGCCCGAGAAGCGCCTGGCCGAGCTCAAGCAGCGCATCGGCGTGGTGTTCGACACCTGCTCGTTTCCGGAAGAGCTCACCGTGGAGGCGGTGGGCAAGCTGATGAGGCACTGCTACAAGAACTGGAATCCCGGGAAGTTCCGCACGCTCGTCCAGCAGCTGGGCCTGCCCGCGGGCAAGACGGTGAAGGACCTGTCGCGCGGCATGGGCATGAAGCTGTCGCTGGCCTGCGCGCTGGCGCACGACCCCGACCTGCTGGTGCTCGACGAGGCCACGGCAGGCCTCGACCCCCTGGCCCGCGACGAGGCCTTAGACACGCTGCGCTTGTTCATGAACGAGCATCGCGGCATCCTCATGTCCAGCCACATCACGAGCGATTTGGAGAAGATAGCCGACTACATCGTGTGCATCGACGAGGGACGCATCGTGTTCGCCCTTGAGAAGGACGCCATCACCGACGTGGCCGGCGTGGCGCAGTGCCGCGCGGCCGAGTTCGACGCCATCGTGGACAGCGGCATCTTCGCGCGCGGCACCATGCGCTTCGAGCGCAGCGTCTACGGCACCGCGGTGCTCGTGCCCGACCGCCAGGCGTTCGCCGCGCGCTTCCCCCAGGTGGCGCTTGAGCGCGCCGACATCGACTCGTACATGTCGCTCATGCTGAAGGGAGAGGCGCGATGAAGTCCATGCTTATGTTCGACCTGCTCACCGCCAAGAAGCTCGCGGTGTCCCAGCTGGTGCTGGGCGTGGTGGTGTCCGTCGTCCTCGCCGTGTCCACGCAAACCGCTTTGGCCATCGTGCCCATCGCCACCCTCATGATGTCCTACTCGGTGGGCTTCACGCTGGTGGCCTTCGACGAGCGCAACAACTGGGATGAGTTCCGCCTCACGCTGCCGCTCTCGCGCGCGAGCATCATCTGCGGGCGCTACGCCACCTTCCTCATCATGACGTTCATCGGCCTGGTGTTCGGCCTGGTTCTCATGGGTATCGTGTTCGCGCTGGCTCAGCTCATGCCGACTGTGCCGCTGCTGGCCACCCTGGTTGTGGGGCTGGACTGGCAGCTGGTGGTGGGCGTGTCGGTGGCCTCCATCGCGGGTTCGCTCGTCCTATGGCTCATCGCGCTTCCGCTGGTGGCGCGCTTCGGCATGACGAAGGCCGTGCGCTTCCTCCCGCTCGTGTTCATCTTGGGAATGCTCTTCGTCGGGCCGCTGCTCCAGAACGCGGGCCCGGCGCCGCAGTTCCTCGTCGACCTCATCACCTGGGCCGTCACACCTGCCGGCACGATCGGGCTCTCCGCGGCGGTGGTTGCCGCAGTGGCCGTGCTGGCCGCGGCGTCGTGCGTTCTGTCCGTGAAGCTGTACCAAAAGCGGGAGTTCTAGCGTGGGCGCGGGCGGGGGCTCCGTGAAGGCCGCCTTCCTGGTCGACTTCGCCGTGGTGAAGCGCAGGACGGCGAAGTACCTGGCCATCCTGGCGGTGATAACCGTCGTGTGCATGGCCGTCATGGGGCCCCTGCCGTGGATCACCCTCTATACCGGGCTGCTCGTCCCCCTCATGGCCATGCAGATACTCCTGATGAACGACGAGCGTAACGGCTGGCAGGGGTTTCGCCTGGCCATGCCCTTCACGCGACGCGACGCGGTGCTCGGCCGCTACGCGGTGCTGGCCGCGATGTCGGCGGCGGGCGTAGCCGTGGGCGTGGCGGGGTGCCTGGTGGCCGAGGCGTGCGTGCTCTGGGCACCCGCGCTCACCGCGGCCATGCGCTACCCGTACCTGTTCGACGGATCGATAATGGCGCTGTCCATCGCCGCGTCCCTGTTCATCCCGCTCGTGATGGCGGGCGTGTCGCTGCCCCTGGCCATGCGCCTGGGGTACACGCGGACGGTGCAGTTCGTGCCGGTGCTGTTCATGATGGTGTTCCCGCTGGCACCCGTCCTCCTGCGCCCGGGAAGCGGCTTCGACGCGAGCGCGTTCATGGCGTTCGCCACCACGCCCGAAGGCGCCGTCGTGGTAACGGCCGGGCTGCTGGTTGTGGCGTGCGCCCTCTACGCCGCCTCCGCCTGGCTCACCTACCGCCTGTGCCGGAAGCGGGGCTTCTGACGGGTGGCCGTCCCGTCCCTTTGTCACGCCTTTGTCACGCCCGCTCCCTACTTCATCTTCACGAGGTCCTCCAGGGAGACGCCGTCCACGTAGTCCTCGATGGTCTTGTCCAGGCCGTGCCAGAACGTGCGCGCGACGCACTCGTCGCTGCGCGGGCACGCGGAGGCGTCGTCCACGCACGACACCGGCGCGCAGCTTCCCTCCGTGGCGCGCAGGACGTCGCCCGCCGTGATCTCCCCCGCCGGCCGCGCCAGCAGGTAGCCCCCGCTCACGCCGCGGATGCTCTTGAGCACGCCCGCCTTCACGAGGGCCGCGCCCAGCTGCTCGAGGTACTTCACCGACAGGCCCTCCTGCTCGGCGACCTGCCGCATCGTCACGAGGGCGCCGCCTTCGCCCTGCTTCGCGACGTCGATGGCGAGCCGCAACGCGTAGCGGCCCCGCGTGGAAATCATCATGACGCACCGTCCTCTCGCCTTCGTGCACGGCACCGGGTCCCGGCCCTTTTGGCGCTGGGCCCCGCGCGCGTGCGCTTGTCTCAGTATACCGCAGCTGCCGCGCGATCAAGTTCGCAGCTCCTTGCAGGAATGTAAGGCTGTGGCAAGCGGTCGGTAAGGCAGCGTTAAGGAGCGTCTGGTTTACTGGCAAGTACGGAAAAACCGCGAGCCGACCGCAGCAAAGGAGGAGCCCATGGCAAAAGCGAGGCATCGCACGACCAGGGAGACCGTCGCCCTCTTTATCGGAGGGGCGTTCGTCATGGTCCTCATCCTGGTCGCGGTGATCGCCGCCTTCTTCGTCGCACGCGGATTCAACCTGTATCAGGAGGCGCTTGAACGGACGAGCCTCGACGACATGGCGGCGAGCATCCGGCAGGAGAAGGGCTTCACGCCCATCGACGAGCTGCCCGATCTGTACCTGCAGGCGGTCATCGCCGTGGAGGACCACCGCTTCTACGCGCACCCCGGCTTCGACATCATCGCCACGGGGCGCGCCCTCGTGAACGACCTCAAGGCCGGTGCCATCGTGGAGGGCGGCAGCACCATCACCCAGCAGCTGGCGAAGAACCAATACTTCACGCAGGAACAGACCGTCGAGCGCAAGGTGGCCGAGGTGTTCATGGCCTTCACGATGGAGCAGCACTTCTCGAAGCGCGAGATCCTGGAGCTGTACGTGAACTCCATCTACTTCGGCGACGGGTTCACCGGCATCGGCCCGGCGAGCGAGGGCTACTTCGACAAGCGCCCCGCCGAGCTCACCGACGACGAGTGCACCCTGCTGGCCGGCATCCCGAACGCCCCGAGCGCCTACGCGCTGGGCGAGAACCTCGATCTGGCCCGCAGACGCCAGGAGCACGTGCTGGAGAAGATGATGCGCTACGACTACCTGAGCTCCCGCGAGGTTGCCGTCATCCTGGCAGCCTAGGCAAACGCAATGGCAACCGAGAGGCTCTCTGTTAAACCAAGATTGACATATCGCAGGTCAGCGTGCGCTTTGTCATCCTGAGCGAGCGCAGCGAGTCGAAGGATCCCGTGCGGTGCCAACAGGGAGCGTCACGGCTGGCGCCGCGGGGGGATCCTTCGACTCGCTTCGCTCGCTCAGGATGACAAGGGGGGATGACGGGATTCTGGAATCGAGGGGATGGCAGGCCGTGCATGCGGGGGGCTTTGGTAGGATAGCCGGCATGGAACAGCGCACGCATAAGCGCCTGCGAAGGCGCACCGTCCCTCCCGCCCCGCCGTCCCCCGCGCTCATCGTGGGCGCACTCGCCGCGGCGGCGCTCATCATCCTCGCCGCCGGCCTGATGCTCGGGCGCTGCGACGCGCCTGCGACAAGCGCGCCTACCGCGCCCTACGCGAGCCCCTACGACTGGGAGGCGGGCCTGGAGCGCGACGGCGACCGCCTGGCCTACTACGAGGACGGGACCCTGCGCTCCCAGCTGGGCGTGGACGTGTCCGACCATCAGGGGTACATCGACTGGCAGGCCGTGGCCGCAGACGGCGTCGACTTCGTCTTCGTGCGCATCGGCAACCGCGGCTACACCGAGGGCGCGCTCTACGCCGACGCGCGCGGCACCGAGAACATCGACGGCGCGACGGCGGCCGGGCTCGACGTGGGCGCGTACTTCTTCTCGCAGGCCACGAGCGAGGAGGAGGCCGCCGAAGAGGCCGAGTTCGCGCTCAAGCTGCTGGACGGCCGCGCCCTCGCGCTGCCCGTCGCGTACGACCACGAGCCCGTGTCCGACGCGGCCGGCCGCGCGAACGGCATCGACCGCGAGACGCTCACGGCCTGCGCCCTCGCGTTCTGCGAGCGCTTCGAAGCCGCCGGCTACGCCACCGCCGTCTATGGCAACAAGGGCGACATGGCCCGCTACGACCGCGCGGCGCTCGGCGACCGCCCCGTGTGGTTCGCGGAGTACGATGCGGAGCAGCCCACCGCGCAGTTCGACTTCGCCGTATGGCAGTACACCAACGCCGGATCCGTGGCGGGCATCTCCGCGAGCGTCGACCTCAACCTGCTGCTGCTTGGCGAGAAGGCCGGCGCATGATACACTGGGCGGCGCATTTCCGCTCGATCCTGCAAGGAGCTCTGATCTCGATGGCCGGTCGCCGCTGCCGCTAGTTCGCCGCAACGTGTAGTTTCCCCTTTCAGCACACGTTCCATCTGGAATAGGTGGCGCAACCGCGTTCGCTACCGCATGCTGGAAGCCGCCAACCAGCCATCTCATCGAGGAGTCTTCCATGACCGAATCAACCGCGCCTCTGAGCGCCGCCGGCCTGCCGCTGCCCAAGCGCTGGCTCGCCATCATCGTCACCATCTGGGCCGGCCAGGCCGTTTCCATGGTCACCAGCTACGCCGCCGGATTCGCCGCCGTGTGGTACGTCACCGAGACCACCGGCAGCGCGCTCATGCTGTCCGCCGCCACCATCTGCGCGTACCTGCCCCAGGGGCTGCTCTCCCCCTTCGGCGGCGTGGTGGCCGACAAGTACAACCGCAAAGCCGTCATGATAGCGGCCGACCTGGGAATAGGCCTGGTGTCGCTCGCACTGGGCATCATCATCCTCATGGGGCACGTGACATTCGGCCTCATCCTGGTGATGGTGGTGGTGCGCAGCATCGGGCAGGCGTTCCACGGGCCCGCCATGATGGCCGCCATGCCGCTGCTCGTGCCCGAGAAGCACCTGCTGCGCATCAACACGCTCGACCAGCTGCTCATGTCGGTGGCTTCCATCGCCGCGCCGGCGTTCGGCATCTTCCTGTACACCACCATCGGCTTCCATGCGGTCATGTTCCTGGACTTCTTCGGGGCGCTCATGGCCGTGGGCGGCCTGGCGCTGGCCAAGATTCCCACCATGCACGACACCTCCACCGACGACCAGCACGTGCTGGCGAACCTGCGCGACGGATGGCGGGCGCTTGCCGCCACGCGCGGGCTCGTGGTGCTGCTGGCCGGCATCACCGTGGGGATGATCGCGTTCGCGCCGCTCAGCGCGGTGTTCCCGCTCATGACCTACGACCACTTCAACGGCGACGGCTACGCGGCGTCCATCGTGGAAGCCACCTGGGGCATCGGCATGATCGCAGGCTCGGGCGTGCTTATGGCATGGGGCGGCGGAAAGCGCCTGGCCGGACTCATGGCGGTGGCGCTGCTCATCGTGGGAGCCACCACCACGGCGTGCGGGCTGCTCGCGCCCGACATGTTCCCCGCGTTCGCCGTGCTGTGCGCCGTCATGGCCATGGCGTGCGCCTGGTTCAACGGGCCGTTCATCACGCTCATCCAGAAGAACGTGGCGCCCGAGAAGAACGGTCGCGCGCTCGGATTCGCCATGGCGGCGTTCGGGCTGGCCTCCCCGGTGGGCATCGCTCTGGGCGGCGTACTGGCCGAGGCCATCGGCATCGCGCCGTTCTTCGTGGTGGACGGCCTTGCGTGCCTGGCGCTGGGCGCTGTGCTCTACCTGCCGAAGAGCGTGCGCGCCCTCGACCGATGACACGACGAAGGGCCCGGCCTCGCGCGCTCACGCCGCGCCCGGCCGGGCCCTTCGCAGAGAAGATCAGGAAAAAGCCTACGGCTTCATGCCCGAGCCGCCCTGCACGATGATGGTGTCGCCGGTCACGAACGACGCGTCGTCGCTGGCCAGGAACACGCACACGCGTCCCACGTCCTTCTCCGCGTCGCCGAAGCGGCCCAGCGGGATGCCCTTGATGTTCTTCTCGTACATCTCGGGGTTGTTATCGCGCCACTCCTCGAGGATCTTCGTCATGACGAGCGGGCACACGATGTTGACGTTGATGTCGTCCTCGCCCCACTCGGAGGCGGCCACGCGGCTCATGCCGCGGATGCCCTCTTTCGCAGCGGCGTAGGAGCTCTGCCCCGGGTTGCCGCCGATGCCGGCGCCGGAGGCGAAGTTGATCACCGAGCCCGCCGTCTTCTTGAGGTAGGGGTAGCAGTGCTTCATGTAGAAGAACGTCGCGTACAGGCCCGAGCGCACGGCCAGGTCGAAGTCCTCCTCGGTGTGCTCGATGAGGGTGAGGCCCGAGGCCGAGGCCTGCGCGTTGTTGATCAGCACGTCGATCTGCCCGCCGAAGTGCGCGGCGCCCGCGTCGACGGCTTCCTTCACCTCGGACTCGACCGATCCGTTGGCCAGGTAGGTGAACACCTCGGCGCCGAACTCGCGCTCGAGCTCCTCCTTAGCCTCGGCCATGCCGCCGGGGAACAGGTCGGTGAGGATGAACTTCGTGCCCTCGGCCGCGAACGCCCGCTCGATGCCGCGCGCGATGCCGCCGCCGCCGCCGGTGATCAACACCACTTTGCCTTTCAAACCTCTGTCCATGCCGTCTCCTTCGCTCGTTTGAAGCCAACAGTCCCTGCATAGCGCCGCTTTGGGCGCCTGGTCAGCGCACTTTGCAGCCGCGCGAGCCGCACCGGATGGAAGCGGCCCCTGGCATGTATGGTATCGTGGCGCGCCCGATGCCCGGCGGCTCGCCTCCGAGGGAGACGGCCCCCGTTCGGCAAGCGGCTGCCCTCCATCAAACGCACAACGTTAGCGGCGCGATTCCCGCGACGAGCGGGAGCGGGGCGGGACTCAACCGACGGACGAAGGAGCCGCGCGCGCCCGCGAGCCACCCTGCCGCTGTGGCATCATAGGGGTGGAATCATCGCATCGACGGGAAGCGGCCTCATGAGAATTCGGAATCGCACGGCATCCATCGCGTTCAAGTGCCTCATCGTCGTCGTGGGCGGCCTGGCCCTGCTCGAGCAGCTGGGGTTGTTCGCGGGCGCGTTCAAGCCGCGGTTCTTCTTCTACTTCACGAACCTGAGCAACGTGGCGGCCGTGGCATACTTCGCAGCCGCCCTCGTGCACCTCGCGCGCAACCGCGGCGACGACGCGGTGTGGGCGCCCGCGTTCAAGTACGCCGCCATGATGGCCGTCACCGTCACGTGGCTGGTGGCGCACTTCCTGCTGGGCGGCGGGCTCATCATGCCCGATGGAACGTTCAGCTTCTCGGTGCTGGCGCTGCATTACCTCGTGCCCATCGCCTGCATCCTCGACTGGCTGCTGTTCGACGAGAAGGGCCGCATGAGCCTGGCGGGGCCCCTCGTGTGGATGGCGTTTCCGCTGGCGTATCTGGCCTACGCGCTCGGCATGGTGGGGCTGCTCGGCGTGAACATGGGGCCGAAGGCCGGGTCGCGCTACCCCTACCCCTTCATCGACGTGGACGCGAACGGCGTGGGAGGCGTGGCCGTGACCGTCGTCGCACTGGTGGCGGCGTTCATCGCGCTGGGGTACGCGTACGTGGCCCTCGACCGCCTGCTCGCCCGCGTGGGCAGGAAGCGCACATTGTCATCCTGAGCGAAGCGAACGCAGTGAGCGCTCCCTCCTGTCATCCCGAGCGAGCGAAGCGAGTCGAGAGGGAGGCGAGCGGATCGTTCGGTTTTTCGGCCCCTCCGATGCACGGTTTTCGCCGCTCTGAAGCCCGGCCGGGCAATATGGCGGGAGCTCGCCTTCCGCGACCAGGGGAAACGTATCCGAGTCGCGCCGCCCGGCACGCGTGCGAGCCTCTGGACCCCCGAAAACCCTTCAGAGCGGCGAAAACTGTGCACGAGAGCGGGTGAAAACCCGAAGAGGGTCCGGCCGACCCCGGGACCTGTTCACATCGGAAAGGGCACCCCCTGGGATTATGCGCCATAAGTGGAGTCAGAACCTCCGATTCTCTGCCGCCGAAGACGCGACGCTCCCTGCTGTCGCCGCGCGGGATCCTTCGACTCGCTTCGCTCGCTCAGGATGACAGGGGGGGCGCTTCGCCCGCTCAGAATGACAGGGGGGCACGTCGCTCGCTCAGGATGACAAAAGGGGGGGCTTCACCCGCTCAGAGTAGGCCGGGATGCGCGGCTATGGCCTGGTCGGCGCGGTCGCAGGTGATCAGGCCGTCGTCCACGAGTCCGTCGATCCAGGCGCGGTAGCACTCCCCCGGCGTGCGGCCCTCGGCGTTGAGCGCCGCAGGATCGGCGCCGTGCGCGAGCAGCGCATCGATGGCCCCGTCGACCTCTCCCAGCACCCGTTCGGCCGTATCTTCGGTCATGCCGAAGAGCGACGCCCCGCCGCACACCAGGTGGAGCGGATGGCTGCCCTCGAGGTCGCGCAGCGACGACGCGTTCGGGTCGGCGCCCGCCTCCAGCAGCACCTCGATCATGCGCGCCGAGCGGAAATCGGGGCCCGCGGCGCGCACGAGGGCGTACTCGGCGGCGTAGGGCTCGCCCTTCAGCGTGTACGACGGCAGCGGCTCGTTCACGTCGATGGGCATGCCGCGCGCCCCCGCCACCTCCAGCACCAGCTGGGCGCAGGCGGCGTCGTCGTAGGTTATGGCCGCCTCCAGCAACGAGGGCAGCGACTCGTCGCCCTCGGCGGGGAATTCGAACGCATGCGCGTCGAAGCAGCCCTGCAGCGCCTCGGGGTCATGCTGCGAGACGGCCCGGGTGAAGTCGGGGAATTCGTCGCCCTCCACATCGGTGGCCAGCGGGATCACCCACGCCACGGCGAACCACACGAGCACGGGGATGCTGATGGCGTAGAGCACGATGGGGATGGCGAGGAGTCCCTTGAGCTTCTTTCCCTGCTCGTGACGGGACTTTGTACGGCAGGCGAACACGATGCTCACCGCCGTGGCGGCGATGAAGGCCGCGAGCGCGATGGCCACCGCGCCCAGGATGACGAACGCGAGCGCGCCCATCACCGAGAGCATCACCATCACCGATATCCCGCCCATGGCGCCCCTTCCCCCGAAGCCGCTCCCTTTGTCATCTGAGCGAGCGTAGCCGCCCCTTTTGTCATCCTGAGCGGAGCGGCGAAGCCGCGTAGTCGAAGGATCCCGTGCGGCGTCAGCCGTGACGCTCCCTGCTGGCGCCGCGGGGGATCCTTCGACTTCGCGCACTTCGTTCGCTCCGCTCAGGATGACAACCGGAGGCTGCGCTCGCTCAGACAATCGGAATTTTATCACAGGCCGGACGCCCCGGACGAACGCGTCGTCCGGGGCGGTATCTCATACGCGGCAAGGCCCGTCGCGCTCTAGCGGGGGCGGCGCCTCCACCGCAGCCAGCTGGCCGCGGCCACCACGGCCGCCAGCAGGGCCACGGCCGCAAGCCCCGTCACCGGCACGCCGTCGCCCGTGATGGGCGTGGGCGGCTTGGGCGTGGGCGTCGGCGTGGGCGTGGGCTTGGGCTTCGGCGGCACCGGCGGCGCAGGCTTCACGCCCTCGCCGGTGAGCGCCACGGGCGCGGCGTCGGCGCCGTCGGCCCCGATCCACAGCACCCCGCCGTACGTCTTCACCTCGGTGGGGTCGAACGTCACGAGCAGCTCGCCGCCCGCGCGCGGATCCCATCCTTCGGCCGGCACCACGGTGAAGCCCGCCGGCACGTCAAACGCGAGGTCGGCCGAAAGCCCCGAGGCCTGCACATGCACGCGCTGACCGGCAGACTTCGTGCCCACCTCCTGCTTGCCGAACGCCAGCAGCTCGGGCGCCGCCTTGACGCCCGCCTCGCGGCCCTCGCCGGTAAGCGCCACAGGCGCGGCATCGGCGCCGTCGGATTCGATCCACATGACCTCGCCGTAGGACTTGGCCTCCGTCGGGTCGAACGTCACCCGCAGCTCGCCGCCCGTGCGCGCGTCCCAGCCCTCAGCCGGCGTCACGGTGAAGCCCGCCGGAGCCGAGAAGGCGAGGTCGCCTTCAAGCCCCGACGCCTCGACGTGCACGCGCTTCTCGACGCTCTTCGTGGCCACCGGCTGCGAGCCGAACGCCAGCAGGCCCTCGCTCACCTTCACCGCCAGATCGCGGCCTTCGCCGGTGAGCGCCACCGACGCGGCGTCGGCGCCGTCGGATTCGATCCACATGACCGCGCCGTAGGCTTTGGCTTCCAGCGGATCGAACGTGATGCGCAGCTCGCCGCCCGTACGCGGATCCCAACCCTCGGCCGGCACCACGGTGAAGCCCTCCGGCTCTTCGAAGGACATATCGGACGTCAGCCCCGAAGCCTGCACGCGCACGCGCTGCTCGGCGCTCTTGGAGGCCACCGGCTGAAAGCCGAATGCCAGAAGATCCGGCGAGGCCACGATGCCCTGCTCCCGGCCCTCGCCGGTGAGCACCACCGACGCGGCGTCGGCCCCGTCGGACTCGATCGACAGGACGGCCCCGTACTCCTTGACCTCCGTCGGGTCGAACGTCACGCGCAGCTCGCCGCCCGTGCGGGCGTCCCAGCCCTCGGCCGGCACCACGGTGAAGCCGTCGGGCACGTCGAGGGCCAGATCGGACGTGAGCCCGCTCGCGACCACCCGCACGCGCTGCTCGGCGCTCTTGGTGCCCACGGGCTGCCCGCCGAACGCGAGCGCCGGCGGCGTGGCCTTCACGGCCGTCTCGCGCCCCTCGCCCGCGAGCACGACCGGCGCGGCATCGGCCCCGTCGGCCCCGATCCACATCACGGCCCCGTAGTCCTTCGCCTCGGTCGGGTCGAACGTCACCCGCAGCTCGCCGCCCTCGCGGGCGTCCCAGCCCTCGGCGGGAACCACGGTGAAGCCCGCGGGCGCCTCGAAGGAGAGGTCGGCCGCGAGCCCCGCGGCCTTCACAAGAATGCGCTGCTCGTCGCTCTTGGTGCCCACCGGCTGGAAGCCGAAGGAGAGCTTCGTGGGCGATGCCGTTATCTCGGAGGTCTTCCCCGTGCCCGAAAGCGCCACCGGCGCGCCGTCGGCCCCGTCGGCGTTGATCCACAGCACCTCGCTGTAGGCCTTCGCCTCGGTCGGGTCGAACGTCACGCGCAGCTCGCCGCCCGTACGGGTGTCCCAGCCCTCGGCCGGAACCACGGTGAAGCCCTGCGGAACGTCGAAGGCCATGTCGCCCGCGAGCCCCGAGGCGTCCACACGCACGAGCTGCTCGGCGCTCTTGGTGCCCACCACCTGGTCGTCGAACAAGAGCCGGTCGGGAACGGCCTTGATGGCCGACGTGCGGCCCTGGCCGGTAAGCGCCACGAACGCGGCGTCCGCGCCATCGGAGTCGATCCACAGCATGCCGCTGTACGCCTTGGCCGCAGTCGGGTCGAACGTCACGCGCAGGGTCCCGCCCGTGCGGACGTTCCAGCCCTCGGCCGGAGTCACGGTGAAGCCCTCCGGCGCGCCGAAGCTGAGGTCAGATGTGAGCCCGCTCGCCGCCACCTGCACGAGCTGCTCGGCGCTCTTGGTACCCACCGGCTGATCGCCGAAGGAGAGCCGGTCGGGCGTCGCCTTCACGGCCGACTCGCGGCCTTCGCCGGTGAGGGAGATCGGCATGCCGTCGGCGCCGTCGGCCTCCACCCACATGACCGCGCCGTAGCTCTTGGCCTCGGTCGGGTCGAACGTGATGCGCAGGGTGCCGCCCGTGAGCGGATCCCAGCCCTCGGCCGGGGTGACTGTGAAGCCATCGGGTGCCGTGAAGTTCATATCATGGTCGAGCCCGCTCGCGCTCACCTGCACCAGCTGCTCGGCGCTCTTCGTGCCCACCGGCTGGAAGCCGAAGGCCACCAGATCGGGCGACGCGGAAATGGCGGCCGCACGGCCCTCGCCTGCAAGCTGCACGAGCGCCCCATCGGCGCCGTCGGCCTCGATGCGCATGACGGCACGGTAGGCCTTGGCCTCGGTGGGGTCGAACGTCACGCGCAGCGTGCCGCCGGTGCGCGCGTCCCAGCCCTCGGCCGGCACCGCGGTGAAGCCCCGCGGCACGTCGAAGGAGAGGTCGTCCGTGAGCCCCGAGGCGTCAACCTTCACTAGCTGCTCGGCGCTCTTCGTGCCCACGGCCTGGCCGCCGAACGACAGGCTCCCGGGCACGGCCTTCACCGCCGCGTCGCGTCCCTCGCCCGTGAGGGTGAGCGGCACGCCGTCGGCGCCGTCGGCCTCTATCCACATGACCGACCCGTAGCTCTTGGCCTCGGTCGGGTCGAACGTGATGCGCAGGGTGCCGCCCTCGCGCGCGCTCCACCCGTCGGCAGGAGTCACCGTGAAGCCGTCCGGCGCCGTGAAGGCGAGATCGGACGTGAGCCCGCTCGCCCGCACCTCCACCGTACGCTCGGCACTCTTGGTGCCCACCGGCTGGAAGCCGAAGGCCGCCAGATCGGGCGAGGTGACGATGGAAGCCGCGTATCCCTCGCCCGTGAGGGTGACCGGCGCGCCGTCGGCGCCGTCGGCCTCGATCCACATGGTCGCGCCGTAGCTCTTCGCCTCGGTCGGGTCGAACGTGATGCGCAGGGTTCCGCCCGTGCGCGCGTCCCATCCGTCGGCCGGAGCGACCGTGAAGCCGTCCGGCGCCGTGAAGCTCATATCATGGTCGAGTCCGCTCGCATTTACGCGCACGAGCCGCTCGGCGCTCTTCGTGCCCACAGCCTGGCTGCCGAAGGCCGCCAGATCGGGCGAGGCCGCGATGGACGAGGCGCTGCCCCGGCCCGTGAGCGAGACCTCGGCCGCGTCGGCGCCGGCGGCCTCGATGCGCAGCATGCCGCCGTAATTCTTCTCGTCGGTCGGATCGAACGTCACGCGCAGGGTGCCTCCCTCGCGCACGTCCCACCCGTCGGCCGGCACGGCCGTGAAGCCGTCCGGCGCGCTCAGCACCAGATCGGACGTGAGCCCGCTCGCCGTCACGCGCACGAGCTGCTCGGCGCTCTTGGTGCCCACGGCCTGGCTGCCGAAGGCGAGCCGACCGGGCTCGGCGCCTATCCTCGCAGCGCAGCCCTCGCCCACGAGGGCGACGCCGGCCGCATCGTTGCCGGAGCGCACCCACAGCACCTCGCCGTAGGTCTTCTCGTCGGTCGGATCGAACGTCACGCGCAGCGTGCCGCCGGTCTGGTCGTCCCATCCCTCGGCCGGCGTCACCGTGAAGCCCTGCGGAGCCTCGAGCACAAGATCGCTCGTCGTGTCGGAGGCCGTCACCCGCACCAGCTTCTCGGCGCTCTTGGTGCCCACCTGCTGGGCGTCGAACTCCAGCAGCGTGGGGCTCGCCACGATCGACGTCTCATGCCCCTGGCCCGTGAGGGTGACCGGAGCGCTGTCGGCGCCCTCGGCCTCTATCCACATGACCGCGCCGTAGGACTTCGACTCCGTCGGATCGAACGTCACGCGCAGGGTGCCGCCCGTGCGGTCGTTCCAGCCGTCAGCCGGATTCACCGTGAAGCCGTCGGGAGCCTGCCACTTGAGCTGCCCCGAAAGCCCCGAGGCGGACACATGCAGCGTCTGCTCGGCGCTGTGCTCGCCCACCGGCACGTAGCCGAAGGCCAGAAGCCCCGGATCGGCCGCGATGGCCTTCGCGCGGCCCTCGCCCGTGAGCGTGACCGGCGCGGCATCGGCCCCGTCGGCCTCCACCCACATGACCGCGCCGTAGCTCTTGGCCTCGGTCGGGGAGAACGTGATGCGCAGCGTGCCGCCCGTGCGATTATCCCATCCGGCATCGGGGGTGACGGTGAAGCCCGCAGGCGCCGTGTAAGCTAGATCGCCCGCCAGGCCGCTCGCCGCCACCTTCACCGTGCGCTCGACGCTCGCGGTGTTCACCGGCTGGTTCCCGAATGCCACAAGGCCCGGGTCCACCGCGATGGCCGATTCCCGGCCCTCGCCGGCGAGCGCCACGTCCACCGCGTCGCCGCCGTCGGCCGACAGGCGCAGCACGCCGCCGTAGGCCCTGGCCTCGGTCGGGTCGAACGTCACGCGCAGGGTGCCGCCCACGCGGGCATCCCAGCCCTCGGCCGGAGTGACCGTGAAGCCCTCCGGCGCATCGAAGGCGAGATCGCCCGTGAGCCCCGAGGCCGTAACCTTCACGAGCTGCTCGGCGCTCTTGGTGCCTACCGGCTGCTTGCCGAAGCGCAGGCTCGTCGGGCTCGCCGCGATGCTCGGCACCTCGCCCTCGCCCGTAAGGGTGACCGGCACGCCGTCGGCGCCGTCGGCCTCTATCCACATGACCGCGCCGTAGGCCTTGGCCTCGGTGGGGTCGAACGTGATGCGCAGGGTGCCGCCCGCGCGGGCGTCCCAGCCGTCGGCCGGAACGACCGTGAAGCCATCCGGCGCGGCGAAGCTCAGATCATGGCCGAGTCCGCTCGCGCTCACGCGCACGAGCCGCTCGGCGCTCTTGGTTCCCACGGCCTGGCTGCCGAAGGCCACCAGGTCCGGATCGGCCGAGATGGCGGCCGCACGGCCTTCGCCCGAGAGCGCGACCGAGGCGCCGTCGGTGCCGTCGGCCTCGATGCGCATGACGGCGCGGTAGGCCTTGGCCACAGTCGGGTCGAACGTCACGCGCAGCGTGCCGCCGGTGCGGGCGTTCCACCCCTCGGCCGGCACCGCGGTGAAGCCCTGCGGCACGTCGAGGGCGAGGTCGCCCGCAAGCCCCGAGGCATCCACGCGCACCAGCTGCTCGGCGCTCTTCGTTCCCACGGCCTGTCCGCCGAACGACAGGCTTCCGGGCACGGCCTTCACCGCCGCGTCGCGCCCCTCGCCCGTGAGGGTGACCGGCACGCCGTCGGCGCCGTCGGCCTCTATCCACATGACGGCCCCGTAGCTCTTGGCCTCGGTCGGGTCGAACGTGATGCGCAGGGTTCCGCCCTCGCGCGCGCTCCACCCTGCGGCCGGCACGACCGTGAAGCCGTCCGGCGCCGTGAAGGCGAGGTCGGACGTGAGCCCGCTCGCGCTCACCTGCACCAGCTGCTCGGCGCTCTTGGTGCCCACCGGCTGGAAGCCGAAGGCCGCCAGGCCGGGCGTGGCCGCGATGGACGAGGCGCTGCCCCGGCCCGTGAGCGCCACCTCGGCCGCGTCGGCGCCGCCAGCCTCGATGCGCAGGACGCCGCCATAGTTCGTCTCGTCGGTCGGATCGAACGTCACGCGCAGCTCGCCGCCCTCGCGCGCATCCCACCCGTCGGCCGGAACGACCGTGAAGCCGTCCGGCGCGCTTACCGCCAGGTCGTCCGTCAGGCCGCTCGCATCCACCTGCACCAGTCGCTCGGCGCTCTTGGTGCCCACGGCCTGGCTGCCGAAGGCGAGCCTGTCGGGCGTGGCAGCCACCTTCGCCGCGCAGCCCTCGCCCACAAGGGCGATGCCGGCCGCGTCGGCGCCGCCGGCCTTCACCCACAGGACCGCGGCGTAGGTCTTCTCGTCGGTCGGATCGAACGTGATGCGCAGGGTGCCGCCGGTCTGGTCGCTCCATCCGCCGGCCTTCGTCACCGTGAAGCCCTGCGGAACGTCGCCGAGCGAAAGATCGCTCGTCGCGTCGGTCGCCGTCACGCGCACGAGCTTCTCAGCGCTCTTCGTGCCCACCTGCTGAGGGTCGAACTCCAGCAGCTTCGGATCCACGGTCACCGAGGAGCGATGTCCCTGGCCCGTGAGCGTGACCGGCACGGAATCGGCGCCGTTAGCCTCGATCCACATGACGGCTCCGTAGCTCTTGGCTTCGGTGGGGTCGAACGTCACGCGCAGGGTCCCGCCCGTGCGCGCGCCCCAGCCGTCGGCCGGATTCACCGTGAAGCCGTCGGGCGCATGATAGGTCAAGTCGCCCGAGAGGCCCGCAGCCGACACCCGCAGCGTCTGCTCGGCGCTATGGTCGTCCACCGGCACGTAGCCGAAGGCCAGAAGCCCCGGATCGGCGGCGATGGCGGCGTCGACGCCCTCGCCCGTGAGGGCGACCGGCGCGGCGTCGGCCCCCTCGGCCTCTATCCACATCACGGCGCTGTAGCTCTGGGCCGCCGTGGGGTCGAAGGTGATGCGCAGGGTGCCGCCCGTGAGCGCGCTCCACCCGTCGGCCTCCGTCACCGTGAAGCCGTCGGGCACGTTGTAAGTCATATTCTGGTCGAGCCCGCTCGCCCGCACCTCCACCAGCTGCTCGGCGCTCTTGGTGCCCACCGGCTGCTTGCCGAAGGCCACGCGGCCCGGATCAACCGCGATGGCGGCGCTGCGGCCCACGCCCGTGAGCGTTACCGCAGCTCCGTCGGCACCGTCGGCCGACAGGCGCAGCACGCCGCCGTAGGCCTTGGCCTCGGTGGGGTCGAACGTCACGCGCAGGGTGCCGCCCGTGAGCGCGCTCCACCCCTCGGCCGGAACGACCGTGAAGCCTTCCGGCACGGCGTAGGCCATGCCGCCCGTGAGCCCCGTGGCCGTCACCTGCACCAGCTGCTCGGCGCTCTTGGTGGCCACGGCCTGGTTGCCGAAGTCCACCAGGCTCGGCGTCGCCGCTATGGACACCGAGCGCCCCTCGCCGGCCAGGGCCACCGCGGCCCCGTCGGCACCGTCGGCGCTCACCAGCAGATCGCCGGTGTAGGCCTTCGCCTCGATCGGGTCGAACGTCACGCGCAGGGTGCCGCCCGTGCGCGCGTCCCAGCCGTCGGCCTCCATCACCGTGAAGCCGTCCGGCACGTCGATGCGCAGGTCGGACGCGAGCCCGCTCGCGCTCACGCGCACGAGCTGCTCGGCGCTCTTGGTGGCCACGGCCTGCCCCCCGAAGTCCAAGCGGCCCGGGCTCACGGCGATGGCCGTGGTCAGGCCCGTACCCGTAAGCGTCACGCTCGCGGCGTCGCCGCCGTCGGCCTCGATGAGCAGCACGCCGCCGTAGACCTTGGCTTCGGTCGGGTCGAACGTCACCCGCAGCTCGCCGCCGGCACGCGCGTCCCAGCCCTCGGCGGGCACGACCGTGAAGCCGCCCGGCGCCGTATACGACAGGTCGCCCGTGAGGCCCGAGGCCGTCACGCGCACGCGCTGCTCGGCGCTCTTGGTGGCCACCGGCTGCTTGCCGAAGGCCAGGCGGCCCGGGCTCGCCGCGATGCTCGGCGCCTCGCCCTTGCCGGTGAGCGCCACCTGCGCCGCATCGGCCCCGTCGGCGTCGATGCTCAGCACGCCGCCGTAATTCCTCGCCTCGGTCGGGTCGAACGTCACGCGCAGGGTTCCGCCCGTGCGCGCGCTCCACCCGTCGGCCGGCACGACCGTGAAGCCGTCCGGCGCAGCGACGACCATGTCCGCGTCGAGCCCCTCGGCCTTCACCTCCACCAGCTGCTCGGCGCTCTTCGTTCCCACGATCTGCCGCCCGAAGTCGAGCTTACCGGGCATCGCCGCGATAGCGGCCGTGCGGCCCGTGCCCGAAAGGGCCACCGCGGCCCCGTCGGCGCCGTCGGCGCTCACCAGCAGATCGGCGGCGTACGCGCGCGCCTCAGTCGGATTGAACGTCACGCGCAGCTCGCCGCCCGTGCGGTCGTTCCAGCCCTCGGCAGGCACCGCCGTGAAGCCGGCCGGCGCCGTGACCTCGAGGTCGCCCGTCAGGCCCGAGGCCGTCACGCGCACGCGCTGCTCGGCGCTCATGGTGCCCACGGCCTGGTTGCCGAAGTCCAGATGGTCGGGCGTCGCCCGCACCATCGCCTCGCGCCCCTCGCCCGCGAGCGCGACCAGGGCGGCCGCGCCTCCGGCCTCGATGCGCAGCATACCGCCGTAGGCCTTGGCCTCGGTCGGATCGAACGTGACGCGCAACTCGCCGCCCGTGCGGGGGTTCCACCCCTCGGCCGGCACGACCGTGAAGCCGTCAGGCGCCGTCGCCGTCATATCCGCGCCAAGCCCGCTCGCGCTCACGCGCACGCGCTGCTCGGCGCTCTTGGCGCCCACCGGCTGCGGCCCGAAGGCCAGCTTGCCCGGGTCGGCCTTGATGCTGGCCGAAACCCCCTCGCCGGCAAGCGCCACGGACGCGGCCGCTCCGCCGGAATCGGGGGCGCCAATCTGCAGCATGCCGCCGTACGTCGTCGCCCGATCGGGCGCGAACGTCACGCGCAGCGTGCCGCCTGTGCGCGGGTTCCACCCCGCCGCGGGCTCCGCCTTGAAGCCGTCAGGCACGTTCCAGGTCAAATCGCCGCCCAAGCTGGAGGCGCTCACCTCCACCAGCTTCGCCGCGCTCGCCGATCCCACGGGCTGGCCGCCGAAGTCCAGCTTCTCGGGCGTCGCCTTGATGATCGACTGCCGCCCCTGACCCGTCAGAAACGCGGTGGACCAGCTACCCTGGCTGCCCACCTCGAGCTCTTCGTAATAGGACTTGGCCTCGGTCGGCGCGAACCTCGCGATCAGGTCGCCGCCGGTCCGGGCGTTCCAGTTGAGAGCCTTCGTCACCTTGAAGCCCGCAGGCACGGCTATCTCGAGGTCGGCCTGGGCGTTGTACGCGGACACGTGGATGCGCTGCTCGGCGCTTTCGGTGCCCACGGGCTGGCTGCCGAATTCGTTGAAGACCGGCAGTATGACGATGGTCGGCATGCTTCCCGTGCCCTCGAGCGCGATCGGCGTCGCCTTCGTAGTGCCGGAGACGATGGAAAGCACGCCGTCGTACATCTTCTCGCTCGCGGGGCTGAACGTCACGCGCAGATCGCCGCCCGTGCGCGGGTTCCAGTTGTCGGCGGGCTTGATCTCGAAACCCTCCGGCGTCTCGAAGGTCATGTCGTTCGAGAGGCCGACGGCCTTCACCGTCACGCGCTTCTCGGCGCTCTTCGTGTTCACCGTCTGGTGGCCGAAATCCAAGCGATGGGGCGCGACCTCGATCTTCGCCGTCACGCCCTCTCCCGTGAGCGCCACCGGCGCGGCGTCGGCACCGTCAGCGCCAATCCACAGCACGTCGGCATAGCTTTTGACCTCAGCGGGCGCGAACGTCACGTACAGCTGGCCGCCGCTTCGCGGATTCCAGTCGTCGCCCGGCACCACTTTGAAGCCCTCGGGCGCCTCGAACGCGATGTTCGAGTCAAGGCCCGACGCCGCCACCGTTATGGTGAGCGTCTCGCTCTCGGTGCCCACGCCCTGCATGCCGAACGCCAGAAGCCCGGGGTCGGCAGCCACGGCCACCTCGCGGCCCTCGCCTGCGAGCGCCACCATCGTGGCGTCGGCGCCGTCGGCCTCCACCGTGAGCATCTCGCCGTAGGGCTTGGCCTGCACAGGATCGAACGTCACGCGCAGGGTGCCTCCCTCGCGCGCGTCCCACCCATCGGCGGGAACCACGGTGAATCCCTCGGGCGCGCTGACCTCGAGGTCGCTCTCCAACCCGGAGGCCTTCACCTGCACGCGCTGCTCGGCGCTCTTCGTGGCCACCGGCTGGAGGCCGAATGACAGGCGCTTCGCCGACACGTCCACCGTCGTCTCGCGCCCTTCGCCCGTCAGCGTCACGGGCGCCACGACGGCACCCGATGTTCCCTCGGCCTTCAGCCACAGCATGCCGCCGTAACTCTTGGCCTCGAGGGGGTCGAACGTGACGCGCAAGATCCCGCCCGTGCGCGGGTTCCAGCCCTCGGCGGGAACCACGGTGAAGCCGTCGGGCGCCTCGATGGCCATATCGCTCTTGAGGCCCGAAGCCGCCACCTTCACGCGCTGCTCGGCGCTCTTCGTGGCCACGGCCTGGTAGCCGAAGGCCAGAAGCCCCGGATCGGCCACGATAACCGAAGCGCGCCCCTCGCCCGTGAGCACCACGGGCACGTCGGGGGCGCCTTCCGAGCGCAGCCACAGCACCCCGCCGTAGCTCTTGTTCTCGGTGGGATCGAACGTCACGCGCAGCTCGCCGCCGAAAAGCCCGCTCCACCCTTCGGCGGGCGTCACGGTGAAGCCCTCGGGGGCCTCGATGGTCATATCGGCCGTAAGCTCGCTGGCGCTCACGCGCAGGCGCTGCTCGGCGCTCTTGGCGTTCACCGGCTGCACGCCGAAGGCCAGAAGCCCCGGATCGGCCGCTATGAGGGGGTTGGGCGGGGCCGCCACGCGCGTATGCCGCGCGTTCGCGCCGTCCACCTGGTAGTATCCGGATGGCTCGTTATACACCGCAGGCTTCAGCTCCTCGCCGTCGCGCTCGACGGCGCCTTCTGCCTTCACGCCGTTCTCCAGCACGAGGCCGCTGGAGTGGAACGTCCGCACGCCGCCCGTATTGCCCTTCGCATCGACGATGCCGCCGCGAACGGTGCCCTTGATGAGGGCGCTCAGGCCCACCGACAGGTCGCCGGGGCCGCCCTCGAGCAAGAGGTGTCCGCCGTTCACCGTCAGCGCCCCCAGGGAGAAGAGGCCGGTCGACGTGCCGCCGTCCGAGGCTTCGCCGCCCGAGGCGATGAGCGACCCCGAGCCGCCGATGGTCAGGCTGCCCTCCGCGTACACGCCGTAGGTTGCCGCGGCGTCCTTCGCCGTGCTCTTGAAGGCGCTCACGGACTCGGGCGCCAAGACGATGGCGGCGTCATCGGCGGCGCTCACGGTCAGGGCCGTCTCGCCCCACGTCTCGAACTGCACCCCTTTGAGCGTGAGCGTGTGCCCAGCTGCGCTCCACGTCACGCCCTTGCCCGGGTACTCCTGGGTTTTGAGCGAGTCGGTGTACAGCGACCATTCCGCGCCCACGCCGCCGAAGTACAGGCCTGCGGCAGCCAGGTTGTTCTCGAACTCGACGAAGCGGGCCGGCGTCTTGCCTACCAGATAGCACCCCTCGCTCCACGTCACGTCCTTCGCGTTGGAACCGTAGCGGTCCACCGATCCCGTCACCGTGAGGTTGGGGTGCGCCGGCTCCTCGTTGGCGTGCACGCCGGCCGTGTCGCCGATGGCGGTGACGTCGTTGGCCGTGACCGTGAGCAAGGGCGCGTCGATGCCGTAGCGGTTGCCGCGCGTCCACGACCCGCCGGCAGTAACCAAAAGCGAGCCCTCGCCCGCTATGGTAAGGGGTCCGTCCGATTGCAGGGCGGCCGCGGTGTCGTTGCTCATGTCCATCCACGCGTCGCCTCTGATGGTGTTCTTAGTGCCGGGCTGCAGGGTGATGGCAGCATCGGGATCGGGCGACACCGAGAGCCCCACCAAGCCGTCGGTCTGGTAGGTGAAGTTGTTCAGCTTGAGGTTCTTGCCCTCCACGCTCCACGTGGTACCCTCGCCATCGTACTTGCTGGTGCGCGAGGGGTTGGCGAACAGCGACCACGGGTTGCCGGGCACGTTGCCCTCGGGCCCGAAGTACAGCGCGCCCCGCGGGTCGAACTGCGAGAACCGCACGTAGCGGGCGTCGATTCCATCGGCGAGGTAGCGGCCGTCCTTCCACACGGCCTCCTTGAGCTGCCCGCCGCTCTTATCCGCGCTGCCCCACACCAGCGTGTTGTGCGCGGGCTCGGAGGACGCCGACACGCCGGCCGTCCTGCCCGAGGCGATGAGAAGGGTGTCGACCACCTTGAGCTGGTCGGCCTTCACGCCAAAGGACTCTCCCCCAAGGCCCGGGGAGCCGCCCGTGGCGTTGAGGGCGCCCCTCCCGCTGATCTCCAGCGGACCCCAGGCATGGATGCCGTAGGATTCCTCCCCTTCGTTGGCCGTGCTCTTGAGGGTATTCGTCGAGCCGACCGCCGCCGCCACGGTGGCATCGTCGTCGTTCTTCACCTCGAGCGCCGTGTTGTGACTCGTGGTGAGGTTGAAGTTCTCCAGCACGAGCATAGTGCCGTACACCGCCCATGCGTCGCGTTGGCCCGCGTACTCGATGGCGTAGTGCGGGTCGGTGAACAGCGACCACTTATTGAACTGCGAGTCGTCGCGCGGCCCGAAGTACAGCGGCGTGTCATGGGAGGTGATGCGCACGTACGGGCAGGGATTGCCGTTTATGACGATCGCGTGGGTGTACTGGTCCCATCGGGGAGTCTCCAGCTGCGAGTCGCGGGAGTCGCCTCCCAGTATGTCCACGTTGTCCTTGAACGGGGTCGTCTCGGTGTTCACCCAGAAGGCGCCCCGGCCCGAGGAGGTGCCCTCGAAGGAGCCCTTCTCGTAGGACAGGCTCCCGGCCCGCAAGCCGTTGCCCGCGAACTTGCCTTCGATGGAGACCGACAGCGAGCCGCCGGCGAACGTCGTCTTGCCGCTGCTCACCACACCGTGCATCAGCTGGCGGTCCCGTCCCCCCTTTGCCGTGACCTTCAGCATGCCGCCCTTGAGCACGAGGTTCTTGCCGTCCCCCCTGCCCGCCACGCTCACGGCCGCGTTGTAATCATCATCAGCGCGGTAATCATCGTCATAGCTGCCCGGATCGTCCTGGGCGCTCGCAGTGCCCTCGCCGGCTGCATCGGTGCCGTCGAGTCGGGTCTCCGCCTTCACTTCCAGCACCGCGCGATCATCGCCCTCGATGGTCAGGCCGTCGGGGGCTTCGATGGCGTGGGTAGGAAAGTCGCTCACCGAGTTGCGGCACTCGATGGTGCTCGTACCCTCCTTCAGGCGGATCGTCGCATTGCCCTGGATGACGAGCGCGGTGGTCTGCTGCGAGGTGTATTCGAAGTTGGACAGTACGAGCGCATTGCCGTCAACGCTCCAGCCGCTACCGGTGTAGGGATGCTTGCGCTCGGCATCGGTGTAGAGCGACCAGACGCCCTCGATGCTTCCGAAGTAGAGGGGACCGGTGGGCCCGGGCGTATGCTCCGTGACGTTTACGACCTGCGCGCGATAGCCGTTCACCATGTAGCATTTGGTCCTCGCGTTGTAGGAGGCCTCCTGCATGGCCTCCTCTTTGTCGCGGTGGACATGCCCCCTCACGATGAGGTTGCGGAACTCCGATTCCTCGTTCGAATAGAAGCCCGCCGTGTTGCCCAGCGCTTCGACCCCGCCGCCGCCTACCAGCTGGTACTTGTTAACGCGGAAGCCGTATGACGAGCCGCCCTCAGCCTGTTGCGCCTCGGCGCGCAGGTAGCCGCCGGTCTGCAGGATGTTATGAGCCTCGATGCCGATGGAGTCGCCCTCCATCGACGTGGGGGCCGCAAACGCCTCGAGGGTCGCGTTGCCCGAGAAGGTAAAATCGGATTCTGCCTTGATGCCCCGCTTCTGCCCTGGGCCCGCGCCCACGCTCGCCACTACGCTGTTGAACGAGCCGACGGTGGCTCCGTCGTAGAGGTAGAGCGCGGTGTTGGCGGTGGTGTAGTAGCTGAAATACGACAGTTCGAGCGTTTTGCCGTTCGCCTTCCAGTTCTTGCCGTCGTAGGGCTTCGTGCACTGCGCATCGGTAAAAAGCGACCATTCATTGTCGGGATTGCGGTTTAACGGACCGAAATACAGCGTGTCGGATGCCGTATCGCCTATCCTCAGCCGTCGCGCGTACGCATCTTGCGCCAGGTAGCGCATATGCTCCGGGCTGTATATGGCGTGTATGAAATCATCGCTGCCAAGCTCCTTGGTACCGACGGTCTGCTGATAGGGGATATCGGGCGCGACTTCCGCGTACACGGCCCCCGAACGGCCCTGCGCGTAGATCTTCGACCTCTCTACCTTCAGAAGCCCGCCCTTGCCCTGCGCCGTCTTGCTCACGTGCAGTCCGAAGCCGAGCATCGCTTGGCCCTGCTCGGCGGCATCGCGCGCGTCCACCGTACTGCGGGAGACGGTGAGCCCCGTCGCTTGGATGCCGTAGCCGGTGCCGTGCTCGGAGGAGCGCGCTCCGAGCGCCTCGACGTTCGCGTTGCGCAGCGTCAGCTCGCCTGCGGCAATGCCCGAACTCTTCCGCCTTGTGAGATTCCCCGCCGTGCCGACGGCCTTGAGCGTGGCGCCCTCGCTTCCCGTGATGACGAGGGGCGCGGTCGCCTTGATGGCAGCTGCATCCTCCCTGTCGGCGGGACCGCTGGCCGCGAGGGCGTTCTGCCCCTCGAAGGCTATCTCGGCCGGCGCGTCGTACACGCTCAGGGCCGTGGTGCCCTCGGTCCGGTACGTGAAGCCGTTGAGGCGAAGCGTGTTGCCCCGGGCGCTCCACCGCGCGCTTGCGGGGTACTCGCTCGCGTACGCCGCGTCGGTGTAGAGTGTCCAGTCGCCCTCCGGGTGCGCTCGGTCCTTCGGCGCGAAGTAGAGAGGGCCTTCGGGCACGAGGGAGCTGATATAGGTTTCCCTGTTCGTCCCGCCCTCGCCTTCGTAAGCACGTAAGCTTTTGTTGAAGTGCGCCTCCGTGAGGTCGCCGCTCGTGCGGTCGGCGCGGCCTTGCGCCTTCACGAGCGACGTCGGGCCGAACGCCCTGCCTGTCTGCATGCTCGACGAGTCGCCCGTCGCATGCAGGGTGCCGTCGGAGATATCGCCGCCAACCGCCGACCTCACGCCGACGCAGATGTCGCCTGACGACGCACCGCCGTGCCACGCTTGGGCGTGCACCGTCGCGCCGCCCTCGACATCGATCGCCTCGGCGCGGATACCTGTCGAAGCCGTACCCTGACCGACCGTCCGCGACGACGCCTCGAGGCTGCCGGGGCCATCGAAGACCAGCCGGTTCTCCAGCCCGGCGTCGATGGCCGTGGTAGCATCGTCGGTAGAGCGCTCGACGGCAATCAGGTTCTGAGTGCCCTCCGCGAGCGCAATGACCACCTTGCCGCTGGGCGAGGCGGTATCGCTCCACACCTCCAGGGCCACCTCGTCGCTTGAGAGGTAGGTGAAGCCTTTGAGCCTCAGCTCGGGCGTGCCGTCGGTACGCTTGCCCACGCTCCAGCGGTTTCGGTTGCCGTCGTATGTTTGCGTAAGCTCCTTGTTCACGAACAGGCCCCAGTCGTTGGAGGCGTCCTTCCTTTCAGGTCCGAAGTAGAGGCGCGAGGCGCTCTTGGGACCGGTTTCGATGTGGCGCGCGGCTTTGCCGTTCACCTGAAAGTACGTGCTCGACCGGTCGTGCTGCGCCACGGCCAGCTCGTCGCCCGCCACATCTTCGCGGCCCAGCACGGCCACTTCGTCGTTTTCCGTCTTGAGCGTATCGCGCACGCTCAAGCCCGCCGTACCTCCTTCGGCTATGAACCCGCGGGGGACCGTGACGTTGCGAGCCTTGATGCCAAGCGATGTGCCACCGTCGCCTCCGCGCGCGATGACGGTCTGATTGTTGATGCGCTCGACGACCACTTCGTCCGCCTCGATGCCCGCAGTCGTACCAGATGACAGCGCGTTGCCGCCCTGCGCGGTGAACACTGCGTCGCCCCAGGCCCGAATGGTCACCCGATGGTCGCTGCGGATGCCCGCAGTTCGGCTGGCGCCCTCCGCAACGCTCATCAAGCTGTTGACGGTATCGGGAAAGACGGTGATGAGGCAGTCGTCTTCGAGGCATTCCAGTGCGACGGGCGCCGTGGTGACGAAATTGAGGTTGCTCAGATAGAGGTTCCCGTAGTTGTCGTGGCCCCAGCATTTCCTCGGCGGGTTGTAGGGCACCGTGAGGTTGCGGTCGCAGTACAGGCCGATCTTGCCGTTCACCCTGCCCATGTAGAGCGAGTGGTTCGCGATAGGTGACGAGACGATGTTCACGTGCTTGGCGAGTTCGCTCGTGCTGGCCATCAAGTACATGTTCCCGGAATACTTCAAGCGCTGATCGGCCTCGCCGTCGCGGTTGGGGTTGCCCAAGGGAATCGAGCTGCCCGCAATTTTGGGTTCACGGCTGATCTCGATGCCTTCGCTTCCGCGCGCATCCAGCTCGGCGGGGGCCGTGTAGGCCGAGCGCATCTCCAGCGTTTGGCACCTGAAGCCGTAGCCGCCGGAGCCGTCTTCGGCATGCAGGGTGGCGCTGTCCAAAACGACGGAGTGGAGAACCTCGACGCCCGTCTTGGAGCCGGTTCCCGCCCTGCCTCCCTGCGCCCACACCTCGGACTGCGTCACGGTAAGGGAATCCGCGTACAGGCCGACGCAATCCCGCGGCACGCCGTCGGCGGCCGGCCCCCCCGAGGTTCCCGCCGACAGCCGCAGCGTGCCCTCGCCCACGATGGCAAGGTCCTTCTCGACGCGGAGGGCGGCGCTGTGATCCTCGAAGGAGGCATCCTGGGGGTCGAGGGTGATGCTGTTCGTGCTGCCCGATGCCAGCTCGATGCGCGCGCCCTTCGAGAAGAAATTGGCGAGCAGGCCGATGCCGCACTTCACGGCCGTATAGTGGAAGCCGTTCAGCTTGAGCGTGGTGCCGGACACCTCCCAGGTGCCGGGCTGCCCGGTGTAGGGGGTCTTGCACGCCCAGTCGATGAACAGCGACCACTCGTTGCCCTCTTCGTTGTTGCGCGGGCCGAAGTAGAGCGTGCCGGTGTAGGTTGAGGGGTCGACGTCGGCGTTCTCGGCCTCGGAGTCGGCGTCGGGGGCGGGCGATGCGGCGAGCAGGGCGGGGTCATCGCCCGCGGGCGGCTCGGCGTGCTCGTCGGCCGTCGCGGGATCCTGGCCGGGATCGAGGGCGTCGTCGCTCGGCGCTTCGGGCGCGTTGGGATCGACGGGATCGACGGGATCCTGGACGGCGCCATCGTCCGGAGCCTCGGGGTCTGCCGGCTCCACTGAAATCGAGGGACCGGGATCCTCGCCCTCCGCGGGCGGGGCGGTAACCTGCGGAGCGTCGTTCGCGCCCGCATCCTGCTCCTGGGCTGCCGTAGCCAGCGAGCCTATCTCGGCGAACGCCTGCGACGGCACCGCCAGCGACACGGCCAGAACAAACGCGAGCAGAGATTTCCCCAGCTTGGTTCGGCGCGACTTCATATCAGGCCCCCCCCTCTTATGCGAGTGCAGCCCTCGTGCGAGGGTATCTCAAAAGAGTACCCCTCCACCTACACCAAAACCGCACCTATAAGGCCCTCTATCGGAGACGAAAGGAAGCCATGCCCCCCGAAAGGCCGCCGGAGCAAACGAAGCCCCCCCCTGTTGTCATCCTGAGCGGAGCGCGCAGCGCGAAGTCGAAGGATCCCGTGCGGCGATAGCCGTGACGCTCCCTGCTGGCGCCGCACGGGATCCTTCGACTCGCTACGCTCGCTCAGGATGACAAAGGGGGCCGCTTCGCTCGCTCAGGATGACAACCTGTATCAAAAGTAGGACCGTCCCGCAGGTTGCGGGACGGTCCCAGGGCGAACTTGCACTTCGTCGCCTACCAGCTTCCCTTCCGCTTGCGATGGAGCCAGCTGGCGCCTGCGATCACGGCCGCCAGCAGGGCCACGGCCGCGAGACCCGCAACGGGCAGGGAGTCGCCCGTGATGGGGGTGGGCGGCTTGGGCGTGGGCGTCGGCGGAACCGGCTTGGGCTTCGGCGGCACCGGCGGCGCGGGCTTCACGCCCTCGCCGGTGAGCGCCACCGCAACCGCGTCGGTCCCCTCAGACTCGATCCACAGCACGCCGCCGTAGGCTTTGGCCTCGGCCGGGTTGAAGGTCACCTTGAGCCTGCCGCCCGTGTAGGCGCTCCATCCCTGGTCGGGCGTGACCGTGAAGCCTTCGGGCGCCGTAAGCGTCATCTCGCCCTCAAGCCCCGAAGCGGCCACCTCCACCGTCTGCGCGGCGCTTTCGGTTCCCACCTCCTGCTTGCCGAACGCAAGGCTCTTCGGCGTGGCCGCGATCATGAGGTCGCGGCCCTCGCCCGTGAGCGCCACCGGAGCGGCGTCGGCGCCGTCGGACTCTATCCACATGACGGCCCCGTAGCTCTTGGGCTCGGTCGGGTCGAACGTGACGCGCAAAGTCCCGCCCGTGCGCGAATCCCAGCCCTCGGCGGGCGTCACGGTGAAGCCCGCCGGAGCCGAGAAGGCAAGATCGCTCTGAAGCCCCGAGGCCTCCACGCGCACCTGCTTCTCGACGCTCTTGGTGGCCACCGGCTGCGAGCCGAACGCCAGCAGGCCCTCGCTCGTCTTCACGGCCATGTCGCGGCCCTCACCGGTAAGCGCCACCGGAGCGGCGTCGGCGCCGTCGGACTCGATCCACATGACCTCGCCGTAGGACTTGGCCTCGGTCGGGTCGAACGTGACGCGAAGCTCGCCGCCCGTGCGCGGGTCCCAGCCCTCGGCCGGCACGACCGTGAAGCCGTCCGGCTCGACGAAGGCCATATCCGACGTCAGCCCCGAAGCCGCCACCTTGACGCGCTGCTCGGCGCTCTTGGTGGCCACCGGCTGGAAGCCGAACGCCACGAGTCCCGGATCAACCGCGATAGCCTGCTCCCGGCCCTCGCCGGTGAGCACGACCGACGCGGCGTCGGCCCCTTCGGCCTCGATGGACAGGACCGCCCCGTATTCCTTGGCCTCGGCGGGGTCGAACGTGACGCGCAAGGTCCCGCCGGCGCGCGGGTCCCAACCCTCAGCGGGCGTGACGGTGAAGCCCTCGGGTGCCTGGAAGCTCATGTCGCCGGTGAGCCCCGAGGCAGCCACCTGCACGCGCTGCTCGGCGGACTTCGTGCCCACCGGCTGGTCGCCGAACGCGAGCGCCGGCGGCGTGGCCTTCACGGCCGACTCCCTGCCCTCGCCGGCAAGCACGATCGGCGCGGCATCGGCCCCGTCGGCGCCGATCCACATCACGGCCCCGTAGTCCTTCGCCTCGGTCGGGTCGAACGTGATGCGCAGCTCGCCGCCGGTGCGCGGGTTCCAACCCTCGGCGGGCGTGACGGTGAATCCCTCGGGCGCTTGGAAGGCGAGATCGTTCGTCAACCCTGCGGCCGTCACCCGCACGCGCTCTTCCGCGCTCTTGGTGCCCACGGGCTGGAAGCCGAACGCGACGAGATCGCGGGAAACGGCGATCTCGGAGGCGATGCCCTCGCCGATGAGCGCGACGGCCGCCCCGTCCGATCCATCCGAGCGTATCCACAAGGGTGCGGCATACGATTTGACCTCGGTCGGGTCGAACGTCACCCGCAGCTCGCCGCCGGTGCGGGCGTTCCATCCCTCGGCCGGCACGACGGTGAAGCCCGCCGGCACGTCGAAGGCCATGTCGGACGTCAGCCCCGCGGCCGCCACCTGCACGCGCTGCTCGGCGCTCTTGGTGCCCGTCACCTGGGCATCGAACAGAAGCTGCCCGGGAACGGCCTTGACGGCCGCGTCCCGGCCCTCGCCGGTGAGCGCCACGTACACGGCATCGGTCCCGTCGGCCTCGATGCGCAGCAGATCGCCGTAGACCTTCGCCTCGGCGGGGTCGAACGTGATGCGCAGCTCGCCGCCTTGGCGCACGTCCCAGCCCTCGGCGGGCGTGACGGTGAAGCCCTCGGGCGCCTGGAAGCTCATGTCGCCGGTGAGCCCCGAGGCCGCCACGCGCACGCGCTGCTCGACGGACTTCGTGCCCACGGGCTGGTAGCCGAACGCCAGGAAGTCGGGGGCGGCCTTGATCGCCGTCGCGCGCCCTTCGCCCGTGAGCGTGACGGGCACGCCATCGGCCCCTTCGGCCTCTATCCACATGACCTCGCCGTAGGTTCTGGCCTCGGTCGGGTCGAACGTGACGCGCAGGGTTCCGCCGGCAAGCGGGTCCCACCCCTCGGCGGGAACCACGGTGAAGCCGGCGGGTGCCGTGAAGGCCATGTCGTGCTCGAGCCCGGTTGCGCGGACCTCCACCAGCTGCTCGGCGCTCTTGGTGCCCAGGGGCTGGTAGCCGAACGCCACCAGATCGGGCGCGGCCTCGATGGCCGAGGCGCGGCCGGTGCCCGCAAGCGACACTGCGGCCCCGTCGGCCCCGTTGGCCTCGATGCGCATGACGGCGCCGTAGGATTTGGCCTCGGTGGGGTCGAACGTCACGCGCAGCTCGCCGCCCGTGCGGGCGTTCCACCCCTCATCAGGCGTGACGGTGAAACCGTCGGGGGCCGCGAACGACAGATCGTCGGTGAGCCCCGAAGCGCTCACCCGGATGCGCTGCTCGGCGCTCTTCGTGCCCACGGCCTGGTTGCCGAACGACAGATGCCCGGGCACGGCCTTGATGGACAAGTCGCGGCCCTCGCCGGTGAACGTGACCGGCGCGCTATCGGCTCCGTTGGCCTCGATCCACATGACCGCCCCGTAGGCCTTGGCCTCGGTGGGGTCGAAGGTCACGCGCAAGGTCCCGCCGGTACGCGCGTTCCAATTGTCGGCGGGCGTGACGGTGAAGCCCTGCGGGGCAGAATAGGTCATGTCCCCGGTCAGGCCGTGCGCCTCCACGCGCACCGTCCGCTCGGCGCTCTTGGTGCCCACCGGCTGGAAGCCGAACGCCACGAGCCCCGGCGAGGCGCCGATGGACGCGGCCACGCCCCGCCCGGTCAGCGTCACCGATTTCGCGTCGGCCCCGTCGGCCGACACCTCCATGACGCCGCCGTAGAGCTTCGCCTCGGTCGGGTCGAACGTCACGCGCAGCGTGCCGCCCTCGCGCGCGCTCCACCCTGCAGCCGGCGTCGCCGTGAAGCCCTCGGGCATGTCGACGACCAGGTCGTCCTCGAGCGCATACGCCGTCACCTTCACCAGCTGCTCGACGCTCTTGGTGGCCACGGCCTGCTTGGCGAAATCGAGGCGCGCGGGCGTGACCTCGATGTTCGCCATCCGGCCCTCGCCGGTCAGCACCACCGGGGCCGCATCGACGCCGTCGCCGGCATCGACCCACATGACCGCGCCGTAGGGCTTCTTCTCGGTGGGATTGAACGCCACCCTCAGGGTGCCACCCTGCCTGCCGTCCCACCCGTCGGCAGGCGTGACGACGTACCCGTCCGGCTCGTTATAGGTGATGTCCTCGCCGAGGTTGTGACCCCGCACCTCCACCCGCTGCTCGGCGCTCACCGTACCGATGGTCTGGAACCCGAAAGCCACGAGTCCCGGCGAAACCTCGACGGATTGGGTCACGCCCATGCCGCGCAGCGGCACGGCAACCGCATCGGCCCCGTCGGCGGATATCTCGAGTACGCTTCCATACGCCTTCTCCGCAAGCGGGTCGAAGGTCACGCGCAGGGTTCCGCCCGTGCGCGCGTTCCAATCGTCGACGGCGGGCTGCACGGTGAAGCCGGTCCCAATGAGATCGCTGTAGCTGATGTCGCTCTCGACGTTGGTCGCGCGCACCTCGATGAGCCTCTCGAAGCTCTTCGATCCCACGGCCTGCTTGCCGAAGTCGAGCTGGGTCGGCGCGACGTCGATCTTCGCCGCGCAACCCGTTCCCCCGAGCGCGACCGCGCACGCCTCCGCGCCGCCTCGCTGCACCCGCAGGAAGTCGGCGTACTCCTTCTCCAGGGTGGGATCGAAGGTCACGCGCAGATGCCCGCCCGCATTCGGATCCCAATCCTCATGCGGCGTGACGGTGAAGCCGTCCGGCACCGTGTAGGCCAGGCTTCCCGGCCCATCGCTCGCCTCGATCTTCACCAGCTGCTCGGCGCTCTTCGTGCCCACCAGCTGCGAGCCGAAGGAGAGGCGCTCGGGGGTCGCGGTCACCGTCGACCTGAACCCCTGGCCGGTGAGCGTCACGGGCACGGAATCGGCCCCGTCGGCGCTGATCCACATGACCTCGCCGTACACCCTCGCCTGATCGGGGGCGAACTTGATCTGAAGCTCGCCGCCCGCACGGTCGTCCCACCCCGCGCCCTTCTCCACCTTGAAGCCGGCGGGAGCCGTGAAGGCGAGGCTGCTCGTTGCAGGCAGGTCGGCCTTCACCTTGACCGTCATGGCGGCGCTCTCCTGCCCCGCCTCCACGTACCCGAACGACAGGAGGCCCCGGTCGACGGCGATGATGTTCGCGCACCCCTCGCCGGTGAGCACGATGGGCACCGCGTCGACGCCGTCCGACTCGATCTGCATGACCCCGCTGTATGGTTTGAACTCGGCGGGACTGAACGAGATGCGCAGCGTGCCGCCCGTGCGCGCGTCCCACCCGTCGGCGGTCGCGACCATGAAGCCCGCGGGCACGTCTGCGAACCGCATATCCTGCGTCAGCCCGCTCGCAGTCACCTCGACCTCCAGGGAGGCGCTCTCATGGCCCACCGGCTGCTTGCCGAACGCGACCAGCCCGCGGCTCGCCGCGATGGCCGCGGCGCGGCCGGTGCCCGTGAGCGACACCGACGCCCCATCGGCCCCGTCGGACTCGATGCGCAGCGTCTGGCCGTAGTCCTTCTCCTCCGTCGGGTCGAATGTCACGCGCAGCGTGCCGCCCGTGCGGGGGCTCCACCCCTCGGCGGGCGTCACCGTGAAGCCTTCGTCGGGCTCGATGATGCGCATATCCTCGGCGAGGTCGTTGGCCTTCACCTCGACGAGCTGCTCCGCGCTCTTCGTGGCGAGGGGTTGCACGCCGAAGGACAGAAGCTTCGGGCTCGCCTCGATGTCGGGCACCACGCCCTCGCCGGTGAGCGTGAGCGGCTCCGCGTCGGCCCCGTCGGCCTCGATCCACATGACCGCGCCGTAAGACCTCTCCTCGGCCGGATCGAACGTGATATGCAGCTTGCCGCCCGTCTTCGCGTTGAAGCCCGCGTCGGGAACCACCGTGTAGCCGTCGGGCGCCGTGAAGGACATGTCCTGGGCGAGGTTCGTGCCCCTCACCTCCACCACGCGCTCGGCGCTCTTCGTGCCCACCTGCTGGGCGCCGAACGCCACCGTCTGCGGGTCCACCTTGATGGACGAGCGCGTGCCCGTGCCGTCGAGGACGACCGTCGCCGCATCCGCGCCGTCGGCGTCGATCTGCAAGAGCTCGGTGTAGTGTTTCTCATCGGTCGGGTCGAACGTCACGCGCAGCGTGCCGCCCGTGCGCGCGTTCCAGTCGGCACCAGGAGTCGCCGTGAAGCCCGTCAGGGTGCTGAGCTCCAGGTCGTCGGTCAGACCCACGGCATCCACCTGCACCAGCTTCTCGGAGCTCTTCGTGCCCACGGCCTGCGAGCCGAACGCGAGGCGCTCGGGCGCGACCGTGATGGTGGCGGTGCGCCCCTCGCCCGACACGGCCACGAGAGCCTCGTCGGCCCCGTCGGCGCTGATGCGCACGTGACCGGCATAGGCCTTGGCCTCGGTGGGATCGAACGTCACGCGCAGGGTGCCTCCCGTGCGCGCGTTCCACCCCTCGGCGGTCACGACGGTGAAGCCCGCGGGCTCGTCGACGGTCAAGTCGCCCGTCAGTCCCGAGGCTGTCACCACAACGTCCCGCTCGACGCTCTTAGTGGCCACCGCCTGGGACCCGAAGTCCACATGGTCCGGCGTGGCGGCGATCATCGCAGCGCGGCCCTCGCCGGAAAGCGCCACCGTGGCCGCGAGGCCCTCCGCCTCGATGCGCAGGACGCCGCGATAGGCCTTGGCCTCGGTGGGGTCGAACGTCACGCGCACATCGCCGCCGGTGCGGGCATTCCAGTTATCGGCGGGCGTGACGGTGAAGCCGTCCGGCACCGTCCAGGTCATGTCCTCGCCGAGCGCGACCGCCTTCACGCTCACCAGCTGCTCAGCGCTCTTGGTGGCCACCGGCTGCGGCCCGAAGGCCAGCTTGCCGGGGGTAGCGGCGATGCTCGACACCTTCCCCTCGCCTGAAAGCGATGCCGTGCCAGCCGCCGAGCCGGCCTTCACCGACAGGATGCCGTGGTAGTTCGCGGCCTTCGCGGGCTCGAACGTCACGCGCAGCTTGCCGCCCGTGCGCGCGTTCCAGCCGGGCGCCGGCTCCACGGTAAAGCCCTCGGGCACGTTGAAGGTCATGTCGGCGGCCAGATCGGAGGCCGCCACCTCCACGATGCGCGCCCCGCTTCTCGTACCGACGGCCTGGGTGCCGAAGTCCACCTTCTCGGGCGTCAGCCTGATGATCGACTGCCGCCCCTGACCCGTCAGAAACGCGGTGGACCAGCTACCCTGGCTGCCCACCTTGAGCTCTTCGTAATAGGATTTGGCCTCGGTCGGCGCGAACTTCGCGATCAGGTCGCCGCCGGTCCGGGCGTTCCAGTTGGCAGCCTTCATCACCTTGAAGCCCGCGGGCACGGCTATCTCGAGATCGGCCTGGGCGTTGTACGCGGACACGTGGATGCGCTGCTCGGCGCTCTCGGTGCCGATCGGCTGGGTGCCGAAGTCGTTGAAGACCGGCAGTATGACGATGGTCGGCGTGGTTCCCGTGCCCTCGAGTGCGATCGGCGTCGCCTTCGCAGTGCCGGAGACGATGGAAAGCACGCCGTCGTACATCTTCTCGCTCGTGGGGCTGAACGTCACGCGCAGCTCGCCGCCCGTGAGCGGATTCCAGTTGTCGGCGGGCTTGATCTCGAAGCCCTCCGGCGTCTCGAAGGTCATGCCGTCCGAGAGGCCGACGGCCTTCACCGTCACGCGCTTCTCGACGCTCTTAGTGTTCACCGTCTGGTCACCGAAATCCAAGCGCTGGGGCGAGACCTTGATCGAGACCTTCACGCCCTCGCCGGTGAGCGCGACCGGCGCGGCGTCGGCCCCGTCGGCGCCTATCCACAGAATGCCCGCGTAGCTTGCCGCCTCGGTGGGCGCGAACGTCACGTACAGCTGCCCGCCGCGGCGCGGATCCCAGTTATCGCCCGGCACCACCTTGAAGCCCTCGGGGGCATCGTAGGCCATGTTCGAGGTCAGGCCCGAGGCCGAGACCGTTATGGTCATCGTCTCGCTCTCGGTGCCCACGCCCTGCATGCCGAACGCCAGAAGCCCGGGGTCGGCCGCCACCGCCACCTCGCGGCCCTCGCCGGTGAGCGCCACGCTCGCCGCGTCGGTTCCGTCGGCCCCGATCATGAGCACCGCGCCGTACGGCTTCGCCTCGGTGGGGTCGAACGTGATGCGCAGCTCGCCGCCCGTGCGCGCGTTCCAATCCTCGGCGGGCGTGACCGTGAAGCCCTCCGGCACGTCGAATCCCATGTCGCCTTCAAGCCCGACGGCGCTTATCCGCACGCGCTGCTCGGCGCTCTTGGTGGCCACCGGCTGGCGGCCGAACGCCAGGTGCCCCGTCGAGGCCGTCACCGCGGAGGTGCGCCCCTCGCCGTTCACGGCCACCTGCGCGCTCACGTCTTTGGTGAGGCCCTTCGCGCGGAACCAGAGTATGCCGCCGTAGGTCTTCGCCTCGGTGGGATCGAACGTCACGCGCATTTCACCACCCGTGCGCGCGTTCCACCCCTCGGCGGGGACCGCCGTGAAGCCCGCGGGCACCTCGATCTCCAGGTCGCCGGCCAGGTTGGACGCCTGCACCCGCACGCGCTTCTCGGCGCTCTTGGTGGCCACTGCCTGATAGCCGAACGAGAGGATGCCGGGGTCGACCTCGATGGCCGACTCGATCCCGTAGCCCTCCACGGCCACCGCCTCGGAGGGCGCGCCCTCGGAGCGGATGAAGACGAGGTCCCCGTAGGGCCTGGTCTCGGTGGGGCTGAATGTCACGCGCAGCTGCCCGCCGAAGCGCGGGTCCCACCCTTGCGCGGGCGTGACCGTGAAGCCTGCGGGCGCCTCGATGGCCATGTCGGCCAGAAGGTCGGTCGCCGTCACGTTGACCACCTGCTCGGCGCTCGTGGTGCCCGTCGCCTGCGCGCCGAAGTCGATGAGGCTCGGATCGGCCACGATGGCGGGGTTGGGCGGGGCCGCGAAGCGCGTATGCCGCGCGTTCTGGCCGTCCACCCGGTAGTAGCTCGAAGGCTCGTCGAACACGGCGGGCTTGAGCGCCTCGTCATCGCGGTTCACCGCGCCTTCGACCGCCACGCCGCCCTCGAGGGTCAGCCCGTGCTCGCTGAAGCTCCGCGCGCCGCCCGTGTTGCCCTTGGCATCCACGATGCCGCCCTTGATCGTTCCTCCCAGAAGGGCGGACAAGCCGGTGGAGATGCCGCCCGCGCCGCTCTCGAGCGAGAGCTGCCCGCCGCCCACCGTGAGGATGCCCATCATGAAGAGCCCCGCCGACACGCCTCCGTCGGTCGCGTCGCCGCCGGCGGCGAGGAGGGTGCCGGAGCCGTTGATGGAGAGGGCGCCCGCCGCGTAGACGCCGTAGGTGGCCACTTCGCCATCCGACATGCTCTTGAACGAGCTCACCGAATCGGGCGCCAGGAAGAGGGCGGCGTCGGCCGCAGGCTCCACGCGCAGCGCCGTGGCGGCCTTCGTCTCATATTGAAGGCCCATGAGCGTGAGCGTGTGCCCGGCCGCGCGCCAGGTGACGTCCTTGCCCGGGTACTCCTGGGTCATCGCCTGATCCTGGTACAGCGACCATTCCGCGTCGCTGTCGCCGGCGCCGAAGTACAGGGTGCCGTCGATCGGGTTGCTCTCGAAGTCGACGCAGAGCGCCGCCTTGCCGTCCACCAGGTAGCGGTCGGTCGCCCAGGCGACGGGCTTCAGGTTGGAGCCGTAGCGGTCTTGCGAGCCCCGGACCAGGGTGTTCGGATGCGTGGGCTCGGCGTTCGCGCGTAGGCCGGCCGTGCCGCCCACGGCGGTGAACGAGCCGGCCGTCACCTGGAGGCTGGCTGCCTCAAGTCCGTAGCGCGGCCCCGTTGTCGGCGCGCCCTGGGCGGTCACGTTCAGCTCGCCCTCGCCGCGCACCGCAAGCGCCCCTTCGGCGCGCACGGCCACCACGGTGCTGGCGCTCGTGTCCATCCACGCTTCGCATTCGATGGTGTTGTGCGTACCCGAAACCGCGGTGATGGCGGCGGCCGGATCGCTCTTCACCACGAGGCCCACCAGGCCGTCGGTGTGGTAGAAGAAGTCCATGAGGCGCAGGTCCTTGCCCTCCACGTACCAGGTGCGGCCCTCGCCCTCGTGCTTCTTCGTCATGGTGGAGTCGATGAACAGCGACCACTCGTTGCCCGCCACGTTGCCCTGGGGCCCGAAGTAGAGCGTGCCGTAGGGGTCGGTCGAGGCGAACTTCACGTACTCGGCGATCAGCCCGTCCGCGTAATAGCGGCCGCTATCCCACAGCACTTCCCGCATGCCGGTGCCCGCGCGGTTGGTCGTACCCCTCACCAGCAGCGATCCGCGGTCGGGTTCGGCGAACGCCGACACGCCGCCCGTGCCTCCCACGCCGATGAGCGTGGTGTCGGACACCTTGAGCAGCGCGGCCTTCACGCCGTTGGAGTCCTTCCCGAAGCTGGGCGAGCCGGCCGTGGCGGTGAGCGCGCCCTGCCCCGACACGGACAGCGCGCCGTCGGTCACGATGCCGTAGGTCGACCCTTCGCCGCTGGCCGTGCTCTTGACGCTGCTCTCCGATCCGGGCTCCAGCACGATGGCTGCGTCGTTCGCCTGCGCGATGCGCAGCGCCTCGGTGTGCTCGGTTTGGTACTTGAAGCCGTTGAGGATGAGCGTGTGGCCCTCCACCCTCCACGTTCCCTGCTGCCCCACGTACTTCACCAGGTGGGAGTAGTCGGTGAAGAGCGACCATTCAGCGGAGGGGTTCTTGCCCTGCGGGCCGAAGTAGAGCGTGCCGTTGCCCGGAGGCGCGACGCTCACGAAGCGGCAGGGCGTTTCGTTGGTCGTGACGAAGTAGGTTCCGCCCCATGTCGCGGCGGCGGCGTCCTCGCCCGTGCGGGTGGGGCTGCCCGTCGCCTCCAAGCCGTCCTTCATCGGGTTGGCCTGGCTCTTCCTTGTTTTGGCCCCGATGTCGGTACCCACTGCGGTAAGCGCGCTCGGCGGCCTGATCTCCAACTCGTCGCACACCACGCCGGCGGACGACTCCGTGAGGGCATCGCCCGTCGCCACCACCGTGCCGCTCTCCATGCGTATCGAACCGCCCACGATGATGCCTGTCGAGGCCTCCTGGCCGGCGCCGGCCACGGCGTTGAGCGTGGCGCCTCGCGTCACGAGCGCATTGCGCACGCGCATGCCCGCGCTCTCCTCCGTGGCCGATTTGCTTGCGCGCACATTGAGCACGCCGTCGCCCTCGATGCCGAGCCAGCCGCGCACGTCGATGCCGAACGAGGAGCCCGTCACCTGCCCCATCTGGGACGCGATGGTGCTGGTGCCGCCCTTGACCTTGATCTTCGCGTAGTTGTCCTCGGCCACGACGAGCGCCACCGACGCGTTCGCCACGTAGTTGAAGTTGGTGAGCTCGAGCGTCTTGTCGTTCACCTTCCACGCGCCTTCGTTGCCCACGTAGGGAATGGTCATCGCCTCGTTGGAGTACAGCGACCAGGGAGCGTCGAACGCGCCGGCTCGGGGCCCGAAGTAGAGCGTGCCGTCCGTGGAGGCCGCGATGCGCACCAGCCCGGCGCGCTTGCCGTCCACCTCGTAGCACTTGCTTCCGAACCCGTAGGAGGCGGACTTGAGGTTGTTCGTGTTGTAGCGGTCGACGTTGCCGGTGACGATGAGGGTCGCCACCGCGGGCTCCTGCTCCGAGTACACGCCCGCCGTGTCGCCCGTTGCCCTGAGCTCGCCGTCGTTCATGGTGAAGCGCTTGGCGTGGATGCCGTACGACGTGCCGTGGAGCGACTCGCCGCCGGCGGCTTGCAGCTTGAGCCGCTCGCCCTCGACGATCAGATCTCTCGCGACGATAGCGGAGCTCTCGGCGTTCGCGCCGCCGCTCGTGGCCGCCGAGACGTCGAGCGTGCCCGTGCCCGAGATGGTGAGGTGGGCCGCGTTCGAGTGGATGCCTGTCCGGCCGCCCGAAGCATCGGCATGCCCCGAGCCCGAAAGGACGTTGTCGCCCTGCACCTCGAGCCCCACCGGATGGATGGTGGCGAACACCTCGAGCACGGCCGGGGCGGAGCTGCGCTGGGTGAAGCCGTTCAGCTTGAGCGTGCGGCCCTCCACGCTCCAATGGCCCGACTGGGCCGTGTAGGGCTGCGAGTAGCCCTCGTCCACGAAGAGCGACCACGCGTTGGCCTCGTTCCCGTCTTTGGGACCGAGGTAGAGCGTAGTGGACCCCATCTCGTCGTAGATCCTCAGCTGTCGCGCGACGTTGGATCCCACCTGGTAGAACTTGGTGTTCGCGTCGTAGGCCGCGTCTTGGAGCTCGTCGCTTGCGCGCTCGACGGAGCCCTTGACCTTGAGGCCGCCCGTCTGCGAGCCGCCCTCGGCGTACACGGCGCCCGTGTCGCCTGCGGCCTTCAGGGTGGCGTCGCTCACGTTCACGGTGCCGCCCGTGCCCTCGGTCGTCAGGCTCGCGTGCACGCCGAACGACTGGGAGTCGCTTGTGGCGCCGCCCGCGGCGTCGAGCGAGGCGCCCTGCTCGAGCGCCACCGAGAAGGCCTTCACGCCGTAGGAGGGCGCGCCGGCGGCCCTGCTGCCGCCACGGGCCTCCACGGTCGCCTGCTTGATGACAAGCTGCCCCGCGTCTATGCCCACGCTCGGCTTCCCCTCGTTGGAGCCCGTCGTGGCCCGCGCGCTCAGGCTGCCGCTCGCGCCCGATATGACGAGCGGGGCCGTGGCTTTGACGGCCGCGCTATCGGACAGGCCGTCGGCCGAGCCCGTAAGCGTGTTGCGGTCGATGAGCTCGATCTGCGCAGCCGCGTCGTACACGTACAGCGCCACCGGGTCGTCGGAGCGGTAGGTGAAGCCCACGAGCGTGAGCTTGCTGCCCTCGGCCTCCCACCGCTCGCTTGCCGGATACTCGGTGGTGAACGCCGCGTCGGTGTAGAGCGTCCAAGCGCCGCCCACGTTGGCGCGATCCTTCGGCGCGAAGTAGAGGCTTCCCTTGAAGACATCGGTTCCCAGTTCCACGTACTGGGCCTTCGGCTTGCCCACGCCCGAGCCCACCTGGTAATAGTTGTAGGTGGGGTTGTACGTGACCGCGGTCGGGTCCTTGACGCCCACGTCCTCGCGCTTCTCAAGCCCCATGGCGTGCAGGTCGTAGGGGGCGAACGCGGCCCTGCCCGCCCAGACGGCGCCCGTGGCGCCTTCCGCGTAGAGCATGCCGTCGGTGATGGAGCCGTCGTCGGTAACGTGCACGCCCCAGGAGTCCGTTCCGTTATGGGACGAGCAGTACAGGGTCGCGTCGTCGGCCAGGTTGAGCGCCTTCGCCCTCACGCCCCACGCAACCCCGGGCGCGCTGCCGCTTCCGACGGAAACCGTAAGCACGCCGAAGCCGGAGACGGTCAGGTTCCGCCGCGGCGCGTTGATGCCGTAGGCATCGGAGCTCGCGCCCGTGGCGGTGATAAAGCTGTCCGTGGCTTCGTCCAGCTTGATGGACACGTCGTCGGCCGCCCCTTCCCACACCTGCAAGCCCACCGGGGCGCTCGTGGCGTAGAAGAAGTTCGAAAGACGAAGCTCGCGCGTGCCCGGCGCCACGCTCCACGTGGCGGTGTTGTCCGTGTACGGGACGCTGAACCTGTCGTCGGTGTAGAGCGACCAGTCGTTGGCGGGGTTGCCGTTCTGCGGGCCGAAGTAGAGCGGCGTCGAAGCGAGCGCCTTCCTGTTCAGCACCACATAGCGCGCGTTCTTGTCGCCGTCCACCTTGTAGCGGGACTCGGCGGGCGAAAAGGTTGCCGGCAAGAGCTCGGCGCCGTCGCGAAGGACGCATCCCCAGGCGGACAGGTCCCCCACGTCCACCTCGTTCACGAGCAGGCCGGCGATCTCCCCTTCGGCCACCAACTCTCCGGCGCTGTTGCTGTGCCGCACGAGCGACTTCGCCCGGATGCCGTACGAATGCACGCCGTCGCCCCCGCTGGCATGCACCGAGTTCAAGATCTTCAGCTCCTCGTCGCAGGCGATTCCGGCGGTTTCCACCGAGGGATCGCCCTCGCCGGAGGCCTCGCCGCTCGACAGCAAGGACCCGCCCGTCGCCACCAAGGATCCGGTGCCGGTTATCTCCAGGCTCTTCTTGGCATAAAGGCCCGCCGTCCGGTGGGCGGACTTCGCAAGGCTGGTGACGCGACTCGTCTGATCTTCCAGGAATATCGAGGCGGGATCCAGGAACATGATCGCCACCTCAGCCTCCGTGACGTACTCGAAACCGTTGAGCCTCAGGTCTCCCGACGAGTCGAAGTCCCAGGTGGTGCCCCGCCCTTCCGTGTAGGGGGTCTGAAGGCTCGCATCGACGTAGAGGCCGGGCGTGCCGTTTTTCTCGGCATAGTAGAGGGTTCCCTGCTTGTTGTTCGTAACGCCCAGATACACGTGCTTTGCCGTGGCGCCGTCATCGAGCCGGTAGGTTTTGCGCCCGGCATCGAAGACGACGGGCCGGGTGATGGGGTCGTTGTGCTCGCGGCCGCCCTTGAGAAGCTTGTCGCCGCCCGCGAACTGGGGCTCAGAAGCCAAAAACACGCCAGCGTCGTAGCCGCGCGCGTCGATGCCGCACTCGTTGGACGTCTTCTCCAGCGTGGTCGCACCCTGCACGTACAAGCCGTAGGAGCCTTTTCGCGCCGGGTCGACGCCCTCCGTCTCGAAGCCCTCGGCCTTGATCGTGGCGTCCTTCAAGCTGAGCCCGTTCTCGACGCGCAGACCCGTGCTGATGCCCGTCACCCGCTCGCCGGCCTCGGCCGTGATCGAGGAGCCCTGCACGGTGAGCCCGCTGCGAGCGTACACGCCGCTCGAGTCGTATGCGCCGACCCTGTGCGACACGTTTGCCGACTTCACCGAAAGCGACCCTTCGCCGCCGATGGTAAGATGCGCCTCGGAATAGATGCCGAAGGAGCCGTCCAGCTCGTTCAGGCCTTCGTCGAACCCCCCGTGTGACGCGTCGATGCTGTTCTCGGATCCCGCCTCCAGGACTATCTCGACGGGGCCGAAGTTGAAGATCCTCAACCCGCACCAGGACTCTGTCACCACGTTGTGGAAGCCGTTCAGGAAGAGGGTATGGTCCTCCACCCGCCAAGCGCCCTTGTTCCTCTCGTAGGGAACCCTGAGATTGTCATCGGTGAACAGGTTCCAGGGGTTGGTCGCATCCCTGTTCTCCGGCCCGAAGTACAGGCCGTGCGATTCTTCGGATGCGGGGGCGGCGTCTTCCGTCTGGGTGTCGGGCGACGCGGAGAGGAGCTCGGGGGTCGCCGACGGGTCGGCGGCGTCCTGGGTGGCGGCGTCATCGGAGGTGGCGTCGCCGCCGCTCGCGGTGTCGGCCGGACCCACCGTGATGGAGGGGCCGCCCTCGGGATCGGCCGGCGCGATGTCGATCGAGGGGCCTTCGGCGTCGCCTTCGGGGGCGGTCGGCTCGACGGTGATCGAAGGGCCGTCCGTACCGCCGTCAGGGTCGGACGGCGTGCCGTCCGACGTTTCGTCCTGCTGCCCTTGCGGCTCCGCAGGCGGCGCGGCCATCTCGGCAAGCGCGGTCGGCGGAATCGACATCGACACGGCCAGAACGAACGAAAGGAGAACGGTCCCCAGCTTCCAACGACGTGACCTCATATGAAACCCCTTCGACGGAACGCCCCAACATGCCTACGCTTTTCAGTGCCGACACGCTCCCATGGCAGCCGAAGGGCGGCGCATGGTGCTGACGCTCAGCAGGCTCGATGCGACTGCGACCCCTGTGCAAGGGCATTGGGAAGAGAGTACCCCTCCACCAACACCAGTATCACATCAAAAAGACCCGATGTCGAGGGCAAAGGAAAGGTGGGGCCCCTGAAAGGCCCCCAGCCAAGCCCCCATCCCCAACAAGCGAGGCTCCCCGTATCATTTTGTCATCCTGAGCGGAGCGCGCAGCCCCCCTCTTTGTCATCCTGAGCGGAGCGCCGACAGGCGCGGAGTCGAAGGATCCCCCGCGGCGCCAGCAGGACCCCCTCCTACGACCGGCGGCTGCTTCCGTAGGCGGCGTTCTTGCGGTTGCCGAAGGCGCTGCCCTTGCGGGCGCCCTTCTTGAGGTCCTTCAGCACGTCCTCCTCGCTTGAGCCCTCCACCTGCACGCGCAGCTTCACCACCTGGTCGCGCAGGCGCGCGGCCTCCTCGAAGTCCATGCTGGCCGAGGCCGCGGCCATCTCGTCCTCCATCGACTGGATGATGCGCAGCACCTCCTCGCGCGAGAGCGCCGCGAGCTCCTTGTTCACCTGCTCGGCCGTGGTGTTGCCCACCTCGTCGGTGACGTAGTCCATGATGTCGTTGATGGCCTTGCGGATGGTCTGCGGCTCTATGCCGTGCTCCTCGTTGAACCGCTGCTGGATGGCGCGGCGCCGTCGCGTCTCGTCGATGGCGAGCGCCATGGAGTCGGTGGTCTTGTCGGCGTACATGATAACCTGGCCCGATACGTTGCGGGCCGCGCGGCCGATGGTCTGGATGAGCGAGCGGTGGTTGCGCAGGAAGCCCTCCTTGTCGGCGTCCAGGATGGCCACGAGCGACACCTCCGGCAAGTCCAGGCCCTCGCGCAGAAGGTTGATGCCCACCAGCACGTCGAACTTGCCCTGGCGCAGCTCGCGCAGTATCTCCACGCGCTCGAGCGTGGCGATGTCCGAGTGCATGTAGCGCGCCTTCACGCCCTGGTCGAGCAGGTGGTCGGTCAAGTCCTCGGCCATCTTCTTCGTGAGCGTGGTGATGAGCACGCGCTCGTTGCGGGCCGCGCGGTCCTTCGCCTCGTCGATGATGTCGTCGATCTGCGAGGCGCTGCTGCGCACGATGATCTCGGGGTCCAGCAGGCCCGTGGGGCGGATGATCTGCTCCACCTGCTGCTGGGTGACCTTCTCCTCGTAGTCGCCGGGCGTGGCCGACACGTATACGAACTGCGGGATGCGATCTTCGAACTCGTCGAAGCGCAGCGGGCGGTTGTCCAGGCAGCTGGGCAGACGGAAGCCGTGCTCGGCCAGCGTGATCTTGCGCGAGCGGTCGCCCTCGTGCATGCCGCGGATCTGCGGCACGGTGACATGGCTCTCGTCGATGATGCAGAGGAAGTCCTTCGGGAAGTAGTCGATGAGCGTGTAAGGCGGCTCGCCCGGCTGGCGGCCGTCGATGTGACGCGAGTAGTTCTCGATGCCGGAGCAGAAGCCCATCGTCTCCATCATCTCCAGGTCGTAGTTCGTGCGCATCTCCAGGCGCTGCGCCTCCAGCAGCTTGCCCTCCTCCTTGAACTGCTGCAGGCGCTCGCGCAGTTCGTCGCGGATGGTGGTGAGGGCGCGGTCCATTTTCGGGCGCGTGGCTACGTAGTGCGACGCGGGCCAGATGGGCAGCGCCTCGTAGGTGTTCAGCACCTCGCCGGTGACATGGTCGATTTCGGTGATGCCCTCTATCTCGTCGCCCCAGAAGTCGATGCGCACCGGGTTGTCGGCGTAGGGCGGGAACACGTCGAGCGAGTCGCCGCGCACGCGGAACGTGCCGCGCTTCAGCTCGTAGTCGTTGCGGTCGTACTGGATGTCGATGAGCTCGTGGATGACGTCGTCGCGATCCATCTCCTTCTGCTTGTCCACGAACACAGCCATGCCCGCGTAGTCCATGGGGCTGCCGATGCCGTAGATGCAGCTCACCGACGCCACCACGATGCAGTCGCGCCGCGAGAGCAGGGCCGATGTGGCCGCATGGCGCAGCTTCTCCACCTCCTCGTTGATGGAGGCGTCCTTCTCGATGAACGTGTCCGATGCGGGTACGTAGGCTTCCGGCTGGTAGTAGTCGTAGTACGAGACGAAGTACACCACCGAGTTGTTGGGGAAGAACTCCTTGAGCTCGCTCGCCAGCTGGGCCGCGAGCGTCTTGTTCGGCGCCATGACCAGCGTGGGCTTCTGCGTGGCCTCGATGACCTTGGCCATGGTGAACGTCTTGCCCGAGCCCGTCACGCCCAGCAGGTTCTGGTAGCGCAGGCCGCGCTCCACGCCCTCGGCCAGCTTCTCGATGGCCTGCGGCTGGTCGCCCGCCGGCTCGTAGGGCGACACCACTTCAAACGGCGTGGCCGCCAGCCGCACCTCCGGCAGCTTGCCCTCCATCTCCATGCCCTCGATGTTCGAAAGATGCGCCACGCTAGCTCCTTCCCGCACACATAAGGCACCCAGTGTAGCACAGCTCTCGCAACATGAACAGATGTTCGTGAGAAAACCGTTGCCAAACGCTCAGGAAGCCGCCAAGTCCTTCCGCACCAAGCTGCGCAGGTAATCCGAGCGGCTCATGCCCAGCTCCGCCGCCCGCTTGTCCATGGCCGCCACCTCCTGCGGCGTGTCCTTGAACCCGACGAACTTCAGCTTCTCTCCGAACTTGAGGGGCCGCCCCACGATGATCTCACCCACGGGCTTGCCCGGAAACTCCCCGCGCGTGGCTGCCTCTTCCCACTCATCAAGCTGTTTGCTCGTTACCCCAAACATCTTTTCGAGCTCTTCCGCTGTTTTCACTTTTACCTCCTCACTAAACCGAGTTCCCGAAGTGCCTTGACAGTCGGCGGCGTAAGCGCATGATAGACAAGGGTTCCAAACGGCTTCGCTACGCCGACCATCTGAATAAACCGCCCTGCTCTATCAGAGCCAACGGCCAGTATCTGATGATCGTTCGGCGCTTCACGATGCCTTTTTCGCACGTAATTCTGCCAAGCAAAAGCAATCTCAGACTCCGTTAGACCATGCTTGAGGGCATGCGGGTGAATCACAACGTCCATTGCAACCGTCACCTAGCCTTTTGTTAAACGTAATTGTAAAACGAAATTTTTCTAAAGTCAAACAGCTGAAGACCGCTCACACTGTGCGCTTTACCCATTGATAAAGGGGCGGAGTGAGGGAGTCGATCTCGCCCCCGATGTAAACTCCTCGAATTCGAGGAGTTTACATTCCTCGTTATGCAGCGAGATATAGTCGCCACGGACTTCGCCCTCGTAGTAGGCCACCTCGACGCCTTGGATTTCCATCGTGTCGCGACTTGGCATAGAGCATCACCCCTCCAACCATTCCGTGGCTGAGAGGATCTTGCAAGCGTGGTACGGGCGGGCGCGGAATGTTCGCCGTCTCTATGGGCATCCGACCGGGCACCGATCAGAAGCGCTTGCACTGGCTCTGTTTTTCGATTGATGCCAATATAGCATAGTTTACGAACTTTTGTTCTGACTTCTTGCTTAATCCTGCGACCGCGTCCTCCTGCACGCGAATCGGGGCTGCCTGACACGAAAATCCTCGACGTGAAAGGTTCAGAGGCGGAAAAGGGCGGCCGCCGGCTCCCCCGAGCAGTATCCCTCGGCATTTTCCCAGGTCGCGAAACCCCGACGCTCGCGCGGATCGCCGAGGTCCTTTCACGTCGAGGTTTTTTGTGTCAGGCAGCCCCGATTCGCGTGCACCCCCCCCCGAGGTGCTCGATTGCGCGCCAAAGGAGAGTCAGAACTTTTGTTCACTTATTTTTACCGCACGCCGATTCGCCGTCCCTCGCAAAGGGCTCGAAATCGACCCCTTTGCATGCGGCGACGCCGGCGGTGGTATACTCTCTCGCCATCTGCGAGGGACGGGAAGCAAAGGATCGAGCATGGGCGCTATTATGAAGCATCTACCTGGGGTGGCCGTATGCCTGGCCATCGCCGTGCCGTGCTGGTTCATCGGGCAGGCCTTCCCCCTCATCGGAGGGCCCGTGTTCGCTATCCTGGCCGGCATGGCCATCGCCGTCTTCTGGAAGCTGCCCCGACGCGGACGCGCCCAGTCGGGCATCGCGTTCACCGGCAAGAAGGTGCTGCAGGCGGCCGTCGTGCTATTGGGATTCGGGCTGAACCTCGCGCAGATCGCCCAGGTGGGCATGATGTCGCTGCCCATCATCGCCTCCACCATCGCCACCGCCCTCATCACGGCGTACCTGCTGCACAAGATCTTGCGCATGCCCTCTGAGATCTCGACGCTCATCGGCGTCGGATCGTCCATCTGCGGCGGCTCGGCCATCGCGGCCACCGCGCCCGTCATCAAGGCCGACGACAAGGACGTGGCCCAGGCCATCTCGGTCATCTTCCTGTTCAACGTGCTGGCCGCGCTCATCTTCCCCACGCTGGGCAGCGTGCTCGGCATGTCCAACGAGGGATTCGGCCTGTTCGCCGGCACCGCTGTGAACGACACGTCCTCGGTGACGGCCGCCGCCGCAGCCTGGGACGGCATGCACCCGGGCTCGAACGCCCTTGATCAGGCCACCATCGTCAAGCTCACGCGGACGCTGGCCATCATCCCCATCACGCTCGTGCTGGGCATCTGGATCGCGCGCCGCGACAGCCACGACCCCGCCGCGCTCGAAGCGCAGGCGCACAGCGTGGTGAAGCCCGCCGGCAAGCTGGGCGGGTTCAACCTGCGCCGCGCGCTGCCCGTGTTCATCGTGCTGTTCCTGCTCGCGTCCGTCGTCACCACGGCGGCGGTGGCCGTCGGCATCGACGCCGCCGCGTTCGAGCCGCTCAAGACGCTGTCGAAGTTCTTCATCGTCATGGCCATGGCCGCCATCGGCCTGAACACCGACGTCGTGCACCTGGTGAAGTCCGGCGGCAAGCCCATCCTCATGGGCCTGTGCTGCTGGGTGGCCATCGCCGCCGTCAGCTTAGGGATGCAGCACCTGCTGGGCTTGTGGTAGCCCTTGAACAAGAAGCCCCCGACGCGCAACGCCGGGGGCTTCGTTTTAGACGGATGAATCGCGCGAAGCCCTTACAGCTCCTTCTCGTACTCTCCCCACCAGGCGAGCACCTGATTGCGCAGCTCGTCGGGGGTGCCGTCGTTGTTGAACACCACGTCGGAGGCCTCGATGCGGTCGGCGTCGGTGATCTGGCGGGCGATGCGGCGGCGTACGTCGGCCTCGCCGAAGCCCGACGCCACGGCGCGCTCGATGCGCACGTCGAGCGGCGCGAGCACGGCGATGACCACGTCGGCGTCATGGGCGAGCGACGACGTGCGGTTCTTGAACACGGAATGCTCCACCACCACGGCCTTGTTGCCAGCGGCTTCGAGCTCGGCCACCTTATCGCGGTAGGCGTCCTCGATACGCGGCACGGTGATGCGGTTGAGCTTGCGCGTCTCGGCGGGGCTCACGAACGCCTTGTGCGCAAGCGCCTTGCGGTTCACCTCGTCGCCGTCCATGATGTCGGCGCCGAAGGTGTCCACCAGCTCCTCCTTCACGGTGTCCCAGGTGAGCACGTCGTGGCCCACCTTGTCGAGGTCGATGAACGGCAGGCCCGCGTCCACAAGGGCCTTGCGGGCCGTCGACTTGCCGGCGCCCATGCCGCCGATGATGAACAGCTTCTTCATACCGATGCTACCTCCTCGATCATGCCGCCTCCGAGCACGGTGTCGCCCTCGTACAGGACGGCGTACTGGCCCGGCGCCGTCGTCGGCTGGGGCTCGTGCAGCGCGATCCGCACGCGCTGGCCATCTTCGGGCTCTATGATACACGGAACCGCCCGGCTGCGGTACCGCAGTTTCACCATCGCCTCGCGCTGCTCGGCCAGCGCGTCGAACGCCTGCCAGTTCATGGGGCACGCGACCGCGGCCGCCACGCGCGCCTCGTCGGCGAACCCCACCACCAGCCGGTTGCGCGCAACGTCCTTGCCCACCACGTAGTACGGCTCGGCCGCGGCGATGCCGATGCCTTTGCGCTGGCCCACCGTGTAGCTCGGCAGCCCCGAGTGGCGCCCGAGCACGCGTCCCGCGCGGTCCACCACCTCGCCCGGCTCGCCCGCCACGCCGCGCTCGCGCAAAAAGTCGCGGTAGTCGCCCTCCACGAAGCAATTGTCCTGGCTCTCCGGCTTCTCGGCCACGGGAAGCCCCAGGTCGGCCGCGATCACGCGCACCTCCGCCTTCGTCATGGCGCCGAGCGGCAGCACGAGGCGCGCAAGCTGATCCTGCGCGAGCAGCGCCAGCATGTAGCTCTGGTCCTTGCGCGCGTCGAGCGCGGTCTTCACCACGAAGCGCTCGCTGGCGGAAAGCTGCGCGATGCGGGCGTAATGCCCGGTGGCGATGCGCTCGCAGCCGTGCGCGTCGGCCGCCTCCGCAAGCGCCGGCATCTTGCAGCGCGCGTTGCAGCCCACGCACGGGCTCGGCGTGAGTCCCTCGGCGTAGGCGCGCGCGAACGGCTCCACCACGCAGCGCTCGAACAGCCCCGTGCACGCATGCTCCACGTGCTCAATCCCCAGCCGCGCGCACACCGCCGCCGCATCGGCCACGGCCGCGTCGGAGGCCGCGTCGTCATGGAAGCGGCACGTCACGCCCACCACCTGGAAGCCCGCGCGCAGAAGCAGCGCCGCCGAAACCGCGCTGTCCACCCCCCCGCTCATCCCCAGCGCGATGCGCCCTGCCGTCGTCATGCCCGCTCTCCTTCGCTCGACCCACGTCTCTTTCGTGAGTGATTATAGGGCTTCGCGCCCCTTCTTCGGCCGAGAGGAGCCTGTGCAATCGATGCCTACACCAAAACCGAAGCACGCGGGTCGGTCCAACCCCCGCCCCTCGCAGCGACACCGCTTCCCGCGTTCAACCGTTCGTGAAAATCCTCCGTTGAAGCGCCTCGCCGTACCATAAAGAGGTGCGGACGAAGCGGAGAGCGCTATACTGTGGCCTTGCGCTTCGGGACGGGAGGAGAACGGGAGGAGGCTCTGTGCCGGGCACGAAGAAATCACGCTACATCCCCGCGCTCGACGGCCTGCGCGCGTTCGCCGTCCTCGCGGTCATCGCCTACCACATGGGCCTCGCATGGGCGCCGGGCGGCCTTCTGGGCGTCACGGTGTTCTTCGTGCTGTCGGGCTACCTCATCACCAGCCTGCTTCTCATCGAATGGGACGACACGGGGAAGATCGACCTGCCGCGTTTCTGGCTGCGCCGCGTGCGGCGCCTGTTCCCCGCCATCGTGCTGGTCATCCTGTGCACGGCGGCGCTCTGCACCCTCCTCGACCACAGCCTGCTCACCAAGCTGCGCGACGACATGTGGGCCGCGCTTCTCTGGGTGACCAACTGGTGGTACATCTTCCACGACGTGTCGTACTTCGAGGCGCTCGGCGCGCCCTCGCCGCTCACGCACTTCTGGTCGCTCGCCATCGAGGAGCAGTTCTACCTCGTGTGGCCGGTCGTGCTCTTCCTCGCGCACAAGCTCGGCGCCAAGCGCACGACGATGCGCAACGCCACCCTGGCGCTGGCGCTGCTCTCGGCCGCCGAGATGGCGCTGCTCTTCGATCCCGCCGCCGACCCGAGCCGCGTGTACTACGGCACGGACACGCGCGCGTTCTCGCTGCTCATCGGCGCATGGCTCGCGTTCGTCTGGCCCTCGCACCTGCTGGGCGCGAAAAGCTCCGTGCACCTGACGAAGAACGTGCGGGCGGCCTTCGACGGCGTCGGCATCGCCGCGTTCGCGGGCCTGGTTGCCATGGCCGTGCTCGTGGACGGGTTCTCGCCGTTCTGGTACTACGGCGGCACGCTGCTGGCCTCGGTACTCACCGCGGTGCTCATCGCCGTCATGGTGCACCCCGCCAGCCTGCTCGGGCGCGCTGCCGGCGCGAAGCCGCTCGTGTGGGTGGGCCTGCGCTCGTACGGCATCTACCTGTGGCACTACCCGCTGCTTCTGCTCATGAACCCGCGCACGTTCACCGGCGAGACGCCCTGGTGGCTCTACCTCGTGCAGCTGGCGGTCGTGTTCGCGTGCGCCGCCTTCTCGTACCGCTTCGTGGAGGACCCCATCCGCAAGGGGGCCATCGGCGCGTTCGCCAAGCGCGTCCGCGCGCGCGAGGTGGACGTTCCCGCCTGGCTGGGGAAGCGCGCCGTCCCCGTCTGCGCGGGCGCCGTCGTGGTCGCTGTGGCCGTGGGCGGGCTCGTCTTCGTGCCGCCCACCTCGGCGCTTGAGGGCGGCGACCTGCTCAAAGACGAGGAGGCGCACGTCGCCGGCATCCCCGAGGTGCCGCCCGAAACCCCGGCCGACGGCGAGGCGCCGGCCGTGCAGCCCGTGCTCGATGTGCTCATGATCGGCGACTCCGTCTCGGTGCGCGCCATCCCCTACTTCGAGGAGGCGTTCCCCTACGGCGCCATCGACGCCGCCGTGAACCGCCAGATCTATGCGGGCGCGGAGGTGTACCAGCCGTACGCGGAGCAGGCCATCGTCGGCGGCGCCGTCGTGTTCGCGCTGGGCACGAACGGGCCCGCGAACGACGAGGAGATCGACGAGCTGATGGCCGCCGTCGGAACCGACAAGCAGGTGTTCTTCGTGAACACGCGCAGCCCGCAGCCGTGGGTGGGCGAGACGAACGACGCCCTGGCGCGCGCCGCCGAGCGTTACGGCAACGCGAGCGTGATCGATTGGCACGACGCGAGCGCCGGACAGGACGCCTACTTCGACGGCGACGGCACGCACCTCACCGAGGAGGGCGCGCAGGCCTACATCGACCTCGTCCACGAAGCGGTGGCGCCCTACCTGCCCTCGCACGAGGAGGACGACGAGGCCGCACGCCTCAAGTCCCCCGCCGAACTGGCCGTCGAAAGCGCCCAAGAGGCCGCGAAGGCGCTCATCGAACGGGTGCCGCAGGCGATATGACGCCGCCTGTTGTCATCCTGAGCGGAGCAAGGCCCTCTCATCTTGTCATCCTGAGCGAGCGAAGCAAGTCGAAGGATCCCCCGCGGCGCCAGCAGTGACGCTTACTGCTGGCGCCGCGGGGGATCCTTCGACTCCGCTCCCTTCGGTCGCTCCGCTCAGGATGACAGAGGGGGTCCCACCGCGCTCCGCTCGGGATGACAAAAAGCAAAAGAGGGGCCGGTCGCGATGACCGGCCCCTCTTCATAGGTTCAGCTTGAGGGCGTCGCCGTTACTCGGCGGCGGGCTCCTCGGCGACCGGAGCAGCCTCTTCCTTCTTCTCGGCCTTCTTCTTGGCCGGCTTCTCCTCGGCCTGGATGGTCTCGTCGACCTCGATCTCGAAGCCCAGGTCAGCCGCGGCGGCCTTCATGGACAGGGAGATACGACGGCGCTCGGGGTTGATCTCCATGACCTTCACCTTCACCTCGTCGCCGGCCTTCACGACCTGCGCGGGGGTGTCGATGTGCTTCATAGCCATCTCGGAGATGTGCACGAGGCCCTCGATGGACTGGCCGAGCTCGATGAACGCGCCAAACGGCACGATCTTGGTCACCTTGCCGTCGACGATGGTGCCCACCGGATAGCTCTCGACGAGCTTGATCCACGGATCCTCCGTCGTCTGCTTGAGGCCGAGCGAGATGCGCTCGCGCTGCAGATCGACGTCCAGGACCTCCACCTCGACCTCGTCGCCCACCTTGACGACCTCGGAGGGATGGTTGACGTGGTTCCAGGACAGCTCGGAGATGTGCACCAGGCCGTCGATGCCGCCGAGGTCGACGAACGCGCCGAAGTCGACGATCGAGGAGACGGTGCCCTTGAGGCGCATGCCCTTCGTGAGCTTCGCGAGGATCTCGGCGCGCTCGTTCTTGCGGCCCTCCTCAAGCAGCACGCGGCGGGACAGCACGACGTTGTTGCGGTTGCGGTCCATCTCGATGACGCGGGCCTCGATCTCGGTGCCCAGGTACATGTCGAGATCCTTGACGCGACGGAGGTCGACCAGCGACGCCGGCAGGAAGCCGCGCAGGCCGATGTCCAGGATGAGGCCGCCCTTGACCACTTCGATGACCTCGCCCGTGACCACTTCGCCGGCCTTGAACTTCTCTTCGACGCGGATCCAGGCACGCTCGTACTCGGCGCGCTTCTTGGAGAGGATCAGGCGGCCGTCCTTGTCCTCCTTCTGGAGCACGAGGGCTTCGATCTTCTCGCCCAGCTCCACGATGTCGGACGGGTCGGCGTCCTTGCGGATGGACAGCTCGCGCGACGGGATGACGCCCTCGCTCTTGAACCCGATGTCCACGAGCACCTCGTCGTGCTCGATCTTGACGACCGTGCCGTCGACCAGGTCGCCCTCGTCGAACTCGGTCAGCGTGCCGTCGATCATCGCGTTCATTTCCGCATCGGAGATGTCCTCGAAGTCGATGACGGACGTGTTCTTGATGTCGGTCAAAACGGACCCCTTTCAAACTTTCTCGGGGACCCTTCGTCATGATTGATGCTTACACCATGTTCGCTCTGCAAAAGCTTGCTCGCTCAGCTGTGCAACAAAAACATGTCTCGGGGGCCTACAGTTTCCTCGCTTACGGGCCTATTCCCGATAAGCCGCATTAGTATACCACGGCTCGTTTGAGGCCGCGCATCTATTTTTGCGAGCGACACGATATTCTCAACCGCTCTCGCCCCCGCGCCCCGCCGAGCCCGCCTGCTTGCGGTCCAGCCGGCACGCGCCGCCCACGCAGCCCAGCTCGCGCGCGCCGCCCGGCACCTCGGCCCCGAACACGAGGCGCTCGAACGCCGCCGCGTCCACCGGCCGCGAGAACAGGTAGCCCTGGATGTAGTCGCAGCCCGCCTTCGCCAAAAAGCCCAGCTGCGCCTCGGTTTCCACGCCCTCGGCCACCGTGTCCATGCCCAGCTGGCGCGCCATCGCGATGACGGCGTCGATGATGGCCGCCCCGCGCGCCTCGTCGCAGTTGGGGTCGCCGAAGAACGCGCGGTCCAGCTTGAGCACGTCCACCTCGAGGTTCTTCAGCACGTTGAGCGACGAGTAGCCGCTGCCGAAGTCGTCCATGGAGCAGCGGTACCCCGCGCGGTGGATGGCGTCGATGACGCTCGAGAGCAGCTCGGGGTCCTCGAACACGAGCGTCTCGGTGATCTCGAACTCCAGCAGCGAGGCCGGCACGTCGAAGCGCGCGCGGATGCGCTCGAAGGCCTCGAGGAAGCGCAGGTCGGTCAAGTGCCTGCGCGACAGGTTCACCGACACCGGCACGGGGCGCTCGCCCGCGCGGATCCACGCGCGCAGAAGAGCGCACACCTGCTCGAATATGTGCAGGTCGAGCTCGACCACGAACCCGTTGCGCTCGAACAGCGGGATGAAGTCGCCCGGCATGACGAGGCCGCGCACGGGGTCCCTCCAGCGCACGAGCGCCTCGGCGCCCGCCACCGCGTTCGCGCGCACGTCGAGCTTCGGCTGCAGGTGCACCTCGAACTCGCCGGCGGCCAGCGCGTCGCGCATGCGGTTCTCGATGTCCTTCTCCGTGGACAGCCGCACGCGGTCCTCGTTGCTGTAGAAGCGGCAGACGCACAGCCGCTCGCCGCGCGACGAGCCGTCCTTCTTCTTGCGGGCCACGTTGGCGCGGTCCTGGATGCGCATCATGGGAAGCGCCGGATCGTCCACCGCATACACGCCGGCCGTGAAGGTGAGCACGTAGGTGGGCACGCCGTCGATGGCGAGGCGCTTGTTCGCGTCCACCGCCATGCGCTCGATGCGGCTCGCGAGCGCACGGGGCTCGTCGTTGCGCATAAGCAGGTTGAACACGTCTGCCGAGATGCGCCCAACAAGCTCGCCTTTCCCCAGGTGGCTGGCGAAGCACTCGTTCACGAGCCCCAGCACCGCGTCTCCCTGCTCGAGGCCGAACTGGTCGTTGATCACCTTGAACTTCTCGATGTCCACGGCCACGAGGGCGAAGGCGCCGGGCGGCGCGGCCTGCACGGCGGCGGTCGCGTCCATGTCGAAGCTCGTGCGGTTGCGCCCGCCCGTCACCGGGTCCACGAACGCGAGGGTGCGCAGACGCTCGTTGGCCACCTCCGCGCGGTGGCGCTGTTCGACCACCTCGGTAGTGTCCAGGTACAGCACGAGGTAGACCGGATCGCCGTCCTTCCAGTCGATGCATTCGGCCACCACCGTGAAGAACGCCTTGCGGCCCGTGCAGCTCTTGGCCTCCACCTCGAACGTTGCGGGCAGGCCCTGGCGGAACGCCTCGTAGCGCGCGCCGATGGCCTCCGCGTTGTAGGCCAGGTTCTCTTCGAACAGCCGCTGGGTGACATCCTCGCCGATGGTGCCGAAGAACTCCTCGAACCGGTGGTTGCCCCACATGAGCTTGATGCCGCCCGGAGTCACGCGGTAGCGCGCGACGAAGCCCGGCAGGTTCTCGAAGGTCATGGAGCGCTCCCGCTGCATCTGCACGACGTCGTCCACGCCGGTGAACGTCGCATAGATCACCGGGATGCCGTCCACCTGCTCGTTGGTGAACAGCCCCACCACGCGGATCCACATGCGGTTGCCGCCCTTCACCGGCATGTGCAGCAAACACTCGTAGCCGGGCTCGCCCGCCGCCACGGCCTCCATGACTATGCGGGCGAGATCGGAGAACTCGTCGGGGTAGTCGGCGAAGTAGTCGGCCACGTTGTTGTTGAACAGCCCCTCGTACTCCTGGCGCGTGTAGCCCGTCAGCTGGTAGTAGAAGTCGTTGGCCCACACCACCTCGAACCGCTCGGTCATGAGGTGCTTGCTCACGCTCACGCGCAAAGCGCTCATGAGCATGTTGTACTCGCGTAGAAGCGAGCCCGAATCCAGGGCGATGGGCCCGGAGCTGCGCGAGACGTCGGGCTCGGCCGGGGTAAGGCCGGCGAACGCCTTCTCGCGATGGAACGAGCGTTTCTGCTCGTACATCTGCGCGTCGGCGGCCTGCAGAAGCGCGTTCACGTCGGCGCATTCGGGGGCCCACTGCGCGCCGAGCGACACGTGGCGCTGCCAGCGGCCGTCCTCTCCGCCGAGGGCCTCCTCCAACCGTCCCACCAGCTCGTCGAAGCGCTCGCGCGACATGCCGGGGGCAAGCGCCACGAACTCGTCGCCGCCGATGCGGTACACGTCGAAGCCGACGAGCGCGCGCTTCATGGCCCCGGCGCTCTCACGCAGAAGCTCGTCGCCGCAGTCGTGGCCGTACAGGTCGTTGACGTCCTTGAGGTCGTTGAGATCCAGGAACACCGCGCCGAGCGAGGGGGCGCCGCCCTGCTTCTCGAGGCGCTCGACATCGGCCATGTAGCGATTGCGGTTGCACAGGCCGGTGAGCGAGTCGTGGAAGCTCAGGCGCGTGAGCTTGCGCTCGGTGGCGATGCGCTGCTCGGTCATGAGGAAGAAGTAGCCCAGCGTGTTGAGCAGGGAGGCGGCGCTGCGCAGCTTCGCCGTCGGCGCGTTCTCCACGCCGAGGAAGCCCACGACGCCGCCCTCGTGCTCGAGCGGGGCCACGGCGACGCTGCGCACGCCGCGCCGCACGAAATCGGCGTATGCATCCGGGTGGCGCCCGCGCAGCGTCCGCACGTCGCTCACCACCACGCCCTCGCTGTCGGCGAAGTGGCGCGTCCAGCGCTGCAGCAGCTCTTGGAGGACCTCTTCGTCGAGCCCGCCGTAGAGCGGCTCCTTGCCCGGGGCGGTCCATTCGCGCACCACGCAGTCTTCCGCCGAGGAGTCGTACAAGAAGGCACGGTCGGCCTCCATGAACGCTCCCACCTGATCGAGCAGGAGGGTCGCGGCGTCCTGCGCATCGCGGGCGCGGTACAGCTCGCGCACGCAGCGCAGCGCCGAGCCCTCCGCCTGCAGCGCGTTTTCCAGCGCATCGCCCCGCACGTCGGTGGGCACGGAATCGAGCGCCACCTCAAGGCGCGCCGGACGCCCGTGCCAATCGATGATCAGGTCTTTCACCAGATAGCGGCGCTTCGAGGAAGGGCTCGCGTACTCCCAGGTGTACGGCTCGTCGAACGAGAGCCTTTCATTGGTGCAATAGGGGCAGGGCGCCTCCTCCCCCTGGAGCGCCTCGTAGCATTTCCGGCCCCGCACGTCGTCGACGCCGTAGTGGCGCTTGCCGGCCTCGTTGAGGTAGAGCAACTCGTGCGTCTCGAGGTCGGCAACGTATACGATCTCGGATAGGTTATCCAGGTATTCGAGCATAAACGCCGCCTCCAGCCCCGTGAGCGCACGGGAACGCAAGACCCGATAGTCCCCTAATGATATCCTTTCCGGAGGAGAAATGCACCCAAGGGAATCGCGCCCGGCCCCGAATGCCCCCTGTCATCCTGAGCGAGCGAAGCCCCTCCCCTTGTCATCCTGAGCGAGCGCAGCGAGTCGAAGGATCTTCAATAACGATAGCCATCCGTGGCTGAAGATCCTTCGACTCGCTGCGCTCGCTCAGGATGACAACTGGAGTGGGCTACGAGCGGGCGGCGCAGTCGGCGCAGACGCCGTTGAAGATGATCTCGTGCTCCTCGATGGCGAACCCGTGCGCGTCGGACACCTTCGCGAGGATATCGTCCTGATAGGGCATGTCGATGTCGAACACGCCGCCGCACACCCGGCACTTCGCGTGGTAGTGCGGCTTGTTGAGGAAGTCGTAGCGGTCGGCGCCGTTGGGCACCTCCACGCGCAGCACCTCGCCGCGGCTGGCCAGCACGCCGAGATTGCGGTACACCGTGGCCCGCGAGATGTTCGGGTGCTTCTCGCGCACCACCTCGTACACGTCGGCCGAGGTGGGATGGTTGTGCAGCGACCGCACCGCCTCCAGCACGAGGGCCCTCTGGATGGTGTTGCGCGTCGCCGCGCGGTCGTGCTTGTCCGCAGTCGCCGTAGCCATGATGATTCCTGTCGCTCGTATTGCTAACCGTATAATAAATTAAATAGGATTATATCTCATTAACGGCGAATAAGCGAGCGTTGCGGCCACCGGCCCCGCATCTGCGGCGAACGTCCACAACTCAGCCACGGGAAGCAAGCGGATCTCGACGGCATACCTCAGGCCGCATGATCATACGAGCAAGCCAAAGGATCCCTGACGACGACAACCCGGATATCTCCAGTTGGCATCATATCGGGATCCTTCGACTCTCACGACAACATCGCCCTTTTTAAAATCGCGCCAAGCCAGAAACGCGTACCTATCAGCTCCCAACCGTAAAATTCATGAGCGTGCGCGGAGTCGGGGTGCTGAAAGCTTATTCTCTGCTCTCCAGCCCGGCGACAAGCTGACCGCAGTACAGACCCAAGGTTCCGCCCGCACCCGTTGCCAACCCATACTGATAGTGGTTCCCGACCACAGTACGCAACATGATCTCGCCCACCATGTACAGGCCCTCAACAGGTTCGTCGAACGAGTTGAGCGCACGGCACTCGGTATCGACATAGAACGAAGTAGCGGGATCGTAATCGAAGTGCGGAGCGTTCTTGAACGCATAGAACGGAGGAGCATCGAGCGGCCGGACCGGGTCGGTGCCGACGCCCAATACCGTCTCGCGACCGAACAGCTCATCCTTGCCGGTTCTCGCAATATCCTCGTTGTAACGGGCCATCGTCGCTGCGAGAGCGGGAGCTCCTATCTTCTCGCCAAGCTCTTCGAAGGTGTCGGCTGAAACGAGAAGCTCGATAGTGGAATCTTGGAGCCCGATAGGAGGGCCTGCCTCAACGGCGGCATCATAAGCCGTCTGATCGATGATTTCCCAGCTGCATATCCCATCCACGGGGTCGGTGGGCTGAGAGAGCAAGGCACGCGTGCGCTCGTTGCACCAGTACAACGACTCATCGATGTAGCGCTCTCCCTCGACGTTTACCTCGACGGCACCGTAGATATAAAGCTCGGCGTATTGGGCCATTGACGTGTACCCGGGATACTTCGCCTCGGTGGCGTAAATCCAGGGACGGCCGTACAGCTGGCATCCCACCTGCATAGCCGCATCGTGCATGAGGGCCGTATGACCAGCACACGAATGCGCGGGAATCGCGCTTGCTCCCGGCATGCACTCCTCAAGGAACTCGGGGGACTGAGTTACACCGCCGGTGGCGAGGACAACCGCCTTCTTCGCCCGGAGAGCGAGCTCTCCCCCTTTCGAATCACCGGCCAGCACGCCCACGACCACGCCGGCTCCATCGACGAACAGCCGGGAACCCGTCGTGTCGAACATGAATGCCGCGCCCGCATCCTGGGCCGCTTTGAAGATGAGCTGCTGATGCTGAGCCGGGTCGCAGATAAGCGTGCGGGGAACGCTGCAGCCCGGGGAAAGGTTCACAGTACCTGTCCATGCGAGGCCAAGCTCGTCGGTAACGAGGCGATAGTAGTCGGGACTCCTCTCGGCGAAAACGCGCAACACATCCTCCTTGCAACTCTCGCCGTATGCCATCGTGTCTTTCACGAACAGGTCGATAGAGTCCTCGATCCCTTGTTCTTCTTGCAGCCCGCTGCATACGAAATACGTGTAGCCGCCGCAAATGGCGGTCGAAGTGAAATTGTTGCTCCCTTGGCTATCGATGACGAGCACATCGGCCCCCTCTTTCGCCGCCCCGTAGGCTGCGGCGCATCCGGCGCCCCCTGCTCCCACGATGACGACATCGTGCTCCTCGTCCCACTTCTCGGGAAGGAACACGCCTTGGTTCGCAGCCGCCTGCGATACCTCGGATGTCTCTTGCGAAGAGCAGCCGAACGCAGTCAAAGCCGCCATCGAGGTTCCCGCAACCGCGATGCCCTTGAGGAAGCTTCGTCTCGTATAGTTTTCCATAACTCATCCCTCCTGATGTTAATGTCGCGTAACTGCGCAGTTCAGGGGCCCCGCGGCACAAAATACGAAGCACAGAGCCCTTTGTCAATATCGCAGTTTGCAAGAGTTAAATCACGGCAATTGATAGTTGGGGTGAGGTAAAATCCCTCGTAGGAAGGGATCCTCTTAAACGAGCGCGGCGTGCGCGGCCGATGTATCGTGTTTCGATACGCTGCGCATTGTGAAAAGCGCTCGTCAACATGACGGCGGGAGGGGCGGTCATGGGCGCTCGCGTAGAAGGCGTGCTTGAATTCATTCACGACGAAAGATTCTCGAAACTATGGCGCGGAAGTTGCGAACGGGCCATGACCTGGCAGGCGTTCTCACAAGAGAAGCCTCCTGAAGGATGCACCATCGAAGAGGCGTATGCCGTCGTCACCGCCCTACGCAGGGGACTTTCGCTGCCGCTGCCATTCGACAACTACATCGCGGGCATCAGTGAGCCGTACAACTGGTTCTTCGTGACGGAGGACATGCACGAGCGCCTCACCGATTTGGTTGCACTCGGCAAAAAGGGCTCGACCCTTGATTCCTACTTGAGCGAATGCGTGAGCAGCAGGTCGCGCATACTCCTTCTCTTGGACGAGTATCTTTCGCTTGCACGGCGCGATGGCATTGCGGCTCGCGCACACGACGTCCGCTCTCTTTGGACTGAATCGCGAGAGCCTCGCTCGCCGGAAGACAAGCTCGCGCGCAACTTTTCACATCTTATGCTCCATATCGATCGATACCGGAAACGCCCTTTCACTTTCCGATTGCTCGAAGACCTCTACGATGCGCTTATGAACGGGGTCCATTTCGGCGAAGCGGTTCCCAAAGGACGTTCAAGAATACAGAGCAGGAAACCGTCCCAGCTCGACGATCCCGATCGCGCACTCGATGCTATCCTCGATATCGCGCAAGGGAAGGGATGCGCCGAAAGCATACATCCGATTTTTCGCTCCATGCTCATCAGCGGCGTGTTCTGGGAATTCTTCCCCTTCCCAACGGCAAACGCGATCCTTGAGCTCGCTGTTCGCAACATCCTGTATGCCAAAGAAGGGCTCCCGCTCCTCGGCTGGGTCTCGTTCTCCCGAACATCCGAGCTCTGGGAACAGGGCATGCTCAACGATCCTGATATCTCATGGGGCTACCTCGAGCCCTTCCCCGATTGCGGCGAAGGCTTCGACGCCACGAGCCACTTCGCCACCGAACTCCAGCTTATGCTCAAAGAACTCGGATACCTGGAGAAGCGGCTTCTCACCATCCATCGAGAGGACATGAGCATCCGGTCCGCGCTGGAAAACGAGCGTTACCTGAATGCACGGCAACGCGACATCTTGCTGTTTTCTGCAAGGAACCCCCATTGCCGCCACACGATATCCAACTGCATGGATTTGTACAAAGTAGCCTATGCGACCGCGCGGCAAGATCTTGTCGATCTGACCGACATGGGTTTTCTCTCGCAATTCAAGCAAGGACGCGCGTTCGTCTTCGAGGCCACGCCTCGCTTCTTCGACCTCGTCAAACGCGGAAGAGAAACCACATTTTGTGAACTAGCGCAGTGAGCAAGCGGAGGGGCCGCCCGGCGTCCGGACGGCCCCTCGCTCCGAGTTTGCGTGCAGCCGAGGGCTACACGGCGGTATCCCCCGTCTCGCCGGTGCGGATGCGCACCACCTCGTCGACCGGGAAGATGAATATCTTGCCGTCGCCCACTTCGCCCGTGCGGGCCGTGGCGCGGATGAGGTCGACCAGCGGCTGAACCTGCGCGTCGTCCACCACCAGCTCGAACTTCACCTTGGGGATCATGTTGAGCATGACCTCGGTGCCGCGGTAGTACTCCTTCCAGCCGTGCTGGCTGCCGCAACCCTGCACCTGGCTGATGGTCATGCCGTTCACCTTCGCGGCGAAGAGCGCTTCTTTCAGCGGTTCCAGCTTCTCCGGCCGCACGATGGCGGTGATCTTCTTCATAGTCTCACTCCTTTCAGCTGCTCGGGGTTAGTCCAGGCCCACGTAGGCCGGATACGCGCTCTCGCCGTGGGCGGCCACGTCGAGGCCCTGCGCCTCGTCGGCCTCGCTCACGCGCAGGCTGCCCTTGAACACCAGCTTGATGATGAAGCCGATGATCACGTCCAGCACGCCCACGAACACGATCGTCACCAGGATGCCGAGCACCTGCGCGCCCAGAAGCGTGGGGTCGCCGGTGTAGAATAGGCCGCCGAAGTCGGTCCAGGAGAGCTCCGGCACGCAGAACAGGCCGGTCAGGATGCCGCCCGTCACGCCGCCGACCGCGTGGACGCCGAAGGCGTCCAGAGCGTCGTCGTAACCGAGCTTCTTCTTGAGGAACGAGATGGCGAAGTAGCAGATGGGCGACACGATGAAGCCCATGACCACCGCAGCCCACGGCTCCACGAAGCCGGCGGCCGGGGTGATGACCACGAGGCCCGCCACCAAACCGGAGCAGGCGCCCACCAGCGTGGGCTTGCCCACCTTCGCGCGCTCGATGATCATCCAGCACACCAGCGCCGCGCCCGAGGCCACCACGGTGTTCGTGAGGGCGAGCGCCGCCACGCCGTCAGCCGCGAACTCGGAGCCCGCGTTGAAGCCGAACCAGCCGAACCACAGAAGCGTCGCGCCCAGCGCCACGAACGGCACGTTGTGCGGACGGTAGCTCATCATGCCGAAGCCCTTGCGCTTGCCCGCGATGAGGCACAGGATGAGGCCCGTGAGGCCGGACGAGATGTGCACCACGTCGCCACCGGCGAAGTCGAGCGCACCGATCATGTCGCCCACCAGGCTGCCCTCGCCGCCCCACACCATGTGGGCCAGCGGCGGGTACACCACGATGGTCCAGATGGCCACGAACGCGCACACGGCGCCGAACTTGACGCGCCCAGCCACCGCGCCCGTGATGATAGCCGTGGTGATCATGCAGAACGCCAGCTGGAACACCACATCGGCCATCGCGGGGTACGTGTCGTGGCTCAGCGCTTCGGGAGCCTCGCTCGTGATGTTGGCCACGAGCCCTTGGAGTCCAATCTGGTCGAAGCCTCCGAAGAACGGAATGGACCCGTCGCCGCCGTATGCGAACGACCATCCGCAGACGACCCACGTGATGCCTACGATGCCCAGCACCGCGAACGACATGATCATGGTGTTCACCACGTTCTTGCGGCGGCTGAGCCCTCCGTAGAAGAACGCCAGACCTGGCGTCATCAGAAGGACGAGCATCGCGCATATAATCATGAAGCCCGTCGAACCTGCGTCAAACATGTGCCTACCTCCTTCTCTCGTTTTGTTGGAGCACTCTGTGACGTATTCGATAATGGCAGGCTTTCACCAGGCGCGACGCCTGATTCGAAGGAGTTTACACGCTGGGAAACAGCTTGTAACAAGCAGGAAGCGCGAGCGTTACAATAAGGAAACACACGAGAAGGAAGGGTTTTTTGCCATGGGCATCGCATTCATCTCCGTCGAGACCGCCGACGACCGCGCGCGCCTCGCCGCGCTGGCCGACGAGATCTGGCACGAGTACTGGCCGGCGCTGATCGGCAAGGCGCAGACCGACTACATGGTCGAGCGCTTCCAAAGCCTGCCCGCCATCGAGCGCGACATGGCCGAGCACGGCTACGAGTACTGGTTCTTGCGCGACGAGGAGGACGAGCGCCTCGCAGGCTACACGGGCGGGCGCGTCGAAGCCGAGACGAACCGCTTCTTCATCTCGAAGATCTACCTGCGCGCCGAGGAGCGCGGGCGCGGCTTCGCCTCGCAGACGATCGCGTTCTACGAGGACCTGTGCCGCGAGCGCGGCCTCTCGGCGATGTACCTCACGGTGAACAAGCACAACGACCTGGCCATACGAGCTTACCGGGGCAAGGGCTTTCAAACCATAGACGCCGTGGAGACCGACATCGGCGACGGCTTCATCATGGACGACTACATCATGGAGAAGAAGGTCGTCGTTCGCAACAATGACCAATATGATCATGGACAAAAATGAAGACCGTGGTAACGCACGCTTCCGCACAAGAGAGCTCGGCATAGCGCGAACTGGGGATATGCGAGCCGCCTCGCAGCGGGAACGGCGTTGAAGGCCCTTTCCGTTACCATAGCCTCCGTTTTTGTCCATGCGCCTGGGGCCTCTATGTTAAACCACCATTGACATTTCGCAGGTCAATATGCGTGTTGTCATCCTGAGCGAGCGAAGCGAGTCGAAGGATCCCGCGCGGCGTCAGCCGGAATACCCCCAGTTGGCACCGCACGGGATCCTTCGACTCCGCGCTGCGCGCTCCGCTCAGGATGACAGCCTGACCAGGCATATGTCAATGGTGGTTTAACAGAGAGCCTGGGGGAGCGCCAAAGGGGGATGCACGCGAATCGAGCCCTCTCGACACGATTCGCGTGCAGGGAGACGCGGTCGGCCGCCTGCATGCGCGTCGAGCAGCACCAACCGCGCCGCCTCGCGCCCGTCCGACGCGGCGCAAGGTTTTGGAGTACCATGGACGAGAACGCAAACGAGGGAGAAGGCGGGGCGGGCCGCGCACCTGGCGGAAGGGCAGTGGCAGGGGTTCGCCGACCTCTGCGAGCGGAAGAACGTCGCAGGCCGGCCGGATTGACGCGCCGAGCCGCCGAAAGGAGAGGATCCCCTATGATCGTGCTCGTGGTGAACGCCGGAAGCTCCACCCTGAAAAGCCAGCTCATCCAAACCGACGGCAAGATCTGCCTCATGAAGGCGCTGGCCGAGAAGATCGGCCAGGAGGGCGCGGCCATGCGCGTGTCGTTCCCGCCGGACGCCGAGAAGCGCGCCGTGGACATCGCCGGCCTCGACGTGGCCGGCTGCCTGGCGAAGCTCCTCGACGCGCTCGCGCAGCAGACCGCCTCCCCCATCCGCTCGCTCGCCGAGATCGAGGCCGTGGGCAACCGCATCGTGTCGGGCGGCGAGTACTTCTCCGAGGCCACCATCATCGATGACGACGCCTTCGACAAGATCAAACGCTGCGAGACGCTGGCGCCTCTGCACAACCCGCCCGCCGACGCCTGCATCGAGCTTCTGCGGACCCGCCTGCCCGAGATCCCGCAGGTGGCCGTGTTCGACACGGCGTTTCACCAGACCATGCCGCCGAAGGCCTATCGCTACCCGCTGCCGAAGCGCTACTACGACGACTACCGCATCCGCCGCTACGGCGCGCACGGCACCTCGCATCGCTACGCTGCGCAGCAGGCCGCCAACCTGCTGGGGCGGCCCCTGCGCGACCTGGGCGTCATCACGTGCCATCTGGGAAGCGGGGGCAGCCTGGCCGCGGTGAGCGGCGGCGAGTCCATCGACACCACCATGGGGTTCACGCCGCTCGAGGGCCTGATGATGGGCACGCGCAGCGGCTCGATCGACCCCGCCATCGTCACCTATATCATGCGCCGCGACGGCATAAGCTTCGACGAGATGGACCGCATCCTCAACAAGGATTCTGGCATCTTGGGCGTCTCGGGCGTGTCCGGCGACATGCGCGAGGTGCTGGAGGCGGCCGACGCGGGCAACGCGGACGCCGAGCTGGCCATCCAGATGTACACCTACACCATCCAGAAGGCCATCGGCTCGCTCTACGCCGCCATGACCCGCACCGACGCCGTGGTGATGACGGCCGGCATCGGCGAGAACTCGGCGGAGCTGCGCGAGCGCATCTTCAGCGGGCTCGCGCACATGGGGATGATCCTGGACAAGGAGAAGAACCAGGTGGTGGGCGCTATCGGCACGAACCGCATCGTGTCCATCGACGACTCCCCCATCAAGATATGCGTCGTGACCACCGACGAGGAGATGCGCATCGCCCGCGAGACCGACGCCCTGGTGACCGAGGCGCGCGCCGGGCGCTGAGTCTGCGCTTCAACTCTTGGTTCAAGCGCAGACGATGGGGAGACGATGCCGCAAGGCCGGTGTATGATCGCGCTATCCACCGAGAGAAAGGGAGCCGCATGGGCAAGTTCGTCATCAGGAAGACCGACGCGGGATACCACTTCGTGCTGAAGGCCGGCAACGGCGAGATCATCGCCACGTCCGAGACGTACCAGTCGAAGGAGTCCTGCAAAGGCGGCATCGAAAGCGTGAAGAAGAACGCCCCCGACGCCGAGGTCGTGGAAGAGGACTAGCAACCGCCCGGAACGCCCCGAAGGAGCCCGCCCTTTGGGGCGTTCCTAGAACAGCATCAGGAACAGGTGGGTGAAGGCGAAGGCCAGAAGGCCGCAGCCGGGGAACGTCAGCACCCAGGTGCCCACCATGCGGCCGGCGAGGCCCCATTTCACGTTGCGCAGGCTCTTCTCAGCGCCGACGCCCATGATGGCGGTGGTCTTGGTGTGCGTCGTGGACACCGGCATGCCGGTGAACGTGGCCAGGCCGATGCAGAAGCACGCCGACAGGCACGCGGCGAATCCCTGGTACTGCTCCATCTTCACCATGTTCATGCCCACAGACTTGATGATCTTCTTGCCGCCCACCGCCGTGCCGAGCGCCATGACGGCCGACACGAGGACGATCAGCCAGAACGGGAACGTCACGTCGGCGTCCACCGTGCCCGACATGGCTATCATGATGCCCAGCATGCACAGCGACAGGAACTTCTGCCCGTCCTGCGCGCCGTGCAGCACCGCCACGCCCGCGCCCGAGACGATCTGCGCCCACTTGAAGAACGTGTTGGCGCGCCCGCGGTGCAGATGCAAGCACACCTTCTTTATGAGGCGCGTGAACAGCCACCCCGTGCCGAAGCCCAGGAACGTGGAGATAACCAGGCCGTAGATGACCTTCACCCACTCGTCGCCGTTGACGCCGGCCAGGCCTCCCTGCAGCGCGATGGCCGCGCCGGTGATGCCGGCGATGAGCGAGTGGCTCTGCGAGGTGGGGATGCCGAAGTACCACGCCGCCACGCCCCAGACGATGATGGCCACCATGGCGGCGGCCAGGGCGATAAGCGCGGCATGGTTGTCGCCGCCGAAATCGACCATCTTGAAGATGGTGAGCGCCACAGCCGACGACACCATCGTGATGCCCGCGAGGCCTATGAAGTTACACACCGCAGCCATGGCGATGGCGGGCCCCGGCTTCATGGCCTTCGTTCCCACTACCGTGGCGATGGCGTTGGGCGCGTCGGTGGCGCCGTTGACCACCGTGGCCCCGAGCGTCAGCACGACGATGATCGCGAGCACAGGATCGCTGAGGAAAGCCGTCACAAACGCCGCCAGCTCATATCCCACGGTCCATCCCCCTTCGAGTCATGAAAAAAGACACTCCGGGCAATGATAGGCGCGCTCTGTCAAATCGAGGCAACGGAAAGATCAAGTTTTCGTAAAATCCGCTGGCCGGGGGGCGTGACAAAGGGACGGGGATATTGTCACGCTCTCCGAAGCGTTAGGACTCCGTGAGGCTTTTGGAAGCGTGACAATATCCCCGTCCCTTTGTCACGCCCCCTGCAGGTTACTTCTCCAGGCGCTCCTCGATGGAGCGGGCGATGCCTTCGGCATCGAGGCCCAGGTCGCGCAGGAGCAGGTCGGTCTTGCCCTGGGGCACGTAGCAGTCGGGGATGCCCAGGTTGAGCACCGGCGTCAAGAGGCCCGCGCGCGCCATCTCGCCGAGCACGCCCTCGCCCGCGCCACCGGCGATCACGCCGCCTTCCACGGTAGCCACGAGCTTCGTCTCGGCCGCGCGCGCGATCTCGGCCGCATCGAGCGGCTTCGCCCAGCGCATGTCCACCACGCGCGCCTCGATCCCCCGCGCGGCCAGAAGCTCCGCCGCGCCCTTCGCCCGCGACACCATGCGCCCGAACGCGAGGATGGCCACGTCGTCGCCCTCGCGGACCACGCGCGCGCGCCCCTCCTCCAGCACGCAGGGCTCCTCGGGCAGCGGCACTCCTTCTGCCGCCCCGCGCGGGTAGCGGATGGCGAACGGGCCGCCCAGCGCGAGCGCCGTGTGCAGCGCGTGCACGAGCTCGGCCTCGTCGGAGGGCGCGAGCACGCGCATGTTCGGCACCATCCGCGTGAAGGCCAGATCGAACATGCCGTGGTGCGTGGGGCCGTCCTCGCCCACCACGCCGGCGCGGTCGATGGCGAACACCACGTCCAGGTCGGGCAGCGCGTTGTTGATGATCATCTGGTCGATGGCGCGCTGCATGAACGTGGAGTAGATGGCCACGACCGGCTTCATCCCGCCGAGCGCGAGGCCGCTGGCCAGCCCCACCGCGTGCTCCTCGGCGATGCCGGCGTCCACGAAGCGGTCGGGGAACTCCTCGGAGAACGCGTCGAGCCCGGTGCCGCCCCTCATGGCGGCCGTGATGGCCACGATGCGCTCGTCGCGGCGCGCCTCGGCCGCGAGCGCCCCGCCGAACACGCTCGTGTACGACGGCGCTGACGCGGGCTTCTTCTTCACCTCGCCCGTGGCGATGTCGAACGGCGCGATGCCGTGGAACTTCTCGGGGTCGCGCTCGGCCGGCGCGTAGCCGGCGCCCTTGCGCGTGACCACGTGCATGAGCACGGGCACGTCGGTGTTGAGCACGGTGGCCAGCGTCTCGCGCAGCTGTCCGATGTCGTGGCCGTCGATGGGCGCGGTGCACAGGATGCCCAGCTGCTCGAAGATCATCGTGCGCGGGATGACGAACTGCTTCATCGACTCCTTCATGTTGCGCCCGAAGTTCATGAGCGCGCTGCCAAGGGGCCCGCTCTTCTCCATCTTCTCCTGCACGAAGTCGCGCGTCTCGCGGTACTGGGTGGAGGCGCGCATGTAGCCGAGGTGCTTCATGAGCGCGCCCACGTTGCGCGAGATGGACATCTCGTTGTCGTTGAGGATGATGACGAACGGCGTCTGCGCCTGGCCGATGTGGTTGAGCGCCTCGAACGCCATGCCGCCGGAGAGCGCCGCGTCGCCGATGAGGGCCACGATCTTCTCGTCGCCGCCGCGCAGCTTGCGGGCCTCGGCCAGGCCGAGCGCCACCGAGAGCGAGTCCGACGCATGGCCGGACGGGTGCACGTCGCTGGGGTTCTCGTCGGGCTTCGGGAAGCCGGAGAGGCCGCCGTAGGTGCGCAGCGTCTTGAACTCGTCGAGCCGGCCCGTGAGCAGCTTGTGCGCGTAGGCCTGGTGCCCCACGTCGAACACGAACCTGTCGTGCGGGCAGTCCATCATGCTGTGCACGGCCAGGATGATCTCCACGGCGCCGAGCGAGGAGGCCACATGGCCGCCCGTCTCGGAGGCCACCGTGACGATCTCCTCGCGGATCTCCCGGGCGAGGATGGAAAGCTCCTCGTCGGAGAGCACCTTGAGGTCGGCGGGGGACGACACCATGTCGAGGATGCGGTTTTCATTCATGCTCGTGCCTTTCCGTGCCTAGGCCGTCGCCTGCGGGCGCCGCTCCTGCGCGTCCTCGGGTTTTGCCTCGCCTTCCCCATCGCCCTCGGCGTCCTCGCCCGCAGGCGCGCCGTCCGCCTCGTCGGCGGCCCGCTGCGCCTCGATGTTCTCCTCGAGCAGGTCGCTCGCCCGCAAGCCGAGCGCCACCGCCTCCTCGTACAGGGCGAGCGCGTCGTCAAGGGGCAGGCCGTCGTCGTTCACCGCGTCGACGATCTCGTCGAGGCGGCCCTTCACCGCTTCGAACGTATCATAGGTTCCGGAAGCCATCAGGACGCCTCCCCCGCCGGCGCCGCGACCGGGGCCGCAGCCGCAGCCGCTGCCGGGGCCTCGGCCCCCTCCTCCAGCCGCTTGGCGATGCGGCCGAGCACGCCGTTCACGAACCGCGGAGACTCGTCCTCGCCGCCGAAGTCCTTCGCCAGCTCGACGGCCTCGTTGATGGCCACCGAGGTGGGCACGTCGTCCACGTACATCATCTCGTAGGTGGCCAGGCGCAGGATGGAGCGGTCGACGATGGGCATGCGCATGAGCGACCAGTTCTCAGACGTGGCCGCAAGGTGCTCGTCGATGGCGCAGCGGTGCGCCTCGACGCCGCGCACGAGCGCAAGCGCGTAGGGCGGCAGCGGCCCGTCCTCGGCGAGCCGGTTGGCGCCCTCGGCGATGGCCGCAGGCGATTCGTCGGTTATCTCGCTCGAGTAGAGCACCTGGAGCGCCTCGCGTCGGGCGCGCGTTCGTTCGTGTCGTTTTGCAGCCATGGATGTCTTTCCAACCTCGGGTTTCTTAGCGGGCGAACTGGATGCCGTCGATGTACACGTCCACCGCGCCCACCGGGATGCCCACCTGGCTGGCCACCGCGTCCACGACGGCCTGGCGCACCTTGGCGGCGAGCTCGGGCAGCGCGTAGCCGTAGTACACGTCCACGCGCACCGACACGTGCAGCTTGTCCTCCTCGTCGAGCGCGATGTCGATGCCCTGGGTGGCGGGCTTGCTGGCGAACACCGCGCGCAGGCTGCTCGTGGAGGAGGGGCCCACCGAGGCCACGCCCTCCACCTCGCCCACGGCGATGGACACGATGGTTTCGACGACGCCGGGCGCGAGCGCCATGCCGTCGATGTTCAAATCGGTCACAGTACGTCTCCCATCTGGGTCTCGATGAAGTCGGTCGTCGCGTCGCCCGCGCAGAACACGGCATTGTCCAGCACGCGGCGATGGAACGAGATAGTGGTGGCGATGCCCTCGATCACGAACTCGTCGAGCGCGCGGCGGCCGCGGGCGAGCGCCTCCTCACGATCCTGCCCGTACACGATGAGCTTCGCCACCAGGGAATCGTAGTACGGCGAGATGCGCGAGCCCGTGCGCACGTAGCTCTCCACGCGCACGCCGGGTCCCGCCGGAGGCTCGAAGCGCGTGATGGTGCCCGGGCACGGGCGGAAGCCGTGCGCGGGATCCTCCGCGTTGATGCGGAACTCCATCGCGTGGCCGAACGGCGCGAACGGCGCGCGCTCGGCGCAGCTCATCGGCTCGCCGGAGGCGATGCGCAGCTGCTCCTTGATGATGTCGGTGCCGGTGATCTGCTCGGTCACCGGGTGCTCCACCTGCACGCGCGTGTTCATCTCCATGAAGTAGAAGTGCCCGCGCTCGTCGAGGAGGAACTCAATGGTGCCGGCGTTTCGGTAGTCCACCGCGCGCACGGCCTTGATGGCGGCCACGCCCATGGCGCGGCGCAGCTCCTCATCGAGGGCCGGCGAAGGCGCCTCCTCGATGAGCTTCTGGTGGCGGCGCTGCACCGAGCAGTCGCGCTCGCACAGCACCACGTTGTTGCCGAAGTCGTCGGCCAGCACCTGCAGCTCCACATGGCGCGGGCGCAGGACGAGCTTCTCCAGGTACACGCCGTCGTTGCCGAACGCTGCGCCGGCCTCGGTGCGCGCGGCCTGGTACTGGGCCTCGAGGTCGGCCGGGTCGTGCACCTCGCGCATGCCCTTGCCACCGCCGCCCGCCGTGGCCTTGATGAGCACGGGGTAGCCCACGGAGTCGGCGAAGGCCTTGGCCTCGGCGGCCGTGTCGATGCAGCCGTCCGAGCCCGGCACCGTGGGCACGCCGCAGGCCTTCATGGTCTCGCGGGCCATGCTCTTGTCGCCCATGCGCTCGATGCACTCGGCCGAGGGGCCGATGAACACGAGGTCGTTGTCGGCGCAGGCGCGCGCGAAGTCGGCGTTCTCGGCCAGGAAGCCGTAGCCGGGATGGATGGCCTCCGCCCCGGTGGTCTTGGCCGCCGCGATGATGTTGGACATGACGAGGTAGCTTTTCGCCGCCTGGGCAGGTCCGATGCACACGGCCTCGTCGGCGTAGCGCACCGGGTAGGTGTCCGCGTCCTCGACGGAGTGCACCGCCACCGTCTTCACGCCCAGCTCGCGGCAGGCGCGCATGACGCGCAGCGCCACCTCGCCGCGATTGGCCACCAGTATCTTGCTAAACATTATGCCGTCTCCGGGGCCGGGGCGGGGGCGCCGTGCGGTTCGACGTAGAACAGCGGCGTGCCGTACTCGACGGGCGAGGCATCTTCGAGGCAGATCTCGCGCACCGTGCCCATCTCCTCGGCCGTGATCTCGTTCATGAGCTTCATAGCCTCCACGATGCACAGCGTCTGGTTGGCGGCCACTTCGTCGCCCACCTGGACGAATGCCGGCTCGCCGGGCGCGGGCGACGCGTAGAACGTGCCCACCATGGGGGCCGTCACGCAGTACCAGTTGGAGGGGCGCTCCGCAGCGTCGGCGGCAGCGGCGGCAGGGGCCTCGGCCGCGGGCGCGGGGGCCACGGCGGCCACGGGGGCGGCGGCTGCCGCGACGGCCATGGCGTCGGAGGACAGCGTGCCCGGCATGCGCACGGCGATGCGGGTGCCCTCCTCCTCGACTACGATCTCGCCGACGCCGCTTTCCTCGGCGACGCGAACCAGCTCGCGAATCTGATTGATGTCCACGTAATCGTCCTCCTTGGTGTGGCTCGACTCCTGCTCCAAGAGGAAGTCGACCTTCTCCGATGTGCGGTGCTTGCTCAGGTACGTGCGCGCCTCGTTGGGGAAGAGGGCGTACATGAGCACGTCCTCCTCGCTCTTCGCGAGGTCGCCGATCTCCTCTTCAACCTGGGCGTACGTCGTGGTGACGAGCGAGCCCGGCGCGACGTCGGGCGGCAGCATCTCGGAGTTGCCCACCACCTTCGCCACGATGTCCTTGTCCATGCGGCCCGGCGCCTTGCCGTAATAACCGCAGATGTAGTCCTTCATCTCCTTGGACACGACGCTCCAGCGCTTGCCGGTGAGCACGTTGAACACGGCCTGCGTGCCCACGATCTGCGACATCGGCGTGACGAGCGGCGGATAGCCCACCTCGGCGCGCACCTTGGGGATCTCCTTCATCACCTCGGGTAGACGGTCGCCCGCGTTCTGGATCTCCAGCTGCGACACGAGGTTCGACATCATGCCGCCGGGCACCTGGTGCGAGTACACCTGCATGTGCGTGAGCGAGGACACGCCGCGCTTGTAGTGGCCGCGCTTGCGCACCTCCTCCCAGTATTCCGCGATCTCGAAGAGGAGGTCCAGGTCGAGGCCCGTGTCGTAGCGGCTCTCCTGCAGGGCGGCCACGATCATCTCCACGGCGGGGTGCGAGTTGCCGAAGGCGAGCGGCGCGTGGGCCGTGTCCGCGATGGCGGCGCCGGCCTCGGCGGCCTTGATGATGTTGGCGGGGGCCATGCCGCCCACGTAGTGGCAGTGGATGTGCAGCGGCAGGCCGATCTCCGCGTTGAACGCCTTCACCATGCGCTCGGTACGGTAGGGCGTGAGCATGCCGGCCATGTCCTTGATGCAGATGGAGTCCGCGCCGAGGTCCTTGAGCTTCTGGCCGTACTCCAGGTAGCTGTCCAGCGTGTGGACCGGCGACATGGTGTAGGAGATGGCGGGCTCGAAGTGGCCGCCGCACTCGTTGATGGCCTCGGCGTTGTCCACGATGTTGCGGATGTCGTTGAGCGCGTCGAACACGCGGAAGACGTGCACGCCGTTGCGCTTGGCCGCCTTGATGAAGCGGTTGCAGATCTCGCGCGAGTAATGCTTGTAGCCCACGAGGTTCTGGCCGCGGGACAGCATGGCGAGCGGCGTGTTCGGCGTCTGGGCCTTGATGGAGCGCAGGCGCTCCCACGGGTTCTCGTCGAGGAAGCGCAGGCACGTGTCGAACGTCGCACCGCCCCACGCCTCGATGGCCCAGTACCCGACACGGTCCATTTTCGGCAGGATCGGCAGCATGTCGCCGATCTGCATGCGCGTGGCCCAAAGGCTTTGCTGGCCGTCACGGATGGTGGTATCCATGATTTGAAGCCTTGGCATGAACTCACACCCCCTTAGGTTTGCAGTTAGTCAAAGATCGAAACATGAATTATAGATGAAGGGAGCGCAAGCGCGACGATGCGTCCGGAAATTCACCGGTAAGGAACAGATTAGGGGGATGAGGGGAGGGAGGAGGGGCGGACGATGCCGACTGAGTGCTACTTTAAATGCACATTTAGTTGTGCTATTATCTATGCATCTTAAAGTGCGACTATAGGGAGGCAAACATGGCGCCCCAGGAGATACTGAACAGAGCGAGCAACGTGCGCGATTTGGTTTCAGGCCGGCCGAGGATCAGCGTCACCGACCTTTCGCGCAGCAAGGACTGGCGCGCCCAGTTACCCGAAGCCGGCGTGATGGAAGTGACCGACAGGGGCGACACCGCCGCATGGCTGCTTTCCGACGAGGATATGAGGGCCATTCTCGACGGCTACACCTATCTCGAGGAAGAGCTCGAGCGCGCCCAGATCGCCGCGATGTTCAAGGCCAGGGAAGGCTCCGTCGCCAAATCGGGCGCAGAGCTCGAAGCTGCCGCCATGGACGTTTTCGCCGCACGCAAGAAGGAGCTGAGGAGCGTCATCGATGGCGATTAGCGACGAGCTGCTCCAAGAAGCCGTAAGGGCTGTAGCGAGGGTCGAGGGGTTGGCCATGGATGAGAACGACCTCGTCGAGGACGTGTTCCTACTAGCCTGCGCCTTCCCCGAAGAAGAGGACTTCAAAGCCGCCGTCGCGAGCACCTGCAGGGCGATGGCCTTTCTCGTGGAGGGCCGCGTGAAGTCGGGGGATTTGAAATACGAGTTCGAAGGCTGGCACTCCTACCATTACCAGCACCGCGTCGGCCAAGGCGTGCGCGCGCTCTGCCGCATCATGTTCAAAGAGGCGGACGGCGGGATCGAAGTCAAAGGCTTCGGCCACCGCCGCATCCCCAACGATTTCTACGGACGGATGAGTGCAGGGAGGAGGTAAGGAGCGCCATCAGGGACGATCGGCGATTAGCGACGAGCGATAGCTTTGAGAAGCGATGCGAATCCCTCGCTCAGTAGAAGAGTATAGCTGGTGTCCAGCCGCACGCAAACATATTTGATCCAGTACCAGTTGTTAAAAGCAGCCTGCGCGGCCATTTGGCCTAGCACCAACCCCCATATGCCAAGATGGAAGATTGAGACCAAAAAAACAGAAAGACAGACTCCGCAGATAGAAGATGAAACGAAAGCGAGCGCATAAGGAACCTCGTTTGTATTCGAAATGTAGGCAGCAAAATTTGATTGTTGTCTCCAAAGGAAATAGTACAGAAGAGTCAAAGCAAGGAAGCCCGTCGGCAAGCTGTAGGAGCTTTTGAACATCGCAACAAGCGGCACGACGAACACGGATATCACGATTGCCCCTACGAAGAAAACGAAGACGAAGCCGGCGGAAGACCTGCCTATCAACTCTTTTTCCCTGCCGATATCCCGTTCCGCAAAAGCAGACTGCAGCGCAGGATGATAAGAATTGGCCATTACGGCAGCTATGCTCGCAACAGCATTCACCAACTGAATTGTCAGAGAATAGAAACCCGTTTCTTCCAAGCTGATAAAAAGAGAGCAAACCACTGTACCCGATTGAGTCACGAGGTAATTCGACAGTAATACAGCCCCGTCTTTGTACGCGTTAACCGACATCGAAGAGTACAGCTCTTTCTGCCTCTTGCCGTCTTTCAATTCCCTAATGTGCGCAGGCTTCAAATGAGGCTCAATCGTTTCATCGTGCCAAAAATAATGACTGCATAGTATTCGAAACACCAGACCTTGGGCCACATAGCCAATCACTGGCGAAAGCAATCCGAAACCCAAAAGAAACAAAACTGCGCAAACAGCGATCTGAATGATGACTGAAAGAATCGAAGCTTTGTTGACTGAAACAAGTGATCCGATCCCTCTTAACGCAGATTCGAAATAAGCGTAGTAAAGGTTTAAGAAAATTCCCAAGCTGTACAAGAACCAAGTAGGGATTGTCAACATGTTATCTGTTGGATAAATGTACGTGACATATGCGGTACCGGCCGTTAAAAGCAGCATGATCGCTATGCACGATATCGCTCGATACAGTTTCCTTGAAACAATGAAGACGTTCGCGAACAAAGTCCAATTAACAAAACCCGGAACATTGCCATAAACTACACCCGTTCGCAAAAGATCGTCGGCCCCGGCTAAACAATATGCAAGATTTCTGGCAAGCGCAGGCGCAAATCCGAACTGCAATAAGAAGGCAAAGCCCGATATGGAAACAAAGGCATACCAAAGACCCAACTGGTCGCCGGGAAGAAAAAATAGAAGCAGCGGAAGGGTTAGAAAATTGACACCAAGTCTGAACACAGTGCCGAAGTAGTTCCAGGTCAAGTCTTTTGATGAAAGGCTAATCCTCACGAGGCTCTTCCGTTCGCTCGCAGCCCCCTCCGAGGCCAAGCGGGATGAGTAGCAAAACCCACCATAGAGTCGCCGCAGAACTGACGAACAGAACCGCATCAAACAAGTTGAGGACAAGAACTGCGGCGATCATCAAAAGACACGCGAGTTTCAAGTTGATACTAGAACGACGCAACCCTGAAAGAGTCTCTCTTATCAAGAGGACAAAATAGCCAGCAATTAGCAAGAAGCCGGCTATCCCCGTCTCAAGCATTACCCATAAATAGAAATTATGCGGCTCCACCAAGAGCGTTTGGCCCATGAAAATGAAAGAATTCCACACGCCGTCGGTACTTCCCCGATCAATATACCCCGAATACAGGCCAGTGTACCAATCCTGATAAGGAAACACGTTTCCCAAACCATATCCGAACAGTGCATTAAAGCCATCGGATGCTTTAAGGCATTCGGCGATACCCCTCCATGTAGCAAACCTGCCGGAATCGAAACTGAGTATTCGAGAAGAATAATTACTCAATTGCCCAATAGGATCAATCATCATGATCAAAAGCGCAACTCCAAGACAATACAGCACTTTCAAACCCGCATGCTTTTCCGGGAAAAAGAAAATGCAGCTCATAAATAAAGCCGGGTAAACAGCCGCCCTTGATTGAGTGAGCAACGCCGCTAACAAAAAAATTGAAACGGCAAGAATCAACCAGCTTTTCTTTACTTTGAGATATTTCAGCACGCAGGCAAGCGATATCAGCAGAACCGCGGTGTAACCAAAAACAACTGAACCAAGCCCAGGAAATTGAAGTCTTGTTTTAGAATACAGGCTGTTATAAACAATCAAGTTGTACAGAACGACAAGCAGAGTGACAAAAGCCGCTGCGCGCAAGATATTGAATGACAATTTTTTAAAGTCGATCGATCCCTTCAACGCGATCCCGATAATTGCGTTGGCATAATAGTATGGCATAGCAATCCACAGCCATTGAACGATCACCCTATCCACAAGGGCAGCCTTGAAACCAATCACGAGGCCGATAAGGAGGGAAAAGAATAGGAATGTCGAAAAAAGTTTAAGCTGAAGAAGATAAGAGGATGGCAGAAAACCTTTGACGCCAAGTAGTACGGCGTTTAACGCAATCGCACCGAAGATGATAAAAAGAATTTGCGACGGCAATAAATAGCCAAGCAAACTTATTCTTAACTGAGAGACGCCCGGCATGGCTCCCAAAAGAGGGATCACGCACGCAATTCCCAACAGTATTGGGTAAAGACCCTGACCCAAAACCCTAGATTTCAACACGATTCCTTTTTTCCGCCTTCATGTACAGGCCGATGAGCAGCTTGTCAAAAATCCTCTTTCCCAATATGGTGAGGAGCATTCTTTTGACCAGCTCCTTCATTCCCCTGCTCCTTCCCCCTTTAAAGCTCTTGTATTCCTCCGAGGGAATCCAAGATCCGTATTTGTGATGGATGGTGACCGTTTCATTGAAGTATCTAGATCCGATTTCATGTTTGTACGGACAAAAAACTATGTTCGGATACAGAGTAAATCCTTCAACAACCTGAAAGGAGTTGTTTCGTACCAAACCCCTCTGCGAGTAGTATTCGGTTATCGTCTTCACATTGGAGGTCATATCGAGCCGGCCGTCCTCGAGGGTGAAGCGACGGCCATCAAACAAGGCGAGTAGATTTCTAAATCCCTCAAAACCCTTTTCTGAACCCATTATCCCCGTCGGAATAGAGCACACATTCTCAAAACCAGAAAACGCCTTATGAACAAGGAATTTGTCGAGAGGCTTGAGAATCTCCACGTCCGTGTCCATGTAGATTCCGCCAAAACGATAAAGAACATCAAGCCGAGCAAAATCAGAAACAAACGCATATTTTTTTGCTTCATACGCTTGCCTGGCGTATTCGCATTGGGAGAAATCAAATGTATCTTCATCCCATCTTCGAATCTCGTACTCGGGAAGAATCCTTTTCCAGCTCTCAATGCACTTTATCGCCAAATCCGGAAGCTCTCCGCGTCCAAACCAGCAGTAATGAATAACCTTGGGGATCATGGGGAAATGCCTTTCGCTACACGTTAAATCGCACTTGTACATTCATCGCCAGGGAAGACCATTCGGCTTCTATTAGCCGAAAAGCGACCTTCAACTGCTTGCATGCATAGACTTGTTTGGTTTTGCCGAGCTTATGCACCTTGCCGGCACGCCCGCCCATACCGTGCCGTCAGGAGCATCTGACAGCATGACGGCATTTGCGCCGATGACCACACTATTTCCTAAAGTGATGGGCCCCAACACCTTTGCCCCAGCGCATATTTCGCATTTGTCTCCTATAACAGGTACGCTTTGATGGCCCGAGCGCCCCCCTATGGTCACCTGTTGCCCGATAAGGCAATCACGGCCAACTTTTGCTCGCTTATGAATCACGACACCGATACCTTTATACCCAAACACAGTGCCCTCACCCAACTCGCACGAAGAAGGGATAAAGGAGTTATGAACAAGGTATATCTCCATTTCAATCAGTCTAGCAAGCGGCTTAAGCCCATGCGTATAGCACCAGCGGGCTCTCCGATACTTGTTGACTGCGTTCATGAGGTTCGCCATTGCTCGATCTCCTTCCCGGCAAGCACATCGGCAATCCTCTCACTCGCCCTTCCATCTCCATAGGGATTGCTCATGCAAGACATCGCCTCGTAAGCCAAGGGATCGACGAGCAACTCCGTAAAGGCGCGGTATATGCTTGCCTCATTTGTTCCCACAAGCTTCAAAGTGCCTGCGGCAACGCCTTCAGGACGTTCGGTTGTATCGCGCATGACCAAAACAGGCTTGCCCAAGCTAGGAGCTTCCTCTTGAATACCGCCCGAATCCGTGAGGACGAGATGGCAGCGAGCGAGCACGTTATGAAAGTCGAGCACTTCGAGAGGTTCGACAATACGGAGCCGATCGAACCCATCGAGCTCATAATGGGCAGCATCCCTTACTGCAGGATTCATGTGGATAGGGTAGACGGCTTTCACGTCCTGATGCTCCTCCATTACGCGACGGATAGCCCGAAACATGGAATGCATTGGTTCACCCAAATTTTCACGGCGATGCGCAGTGATTAGAATAAGCCTGCTTCCTTCGGCCCAATCAAGCACCGGATGAGAATAATTTTCCTGCACCGTTGTGCGCAGCGCGTCAATGCCAGTATTACCCGTAACGAAAATCGAAGAGATGGGCTTTCCTTCTGAGGCAAGATTACGCTTTGAAGCTTCTGTCGGAGCGAAATAATGCTCGGTTAGGACGTCCACAGCCTGACGGTTGAACTCCTCGGGCCAGGGGCTGTACAAGTCGCGGGTACGCAGGCCCGCCTCCACGTGCCCCACCGGGATCCGCAGGTAGAAGCTCGCCAGCGCCGCCGCGAAGGACGTGGTGGTGTCGCCATGAACAAGCACCGCGTCGGGTCTCTCTGCCTCGAGGATCGCTTTTATCTTGAGCAGCACGTCGCAGGTGACGTCGAAAAGTGTTTGGTCCGGCCTCATGATGTCGAGGTCGTGGTCGGGCACCACGCCGAATGTGCCGAGCACCTGGTCGAGCATCTCGCGATGTTGGCCGGTGACGCACACGACAACTTGGAAGTCCTCCAAGCGCGACTTGAGCTCATTGACGAGCGGGCACATCTTGATGGCTTCCGGGCGCGTGCCGAAGACGAGCATGACCTTCTTCATGATTGATTTTCTCTTTTCAAGGATCAGGCGGGCCTTCATGGGTGATCAAAGCTTGTACACATTCTCGCCAGACCCAAGCACGTCGCGCGTGTCGAGGAGGACGCAGCCTCCGAACGCCTCTGGCCTGCCCTTCACCTCGGAGTGCCCCACCATGACGATCGCCATCTCGAGGCCCTCGAGGAACTCCTCCATGGAGTGGACCTGGTTCGGCACCACGTCGCGCTCGACCCAGGGGTCGTAGACCTTGCAGGGCGCGCCCGCGAGGTGTCTGCCCATGCTCTCGAGCATCTGCAGGGTCGGGGACTCGCGCACGTCGTCGACGTCCTCCTTGTAGGAGAGGCCGTAGATCCCCACCTTGGAAGGGTCGGCGATGCCGTGCTCGCGCATGACCTCCGAGGCGCGGGCGAGGACGAACTCCGGCATGGAGTCGTTCGTCTCGCGGGCGTTCCTGATAAGCCGGGCGAGCTCCGGGTAGTCGCCCACGAGGAACCAGGGGTCCACGCTGATGCAGTGGCCGCCGACCCCCGGTCCCGGCGAGAGGATGTCGACTCTCGGGTGCTTGTTGGCGATGCGGATGATCTCGCGCACGTCCATGCCGTCGGAGCGGCAGATCTTGGCGAGCTCGTTGGCGAAGGCGATGTTCACGTCGCGGAAGGTGTTCTCGACCACCTTGGTCATCTCGGCGGTGCGTATGTCGGTGACGGCGATCTCCCCCTGGCAGAACGAGGCGTAGAGCGACTTCACGAATTCGCCCGTCTCCGGGTCGTCAGCGCCGACGGTGCGGTTGTTGCGAAGGAGCTCCCCCACCATGTCGCCCGGGATGATGCGCTCGGGGGCGTGGGCGAGCCTCACGTCGCCGCGTCCTCGCTCCGCGAGGACGGGCCGCACGAAGCGGTCGATCGTGCCGGGCGACACCGTCGACTCGATCACCACGACAGCGCCCTCCGGGGCCACGTCCAAGATCGATCCCACCGCGCCGGCGACGAAGGAGGGGTCTATCCTCTTGGTCGCCTTGTCGTAGGGAGTGGGCACGCTCACGACGTAGACGCCGCACTCCTGGTACTCGGTCGCGAACCTTGCGCCGGCCGCGACGGCCCTGTCGAAGAGCTCGTCGAGCCCCTCCTCCTTGAACGTGGTCCTCCCGGCGTTCAAGGTGGCCACGAGCTCCGCGTCGCAGTCGGTGCCGACGACCTCCACCCCGTGCGCAGCGAACATGAGCGCTGTGGGGAGCCCGATGTAGCCGAGGCCTATTACGTTTATCATCTTATCTCTGCTCCTTGCCTCTCTCAGTAGGCGTCAGTGGCATTTCGGGTTCGAAAGGCCTCGCCCCCGGCACTTCCGACAGGACGAATCGCAGCTTGCCCGACGGCTGACGCGGTATTCTCGACAGATATTCGAAGTTGACCGGAAGCGAGTTTCCGACAGATTTTCGCAATCGATCAAGAGCGATCTTTTCATCTTCCGCACAAAACTCCTGCTTCCCGACCACGCGCAACACAATGGAATAATCCGCGCGTTGATACACCTGCGCCTCCTGAAAGTGCAAAGTATCTTTGAAGACATGATCCAATTTTCCAACCCTTGTGCCATCCGGAAGCACGAGGTAGTCCTCCCTACGTCCGTCGATACTCATAATCTCGCGCCAGAAACCATTCGAGGTGCCGAGATGGGCGGCATCGCCTGTTCTGTATCGAATAAGAGGCGTAGCATAATTAAAAAGACAAGTTCCGAGAATCGAGCATCCTCCGCCCTCAGCTTGCTCGAACTCGACAATGGAGAAATCTTCATCTACGAGGATTCGACCGTCGGGGCGAGTGGAGAAAATCGCCACGTTCTCAGTCTGTCCATACGTCTGAATAGGCTTTACGCCGAAAGCCTTTTCCATGGCGGCGCTTTGATGATCCAATAGGCTTTCCGCGCCGCAAGTAACCGTTTTCACGAAGTCGAATTGCAAGCCCCTCTCGTTCATCCATTGTGCGAGCAATGACATAAGGGAGGGATAGCCGCTGATCCACTTGAAACGCTTTTCGTTGACAAGCTGGAAGTATGCGCCTAGGTTACCTGGACTCTCATGGAAAGCGCTCATATAGAACCGTCGGCCAGACCTGTCCACCCTCCAAAAGGGCGGCTTTGTGGAATCGACGGGGACGATATTCTTGGAAGAGAACTGGGCCTGCCATGTGTCGAACGAAAGGCCGTGCTTGCGATAGCAGCGCCAAAAGCAAGCAAATTGCGCCTGCTGACACTCGACGGTGCTATCGAACATGAAACTTGATCCCGTAGTTCCGCTCGTATGAACGCGTAGCAGGTTCATCTTGCCAGCCTCCGACGATACAAAGCGCCTAGGCTGTGACCGCACGGTCGATTTATCGATAACGGGAAGACGCTTCAAATCTTCGGCCGTCTTTATCGATGCCGGATTTACGCCCGCCTCGTCCATACTCTCCCTATAGAAGGGAACCGTTCTATATGCATGGGCCACAATATTCTTTAGTTTCCCATTTCGCCATTCAGCAACTCGATCAGCGCTCCAATCGTCATGGGATTCGAATTCATTAAGCATCACCTCGAATCCCCTGCCGTACCGAGTCTTCTGTATTCTGCTTCCCATGAATGAGAACGCCATGTTTTGTGCGAAGACAGGAAGCTTGCCATAGATCTCCATCATGCCCATCGACACACTCCCCCCTCGAGATCTTGCATGATCCGATCGAGGTAGTGGTCGATATAGAAGTTGTTGGCAGATTCATATGCCGCAGCCTTCATCCGATCCAAAAAATCCCTGTCGATCTGCAGAAACCGAATAGCTTTTGCAAGATTCTCAGTTGTTGTCTTCGTCAAAACGACCCCATCTACACCGTCCAACACAAGCTCTTTGTTGTAGCAACAATCACTCACAATGGAGGGAACCGCAGCCATCTTGGTTTCAACCAGAACTCCGGGAACGCCTTCGTGAGGCCAGGAGGTAGGAAAAAGATGAAGATCGTAAAGGCTAAGCTCACCGATCACATCTCCTTTTGCCGAATCGAACACCCCGTGATATTTGACGTTAGAAAGGTCTTGCACTGCCGAGAAGAAAGTGTCTGAGAATTCGTCATCCACCATCCCATAGAAATGAAAAGCCACATCAGGAAGCATTCGGGCAGCGCCTATCACTTCGGCAGCTCCTTTGATAGCGCTAATTTGCGAGAAGTAGACACAGCTGAGGGTCTCCGATTTTCGATCTGACCGCCTCGTAGCGATATCCCCTACCTCGCAAGACGCATCCGCCCGTTCGCGGCAATTCGGGTAAACAGAAACATTTTGCGCACCCGTCCTTTCGAGCACCTTGCGCATGCCTTCCGTCTCCACGTACACCCTTTTGAAACACCCTAGCTTGGAGACATAGTTTTTATCCTCGGGCACTTTCCCACCCATGAAAAAAAGCAACGACCTGGCCATCTTTTTGCGATTGAAAAGGTAGAGAAAACAGGTGATTCGCCTTCGCCATTCTGCGCTCGCTCCCACGACAAGAGTCCCGCTCTTCGACACGAGAGCGGATGCCAACCCGATCATCACCGAAAACTTATGGGATTTGACGTCGACAAGGTTGATCTTGTCGACGTCAAATCGACGCAAAAGGTTTTTGTAAAGAAGGGAGTTTTTCACTGTGACGCCGCCATAGGGAGGCGGGAAGCTTCCAATGTACGTTATCCCACTCATTCCATCTCCTCGAAAAGGAGACGATAGGACACGGAGCCACAGCCGGATACCATCCAAGCATCGATCTCCTTGATGACGCCGAAGCGTGGCGAAAAAGAGACTCGGTTAAACTCAGGCACGCCGCTTTCGCATTCGATCCGAACTCCTTTCCCATTGCGCAAGTGGACCCAAGAAGACAGGGGCATGCCTTCGCCTTCTTCAACCGAATCCTCAATGGTGAGGCTCCTTCTCGAAAGGCTTAAAACCCTCCTTATTACAAAGCCGTTTGAAAGCTCAAGCCTGGCAACGAGCCGATTGCTTTCCCTCTCGCAAAGCTTCACATCCTTATATCCCCTCGCCACTCTGTGCTCGCCCCAGCACTCCAGCTGCTCGTTGCCGTTGACTACCATAGTGTTGTGCGCGGCGGTGCTGCGAAAATAGGTGCGTAGATCGCTTTGGTAGGCGTAGGTGCCGCAGTTGGCTATCACCGGCCTACCATCGATCGAAAGCTCATATGACAGACAATCGCAATGCGCGTGACCGAGCATATACGGCGGCCCCGGCATGCCGGCATCCATCATGATGGCGATGCGTCCATCCTCGGAGTACAGCTTATAGTAGCCGGCATCGAGGAAATCCTTTCTGGACCCGTCAGACCGCAGTCCCAAAACCGCCCCGCACGCTGCGATCAGCTGATCGCACTCCTTGGCGACGCCGTCAGCGGAATCGTTGAAGAACGGGGTCTTGCCCATCCCCTTCTCCAGGGACGCCATCGCGTCGAGCATGGCCTGCGTCTTTTCGACAAGAATCCCGGGAACAGGATCGCCCAAACCCTCCATCACCTTACATACACGCAAAAGCCCTTCGAAGACAAGCTTGTGGTACATAAGGCTGCGCTCGAAATGGACTCCGTCAGGCAGGATCTGCTCCTCCAACTGCCCTTCAAAGTCACGCCATACTTTCCGGAACACGTCATCTTCCCCGAAAAGCTTTGAGAAGATGACCAGCGTCTTGAGGTTCTCTAAGTAGTGGTTGGCCAGAAGATGAGTCTCCTGATTGACCAGCAGATGGCGGTACTGCACGTACATGCTAAGACGCATAGCCTCGTCAAATTCAGGATCGGCAACAAGCGCGTCGGAAATTAGATCGCGACATACCAGCCAGTTCACGAGCCGAAGGCTTATGGTGTAGGGGTGCCACGCATCCCCTTGAGGGTAGCTGCAAGCTCCCATCCAGCCATTGATGAACCCCTTAAGCTTGCTTAGACATTTCCCGTCTCGGTCGTCGCGCCAGCGCGCCGCAAGTGGAATGCAGTACTCGAAATAATGAAGGTTGAAGTTCCACAGGTGACTTGCTTCAGGAACGTTCCAGGTACCAAAATCCGGGCGATGGCGCTCGCCCAAAAGAAGAACCTCCCCCTCCATCAAAGCACCTACGTCGAAGCGGGCAAGATAATCAAGAGCGAGATCCGTCTCGGGGAGGAGTATGCTTGAGGATTGAAACGACGCAAGCGGCAATTCGCCTGGATCGATCCGACGGATTCCTCGCAAACGCGAAACAACCATGCCCGGCTTCATCCGGGAGATCGTTCGCAGATAGAGTCCAGCTTTTTTCATCACGTCAGCCATGCCCGCCGTATAGTGTCTCAACGATCTGTGCGAACTTTCGAGCAGCGGCTTGACGAGAATGGTTTGCCACGATGCTCCTGCCCGCAGTAGCCTTCCGTTCCTCGGTCCAGTCAGAGTCGGTAACCTCGTCGAAGGCTCGGAGCAAGGCTTTGTGATCTTCGGGTGGAGCTACAACCCCCAAGCCACACTCCTCGACGATTACCGCCGAGTCGCCCTGTGCAGCCAGAAGCACGGGGCAACCGCAGCCAAGCGCCTCGTAGAGCTTGGTCGGGACGCTGTCAGTCATGCAGGAGCTCTTCAAAGACACGTAAGCGCATGCGGCATGCTTTAGCAGGGTGAAGGCACCCCGAGCATCGATGCGCCCGCAAAGCTCCACATTAGGGAGTGAACGACGCGCAACTTCGTCAACCAGAAGCCGCTCCTCGGCACCACTCCCGAACAGAAGGAACCTTTTTGCCGGCCTCTCTTCCGCGATATCGAGTAGCGATGTCAAACCCTGCGCCAATCCGAGGTTCCCGATGTAGACGCAAGGAGGATTCTCGTCGAGCTTATAACGCTCGACAACGTCGGATCGCTCCTCTGCTTCTAGAAAGCCCACGTCAAGACCGTTTGGCACGAGATGCACCTTGGCAGCATCTCTTGGAGGGAGCTGCCCGGAAAGCTTCTCTGTCTTTCCTTCGGTGACCGTCGTGATCAAGGCAGCTTCCTTGTAGGCCCGCTTTGCAAGACGCGAGAACACCACGCCGTACAAGCTGCACGGCTTGAAGCTCCCCATTTCATAAGCCACATCGGGCCAGATATCCCGCACGTCGAACACGAGCTTAGCGCCCGCCTTCCTCGCGATCCTGATCCCGCTCATAGTGAGCATAAGCGGAGGTGACGTCACGACCACAATGTCGAACCGACCGAGCCCCCTTGCGACGCGCTCAGAGCCGGCCTTCTCGCTCCAGTTATTACGCAGCCGATTGAGCACCGTCTTGGTGCCTATCTTGAATGCCGGATAAAAATGCACGTTATCGGGAGTCTCGTAGCTTTCGTCCGCATCAGATAAACTCGTCTCCGAAGCGAGGACCTGTACGTCATGCCCGCAGGCAGCGAGTTCGTCCGCCATAACCCTCATGCGCTTGGCGCAAGCATCGACGTTGGGATAAAAATGTTCGCACAAAATGAGGATGCGAATGCGGGACGATCCCCTGCCCAGCGAATCGGCCCCGGCTTGAGACACCTCGCTCATTTCCCCGCTTCCGCGCGTGCGTCCCGGTCCACGCCCCGCCGGCTCACCACGACCGAAAGCGTCTTGAAGAACACGCGCGCATCGAAGGCCAGGCTCATGTTGGCCACGTACTCGCCGTCGAGGAAGGCCTTCTCCTCGTCGGTGACGAGGTTGCGGCCGTTCACCTGCGCCCAGCCGGTGAGGCCCGGGCGCACGGCCTCGGCGTTCAGGGGGATGCGCAGATCGATCAGGCGCCGCTCGCGGATGATGACGGGGCGCGGGCCGACAACCGACATGTCGCCCTTGAGGATGTTCGCGAGCTGCGGCAGCTCGTCGAGCGACCAGCGGCGCAGGAAGTCGCCCACCGGCGTCATGAAGGCGTCCTTGTCCTCGAAGTCCTGGGCGGGCATGTCCGGCGGGGTCTCCACGAGCATGGTGCGGAACTTCCAGCACTCGAAGCGGCCCCCGGCGCGCCCCCACCGCTCCTGGCGGAAGAGCACGGGCCCCGGCGAGGTGGCCTTCACCGCGACCGCGCACGCCAGGAGCGCCGGCGAGAGCGCGACGATGGCGAGCGCCGCGCAGGCTATGTCGAACACGCGCTTCGCGTGGGCGTAGGACTTGCTCGGGATGCGCGAGAGGGGGAGCCGCACGGACACGCCGGGATGCAGGCGGGCGGCCATGCGGTCCCACTCGCCCGCTTCTTCGGCTGACGCCGCGGGGGATCCTTCGACTCCGCGCTGCGCGCTGCGCTCAGGATGACAGGAGGGAGCGCCTACCGCCCGCTCAGGATGACAAGAGGGAGCACCGACCGCTCGCTCAGGGCGACGAACATCGTCGTCGCCAATGATGGCGTCTTCGTCAAGTTGATATGCCCCTATGTTTTCTGACAATCTCTAGTCCGACTTTGAGGTTCAGCGTCCGGCCGAACATCGTCGTCTCCACGTACGCCAGGCGCTTGTGGCGGTCAATCCTCTTCACCAGGCCGCTCTGATGCACGAGCGGGCCCTTCGTGATGCATATCTCATCGCCCTCGATCACCCCTTCCGACATCTCGACCACCCGGTGGTCCTGCGTCGTGAAGGAATCGATGAACGCGATCTCGTCCGCGTTAAGAGGGATGAACGCGTTGTCGTTTCCCAGGAGCTTCGTGAACGCGGGAACCCGCCTCAGCTCCTCGGCAACCCGATCCACCTTATTAGTGATAAGGAAGAGGTATCCGGGCAGCAGGATCTCGGTGCGCAGCTTCCACTCGCCCCCGACCTTCTTCATGATCTCGTACTGGGGGATGAAGCACTCCTCGAGGACGTCTCCGTCCACGAGGCGCTCCACCAAATGCAGGACGCGGCGCTCACGGCCGCCCATCACTTGCACGACGTACCACATACACGGCCTCCCGACGAGCGCCAGACAGAAAACATGGCTTCGCCACCGCCCCAAGGGCAATGGGAAACGACAACGGTATTCATCCTCTTACTCGCTCAGAGACGCGCACCCAGCGACGATCCTTCGCTCATAAGATATGCTCGGCGGCTCTCACCGCCCTCGGCCGAACCTGCTCCGAAGAAGGGTGAAGGCCTGCACGATCAAAGCGCTCCCATGCAGTCCTTCACATAGTCCACACACTGCTCTTCGTCCCAGCGTATCGGCCCTTTTTCGCCAGACCGTAGGCGATACAACCTCAAAAGCACAGCAATCGAGTGCGTATTGCCTGGTGGGTTTGGCGGATACAGTATAAATCATAGGGCCGGGTTAACGGTTTAGCAACGCCGAATGTGGAGATAATTTTTTCCAAGCGGCCCTTTTCTCATTTAAGATCCCCCCCCCCCCCGCCTTTTCCCAACCAAAAGCTTTAGCACGCTTGTACGTTATTTGACGTATATGAATTACTTATGGGCTTTTTGTCAAAGGCCTTTTCAACCCTTGCGTATCAAGTTTTCGCATGGTTCTCCATGGGTCTTCACCTGCGACTACCGTTCGTTACCGAAATTGACGTTTATGAAGCGGAAAAGCGATTTCTCATTGACAAACGCGTAGAACGGAAGCTATGATTCCCTAAGACTGAAGTTGGAAAGCCGTGTTCGACATCGAGCACCAGAGGAAAGAAGGATCTTAATGAAGAAGAGGATTGTTGCAATCGCCTGCGCTGCAGCGCTGATGCTCGCGATGCCGACGCTGGCTTGGGCTGCCCCCAGCCCCAGCGGCAACACCGTCAAGGACAGCAACGGCGTGAGCGCCACCGTGAAGGCCGAGAGCGGCACGATCGAGGGCATCCAGGTGTCCCCGAAGGCTGCCAGCAACGCCCAGGGCAACGTCATCGCCTCCTTTGAGGTGAAGGGCGACGCCACCAACGTCACGATGACGTTCAACGTCGGCGCCAAGTACGCCGGCTACGCCTACACGGTGTACATCCAGCACAACGACGGCACGACCGAGGCCAAGTCCGGCACCGTCGCCGCCGACGGCACCATCACCGTCAACGTCGACAAGCTGTCGATCTTCTCGATCGCCATCGGCGACAAGGTGGCCGACTCCTCCGCCTCCAACACGGGCGCGAAGTCCCCGCAGACCGGCGTTGACTTCGGCATGGTCGCCGGTGCGACGGCCGTCGCTGCCGTGGCCGCTGGCGTCGTGTTCGTGGCCCTGCGCAAGAAGGTCACCGAATAACCCTTCGGCACCTCTTATAGAGCTTCTATCGAAGAGACCTGTTTTGCGACAGGTCTCTTCTTATATGCGCAACCGATTTGCTACTATAGTTCGATCATTTAGCACTCTTCCGCGAAAGCGAGCAGTTCCCCCATGTCAAACGCACCTCAAAACCAGCGCCACGCCAATCTCGAGCCCCGGCACGCGAAAACGCCCGCCCAGCAGGACAAGGGCAGGAAGCGCTCCATCGTGATCCTCTCGGTGATCCTAGCGCTCCTCCTCTGCGGCGTCGCGGCCGGCGTCGGCTATATGCTCTGGCAGCAAAGCGAGCTCAACCGCGTGGCCGAGGAGATGCGCAACACCCCGGTGCCCGAGCCCGTCGACAAACCGGCCGAGGGCCCCGCCGAGGAAGCCCCCGCCGACGACCGGGTGGAGAACCCCATCGACTTCGCCTCGCTCAAGCTGGAGAACCCCGACATCTACGCGTGGATCTACGTTCCCGGCACCGATGTGAACCTGCCCGTGCTGCAAAGCGCCACGAACGACTTCCTCTACCTCGACCACAACAAGGACGGCGAGTACGCGGTCGAAGGCGCCATCTACACCGAGATGGCCAACAGCACCGATTTCACCGACCCGGTGACGCTGATCTACGGCCACAACCTGCAGAACGGCACGATGTTCTCCACGCTGCACTACTTCGAGAACGAGGAGTTCTTCGCCGAGCACGAGGACCTGCTCATCTACACGCCGGGGCACGTGCTCACCTACCGCATCGTCTCGGCGTACCTCTACGACGACCGCCACATCCTGAACTCCTACGACTTCTCAGATCCCGACGTGCTGCAGGGCTACCTTGATTCTGTGATGAATCCGGATTCTCTGCTGGTTAACGTGCGATCCGACACCGAATTGTCAATTGATGATAGAATAGTGCAGTTGAGCACATGCATGAGCGATACAAGCCATACGACCAGCCGTTATATCGTCACTGGAGTGTTGATCGATGACCAACCGACCTACTAACAGACCGGCACAGCCCCCGCGCCCGCGCGAGGCCAGGCCGACCTCCGCATCGGGCATGCCCTCTGCGAACCGCAACGAGGCATCGGACTTCTTCGCCTCGCAGGCGGCCTCCCAGAACCAGGAGGTCCTCATCCGCAAGCGCAAGCGCAGCCATAAGAAGCGCAACAAGCGCATCCGCACGGCGCTCATCGTGGTTGCCGCCATCGCGCTGGTGGGCGGCGGCATCGCCTGGGGCGTCATGAGCAGCATCAAGGCGGGCGAGAACGCCGTCCACGAGGTGGCGCAGGCCGCGGACATCCAGACCGCCGAGGAGGCCGTCACCTACGACGAGGGCAAGACGGTCAAGTACAACGGCCACACCTACGCCCTCAACGAGAACATGGTGTCCCTCTGCATCATCGGCTACGACCGCACCGCGCCGGCCGACGCCGGAGAGAAGGCCGGCCAGGCCGACGCCGTCATGGTGATGGCGTTCGACACGGAGACGGGCTCGGTGACCGCCATCGGGCTGCCGCGCGACTCCATGGTGGAGGTGGGCGAGTTCGTGGGCGACGCCTTCATCGGCCTCGACCAGATGCAGCTGTGCCTGGCCTACAGCTACGGCGACGGCCGCGAGACCAGCTGCGACTACACCACCACCGTGGCTTCCCGCGTGCTGTACAACATGCCCATCTCCTACTACTTCGCACTCGACCTGAGCGGCGTGGGCCCGCTGAACGACTCCATCGGCGGCGTGGCGCTCACTCCTTTGCAGACCATCCCCAACACGAACATCGTGGAGGGCCAGGACACGGTGCTGTTCGGCGACAACGCGCTGCGCTACGTGCAGTGGCGCGACACCTCGGTGCTCACCTCCTCGCTCGACCGCCAGGAGCGCCAGGTGCAGTACATCAAGGCCTTCGCCGCCCAGGCGCTCGGGATGGCGCAGGGCAACGTGGGCACTCTGCTCGACCTGTTCAACACGGCAAGCGAGTATTCCATCACCAACCTCGGCGTGAACGAGTTCAGCTACCTGGCCACCTCGGTGCTCTCGAGCGGCATCACGAGCCTCGACGTGGTCACGCTCTCGGGCGAGATGCAGCAGGGCGAGAAGTACGCCGAGTTCTACCTCGACAAGGACGCCGTGTACCAGACGGTGTTGGACGTGTACTACCGCCAGGTCGACTAGCGTCGTCCGGCCTTAGGTGACCCCGGGCTTTATAAGGAGAGATACCCCGTGACCCTGTTAGAATTGCTCCACCTGCTTCGGAAGAAGTGGTTCCTCGTCGTGCTGTTCCCGCTCGTGTTCGCCGGCGCGACCGCCGCGTACTGCTGGGGCTTCATGTCGAACGACTACACTTCCAGCGTGTCGCTGTACGTGCTCAACAAGACCTCCGACCAGGGGACGGGCGTCACGAGCAGCGACACCACCGCCAGCCAGCAGCTCGCCAACGACATCGCCGTGTTCACGCAGACCAACCGCGTGCTCGACGCCACCGCGCAGGCGCTCGGCATGAGCTCGCTCGAAGGCTACGACATCGAGGTGACCTCGGCCACCACCAACCGCGTCATCACGCTGAGCGTGACGGGCAAGAAGCCCGAGGCCGTGGCGCAGATCGCCGACGAGCTTGCCAAGCAGACGGCCACGGTGGCCGTGGACACCATGGAGCTGCAGGCCATCAACGTCGTCGACGCCGCCCAGGTGCCCACCGCGCCGTCGGGCCCGAACCGCATCATGTACACCGCCGTCGCCTTTTTGGCGGGCCTGTTCTTCGCCGTGGCGCTCATCGTGCTGCTCGATCTGATCGACGTGACGGTGAAGAGCCCGGAAGAGGCCGAGGAGCTGCTGGGGCTGCCCGTTCTGGGCCGCATGCCCGCGCTGAAGGGTAAGGGGAACTAACCATGGCTAAGAAGAGCAAGAAGATCCTCGCGCGCTTCGTGCACCCGCAGCTGTCCAACGCCTCCAAGACGCTGCTCGCGAACATCCGCTTCGCCTCGGTGGACGAGAAGGTGAAGACCCTCGTGGTCACCTCGTCGGAGCAGAACGAGGGCAAGACCATCGTGTCGACGAACCTGGCCAACGCCATCGCCACCTCGGGCAAGAAGGTGCTCATCGTGGAGGCCGACATGCGCCGCCGCTCGCTCGGCAAGCTGCTGGACATCCACCCGGCTCACGGAATTTACGCCGCCCTCTCGGGCACCGCGTCGCTCAACGAGACCATCCAGCCGACGAACATCCCGAACCTCTACTTCATGGACGCCGAGCCGAGCATCCCGAGCCCCGCCGACATCCTCAGCACGAAGCGGTTCGCCTCGCTCGTGGACAAGCTGCGCGACTCGTTCGACTATGTGATCTTCGACACGCCGCCGGTGTCGCTGTTCGTCGATGCCGCCGTGCTGAGCAGCCTCGTCGACGGCACGCTTTTGGTAGTGCGCCAGAACCAGACGAAGCGCTCGGTGGTGGTGAAGTGCGCGCAGCAGCTGCGCGTGGCCGACGCCCGCGTCCTGGGCACGGTGATGACGTTCTGCACCGACGACGAGAGCAACTACTACTACGCCTACTACACGCAGGACGGCAAGCGCGTGGAAAAGGGCGATTCGGACAAGACCGCTTTCGCGGAGGGCATGAGCGCCCCGGTGGAGTGGGAGCAGGACGTGCAGCCCTCGCCGCGTCGCCAGGCGGCGGCCGCGCGTTCGGCCGCGCAGCCGCGCGCGGGCGCGGGCGCGGGCGCGGGCGATGCGAGGGGCGGTGCTGCCGGTGCTGCTGGCGCCGGCGCTGGTGCGGGCAACCCCTACGCGCCCAACGCGTTCAAGTCCATCACGACGGGCGGCGCGAAGGCCCCCCGCCACAAGAACAAGCCGCGTTCGTAGGCTTCGGGTCGCCGGGACATGTTCGACCTCCATTGCCATATCCTGTTCGACGTCGACGACGGGTCGAAGGACCTCGCCGAATCGCAGGCCATGCTCAACGCCGCGCGCGCCTCGGGTATCGACACCATCGTGTGCACGCCGCATTGCCGCGGCTCGCATTTCGACTACCAGCGCATCGTCGACCACTTCGAGGTGCTGAGCGCCTACGCCCGTTCCCAGGGGTTCGAGATGACGCTGGGCTTCGAGGTGTTCTGGGAGAACCTGGTGAGCATCGGGTTGGAGAACGCGCCGAAGCTGTGCTTCGAGGGCACGGACCTGCTGCTGCTCGAGTTCGGCGTGGGCAGCCTGCCGCCCAACTGGCAGCGCATCATCTACAACCTGCGTGGGCAGGGCATCCAGCCCATCATCGCCCACCCCGAGCGCTACCGCCCGGTGCAGAACGACCTCGACCTCGCCGTGGAGATGAAGGATCTCGGATGCCTCTTGCAGCTGTCGGGGAACTTCGCTTCCGGGGGCTTCCGCAGCGGCAGCAAGAAGACGGCCCTCAAGCTGCTCGAGAACGACCTGGTGGACTACATCGCCTCCGACGCCCACTGCGTCGCCGACTACGAGGACTACCGCAAAGCCCTCAAGATCGCCCAGCGGTACTGACGGGGAGCGCGACAAAGGGCGCTGATGACGCAGGACGGGGGTAATGTCATCAAATCCGACCGGATTTGATGACATTACCCCCGTCCTGCGTCATCAGCTCCTCCCCCAGCCATCCCTGCAAACAAGAACGCCGCCTCTTGGGGCGGCGTTCTTGTTCGACTGAAAGTCGGCAAGCCGACGGGGTTGGCTAGACGCGCTTGATGAAGCGGCCGTCGCGGGTATCGATCTGCAGGATGTCGCCGGGCTCGACGAACATGGGAACCTGCACCACCGCGCCCGTCTCAAGCGTAGCGGGCTTCGTGGTGCCCTGGACGGTGTCGCCCTTGAAGCCGGGGTCGGTCTCGGTCACCTCGAGCTCCACGAACATCTGGGGTTCGATGCTGATCAGCTCGTCGCCGGCGTACAGCAGGCTGGCCTCGTCGTTCTCCTTGAGCCACTTGGCGGCGTCGCCCACGGTGTCGACCGGGATGGCCATCTGCTCGAACGTGTCGTTGTCCATGAAGTTGAAGTCGGCGCCGTCGTTGTACAGGTACTGCAGCTTGCGCGTCTCGAGGCGCACGGCGTCGAACTTCGTGCCGGCGTTGAACGTGTAGTCCACGACGCGGCCGGAGCGGATGTCGCGCAGCTTCGTGCGGACGAACGCGCCGCCCTTGCCGGGCTTGACGTGCTGGAACTCGACGATCGTGCAGAGCTTGCCGTTGTACTCGATGCACATGCCGTTCTTGAAGTCGGCGGTGGAAATTGCCATGGTCGGTGATCCTTTCGCTCGCGGGCGTCGCAAATGGCGCGGCCCCGCTCGTCATGCAAACTGGAACAGTATAGACGCAAGCGGCTACAAAATCACCATGTCGTGGGGGGATTGCGTGAAAATATCGAAACCGGACTCCGTGATCGCGCCGAAATCCTCCAGGCGCATGCCGAACTCGCCGGGCAAATAGATGCCGGGCTCCACGGTGACCACGTTGCCTACGGCGAGCGGCTCCTCGTTGCGCGGCGAGAGGTTAGGCTCCTCGTGGATGTCGATACCCACGCCGTGGCCCAGGCTGTGGCCCATCGTCCCGCCGAAGCCGTGCTCTTCAAGCACGCGCTCGGCCAGCTCGTGGGCCTCCTTGCCGGTAATGCCGGGACGCAGGAGGGCCTCGACGCGCTCGTTGGCCTCGCGGATGGCCCCGTAGGCGGCGCGCATGCGCTCGTCGGGCTCGCCGAGGAACACCGTGCGCGTCATGTCCGAGCAGTACCCGCGCGCCCGCGCGCCGAAGTCGAGCACGACGCACTGCCCCGCCTCAAGCGGCGTTTCGCCGGGGACGGCATGCGGGCTCGCGCCGTTGGCACCGGTCGCCACGATGGAGGGGAACGCAAGCCCCTCCGCGCCGTGGCGGCGCATGAAGTCCTCGAGCTCGATCTGCACCTCGAGCTCCGTGAGGCCCGGGCGCATGAAGCCGACGATGTGCGCGAACGCCGCGTCGGTGACGGCCTGCGCCTGCTTCATGCGGGCGATCTCCGCCTGGTCCTTCACGGCGCGCAGGCTGCGGACGAAGCCGGAGGTCTCGCGCAGCTCCGGGCGCGCGGGCGCGTCGGCGAAGGCAGCCTCGAGCGCGCGGTACTCGGCGAGGGTTATGGAGTCCTCTATGCCGAGGGAGAAAGTGGCGGCATCCTCGGCTGGCGCCGCAGGGGATCCTTCGACTCCGGCGGCTGCGCCGCCTCCGCTCAGGATGACATTCGCGGCGAACTTCGCATGCGTCTTGCGTTCGGCGTCCACTTCCACGGCTCGTTCGGCGGCTGCGGCGGCGCGGGCGGCTTCGGCGTAGCGGGAGTCGGTGTGGAGCACAGCGGCGTCGGGGCCGACGAGGAGCGCGTGGGCGTCCTCGTCGTCGAACACGCCGTCGAAGGCCGTGAGCCATGCGATATTGGACGTGTCGCGCACAAGGAACGCGCCCAGGCCCGCCTCCGCGCAGGCGGCGCGCATCCGCGCAAGGCGCTCGCTAGAGGCCGAGCAAGACATCCACGGCCTCCTCGTACCCGGCGACTCCCTTGCCCTTGATCTGGGCGACGCACACCGGCGCGATGACGGACACGCGGCGGAACTCCTCGCGCGTGTCGATGTCGGAGATATGAACCTCCACGCAGGGCACGTCGATGGACGACACCGCATCGCGCAGCGCGTAGGAGTAGTGCGTGTGCGCGCCGGGGTTGTACACGATGCCGTCGTAGACGCCGCGCGCCGCGTGCAGCCGGTCGATGAGCGCGCCTTCGTGGTTGGACTGGAAGCAGTCCACCTCGGTGCCGCGCTCGGCCGCGTAGGCCCGCACCCGCTCCTCCACGTCGGCGAGCGTGGTGGTTCCGTACACGGCAGGCTCGCGCACGCCGAGCAGGTTGAGGTTCGGGCCGTTCATCAGCAAAAGCTTCTTCATGTCACCGCTCCTTCGACCGCGCCCAGGCACCCAGGTGCTCGAGCAGCGTCCCGTCGTCCACATCCGCAAGCTCCCAATCGCCCACGTCGCGTGGCAGCACGAAACGCACCTGGCCGTGGCGGGCCTTCTTGTCGCGCTTCATGGCGTCGAGCAGCGCGGCCGGCTCGGCCGACCAGGAAAGCGCCGGCAGCCCGAGCGCGTCGAGCAGCGCGTCCTGCGACTCCACGAGCGCCATCGGCGTGCCGACGAGCGCCGCCCCCAGACGCGCGGAGAAACGCATGCCCTCGGCCACGGCCGCGCCGTGCGAGAACGTGCCGTAGCCCGCCAGCGCCTCGACGGCGTGGCCGAGCGTATGCCCGTAGTTCAGGCACTCGCGCACGCCCTTGCTCTCGGTCTTGTCGGCGGCCACCACGTCGGCCTTGAACACCACCGAGCGCGCGATGGCCTCGGCCACCACGGCCTCGTCGCGCGCCGCGAGCGCGCCGGCCGCGTCAGCCAGCCAGAAGAAGAACTCGTCGGAGTCGATGAGCGCCGCCTTCGCGATCTCGGCGCACCCGCACGCCCACTCGCGGTCATCGAGCGTGGCGAGCGTGTCGGTGTCGGCACACACGTAGAGCGGCTGCTTGAACGTGCCCACCAGGTTCTTTCCCGCCGCCAGGTTCACGCCGGTCTTGCCGCCCACCGACGAGTCCACCATGGCCAGAAGCGTCGTGGGAACCTGCGCCACGGGCACGCCGCGCATGTACGTGGAGGCGACGAACCCCGCGAGGTCGCCCACCACGCCGCCGCCGAGCGCCACCACCGCGCAGTCGCGCCCGAGGCCCAGTCCCGCCATGGCCTCCCAGATCTCGCCCGCCACGGCGATGGACTTCGCGTCCTCGCCCGCCGGCACGGCGATGTCGCTCACCCGGAAACCCGCCTCCGCAAGCGAGGCTTTCGCCTGGTCGCGGTACAGGGGGCCGACGTTGCCGTCGGTTACGACGAGCGCGCGCTCCGCGGCCTCGAGGGCGGGCAGCGCGCGCAGGTGCGCACCGAGCCGCGCGAGCACGCCGCCGCCGATGCGCACGTCGTAGGCCGCCTCGCCGGGGATGTTCACCACTACTTTCGCGGACATAGCACGCCCTCCCGCTTCAGGATCTCGCGCACCTCGCGCGCGATCTGGGGGACGTTCTTGTCGACGGTGTCCACCATGGCGTCGGCGACCTCCTCGTACATGGGAAGGCGCCCGGCGATGGTCCTGCGCGCGGTCTCGAGGTCGCGGAACAGCGGCCGCGACGACACGTCCTTGACGCGCGCGTACGCCTGCTCGGCCGTCACCTGCAAGTACACCACGAACCCGGACGACTTCAGGATCTCGCGGTTCTCGGGCTTCAGCACCACGCCGCCGCCGCACGAGATGAGCAGGGGATCCTTCTGGGAGAACTCTCGCAGCACGTCGGTCTCGAGCGCGCGGAAGCCCTCCTCCCCCGCCTCGGCGAACATCTGGTTGACGGTCTTGCCCTCGCGACGCTCGAGGTACGCGTCGAGGTCGACCGACGCCACGCCGCAGCTGCGCGCCAGCTTGCGCGCCACCGAGGTCTTCCCGGCTACCATGAAGCCGACGAAGAACACCGGGCGCGAAAGCTCGTACTGGGGCCGGGGCTGCTGCGAGAGGTAGGGGGAGCCCACGACCGACGGGAGCTCGCTCGGCTCCGCTATCGAAAGGGTGTAGGCGGACGGATCGATGTCCGCGTTCGCACCGATCCCCTGATCAGGCGCTTCCTCTGTCTGGCTCATGCTGTCTCCCTGGGTCATCGCGACATCGTCCGAAGCCGCTGCTGGTATGCTTTGAAGGCGGCCTTGATATCGGCCATGTTGTCGCGCCCGAACTTCTCGAGGTACGCCCCGGCCAGCGCGAACGCCACCTCGCTCTCGGCCACGACGGCGCAGGCGGGAACGGCGCACGTGTCGCTGCGCTCCTTGGACGCCTCCTCGGGCTCGAGCGTGTCGAGGTTCACGGTGGAAAGCGGCGTCATGAGCGTGGGGATGGGCTTCATAGCCGCCGTGACGATGAGCGGCATGCCCGTGGTCATGCCGCCCTCGAGGCCGCCCGCGTTGTTCGACGTGCGCACGAAGCCGGCCGTGCGGTCGACCTCGATGGGGTCGTGCACCTCGGAGCCGGGACGGCGCGCCGCCTCGAAGCCCAGGCCGAACTCGACGCCCTTGAGGGCCGGGATGGAGAAGAGCGCGCCGCCGATGCGCGCGGTGAGGCGGTCGGCCGCCGTGGCGTAGCCGCCCACGCCGGGCACGAGCCCCGTGGCCACGATGCGGAACGTGCCGCCCAGGCTCTCCCCCGCTGCCTTCGCGCGGTCTATCTCGGCCTTCATGGCCTCGGTGGCCGCCCCGTCGGGGCAGCGCACCTCGCTCATCTCGATGGCGAGCGGCTTGTAGTCGGGCGCGCGCATGAGGGGATCGTCCTCCTCGTAGCGCGCGCCGCCGATGGAGGTGACGTAGGAGAACACCTCCACGCCCAGCTCGGCCAGAAACTCGCGCGCGATGCCGGCCGCCGCCACGCGCGCGGCCGTCTCGCGGGCGCTCGCGCGCTCGAGGATGTTGCGGCAGTCGTCGGTGTCGGTTTTGAGCGCGCCCACGAGGTCGGCATGGCCGGGGCGCGGGCGCACCTCGCGCACGAGGTCGGACGGGGCGTCGCCGAAGGGCGCCATGCGATCGGTCCAGTTCTGCCAATCGCGGTTGCGCACGGCGAGCGCGATGGGGGTTCCCAGCGTCCGGCCGAAGCGCACGCCGGAGGTCACCTCCACCGTGTCGCGCTCGATGGACTGCCGGCCGCCGCGTCCGTAGCCGGACTGCCGGCGCGCGAGGTCGGAGTTGATCTGGGATTCGCTGATCTTGAGGCCCGCGGGCACGCCCTCCACGATGGCCGTGAGGCACGGCCCGTGGCTCTCGCCCGCTGTGAGGTATCGCATAGTCGTTCGCTTTCCGCGCATCTCCGAGTACGTTCGTCTGGCATTGTACCGCAGCCGTCACGGCCAATCAGGAAAAAGCGGTCAACTTCCCGCGATTGGGGGGACGTGACAAAGGGACGGGGTAATCGTCACTGATGACGCAGGACGGGGATAATGTCATCAAATCCGATCCTTTGATTTGATGACATTATCCCCGTCCTGCGTCATCAGTGACGATTACCCCGTCCCTTTGTCACGGCCCCCGCCGCTGCTACAGGTCGAACGCTGCGGCTTCGGCCATGAGCGCGAACAGCTCGTCGTCTGCGAGGGGCTGTTCGGCTTCGGCGAGGTCGCACAGGATGTTCACCGTGGCCACGGCCTGGCCGACCAGCATGCCCGAGCCGTCGAGCACCGTGCAGCCGGCTTCGCGCGCGCCGCGCAAGAGCGCCGTCTCGCCGTGGCCGTACACCGCATCGAACACGGTCTGCCCCGGCCGCAGGATTGCCGTGTCGAACGGCGCGGAGTCGCCTGCATGCATGCCGAGGGGCGTGGCGTTCACCACGAGGCCGACCGACGCGAGCGCCTTCTCCGACGTCGCATAGCTGCCGAACTTGAACGTGGTGCGCTCGTAGGCGGTGCGGAAGCTGCGGTGGTGCGGATGCGCCGCCGGCAGGTCGATGGTGGCGTTGGCCAGAAGCCCGAAGCGCTCCACGAACGACTCGAGCACGCCGCGCGTCCGCTCCTTATCGCGGCCCACGAGCAGGCACACGTCGGCACCCGCCACCGAGCAGGCGTGCATGATGGAGAGCGCCGTGGGGCCCGTACCGCACACGGCCACGCGCTTGCCGGCGAAGACGAGGCCCGTGCGCTCGAGGTAGGCCACGCAGCCCTGGCCGTCGGTGTTGAAGCCGATGAGCTTGCCGCTTTTGCGCACGAGCAGGTTCGCCCCCTGCGCGAGCTTCGCCGAGGCGGCCGTGGCGTCGGCGGACTCGAAGGCGAGCGGCTTGTAGGGCGTCGTGATGTTGACGGACAGGAAGCCCTCGCCCTCCAAAAACGCACGCGCCTCGTCGGCTGCGGCGAAATCGGCCAGGTCGTAGCGCCAGGGCAGGCCGATCCGCTCATACGCGGCGTTGTACATCGCCGGGGACTTCGAGTGCGCGACGGGATGTCCCAGCAGGTAGAGGCGCTCGGTCATGAGGTTCCTTCCGTGTTCGCGGCGGCCTTGGCGTCGGCGCGGCCCTCCGCCGCTTCGGCTGTTTCCGCAGACTGGTAGGCCGAGGGCGCGCCCACGCCTTCGGGCTGGCGGCCGCCCATGACGGCGCGCTCGAAGTTGCGCAGAAGCAGCGTGTGGGGCAGGTCCTGCTCGACGAGCGGCGCGAGCAGGTACGCCTTCATGCCGAGGAAATGCGCGCCCATGACGTCGGTGACCAGCTGGTCGCCGATGACCACCGTCTCGGCGCGCTTGGCGTCGATCTTCTTGAGGGCCATGAGAAACGCCGGCGGCAGCGGCTTCACGGCCTTGGCCACGATGGGCAGCGACAGGCGGTTGGCCAGATGGCGCACGCCCTCATGCCAGTTGTTCGACACGAGGCAGAACGAGATGCCGGCGTCGCGCGCCTTCGCGAGCCACATGCCGGCGTCGCGCGGCACCTCGTGGGTGTCGCGCGTGAGGATGGTGTTGTCCACGTCCAGAAGGACGTTGCGGAGCCCCTTCGCGAGCAGGTCGCGCTCGATGTCGACGCGCGAGAGGCGCGCGAAGTAGCGGTCGGGTTCAAGGAACGGCATGTTCGGTCGCCCGGCCTACGAGAACGTGTCCATGTGCTCGTCGTACGTCTCCGTGAAATAGTAGCTGTCGCCCTCGAAGTAGAAGAAGAAGTATTTCCCGAGCGACTCCTGGTCGGGCGCACACACGGCCTTCAGGCAGTCGAGGCTCGGCGAGCAGATGGGCGTGGGCGGCAGGCCTTTGTACGTGTACGTGCTGTACGGCGTGTCGGCGTGCACCTCCTCGGGAGTGGGATCGTGGCCCACCTCGTAGGCGGTGGTCGCATCGCTTTGCAGGTAGCCGACGGTCGGCCCCTCGGTGTACTCCAGGCGGTTGTAGAACACGGCGGCCACCTGCGCGCGGATCTGCGCGTCGCCGCTCGACTCCTTCTCCACGATGGAGGCCAAGTTCACGGCGTCGTAGATGGACAGGCCCTGCGATTCCGGATACGACCAGTCGAGGCCCGCCGTCTCCGTCTTGAACTGGTCGAGCATCATGCGGATGACCGAGTCGGCCGTGGCGTCGTCGCCGATCGCATAGGTTTTGGGGAACAGGAAGCCCTCGAGGCTGTTCGAGCCCGCGTCGGCGAGGAAGCCGTAGTCGGCCGCATAGGCGCTCGCGTCGGAGGCGGCCGCCGTGAAGTCCTCGGCCGAGATGCGCCCGCCGCTGGCATCGGCCACCGCAGCCGCGATGTCCGCGAGCTTGTACCCCTCGGGGATGGTGACCGCGTCGCCCATGTCGGGCCCGGCCTGCAGCGCGTGGATGATGTCGTCGAGGCCCGTGCCGCCGGCGAACGTGTAGGTGCCGGGCTTGAGCTGGCTCGCCACGCCCAGCTCGTCCACGCGGCGCGTGAACTCCGTCTTGCCGCCCACCAGGCGCGCCTCGACGAGCTTCTGGCCGATGGCCTGGGCGCCCTCGCCCTCGGCCACGACGACGGTAGCCTGCTCGCCCTCGGCGAGGAGCTCCACCTGCGAGGCCGAGCAGCTGTTGAACAGCGTGAAACCGCCCCAGGCCAAGACGCCGAGGACGATGACGATGAGCACGATCGAGAAGACGATGGGGGCCTTGCTCGACTTCGGGCGGATGTAGCTGGTGTCGTACGTGCGGAACTGCCGCTCGCCGCGCGCGTGCGCGGACCGGGCGGCGTGGTTCGGCCGTTGGGAATACGTGACTTGCTTTCTCCGTGAGGGCATGGCGCGTCCTTTACCTCTCCCGCTCGCGGCGGGCATCGAGCCACGCCTGCAGAAACAAACTCGCCGCTATCATATCTATTTTGCCTCGCATCTCCCGTTCCCCGAGGCCCTTTTCACGCAAACTCCGTTTGGCCTCCTGGGAGCTCAGACGCTCGTCAGCGAACTGAACGGGCAGGTCGCACGCGTGTCCGATGCGCTCGGCCACCGCGCGGATGCGAGCCGCCTGCGGCCCCTCCTCGCCCGCCATCGTATAGGGCAGCCCGCACAGGAGAAGCTCCGGCTCCCAGTCCTCGAGCACGCGCTTGAACGGCTTCGCGCCCGCCAGCACGTCGGCCGCCGGCAGCACGCACACCGGCGAGGCAACCCGCTCCCCCGGGTCGCTCACCGCGACGCCCACCCGCGTCTCCCCGATGTCCAAAGCCATGATGCGCATGCGCGCTCCTCTCACGCCCCGCTGGCGCCGCACGGGATCCTTCGACTCCGCTCCCTCCGGTCGCTCCGCTCAGGATGACAAAACGTGACAATTACCCCGTCCCTTTGTCACGCGAGCACGGCGGATATGCGAAGGGGCCGGCCGAGGGGCTTGAAGCGCAGTTCCGCAGCGAAGCGAGGACTGTTTGAGCATTCAAGCCCCTCGGCCGGCCCCCAATGGCAACCTTACAGCAGCATCTCCCGAGCGGCGTCCAGGGCCGCGTCGATGCCGGAGGCGTCTTTGCCGCCGGCCTGCGCCATGGCGGCCTTGCCGCCGCCGCCGCCCTTGATGTTCCCGGAGATTGCCTTGATCACCGCGCCGGCGTCGAAGCCCGCCTCCACGGCCTCCGGCGACCCGGCAGCCAGAAGCGTGGGCTTGCCGTCCTTCTCGGTGGCGAGCACCGCGGCGCCGGGCTTGCCGAGGCGTGCGCGCAGCACGTCCCAGGCGTTGCGCATCTGCCCCGCGTCGGCCTCGGGCAGCCGCCCGAACACCACCGGGTAGCCCGCCGCGCTCTCCACCGCGCCCGCCAGCAGCGCCGAGATACCGTCGTCGGCCACCGTCTGGCGGTTGCGCTTCATCTTGGCCTGGAGCTCTTTGAGCTGCTTGACGTTGGCGGCCGTGCGCTCGCTCACGTCGAAGAGCGGCACGCGCAGCTCGCCTGCCGTCTCCTTCAGCTCGGCCTCCATGCGGTTCATGAACGCGAGCGCGTCGAAGCTGGTCACGGCCTCGATGCGGCGCAGGTTCGCACCCACGCTCGTCTCAGCCGCTATCTTCACGAACCCGATCTCGCTCGTGGCCGACACATGCGTGCCGCCGCAGAGCTCGCGCGAGAAGCCCTCGATGTCCAGCACGCGCACCACTTCGCCGTACTTCTCGCCGAAGAGCGCCATCACACCGGCCTCGCGGGCCTCGGCAAGCGACGTCTCGTAGGCGCGCACGGGGTGGTTCTCCATGATCTTCTGGTTGGCCAGGCGCTCCACCTCGGAAATCTGCTCGGCCGTCATGGCCTCGAAGTGCGTGAAGTCGAAGCGCAGGCGGTTCTCGGCCACGTAGCTGCCGGCCTGCTTCACGTGGTCGCCCAGCACCTCGCGCAGCGCCCAGTGCAGGATGTGGGTGGCCGTGTGGTTGCGGCGGATGCGCTCGCGGCGCGGCACGTCGATGGCGGCGCGCACGGTATCGCCCACCTGGATGCGCCCGCCCAGCTCCTCCATCACCTTCACGGTGTGGGCGATAAGGCCCTTCTCGGGCTCCTGCGTGTCGAGCACGGCAGCGACCGCGTCGTCTTTGGCGAGCACGCCCGCGTCGCCCACCTGGCCGCCCTTCTCGGCGTAGAACGGCGTGGCGTCGAGCACCACGCGGCCCTCCTCGCCGGCCTCGAGCGCGTCCACCTGCACGCCGTCGCGCACCAGCGCCAGCACGCGCGCGTCGTGCACGTTCTCGGTGTAGCCCACGAACGAGGTGGGGCCCACCGCGTCCAATATCTCGCTCATCACGCCGCCGTAGGTGGACCACGCGGCCTCGGCGTCCTTCGTGTTGGCGGCGCGGGCGCGCTCGCGCTGCTCGTCCATGCAGCGCTCGAAGCCCTCCATGTCCACCTCGATGCCGCGCTCGGCGCACATCTCGCGGGTCACCTCCACGGGGAAGCCGTAGGTGTCGTGCAGCGTGAACGCCCGGTCGCCGGGCAGCACCTGGCCGTCCAGCCCGGCCAGCGCCTCGTCGAGGTACGCACGGCCCTGGCGCAGGTTCGCGCCGAAGCGCTCCTCCTCGGAGAGTATCACGCGGCGCATGAGCTCGCGGTTCTCCACGATCTCGGGGTACACGTGCCCCATGAGGTTCACGATCTCGTCCACGTAGTCGTTGAGGAACGGCTTGTCCAGGCCCAGCAGGTGGCCCTTCATCACGGCGCGGCGCAAAAGGCGGCGCAGCACGTAGCCGCGGCCCTCGTTGGAGGGCAGGATGCCGTCGGCAATCATGAACGCCACGGCGCGGCTGTGATCGGCCATGATGCGCAGGGACAGGTCGATGGCCGGGTCGTCGCCGTACGTGCGGCCGGTGAGCTTCTCGCCCACGGCCACGAGGCTTCGCAGCACGTCGGTCTCGTAGTTGGACTGCACGCCCTGCAGGATGGCCGCGATGCGCTCCAGGCCCATGCCGGTGTCGATGTTCTTCTTGGGCAGCGGCACGAAACTGCCGTCCTCCTGGCCGTCGAACTGGGTGAACACGAGGTTCCAGTATTCCAGGTAGCGGTCGCAGTCACAGCCCGGCGCGCAGTCGGGCTTGCCGCAGCCGAACTCGGGGCCCTGGTCGTAGTAGATCTCGGAGCACGGGCCGCACGGGCCGGTGGGTCCGGCGCGCCAGAAGTTGTCCTCCTCGCCGAGGCGCGAGATGTGGTCGTCGGGCACGCCCAGGCCCTTCCATATCTCGATGGTCTCGTCGTCATCCAGGAACACGGTGAAGTACAGGCGATCCGCCGGCAGCCCCAGCACCTCGGTGGAGAACTCGTAGGCCCAGGCGCACATCTCCTTCTTGAAGTACGCGCCGAAGCTGAAGTTGCCCAGCATCTCGAAGAAGCTCTGGTGGCGGCCCGTGGTGCCGATGATGTCGATGTCGTTGGTGCGCACGCACTTCTGCACCGTGGTGGTGCCGATGTAGGGCGCCTCGAGGTGCTTCTGCTGCAGGAAGTAGGGCTTGAACTGCACCATGCCGGCGCTCGTCAGCAGAAGCGACGGGTCGTCGGGGATGAGCGAGGACGAGGGCCACCGCTTGCAGCCCTTCTCCTCGAAAAAGCTCAGGTACTTCTCGCGGATCTCCGCGCTGGTCAGGTACTTCATGTTTTTGTCTTTCTACTTCTTGTCGTTGCGGCGAGCTTTGCGCTCGGCCTCGGCTTTTCGCTGCTCGACGCGCTCGAAAGCGGCCGTTATGTTGGGGTGCGGCGACGTCGCGTCCGCGATGGGATCGACCATCCCGTCGGAGGAGGGAGTGCCCTGGAAGAACACGCCGTCCTGCGACACGAGCTGCCGCCCCGTGCGCTTCTCGAAATAATACACGAAAACCGCCTTCGCGACGGCGACGGCGGGGATGGAGGCCAGCATGCCCACAAGCGAGCCCATGAACCCGCTCATCGCCCCGCCGATGGCCGAGCCCGCCATGAGGGCGATGATGGTGAGCGCCGGATGCACGTCCACCGAGTTCGCCATGATCTTGGGCGAGACGAACGTGTAGACGACCTGCTGGATGGCGATGGTGCCGCCGAGCGCCAGGATGGCGACCACGGGGTTCACGAACACGCCCACGATGGCCGCGAGCGCCCCGCCGAGCCACGGGCCCACGATGGGGATGATGTTGAGCAGGCCCGCGATGCCGCCGAGCGCGGCGTAGTTGGGCACGCCGATGATGCCGAACAGGACGGCGCACCCCACGCCGATGATCGCGCATTGCAGAAGCGTGCCCTTGATGTAGCCGCCCATGACGCGCGTGAACGTGACGTGCAGCATCTCCAGGTCGTCATGGCGCTTGGGGCCGACGAGGCGCTTGCATTCCGGGCCGAGCGCCGGCAGCTCCATGAGGACCCAGAACGCCACCACGAGCGCGAAGCCGATGGCGACGAAGCTGTTCATCACGCCCGCGCCGATGGCCACCACGCCGGTGGCGCCGTCGCGCGCGAACGTCGTGGCCCAGGCCATCACCGCATCGAGCGCGTCGTTGAGCCACTTCTGCACCGCGTCGTTGGACAGCACGTCGGCGTAGCGGGCGTACAGGTCGTTGCCCCAGCCGGCGATGGTCTGCACGTAGGAGGGGATGCTCTGGATGAGGTTGGCGAACTGATCACCCACGCCGAACACCGGCGAGAACATGAGCAGCCCGACGAGCGCGAGCGCGACGAACATGAGCACGTAGGCGATGGCGGTGCCCGCCAGGCGCGGGACGCCGACCTTCTCAAGCTTGTTGACCGGGCCGCGCAGGCAGAACACGATGACGACCGACCAGATGACGATGCCCACCGGAACGCTCAGGATGTTGACGAGGTACACGAACACGCCCGTGAGAAGGATGGCCCCCACGATGGTCCACACCGTGAGGAACCCGCGTTTCGCCTTCTCGGTTTTCTCGATTGCGGAGCTGGTCGTCTCCTCCACCAAGCCCGTCCTTCCGCTGCTCTTTCGCCCAAGCGCCCGCGCCCGGCGAGCTGCCGGGCGCGGGCGCCGTTCCTGCCGCGGCCCTTAGGCCGACGGATTCTTGTCGTCGTACGTGAAATACTTCTGCGAGGCCGCCCCGGCGTCCGCCGCAGCGGTGCTCGCGACGACGTCGGCGATCGTGGCCGCCGCCTCCGAGGTCTTCTCGGCCGCAGCCTGCTTCGCGGCGGCCTTCTCCTCGCGCTCGGCGCGCTCTTCGGCCCGCTGCGCACGCTGCTCGCTTACCGCTTCCTTCGCGGCCTTCACCGAGGTGGACATGACGTCCTTCACCAGGTGGACAGCTGCGACGGGAACGTCCGTGGTCGAGGGCGCCTCCGCCTGGCGGGGGGCCTCCTCGACGGGGGCGGCATGCTGGCCGACGACGGGCGCCCTGTCCTCGCCCTCCGCCTTAGCCTGGCCGAGCGCGACCGACTCCTCGCTCGCGCGGCGCGGCTTGAAGGCGTTGCGCACGCGCGACGTGACGCTGGTGACCAGCTCCATCGGGGCGCTCGTCACCGTGTCGACGGCCTCGACGGCCGACGAGACGGAGTCGGTGATCTCGTTCACGTCCTCGAGGATCTGATCGACGCGCATGATCTCCAGGTTGGCCGCGTCCACCGTAAGCGACACGCGCTCGACGAGCGGGTCCACCTTGGCGGCGACGGGCTCGAGCGAGGCCGTGATGCGCTCCACGCTGGCGAGCGTGGGCGTGACCTGCTTCTGCAGGTCGTCCACCGTCTGGCGCGTCTTGCGCACGGTCATGACGAGCTCGATGACGAGCCAGATGAGCCCCGCGCCGACGACGACGTACACCAAGGGCAAGGCTATGCTGACAACTTCGCTGATATCCACGATGCGCCTCCTGTTTCCCGAAGCCACTACTATAGCACGACACCCCTTCGATTCTATAGGTGCCGGGTCACGTTTCCACCCTGCTTCCATAGGAGTAGGGAATTGGTTACCTTCCGCGCGACGTGGGGTTTTCGACGTCGCCGCAGCCGCAAGCGCGCCGGGGCGTCATCCCTGCGGCGGCCGCCTTCGCGCCTCGGCCCTATCGCGCGCGGACGCGTCGGCGCGGTAGGCCTCCCAGCCCCGGTCGCTCGACCGATAGAAGCACCCGCGCTCCAGGCCGTCGGGCAGGTAGCGCTGGTCCACCCAGCCGCCGGGGTAGCTGTGGGGGTAGCGGTAGGCGCCGTAGTTCTCCGAGCCGGGGCGGTGCCTATCGCGCAGGTGGTCGGGGACGCTTCGGGCGGGACCGCTGCGCACCTCGGCGAGCGCCGCGTCGATGCCGGCCTCGGCCGCGTTGCTCTTGGGCGCGAGCGCCAGGTAGATGGCGGCCTGCGCCAGGTTGATGCGGCACTCGGGATAGCCGATGACCTCGGCCGACTTGAAAGCCGCCTCGGCCACGAGCAGCGCCTGCGGATCCGCGTTGCCGATGTCCTCCGACGCGGCGATGAACATGCGGCGCGCGATGAACTTCGGGTCCTCTCCCCCTTCGATCATGCGGGCGAGCCAGTAGAGCGCCGCGTCCGGGTCGCTGCCGCGCATCGACTTGATGAACGCGGAGATCACGTCGTAGTGCATGTCCTTGTTCTTGTCGTAGGGCAGCACGCGGTGCGGCGTGGCGGCGCGCACGTTGTCCTCGGTGATGCGCGCGGGCTTCTTGCGCGTGCCGGGCTCTGTCATGCCGGCCGCCAGCTCGAGCGTGGTGAGCGCCGTGCGCCCGTCCCCGCCTGCGAGCAGCACGATGGCGTCGCGCGCCTTCTCATCCAGCCGGTAGAGCCCGCCCAGGCCCCGCTCGTCGGCGAGCGCCCGCCCGACGAGCTCCGCTATCTCAGCGTCCGACAAACCGTGCAGCTCCACCACGCGCGAGCGGCTGATGAGGGCGGAATTCACCTCGAAGAACGGGTTCTCCGTGGTGGCGCCCACCAGCACCACCACGCGGTCCTCCACCGCGTGCAGGAGCGTGTCCTGCTGGCTGCGGTTGAAGCGGTGGATCTCGTCGACGAACAGGATGGTGCGCAGGCCGAACGCGGAGAGGCGCTTCTCGGCCGCGTCTATCTCGCGGCGCAGGTCGGACACGGTGCCGCCGATGGCGGACACCTCCACGAACGTGGCCTTCGTCGTCTCGGCGATCACGTGGGCAAGCGAGGTCTTGCCGGTGCCCGCCGGGCCGAACAGGATGACCGAGCTCAGCCGGTCCTGCTCGATGGCGTTGCGCAGCCAGCTTCCGGGGCCCACCGCCTCCGACTGGCCGACGATCTCCTCGAGCGTGCGCGGCCGCATGCGCACCGCGAGCGGGGCGACCTCCGACTTCCGCTCGTTCTCCATGTCTGTGAATAAGGTATCCATAGTCTGTATGGTATCATGCGAACGCCTGTTTGTATATCGCTTTCTCGGCGAAAATGCGGAAAGAGGACACCTCCCTGTCCCCCTGTCACACCCCTGTCACACCCGTCCCCCTGCCACACTCAGGTTGTGTGAACCGGCAAACAAAATGGAAGTCAAGTCTTTATTTTGGCTGCGGGGCACATATACTCGAATCAGGTCCTGCCCTCGAAGCCATACTTTGCGATGGACCGATGCTAATACATGAGGGAGCTCAAGATAGCGCGTGAAATGGAGATTCGCATCTGTCGATGCGAAAGCCAGGAAGCGGGCTGCGAGCACCCACCTTTTGAGGTGGGTTCATCCTTCTGGCCGGGGGTGGGGCTTTTTCCTTGCGACGGGGCCGCCTCAATCGGAGAGCGGGAAGCGCAGAATGAACGTGGTGCCCGCGCCCGGAGCGCTCTGCACCTCGATGGTCCCCCGATGATAGAGCACCGCGTGCTTGACGATGGCCAGGCCGAGGCCCGTGCCGCCCGTCTCCTTCGAGCGGCTCTTGTCCACGCGGAAGAAGCGCTCGAACACCTTGTCGTGCAGCTCCTCGGGAATGCCGGGGCCCGTGTCGCTCACGCGCACCACGGCTTCGCCGCCTGCGCCGTCCACATGCATGACCACGCGCCCGCCCTCGTGGTTGTAGCGGATGCCGTTCTCGATGAGGTTGTACAGCATCTCCTCCGCCAGCGTCGCGCTGCCGGCCACGACGGTCGGCTGCCCCTCCACCTGCACGTCGACGCCCTGATCGGACGCGAAGCTGGATAGACGGCCCGCCACGCGCTCGGCTACGGCGAGCAGGTCGATGGCGGCCGAGCCCTCGCCATCGAACGCCGACTCGTCGAGCTTCGACAGCGTGAGCACGTCGTTGATGAGCGAGCGCATGGTCTGCGCCTCGTCGTAGATGAGCGCCGCGAACTTCTGGCGGTCGGCGGGCTGCACCATGTCGTTCTTCATGAGCTCGGCGTATCCGCTGATCACCTGCAGGGGCGTCTTCATCTCGTGGCTCACGTTGCTGGAGAAGTCCCGCCGCATGTTCTCGGCCTCGGCCAGCTCGGTGTTCTGCTGCTTGAGCTGGCGCTGCTGCTCGTCGATGCGGATGAGCAGCGGATCCATCTCCTCGTAGATCTCGTTGTCGAGCGGGTTGGCGAAGTCGAGCGCGTCGATGGGCTTCATGATGCGCCCCGTGAGCACCTTCGACAGGAGGAACACGAGCACCACCGCCACGGCCAGGGCCACGAGCACCGGCATGAGCATGTCGCCGAGGAACGACAGCAGCGAATGACGCGTCTCGGACAGGCGCACGATGCTGCCGTCGTCGAGCTTGACGGCCGCGTACACGGTATCGGTGCCGAGCGTCTCGGAGTAGCGCATGGTCACGGCCTCGCCCGCGTCGGCGGCCTTTTGCACCTCGGGGCGGTCGGCATGGTTGTCCATGGTGCCGGTGTCGGCGGCGCTGTCGAAGAGCACGGTGCCGTCGGGCGCGATGAGCGTGTAGCGGGTCAGGCCGCTGAACTGGGCTTCGAGGGCAGGCGCGTTCTCGGCCGAGGGCGTTGCGTTCAGGTAGCGCGCGGCATCCTGGGCGCTCGCGGCAAGCTCCGCCTCGGCGTCGTGCTCGTAGGACATATAGTAGATGGTGGTCATGGCCACGGCCAGAAGCACGATGATGCCGAGCGTGAACGCGAGCACGCTCGTGAATATCTTGCCGGCGAGGCTCTTCACCTTGAGATGCGTGGGGCTCATGCGGTGCGCCCGCGTCACGAGGGGCTCTTCAGGCAGTAGCCCACGCCGCGCACCGTCTGGATGAGGGCGTCGGCCCCCTCCCCTGCCGCGGCCAGCTTCTGGCGCAGCGTCTGCACGTGCACGTCCACCGTGCGCGTCTCGCCGACGTAGGTGACGCCCCATACGTCCTCGAGCAGCTGGCGGCGCGAGAGCACGTGGCCCTCGTTCTGCATGAGGGCGCGCAGGAGGTCGAACTCCTTGAGCGTGAGCGTGGCCGGCTCGCCCTCCACCGTCACCGTGTGAGCCGACACGACGAGCGATATCGGGCCGCACGCAAGCTCGTCGTCGGGCGCGACCGCCGGCGCGCTGGCGCGGCGCAGAAGCGCGTTCACGCGGCTGACCAGCTCCATCATGCCGAAGGGCTTGGCCAGGTAGTCGTCGGCGCCGGCGTCGAGGCCGCACACGGTGTCGAACTCGGTGCCCTTGGCCGTGAGCATCATCACCGGCACGTGCTTCGTGGCCGGCTCGGCGCGCAGCATATGGAGGATCTCGAGGCCGTCGATCTCGGGCAGCATGATGTCGAGCAGCACGAGCTCGGGCAGGCGCTCCCTGCACGCGGCGAAGAACTCGCCGGCCGCCGGGAAGCCCTGCGCCTCGAATCCCGCCTGGCGCAGCGCGTACACGGTGAGGTCGCGGATGTTGGTGTCGTCTTCAACGTAGTAGATCATGGATCGCTCCCACATGGCAGCTTCGGTCGTTTCGGCCCATTGTAAAGCAGCCGACGCGCAGACGGGCCAACGAGCAAGTCAAATTTGCGTAAAGTGCGCGAGGGATTGTCGACCGAAACACACGCTTCAGAGTGCTGTGGCGTGTGTTTCGGTCGACAATGCCCGCAAGCCCCCTCCCGCTCATGCAGTTAGAGTTCGCCAACCGGGCACATTGCGAAAGCGACAGCCCTAAGTCACAGTTAGGCCGCTCTGAAGCTGCCCGGCGATCGCGCATGGTACACCGCTATCGCCCACCTAGGCAAATGCTCGCCAACACGCAATCAAACAGGCAAAGCCGCTATTCGAACACCCTCAATCGCTTCAAACCAGCCAAAACTGTGATTTGAGCACCCGGATTCCGATATCCGCAGTCAAACCAAGATCGGCAGGCCGCGCACTGGACGGAACGACCGGTCTTCAGCACAGATGTTTCACGTGAAACATCCGACGGAGATGACGGCGTCCAGGTTGTAGTGCTTGGTTTTGTAGCGCTTGCCATCTGCGGCAGTTATTAAAAATTCTTTAACAACTGCCGCCTCTTCTAGCTCACCCGCCTCGAAAATTGACCTCAAGTGATAGTTGATATTTGGCACCGCGCAATCGAACAGCGTAGCCATGGCCTTCTGGGTCAGCCACACGTCCTCGTCCTGCACGTACACCTGGATGCCCTCGGCCCCGTCCTGCAGGGCGAACGTGAGGAAGTCGGCCGTGCTGTTGCGCATCGACACCTGCTTGGCGCGACCCTCTTCCATTGGCGTACCTCCGCATCCGCGAGCCCGGGCTGACGCCCCTATTCTACTCGAACTGCCCGGCTGCGTGGCCGGCAGGCTTGTTCAGCGCACGGTGATGTCATCAAGCCCCCCCTATTTTCGCTCGCTGGGGATGGCAAAGCGCGCATGCCGTTCGGCTCGCGGAAGCCCTACCCAAACCTGCCGGCTACGTAGTCGGCGGTGCGAGGGTCGGAGGGGCTGGTGAAGATGTCGTCGGTGTCGCCGGCCTCCACCATCTCGCCCAGCAGGAAGAACGCCGTCTTGTCGGACACGCGCAGCGCTTGCAGCATGTTGTGCGTCACCATGATGACGGTGTACTTCTGCTTGAGCTCGCCCACCAGGTCCTCGATCTTGGCGGTGGAGATGGGGTCGAGCGCGCTCGTGGACTCGTCCATGAGCAGCACCTCGGGGCGCACGGCCAGCGCGCGGGCGATGCACAGGCGCTGCTGCTGGCCGCCGGACAGGCCGAGCGCGTTCTTCTTCAGGCGGTCCTTCATCTCGTCCCAGATGGCGGCGTCGCGCAGGCTCTGCTCCACGATGGCGTCCAGGTCCTCGCGGCGCTTGATGCCGTGGGTGCGCGGGCCGAACGCCACGTTGTCGTACACGCTCATGGGGAAGGGGTTGGGCTGCTGGAACACCATGCCCACGCGGCGGCGCAGGCTGTTCACGTCCACCGAGCGGTAGGCGTCCTCGCCGTCCAGCGTGATGTCGCCCTCGATGCGGCAACCCGCCACCAGGTCGTTCATGCGGTTGAGCGACTTCAGCAGCGTGGACTTGCCGCAGCCCGACGGGCCGATGAGCGCCGTCACCTGGTTTTGCGGGAAGTCCAGGTTGATGCCCTTGAGCGCATGGAAGTCCTGGTAGTACAGGTCCAGGTCGCGCACGGCCATCTTGGCGGGAGCGTTGGAGGGAGCCGTGCGGCCGTGCGCGTGGGGCAGATAGGTTTCGGTGGCCGCTGCGCGCGGGGCCGTCCGTTCGAGCGTTGCGTTAGTCATGGATGCCTCCCTTGTTCATTTTCTTGGCGGCGAACGTGGCCAGCAGGTTCAGCAGAACCACCATCACCAGCAGCACCACCGCCGTGGCGTAGGTCTCGTTCACGTGCAGGGCTTCGCTGGCCAGCACGTACATGTGCACGGCAAGCGTGCGGGTGGAATCGAAGAGCGCCGCGGCGCCCTCGGCGAAGTTGGGGATCTGCGCGATGGAGCCGGCCGTGAAAATGAGCGCGGCCACCTCGCCCACGCAGCGGCCGAGCGCGAGGATCACGCCGCCCAGGATGCCGGGAACCGCCGAGGGCAGCACGCAGCGAAACACCGTGCGCAAACGGCCCGCCCCCAGGCCGAAGCCGCCCTCGCGGTAGGCGTCGGGCACGGACAGGAGCGCCTCCTCCGTGGTGCGCATGACCACCGGCAGCACCATGATGGCCAGCGTGCACGCGCCCGCCAGAAGCGACAGGTTCCAGTGCAGCGCCGTGACGAAGAACAGCATGCCGAAGAGGCCGTAGATGATGGAGGGGATGCCCTGCAGCGTCTCGGTGGTAGTGCGCACCGCCTGCACGAACCGGCTGCCGCGCGGGGCGTATTCCACCAGGTAGATGGCCGATCCCGCGCCTACCGGCACCGCCATGGCAAGCGAGAGCCCGGCCATGACAAGCGTGTTCACCAGCGCCGGGGTGAGCGAGACGTTGTCGGAGGTGTACTCCCAGGCAAAGAGGCTCGGCGTAAGGTAGGGCACGCCGTTCACCAGGATGTAGCCCACAATGAACGCGAGCACGGCCGATGTGAGCGCGGCACCTGCGTACACGAGCGCGCGCAGCGATCTGGACGCGAAGCTGCGCGCGGGCGGCAAGGCGCAGGGCTGGTGCCGCACGGAGTCCTTCGACTTCGGCCTTCGGCCTTCGGCCAGGATGACAGAGGGCGGCGTTGTCATTTCGCCTCACCCCGCTTCTTTATCTGGTTGAACAGCATGGTGATGCCGAGGATGAACACGAACAGCACCACACCGGTGGCCACGAGCGCGCCGCGGTGCAGGTCGGCGGCGTAGCCCATCTCCATCACGATGTTCGCCGTCATGGTGCGCACGCCGGCGAAGATGCTCTCGGGGATGACGGGCTGGTTGCCGGCTACCATGATCACGGCCATGGTCTCGCCGATGGCACGCCCCACGCCCAGAACGACGCCCGCCATGATGCCGCTGGCGGCGGCGGGCACGATGACGCGGAACACCGAGCGCTCGTGGTCGGCACCGAGCGCCAACGCACCCTCGTAGTATTTCTTCGGCACGGCGTCGAGCGCGCTCTGCGCCACCGTGATGATGGTGGGTAGGATCATGATGCCCAGAAGCACAGCTGCCGCCAGAAGCGACTGGCCGCGTCCGGGCATGGTATCGCGGATGAGGGGCACCATGACCACCAGGCCGAAAAAGCCGTACACCACCGACGGGATGCCCGCCAGAAGTTCCACGCCGGGCTTGAGCACCGCCGCCACGCGACCGCTCGCGAACCGCGACAGAAAGATGGCGGTGAGCAGCCCCGTAGGCACGCCCACCACGATGGCGCCGGCCGTGACGTAGATGCTGCCGATGATCATGGGGAAGATGCCGTACAGGTCGTTGGCCGGGCGCCATGTGGTGCCGAACAGGAAGTCGGGCAGCCCGATCTGCGCCATAGCCGGCACGCCGTTCGCGAACAGGAACACGCAGATAAGCGCCACCGCGAGGATGGATATCCCCGCGGCACCCGCGAACAGCGCCCGCGCGAGGCCTTCTTTGATGTGTACTTTGGTCATGATGCCTTTCCTGATAAGAATGGTGTCGCGCTTCGCGCGCCTTGGAAGGATCCTTCGGCAACGCTCCCTTACGGTCGCTGCTCAGGATGACGATCTGCTCTGCGTTATCCTGAGCGAGCGCAGCCGCGAAACTGCCTTTTACGCCAGCGCGTCTTCCCAGGTGACGAGCTCGCCGGTGTAGATGGCCTTCACCTGGTCGCTCGTGAGTCCGTCCACGCTCGCGGCCGCGTTCACGATAACCGCGATGCCGTCCTGGGCGATGACCGTGGGCTTCACGCCGGCGGCCGTCTCGGAGTCCTTGAGCTCGCGCGACGCCATGCCGATGTCGCAGGTGCCCTCGACGGCCATGTTCACGCCGGTGGTGGAGTCGGACTGGTTGACCTCGATGGCTACGTCGGGGTTGAGGGCCTTGTACGCCTCGGCCAGCTTCTCCATGACGGGAGTCACCGACGACGAGCCGGCCGCCACGATCTTGCCGCTCTTGCCGGAAGCCGCGTAGGCGGCGCCTTCCCCAACGGCGATGTAGCCGTTCTCCTCGACGATCTTCTGGCCGTCGGCGCTCATGATGAAGCTTACGAAGTCCTGCGCCACCTCGGACAGGCCGTCCTTCGTCACGATGTTGAACGGGCGCGCGATCTTGTACTCGCCGCTCTTCACATTGTCGGCTGTGGGCTGCACGCCGTCGATGTCGAGCGCCTTCACCGTGTCGTTGAGCGAGCCGAGCGAGATGTAGCCGATGGCGTTCTCATCGCTCGCCACGCTGGTCATCATCACCGACGTCGAGTTCGTGATGGCGGCCGACATGGTAGTCATGTCCACCTTCTCACCGCTGGCATCCTTCTCCTCGATGCCGAACAGCTCGACGAACGCGCCGCGCGTACCGGAGCCGTCCTCGCGCGAATACACCGACACCTCGCCGGAGGGCGATGCGACCCCCGCCCCGCCGTCGCTCGCGGAGGCGGCACCGCCCGAGGCGCAGCCGAACATGCCGAACAAACCGAGAGCGAGCACCGTCGCCCCCGCCGCCATCGTCAAACGCTTCTTCATGATCCACCTTTCCCGTATGCGCGCATCAGGCGCATGCCTTATCCGAAGGACGGGCCGCAAGCCCGTTGCAGGAACATGATGGGCAACAACCATCAAAGAAGTGTCGGATGCTGGTCAAAACTGGGTAAATTCTGGCGTTTCCCCTGTTCGTTCAACTATCAGCCGCCTCCACCATTTGAAGGGGCTTTCGCGGTACAATACTGGGCGCAGAAAAGCCCGGCGAACGCGCGGGCTGGGGAGGATCAGGGGAGATCGCGAAAGGACGTCACGTCATCATGAAGCTTTCCGCACGCAATCTGCTGAAGGGGACCATCACCGCCATCCATCCGGGCGCGGTGAACGCCATCGTCATCATGGAGATCGAAGGCGGCCAGACCATCACGTCTACCATCTCGATGGGCTCGCTCAAGGAGCTGCAGCTGGAGGTGGGCAAGGAGGCCTACGCCGTGTTCAAGGCCTCGAGCGTCATCATCGGCGTGGACGATTAGGGGAGCCGGGCGGCGGCGAGGGCAGAGCCCTCGCCCTACGTGAAAACGGGGGCGCGACGCGCCCCCGTTTCCTTTGCTGCTATGCGGCGGCTTGCTGGAGCCGGGCCAGAATGGCGGCCAGCTCCTCCGGCGTCTCGAAGGCGTGCTCCTCCTTCGTCTTCACCACCACCACTTCGCCCTTCCACTCCTTGGGCTCCACGGGGGGCTCCTCGCCATCGGCCGGCTCGGCCGCCGTCTCCGTCAGAGGGACGGTCTCGGCTGCGGCCAGGGGCGTCGTAGGCGCCGCCTCGGAGACGTCGGGCGCCTGGCTCTCAGCCGGGGCTTCGAGCTGCGCCTCCTCGTCGCGCTGCTCGGCATCGAACTTCTCGGTGCGCACGAGGTACTTCACGTCGAACTCATCCAAGTCGGGCTCGTCGGCACGCGTGAAATCGTACTTCAGGTTGTACAGCACGGCGGCGATGTCGTCCTGCGTGGGCTCCTCGCCTTGGAAGGCCAGCAGCCCCGCCTCGGAGTTGAACAGCGCGCGGTCGGACACGTACACCGTGCGCACGCGCTGCCGACGCTTCTTCTCGGCGAAGTGGATGCCCGTCGAAAGGCCGATGACCAGGGCCCAGTACACGATGGCAAGCACCAGGTCGAAGGGGTCGTCCACGAAGTTGAACCCCAGGTAGTACCACAGCCAGAGGAACGCGCCCGCGGCAACGGCCAGCACCGCCATGATGATCCAGTTGCTCTTCTTCATGCTAGGCCTCCTTCCCTTCCGTCGCGAAGGGCGCGGCGGGAGCCGCCGCGTCGGCGGTTTCGTCCTCGATGCCCAGTACGTCGTTCTCGAAGCCCTTCAGCTTGTGCGTGAAGTTCATGCGGCGCACGAGCACTGCCGCGCCGTAGACCAGCGTGACGATGATGCCCAGGATGAGGTACCAGTGCACCCAGCAGTTCACCCGGTCGTAGCCCGCGAGCGGGTTGCCGTTGTCGTCGATGACCTGCTCCTCGGGCGCGGCCTCGGGGCCGGCCAGCGGCGTCACGGCGTCCTCAAGCGCGTTGATGACGTCCGCCACCACCGGAGGCGTGGCCTCCGGAATCACCCCAGGAGGCGTCGGCGTCGTCGGCGTCGTCGGCGTCGCAGGCGTCGGGGTTGCCGGCGGGGTCGTGGGCGTCGGCGGCGTCACCGGTGTTGCCGGCACGGCCGCAGACGTGTACACCGCCGTGTACACCGCATTACCGGTCACCGTAGGAACCGCAGTGCCGGCGTACACGGTGCCGTCCTCGGCGCGCCATCCGGCGAACGTGTAGCGCAGGCCGTCCTCGTCGGCGCGCGTCGGATCGGCGGGAGCGTTCACCGCATCGCCGTAGCCGTACGTGCCCGTGCCGAGCTCGGTATCGTTGTAGTCCACGAAGCGCACCACGTACTCGGCGGCCTCGAATGTCCAGTCGCCCGTGATGGTGACGTTGCCCTCCACCGTGAAGTCGCCCGTACTCCAGCCGCCGAACGTCCAGGTGCCCGTGGCGTCGCTCACCTGCGTGCCGGCGGCGAACTGGGTGTCAACCGTGAACGCGTCGCCGTAGGCGAACGTGCCGCCGACCGGGATGACCGCCGTCGCGGGCGGGTTCGTCCAGTTGTACACCACCGTGTACTCGGCAGCCTCGTACGTCCAGCCGCCGGTCAGCACCACGTCGGCATCGCCCATGACGCCGGCGTTCGGGTCGGTCCACCCGCTGAAGGTGTAGACGCCGGTGGCATCCGTCACCTGGTAGCCGTTGTAATAGGCGGCGTCGGCCGCGTAGGGCTGACCCTTCACCAGGCCGCCCAGCGAAGCGGGAAGCTGCGCGCCCGCAGGCACGGTGCCCGTCCACTCGTAGCTCACCTGATGCTGCGCCACCGCCACCGGCTCGTAGCTCCAAGCGCCGGTGATGGTCACGTCGGCGTCGCCCATCGTCTGCTGGCCCGTCTGGCTCCAGCCGCTGAAGATATAGCGACCGTCCACGTTGCCGAAGGCGTCGGTATGGTCAACCGTCATGCCCGCGGCGAACGCGTTGTCAACCGTATAGGTCTGGCCCTTCACCAGGCCCTCGATGCCGCTGGGAAGCTGCACGCCAGCAGGAACGTTCCGGGTGCCCCAATCGTAGCCGACCGCATGCTTTGCCACATCAACCTGCGCGTAGCTCCACGCGCCGGCCACCGTGACATCGACGTCGCCCATGGTTCCATTGTTCGGGTCGGTCCAGCCCTGGAACGTCCAGATGCCGTCCACGTTGCCGTACTGATCGAGGTGATCCACCGTCATGCCGGGGGCATAGGCGGTATCGATCTGGTACGACTGGCCCTTCACCAGGTTGCTGATTGCGGCCGGAAGCGCTTGCTCATACGCGCCGTCAGGCACGTCGCCCGTCCATACGTAGTTCACGTTGCGCTTCACCACGTCCACCGACTCGTACGTCCACGAACCGGAGACGGTCACGCCGCCTTCCGCCATCGTGCCCTCATGGGGATCGTTCCAGCCCTGGAACGTCCAGGTGCCGTCCACGTTGCCGTACTGGTCGAGGTGGTCCACCTTCGTCTCGCCCGCCACGAACGTGGTGTCGACGGTATACCCCTGGCCCTTTACATAGGTGGCGGAATCCGTCGGCAGAGCCCGCTCGTAGTCGCCGTCGGGGGCGTTCGTCCACACGTACGTCACGCCGTAAGCGGGCACGTCCTGAGGCACGAGCGTCCAAGCGCCGGTGATGACCACGTCGGCATCGCCCATCGCCTGCTGGCCCGTCTGGCTCCAGCCGCTGAAGGTGTAGATGCCATCCACGTTGCCGTACTGATCGTAGTGCGGAACGCTCGTCTCACTCGTGAACTTCGCGTCCACCGTATAGGTCTGGCCCTTCACCAGGCCGTCCACAGCAGCGGGAAGCTCCGCGCCGGCGGGCACGTCGCCCGTCCACTCGTAGCTCACCTGATGCTGGGCCACCGCAACCGACTCGTAAGCCCACGAGCCGGTCAGGGTCACGCCGCCTTCGAGCATGACGCCCGCGCCCGGATCGTTCCAGCCGCTGAACGTCCAGCGGCCGTTCACGTTGCCGTACGCGTCGGTGCTCTCCACCGTCGTCCCCTGGGCGAAGGTCGTATCAACCGGATAGCCCTCGCCCTTGACGTAAGCGTTGGGGTTCGTGGGCAGCGACTGGACGTAGGCACCCGTGGGCGCACCCGTCCATTCGTACCTCACGCCGTAGGTTTGCACGTCCTCGCTTTGATACGTCCACGTGCCGGTGATCGTCACGTCAGCGTCGCCCATGGTTCCGTTGTTCGGGTCGATCCACCCGTTGAAGGTATACGTACCCGTCACGTTGCCGTACTGGTCGACCGTGTTCACCGGCTGGTAGACGGTGGGATCGACCGTGTACGGCTGACCCTTCACCAGGCCCTCGACGCCTGCGGGCAGCGAGTACGCAGCCAAGATCTCGGGAGCGGCCTGGCCCCAGTCGTATTTCACCTGATGCGTCGGAACCGCTATCTCCTCATAGGCCCACGCGCCCGTCACCGTGACGTCGGCTTCGCCCATGGTGCCAGCGTTCGGATCGCTCCAGCCCTGGAACGTCCAGGTGCCGTCCACGTTGCCGTACTGGTCGAGATGGTCCACCGTCATGCCGGGGGCGTAGGCGGTGTCGATGTCGTAGGGCTGATTCTTCACCAGGTCGCGGATGGCGGCGGGGAGCGTTGGGGCGTAGGCGCCGCCCGGAACGTCGCCCGTCCACTCGTAGTTCACCTGATGCTTCGCCACCTCGGCCGCCTCGTAGCTCCACGAGCCGGAAACCGTCACATCGGCCTCGCCCATGATTCCGTTGTTCGGGTCGGTCCAACCCTCGAACGTCCAGGTGCCGTCCACGTTGCCGTAGGCGTCCTTATGATCCACGGTGTAGCCCGCGGCATAGGTGGCGTCAACCGCGTAGCCCTGGCCCTTCACATACTGCGCGCCATCCACCGGCAGGGTCTGCTCGTATTCGCCGTCGGGCGCGTTCACCCAGACGTAGGCAACGCCATGCGCAGGCACCGCCACGTCGCTGTAGCTCCACGAGCCGGTGATGACCACGTCGGTGTCGCCCACGGTGCCGCCAGCGGGATCGTTCCAACCGCTGAACGTGTAGCGGCCGTTCACGTTGCCGAACTCGTCATGCGTCTCGATGACGGTCTCATTAGTATAGGTGCCGTCCACCTCGTAGCCCTGGCCCTTCACCAGGCCGCTCACGGAAGCGGGCAGCTGCGCGTCGGCCGGCACGTCCTGAGTGCCCCAGTCGTAGCTCACCGTGCGCTTGGCCACGTCCACCGGCGCGTAGGTCCACGAGCCCGTAACGGTCACGCCGCCCTCCACCATGACGCCGCCGTGCGCGTCGTTCCAGCCGCCGAACGTCCAGGTGCCGTTCACGTTGCCGTACGCGTCGTAGGTGTTCACAGGCTGGTACTCCGTGGCGTCCAGCGGGTAGTTCTGGCCGCGCACGTAGGTTCCGCTGTCCACGGGCAGCTGGTAGACGGCGGCCACTTCGACGGCCACATCGCCCCAGTCGTAGGTGACGCCGTAAGCGGGCACCTCGACCGGCGTGAAGCTCCACGAACCGGTGATGGTCACGTCGGACGTGCCCATGACGCCCACGCCCGGATCGTTCCAGCCGCTGAACGTGTAGTAACCGTTCAGGTTATGGTAGGCATCGAACGCATCGATGCGCGTGCCGGCGGCGTACTCGGCGTCAACCGGATAGGTCTGACCCGGCACGTACTGGTCGAAGTCCTGCGGCAACGTCACGCCCGCGGGGATGTTCTCCGTCCCCCAGTCGTAGGCGACGCCGTGCTTCTGAACCGGCGTGGCGGCGTAGATCCACTCGCCCGTGATGACGACGTCTCCGTCGCCCATCGTGCCGGCGTTCGGATCGTTCCAGCCGCCGAACGTCCAGACGCCCTTCACGTTGCCGTAGGCGTCGAGGTCGTTGATGGTGGAGGCGTTCGTGAACGTAGTGTCCACCGGATACGTCTGGCCGGGCACGTAGGCGTTCGCGTCGATGGGCAGCACCGGGGCGTTCTGGCCCGTGGGTGCTCCCGTCCACTCGTAGGAGACGTTGTGGGCGTCCACGTCCTGAGAGGCGTAGCTCCACGCGCCCTCGATGGTCGCGCCGCCTTCCACCATGACGCCCGCATGCGCGTCATGCCAGCCGAGGAACGTCCAGGTGCCGTCCACGTTGCCGTACTGGTCGAGGTGATCCACGGTGTCGCCCGCCACGAACGTGGCATCAACCGGGTAGCCCTGGCCCTTCACATACGTATTGGGATCGGTGGGCAGCGTCTGCTCGTAATCGCCATCAGGCGCGTTCGTCCACTCGTAGGTGACGCCGTAAGCGGGCACGTCCTGAGGCACGAGCGTCCAGGTGCCGGTGATGGTCACGTCGGCATCGCCCATCGTCTGCGTGCCGGTCTGGCTCCAGCCGCCGAATGTGTAATGGCCGTCCACGTTGCCGTATTGATCGAGATGAGGAATGCTCGTCTCGCTCGTGAACTGCGCGTCCACGTTGTAGTCCTGGCCGTTCACCAGGCCCGTTATGGGTTGCGGAAGCGTCTGTGCGTAATCGCCCTCGGGCACGTCGCCCGTCCACTCGTAAGTCACCTTGTGCTGGGCGACCACCACGGACTCGAATGTCCACGTGCCCTTGATGACCACGCCGCCTTCGACCATCGTGCCGCTCGTGTTCTCATCGGTCCAACCGCTGAACGTGTAGCGGCCGTTCACGTTGTTGTAAGCGTCATGCGTCTCGATGACGGTTTCGCTCGTGTAGGCGGTATCGATGTCAGCCCGATAGTCCTGGTTCAACGTGTAGTACGTATCGTTCACCGGCAGCGTCTCGCCGGCCGGCACCGGGCCGTCCCACTCGTAGGTCACGCGCGCCTGGGGGATGGTGTTCTCCGTATGCGTCCACGTGCCCGTGATGGTGCGCGAGCCCGTCACCGTGAAGTCGCCCGTGTCCCAACCGCTGAAGGTGTAGACGTCGGTCACGTTGCCGAATTCATCCGTCAGCTCGACGCGCGTGTCCGCCGTATACTCCGTGTCCACGGTGAAAGCGTCGCCATGGTCGAACGTGCCGCCGGTGGGCAGCACCGCGTCGGCGGGTGCCTGATCGGCGTTCCACTGATACGCGACCTCATAGGAGTTCAGCGTGCCCTTGGCGTACAGCGACAGCGCGCGGCCCTCGCCGAAGAGCGCAAGATCCAGTCCATCGCCAGGCGTCACAGCGGTGCCGTCGAAGGCGGCCGCCGTGTTCCACGAAGCCTCGTAGGTATAGCCTTCCGGCGTGGGCAGGGCCTGCGCGGAAAGGTCGGAGATGAGGCCCATGCCGGCGGGCAGCAGGCTCGTGCCGCCGTCGACGTTCGCGACGGGAACGGTACCCACCTGGGCGAGCTCCGGCAGCGCCTGCTCGGTTCCGCCGGTCACGTCGAAGTAGCTCACCGTGTACTTGGGCGTGAGGTAGATGTCCACCGTGCTGTTGCCGGCCACGTTGGACAGCGTTGCGCCGGAGCCTCCAGCCACGGCGTCGCCGCCGTCGGAGCGCACGACCTTGTTCAGCACCCAGTCGGCGCTGCTGTTCTGCACCGCGAGCGACACGAAGTTCTCCGCCTGCCACGCGAAGTACAGCTGCTCGGTCACGCTGCGCGACGTACCCTGATAGCGGGTGATCGCGTTGCCCGTCAGCTGCGCGTGCTCGACGTTTCCGGCAGCATCAAGGTAGTGCGTACGCACCGTCACCATACCCTGGCGGATAGCCGAGTAATTCTCGCGACTGGCGTTGTTCACCGACACGTCGCCATCGGAAAGCGATCCGGACTCCACGGTAGTCGTGTAGTACACGCTTACGCGCTTCTCCGCGGCTTCGCTGTTGGTCCTATCCCAATAATAGAAGTTCTGCGTGGTGGATTGCGAGGCGCCGTCGATGCCCTTCTCCGTAGTCGTTATGGATTCGGGCATCCAATCGAGGCGCTGAGTCGTATCGTTTTTGTCACCCAGGAAGTTATCGCCGGCCTTCACCTCGAACTTCGACGGAACGCCCTCCGGATGCACCCGGATGAACTCGACCGTCGAAGGGTTATCGGGGTCGGCGTACTGCTGCGCAAGATAGATCGCCTCGTACACGTCGACCCAGATGGCGTAGACGGTTTTGCTCTCGTCCATCGTGAGCTCGGTAAGCGGCTCGAGGGAATTCGGGTCGGCAGACCAGCCCTTGAACGTGGCGCCGCCGTTGGAGAGGCCGTCGCCCGCGGCGAATTCGGTGATGGTCGTGCCCTTGTCCACCTGCTGGTCGGCCGGCTTTATGCCGCGGCCGCCGTTCAGGTCGTACGTGAGCGTGGCCTGCTCGGTCCACTGGGCGTACAGCACGTCGTCCTCAGCCGTCAGCCGATACGTCGCGCCGGGGGCATAGGGCACGCCCGCGCCGTCGGCCTTGGTGTTCCAGCCGGTGAACTTGAAGTCCGTGCGCGTGAAGCCGTTCTCGGCCACCGAAACATCTCCGTCGGTGACGCCTGCGGTGGGAGTCATCGCGCCTGTGCCGTGATTGGCATCGTAGACCAGCGCGTCGGCGTCGGGCGTATAGTACAGCTTCAGCACGAGCGAGCCGTTGCCCGCCACCGTGCCGGACGCCACCGTGGTCATGCCGTTTTCGTTGAAGTTAGGCTGGTAGGTGTAGCCGGGGATGCTCAGCGCCTCGGCCTGCACCGTCGTGCCCGTGGTCGCCGCAAGCTGCAGCGGCTGGCCCACCAGCGTCGCAGTCGAGCCGTCGGCGCTTACCTTGTAGTGCTCCACCGTATAGGCGGTTCCGTCGTTGGGCGCCCACTGGGCCGTGAACACCACGCTGCGGCCCGGCATGGCGAAGGAGCCGTCGGCTTCGACGGCCACATCTTCAGTCGTCCAGCCCGCAAACGAGTAGCCCGGCTTGGCGACGATGCCCGTGTCCGCGAGGCTCTTCTGCGCTACCGTATCGCCCTTGAAATAGCTGCCGTCGACGAAATCCGCGCCCTCGCCCTGGTCGCCCGCCCTGTAGGTGACGGTGCGGGCGCCTTCAGGAGACACGTGGTAGCGGATGGTCTCCCCGCCCTGAATGACGTGGGAATCCAAGCTGGCAAGAGGCTCCCAGCCGCCCGCGCCGTCGGACACTTCCATCCCGTAGTCCGCGTACTTGTCCTTCTCCGGCGTGAGATCGTACGCCGTGGCGGCAAGCTGCTTCAGCTCGTCTTCGCTATAGCCCGATTTGCTGTCGGAGGTGATCGTTTTCGCGTGAGCGCTCTCGGCACCCGCCGTGGACAACGCGCCCGCTTCAGTCAGCACGTAGGCAGTGCCGTTCAAATCATAGAACCACACCTCCACCGTGGCCTGGTTGGCCGTCCAGGTGCCCGTGAAGGCCACGTTCCCGGCGGGCATGGTGAAGGAGCCGTCCTCGACGGCCGCATCGCTCGTGGTCCAACCGGCGAACGTGTAGCCGGGGGCCGTAGCGCCGGGCGCAACGTCGACCGCCGCGCCGTACTTATGATAGGAAGGCGCAGGAACCTCGCTGGCGCCTTCGGGCGTACGATCGAACGCGTACGTTACCTCGTAGCTGTTCCGCTCGTAGTACACGTTGACAACCGTGCTGCCGTCGGCGGCGATGGTCTTCTGCTCGACTGCCTGCGCCGTAAAGCCCTCCGGAGCCGTCGCGACGGCCGCAGTCAGCTCGCCGGCGATGCCTTCCACTGTCTGATCGGGCAGCAACGGAAGATCCTGGCTGTACTCGTCGTTGTCGATGTTCTGGAACCAGTGCCTCACGGTGTAGTCGGCCGCAGCGGAGACGTAGTAGAACGTGAGCTCCTTGCCGTAGGCGTCCAGCGTGATGCTCTGGGTGCTCTCGCCCACCACTTGGTATCCGCGGATGTCGGCCGCGCTCTCCTGGATCTCCGTTCCGAAGGTCTGATTCTCCACCACCTTGTCGTCGGCCACCGGGGTCGTCGTTCCCTCAAGGTAGTAGTGCACGGTGTAGGAGACGTCGCGGGCGATGTCGTAGTACAGCTTGAGCACCGTCGGGTTAGACGCATCGGCCGAGACCAGCGCGCTCGCTACAGAAAGATTCTCGTTGTAGAGGTATCCCTCGGGAGCCTCCTCGGCACCGTTCCACTTCACTATCTCTGTGTTGGCGAATCCCGACACGCTCGATAGACGATCAGGGGTGCTCGAGAAAGTGCCGTCGGCCTTCTGATAGTAATAGTGCACCTGCACAGGGATGGGCGTCCCGGGCTCGACTTTCTTGGCCCACTGCGCAACGAACACCAGCTCGTTGCCCTCAGACGCATGCGCGGCAACTTCTTCGATATTCAGCACAGAGCCCGGATAGTAGGTATCGTTGCCGCCCTGCAGCTTCCAGCCGAGAAATACCTCGCCGTCCTTCGAAGGCATCGCGCCGGCAACCATGAGCTGCTTGTTGCTGACAAAATCGTAGGTAGCGGAATCCGTCGGAGCGTTTGTCCCGCCGTTCGCATCGTACTTCACCTGGTACTGAATGAGCGAGGCGCTGATATCGAGTGTCTGCAGCGGATTACCCGATCCCAGAGGAGGCACCATGCAGTAAAGCCAGCCGTCCCTTTCCTTCAACGAAGGTTTTTCGCCATTGAGCAGGATCTGCAGGTTCTCATAGCCCGCCTCAAGCTTCACCCTGAAAATGGGGAAGTAATTAGTCTGGACGGGCAAGTAGTTGGCAACACTCTCGAAACCGCCTCCATCGATGGGGCTCTTCTCGAGAACGACCCCCGAAGTGTAGCGCGGGATGACTTCTTGCCAGGTAGACGCACGGAAGTTGCCCGAGGTGATAACGATATCGTCTTTCGCGCCTTGCACGACGATATCGTAGGAGAACTGGCGCGAAGAATCATCCCAGCCCGAAATGGATTTCAGCTCGATGCCAACGCGCACACCCGTCGAAAGCGTGGTTTCGGCCCTTGCCCCCACGCTAAACGCCGTAGGAACGTTGAGGGTCTCGCCGTTGATAGACAGGGCGTCCAGCCGCCAGTCGTACTCATACACCATACTCGGCGCCGAGGTCATGTTTACCGTGAACGTCACGCCATCGGAAGGCACCGGGAACGTTTGATTCGGGCTGAAACTTGCCGAATGGAAGTTTTGCAGTCCGCGATCGGCAACGCTGAATGCCAGAGAATCGTTTTGCACGTACTCGACGTTGATGACCGCATCGCCGTCAATGCCATCAACCTGGTAGAGATAGCCGTTCGATGAGACAGGCGCTCCGTTGCAGGATACGTTTGCGTGGTAACCGTAAGCCACGTCAACGCGGAAGTTGAGCTGTTCGCCCGCATTGAGGGAAGCGGGGCCGTCGACGGAATTGCCCGCGATACCGCTCGCGCCCGATTCGCTGTAGGTTATCTGATATTTCTGAACATACGGACCATACACAAGCTGAATGGACTTGCCGTCTTCAAGGCGCATGGCAACGCCGGAATCCAGGTCACCCTCCGCCGTGTAGAACACCGAGCCGCCCATCTCGCCGGCAAACACGATAGGATTGTTGTCCACAAAGGCATTCTTGAACGAATAGCCGTCCTTCGCCGGGACGTTATCGGCAATAACGCCGCCGGGGAGCATGCCTTGCTCCGTGCTCACCGTCTGGCCGTTCTCGTCCGTGTACACGAACGTCACCGGAACAGAGCCCGTCGTGACAGAGCGCAACGCGGAATTGGAGGGCGCGGCGGCCACCTCGGGCGCGGCGGCCTCTGTGGCGGCGTCGGTGCTGTCGGCTTCGATCTTGGTGTCGTTGGTGATGGGGTCGGCCTTGGGGGTGTCGGTTTCAGGCTCCGGGGATTCGGATTCCTTCGCCTTGGCCTCCACCTTGACGGTGAGCTTGCTGGTCACCTGGTCGGCGGGCACCTTGTACTCGCCGGTCTGCTCATCGGCGGTCAGCTCGGCCTCCACGCCCTCGATGACGGTTTTCACCGCGTCGATCTCAAAGCCCTCGTCGGCGTGGACGAAGAACGCGAGCTCCTTGTTCAGGGGGAAGTTGAACGTTTCGGCAGGCAGCGCAATGTCCTGGCCCAGATACGTTATGTAGGCGTGCTCGAAGTCCAGGCCCACCACGGCCACGCCGGGTTCGGCGGGCTCGACAGGGGCAGGCTCATCGACGGCCGGCTCGTTGCTGGAAGGCGCGCTGGGCGTTTCGGTGACGGCGGGCGTCTCGGTGACGGTCGCGCTCGGCTCCTCGGTGACCGCAGGCTCCACGGGCTCGGTTTCCACAACGGGCTCGTCGATGACTTGCGGCGTCTCTTCGGAGAGCAGCGCGGGCTCGTCGCTGGGCGCGTCGCCTTCGGCGGCGATCGCGAAGGAGGTCAGGTTCGAGAACGAGAGCACCATGACCACGGCCATGAAGACGGCCAGGGCCTTGCCCTCGAAGGTGTTCCGCGCGTCGCAGAATTTTTCCAGCATGCTCATCCGTATCACCGAATCCTTTTGGCTCAGCCTATGGGGCTTTCGCCGCCCTCGCGGGGCTCCGCTTACATCACGATTCGCTCATACGTTGGTGCACATGCCGGGGTACGCGTTTTCACGTGGTAGATCCACCCTGGTTTGAGACAGGGTAAAATCCAAGTATTATTTTACCATATGAGCGGCTTTTTCGGAGGCCTTTTAAGCTTGCCGAACAGCCCTTTTATGCAGGCTCTTCCATAATTGCTGTCCAGACGCCCGCAAATGTGGAGAAGGGCGGAAAATCTTCTCCTCCCCTCATCTGAAAGTTGAGGCCTGCGGGCCGCTCGACCCGTTTCAACCGTACATTTGCCGGCTGGCGCCGCGGGAGATCCTTCGACTCCGGCGGCTACGCCGCCTCCGCTCAGGATGACAAGGAGGGGGGGCGGCCGTCGCAGAACGACGGGGGCGTCGGAGGCGTCGGATGTGTATAAGAGACGGCGGGAGGACGTGCGGGGGGCTTTGCGGGGGACGCGGTATAATGAGGAGCCAGCATCGGCCGCCGCATGCGGGGACCGCCCGACCGACCGAAGGATCCGCCCGTGAAACGCCTTGGCGCGCGCAGATATCGCCTGGCGACGGCGACGCGCCGCGCCTCTGTCGTCGCGCTCGCGTTCGCGCTCGCGCTCACGTCGCTCGCGGGCTGCGCGGGAGCCGGCGGCGGCACGGCGGCAGGAGAAACCCGCCCCGGAGCCGCGAACGACGAGGGCACCACGAGCGGTCCCACCTTCGAGCGCCCGCCCCTGGCCGCCTCCGAGCTCGACGCCGACGCCGCCACCGCCGACCACGACAGCCTCATCGACGTCTCGCACGCCGCGCAGGGCTACGTGGCCGCCTCCGCGCAAAACGAGAACCGCATGAAGCTCCTGGTTTCCAAGGACGGCCAGCAGTACAACTACGACCTGCCCGGCGACGGCACGCCCCTGGCGGCCCCCCTCAACATGGGCGACGGCGCCTACGAGGTGAGCGTCATGCAGAACACCAGCGGAAACAGCTACGTGGCCGTGAACAGCGTGACGGTGGACGTCGCCATGGACAGCGAGTTCGAGCCCTTCCTGCGCCCCAACGTGTTCTGCGACTACGACGAGGACAGCGCCTGTGTGGCCAAGGCCGACGAGCTGGCCGCCGGCGCCCAGAACCAGGGCGATGTCCTGCGCGCCATCTACGACTGGATAACCGCCAACATCTCCTACGACACGGCCAAGGCCCAGCAGCTGGCCGACGCCACCGGCTACGTGCCCGACCCCGACGCCACGCTCTTTGCCGGCACGGGGGTCTGCTTCGATTACGTGAGCCTGGGGGCCGCCATGCTGCGCAGCCAGGGCATTCCGACGAAAATCATAACCGGTTACGTTTCCCCCGATGAGGTTTACCACGCCTGGAATTTAGTATATCTTGATGGAAGCTGGAAGAGCGTGCAGGTGGACGTCGAGGCGAACACGTGGACGCGCATCGACCTCACGTTCGCCGCCGGCGGCGCGACGCAGTACGTGGGTGACGCGAAGGAGTACACCGATCGCTTCACCTACTGACGCGCGCGGCTGCGGGCAGGCGGGACCGAGGGTGCTTTGACGACAAGGAGCGAGTGAGATTATGGCCGAAACCGTGCTTGAGAGCAGCGCCGTGAGCGCGTTCTGCGAAAGCGCCGCCATCATGCTGGCCGCCGGCATCCAAACCGACGAAGCGGTGAGCCTGCTGGGCGACAACATGGCGGGCGGCCCGTTCAAGCGCGCCTGCGACGCGGTGTACGCCCGGCTCATCGGCGGCGACTCGCTCGCCGTGGCGATGGAGCGCTCGGGCGCCTTCCCCCGCCATGTGGTGGACATGGTGGGCGTGGGCGAGGTGTCGGGCCGCTTGGAGCCCACGCTGCGCACGCTGGCCGTGTACTACGACGAGGAGGGGCGCCTGTTCTCGAAGATGCGCTCGAGCGTGGTCTACCCGGCGGCGCTCCTGTGCGTGATGTCGGTGATCCTGGCGTTCACCGTGGCCGTCATCCTGCCGGTGTTCGTGGACGTGTACGAGAGCCTGGCGGGCGGCCTCGTGGCCGGATCGTTCAACGCGGTGAGCGCGGCCATCGGCATAGGCTGGGCGGCGCTCGCCATCACGCTCGCGTGCACCGTGGCCGTGCTGGCGGCGGCCGTGGCCATGCGCAGCGAAGGCGGGCGGCGCGGCCTCATGTCGCTTGCCGAGAAGCTGCCCTTCACGCGCAGCACCATGTACCAGCTGGCCTTGAGTCGCTTCACGTCGGCGCTCGCCACCTACGTGGCCTCGGGAATCGATACCGACACGGCCATGAAGGAGGCCGTGGCCATGGTGGACCACCGCGCGCTGCGCGCCAAGCTGGAGGCCGCGCGCGGCACCATGCTCGATGTGGCCGCGCCGAAGAGCCTGGCCCAGGCCATCTCCGAGGGCGATGTGTTCGAGCCCGTGTACGCGCGCATGCTCACCATCGGCGCGCGCTCCGGCAGCACCGAGGACGTGCTGGGGCGCCTCTCGCTCACGTTCTTCGACGACGCCATCGTGCGGATGGACCGCCTGGTGGACGGCGTGGAGCCGGTGCTGGCGGCGTTCCTCACCGTGGCCGTGGGCGCCACGCTGGTGTCGGTCATGCTGCCGCTCATCGGCATCATGGGATCGATAGGCTAGGAGGACGGCCGTGTACCGCGAGCGAACGGCACAGCAGCGCAAACGCCGCCGGAACGTCCGGTGGGCGGCGCTCGCGCTCGTGCTGGCGCTGGCCGTGGGCGGATGGTTCGCGGCGGGCGCCATCGGCCAGAACCTGCGCGAGCAGGGAGCGGCCTCCGTGCGCGACGCCATCCTGGACAGCGCGAAGCAGTGCTGCGCCATCGAGGGCGCCTACCCCGCCTCGCTCGAGCACCTCGAGCAGGGCTACGGGCTGCGCGTGAACCGCAGCGACTACGTGATCACCTACGAGGTGTTCGCCGACAACGTGATGCCGAGCGTGGTGGTGGTGCCGCGATGACGGACGAGCAGAGCGAGGACGCGGTTATGGAGGCATTGACCAGCAGGGGCATCGCGCGGCGCGCCGAGGGCGGGCAGGGCTTCGGCCGCCTGTTCACGGTGCTTCTGTTCGCGCTGTTCGTGGTTGCGCTGCTCATCGCCATCATGGCGGGCACCGGCCTGTACCGCGCGCTCGTGGACGTGCGCGACGCGGCCGACTCCTCGCGCCTGGCCACCGGCCTCATCGCCAACAGCGTGCGCGCGGCCGACGCCGTGGACGCGGTGGGCGCGGGACAGGGCCCCGAGGGCCGCTCGCTCGTGCTCACCGAGCGGCTGGACAGCGGCACGTTCGAAACCCGCATCTACGCCTACCAGGGCTTCATCGTGGAGGAGTACGCGCTCGACGACGCGCCCTACACGCCCGAGAAGGCCACGCGCATCGTGGCGTCCGAGCGCTTCGCGTTCTCCTACGAGAACGGCCTGCTGGTCGTGCAGACCGACGACGGCGACGCCAGCATCGCGCTGCGCAGCGTGAAGGGAGGTGCCTGACATGGCGAAGCCCCGCGAATCGCTGCTGGCCGCGCGCCGGCGGGCCGACACCGCCTGGCACGGCACCGCCTTCGTGGTGGAGGCGCTCGTGCTGCTGCTGTTCCTGGCGTTCGCGCTGGCGATGTTCATGCAGCTGTTCGGCGCCGCCCACGCCCGCGGCGTGGAGGAGCGCGCGCTCACGCAGGCCGTGCTTCTGGCCACCAACAGCGCCGAGGAGTTCGCGGCCGCGCCCGCCGAGGGCGCGCAGACCGCCGAGGGCGAAGACGGCCTTGTGGTGGAGCGCGAGGTCACGGGCGAGAAGATGGCGGGCGGCACGCTGTACGAGGCCATCATCACCGTGCGGCGGGACGGCGACGAGGTGTACCGGCTGGAGACGTCGCGCTACGCGAGCGACGGAGCGGCCCGGACGCGAGGGGGCGATGCGGCATGACCGCGAGCGGAAGAGGGTCGGTGCGCATCGGGCCCATCAGCCTGTTCGCCCTCGTCATCATCCTGTGCCTGGCCGTGATGGCCGTGCTCGCGGTGACGACGGCGCAGGCCACCTACGCGGCGGCTGAGCGCCAGGCGTCGTTCACCGCCGACACCTACGCCAACGAGCGCGCGGCGCAGGAGCTCGCGTCCGAGGTGGACGCGACGCTCGCCGGCGTGCGCGCGAAGGGCGGCGGCCTGGACGACGCGCTCTCGGCCCTGAAAGGCGCGCTCCCCGCGGGCGCGTCCCTCGACGGGCGGACCGTGAGCGCGCATTTCACGACGGAAAGCGGTCGTTCGCTCGACATCGAGCTGGAGATACAGGCGGACGCGACGTACAAGGTAACCGCATGGAAGGCGACCACGCTGTGGACGGACGACGGCGCGGGAGAGACGCTGTGGTCGGGCGCAGCGCAAACACGATAGGAGCCATGAGATGAAACTTGAAGAGCTGCTGCGCGAGATGGTGGGCGTGAAGGCGTCCGACATCTTCATCATCGCCGGCCTGCCGCTTGCCTACGAGGTGAGCGGGCGGCAGATCCGCCTGGACACCGCGCCGCTCATGCCGGCCGACACCCAGACGTTCGTGCATGCCATCTACGAAGTGTCCGGCCGCAGCATGCAGCGGTTCGAGGAGAACGGCAACCACGACGACGACTTCTCGTTCGCCATCGCGGGCGTGGGGCGCTTCCGCGCGAACATCTTCCGCCAGCGCGGGTCGTTCGGCGCGGTCATCCGCGTCATCCCGTTCGGCCTGCCCGACCCAGCTGAGTACCACATCCCGCCCGAGGTGCTGCGCCTGGCCGGCCTGCAGAAGGGGTTGGTGCTGGTCACCGGCCCGGCGGGCGCGGGCAAGTCCACCACGCTCGCCTGCATCATCGACAAGCTGAACCACGAGCGCGCGGGGCACATCATCACCATGGAGGACCCCATCGAGTACGTGCACAAGCACGGCAGCTGCATCGTCACGCAGCGCGAGGTGCCCACCGACATCGCCACCTACGGCGAGGCGCTGCGCTCGGCCATGCGCGAATCGCCCGACGTCATCCTGCTGGGCGAGATGCGCGACTACGAGACCATCGGCACTGCGGTGACCGCCGCCGAGATGGCGCAGCTGCTATTCAGCACGCTGCACACTACGGGCGCGGCCGGCACGGTGGACCGCATCATCGACGCCTTCCCCGCCTCGCAGCAGCGCCAGATCCGCATGCAGCTGTCCATGGTGCTCGAGGCCATCGTGTCGCAGCAGCTCGTGCCCACCGTGGACGGCGAGGTGGTGCCCGCCTTCGAGATCATGGTCACGAACACGGCCATCCGCAACCTCATCCGCGAAGAGAAGACCCACCAGATAGACAGCGTGATAGCCGCCGGCGCCTCCGAGGGCATGCGCACGATGGACCAGAGCCTGTTCGACCTGGTGAAGAGCGGCCGCGTGGCCAAGGAGATGGCACTGCAGTACAGCATCCACCAAGAGGCCCTGAAGAAGCGCTTCGAAGCCGAAGGGATGTAGAGCGCGAGGGTAGCCGCTCAGGCCGATGGAACCTAATACACGTTGTGGATGACCTCGGCGGAGCCCATCAGGTTCTCCACGGGGAACCTCGTGCCGTCGTCGAGGACCACCGTGCCGTCGAAGCGGCCGAACACCTGGTGCTGGTCGGAGCGGATGAGCTTGTAGTCCATCCAGTCGACGCGGTCGAGCAGCGGCGTGAACACGAGGTCGAGCCGCCCCTCGTCGTCGGTCATGTGCCAGGGCTCCATGAGGCGGTAGCGGTCGGCCGTGCGCTTGGCCTGCGATCCGCCCGACTTCTCAGGGATGCCGAAGTCCACCCGGTGCAGCTTGTGCGCCACGCCGTCGACGAAGGCCATGTTCTCGGAGGCGGCCGACGTGTCGCCGAACCCGTAGCCCAGGTTGAGGCCGAACCGGCAGCCATCCTGCCAGCCCTGCGCGACGGCCCAGAACCACGTGTTGTCGCGCGTCCACACCCCGCGCCCCCAGTCCAGGAGGCCGAACGATTCGTCCGGATCGAAGCCGTGCACGAGCAGACCCTTCTTGAAGCTGCCCCGCGCGCGCATGGCAACGATCTTCTGGTTGTAGTAGAACGCGAGGGGGTCCTCCGCCCACGGCGTGGCGATGACCATGGTGTCACGCGGCTCCTCATCGAGCACGGCCTCGAAGACGAGGTCGTCGTCTCCGTCGAAGCGCGCGAAACGCGCCTTGAGGCGGCGCGTGCCGTCGGCCACGTCGAAGCGCAGCGACACGCGGCCGTTCTCGAACGCCGACGTGCCGGCCGACGAGTCGGCGGGCAGCTTGAAGCGCCCGAGCGGAAACGGCGTGACGACGCTCGCGGTGTGCGAGGCCGCCTGCGCGAAGTCCATGAGCGAGACCGAGATGAGCCCGACGTAGCCCATGTCGCCGATAGTGAGCGCCACGGCGAACTCCCCGTCGTTCACCAGGTAGTAGTCCCATTCCTTGAGCCGCCATTTCGGGGCCTTGACGCGGTCGCGGCTGTACGTGCGCACCAGGCCGGTGGCCCAGCCGCACTGCGCAAGCGCGCCTTTCCCATCGTGCAACGGGCCTTCGGTCAAACGCGTCTCGGATCCCATCATGCGTCCTTCCCCTCGTGTGCCTCGGACTCGCCTGCCGTCGTGCGCGCGGTGCGCGTGAGCGGCGCCACCGCGCGTACGACGGCGTCTACGGCGCTCGCCTTGTCGCGGCTATCCGCCATGCGGAACGTGATGGATCCCACGAAGCCGGAGTCGTCCACCGCGCTGAACGCCACGGCCGGATCCTTCGTCGTCTTGCCCGCCGACTGCGCCGCCGCGCATGCCGCCTGCTCTATCAGGTGCGCCCGCTCGTCCAGCTGCGCGCCGTCCGTGACCACGACGATGGGAACGCTCGCCTGGTTCGTGGGCGGCAGATGCGTGAGCGCCGTCTTGTTGATGATGGAGTTGGGTATGATGACCTCTTCGCCATCCGAGTTCTTGATGGTGGTGTGGCGCCAGGTGACGTCCTTCACCACGCCGCGCGAGGAGCCCACCTCGATGTTGTCGCCCGGCTTGATGATGCGCAGAAGGCTCACCTGCAAGCCGCCGATCAGGTTCGATATGGTGTCCTGGAAACCGAGCGAGATGGCGATGCCTCCCACGCCGAGCGCGGCGATGACGGCGCTTACGTTCACGTTGAAGCTGGTGTCGAGCATGATGCAGATGCCGAGCAGCCACACGGCGCCGCGGGCGATGTTGACGAAGATGGAGCTAGAGGGCAGATCCTTCTCCTCGTTGAAGTTGAGCACGCGCCGCAGGAAGTGCGTGACGAACCGCGCGACGAACGCGGTGAGGACGAGGATGACCACCACGGAGAGGGCCGTGTTCAGCCAGTCCGCGCGCACAAGGCTGTCGATGTTGTGCAGAAGCTGATCCATGAGAACATCCTACCATGAAACGGCCGCAGCGAACCTGACGGCCTCGTTACCGAGAGGGGCGCCGCCTATCGCTCCGAAGACGGCGTGGGCGGCCGCAGCGCGTCGAGCTTGGCCTGGAGGAACGCGCGATGTTCCAGCTCCTCCGAAGTCCAGGGGCCGAAGAGCACGTCGGCGAGCGCCTCGGCGGCGGCCCGTCCCTCCCCTTCCACCGGGAACAGCAGCTCCTTCTCGCGCGAGTAGAGCCGGATCTCGTCGAACAGCCCTGATGCCTCCAGCACGCCCAGGTTCTCCACGATGTCGGCGACTATCTTGTTGTGGTGCGCCGGGTCGGTCGCGCGGGGCGTGGTGCCCGCCAGGCGCATAAGCTCATAGCGCAGCTGGCAGCTGAGAAGCGATATCTCCGGCTTCACCGCCATGAGCGCGAGCGACACGCGGTAGCCTTTGCCCCGCAAGAGCGCGGCCGTTTGCAACGGCACCTGCGACGTGCGCAGCGTCCCTTCGACGACCAGGTTGTAGCGGATGGTCGAAAGGGATTTGACCAGCGCCTCCACCATCTGCCCCGCCCACGCGGCCGTGTGCGCCACCGCCTCGGGCCCGTATCGCGCGTCCAGCTCGGCGAACCGAGGATGGCGCGAGCGGTACTCGTCGCCGTTGATGACGATGCCGCCGCCTTTGAAGCCCTTAACGCAGAGCTCGTGAAGCGCCGTCTTCCCCGCGCCGCTTTGCCCTCCGAGCAGAACCGCCTGAGGATGCGCGGACGGCGCACAGCGCGATTCGAGCACGAGACGCTTCGTTATCGATTGGAACTCGCGGACGAACTCCTCCTCGCTGAAAGCACCGGGATCGTCTTTCATCATGCGGCCTTCGCCGCATGGAGCCGCGCGAAATGCGCGAGGCCGTCGATAGCCCCGCGGATCTCCGCCAGCTTTTTCGCACTCCCGTCCACTTCCCTGATGATCTGCCCCTTCCTTTCGGCGATCATCGACATCACATCGTCGTATACCATCATGCTCGCTTCGTCGCCATCCTCTTTCGCCTCAAGGTACAGCCGCGATACCTCAGAAAGGATCTCGGCGGCCTTCTCGTTGAGTATCTCCTGCTCAAGCGTGAGCATGTACATCTCGTTGATATCCATGATCTCCCCTTCGTCGTCGAACGTGACCATCGCGTACACCACTTTCTCCACCCGCTCGCGCTGCGCGGGCGGGATGGAGTCCCCATCGCGCTCGAGGCACTCGTGCATGAAGGCGGTATGGTCGGCGGCGCGGATGAGGTTCGCGTTCGCCTTGCTGGGGGGCTGGCCGTTCTCGTAGCGCACCATGCTCGCCTCGCCGATGCCGAGCAGCCGCGCGAACGCCTGCTGCGAGAGGCCGTACTTGCTGCGGATCCGCTTGATCTCCGCCGGAGTGATGTCTGCGCCCATGAGCCGTCCTTTCAATCGAATGATTGGCTCTAATATATCATATGATTGGAACATTGTCACTACAAATCGTTGCGGCGATGGGTTCGATGAGTCCCGTGCGGCATCGGCGGGACGCGTCGACGACACCCGCAGAAGCCCGAGCTTCTGCGATTCCCGAACCGTGCTTCTTATATATGACTCATAGCATCGTGGACAAAATCGGCCTTCGGGACTGAATTTTTCGCGTCAATTCCGCCAAAGAACAAAGAAACCCCTGGTGGCGAGAAGCCAATACAGGAGTTCCGAATGAGAAATCAGTCCCGAAGCCCGATTTTGTCCACAAGGCAAGGGAGGAGGCTGGCTGACACATCATACACGGAAGCCAAGCCGCCCATCTCGCGCTTCACCACGACGGCGGTTTGAGCGGGATGTCCTCCTGCGGCTGCCACAAAACGACGCGGCCCTCGCGGCGCGTGGCGGAGACGTCGATGAGCCGCTGGTTGGACGAGCCGCGCCACTTGAGGCTGAAAGAGTGGCGCGCCTGCACGAAGGGGCCGTCCACCAGCACGTCGGTCTGCTCGAGGAGGTCGCGCGCCGCCGGGTCGGGCACGCCCGCGGCCAGCTGCTCGTAGGTGTAGCCCGAGTACGTCCACACGTCCAGCCCGAGCGCACGGCAGCGGCGGGCGAGCTCGGCGCACGCGGCGGCCTGTTCGAAGGGCTCCCCACCGGAAATGGTGACGCCCTGCGCCAGCTTGTTCGCGGCGATCTCGGCCACGAGGTCATCGAGGGCGCGCACCTCCCCGCCCGCGCACGGCTGGCTCTCGGGGTTGTGGCACCCGGGGCAGCCATGCGAGCACCCCTGCACGAACACGGCGAAGCGCAGCCCCGGCCCATCGACGATGGAGTCCGGGGCCGTGCCGTACAGGCGTATGGAAGCGGGAGCAGTCAACATAGGGGCCTTTCAAAATGGCATAAAAGGGGACTGTCCCCTTTTATGCCAAAATCGGTTACATCTGGTGCTTCACGCGGTCGGCTTCTTCGGCGCGCTTGGCGTCGTTGAAGCGGTCGAGGGTGCCCACCAGGTAGCCGGTGATGCGGCGGATGCGCTCGAAGGCCATGCCGTGCTCCTCCTCGGTGCGGCCGCACTTGGGGCACACGTCGCCGATGATGCCGTTGTAGCCGCATACCGGGTCGCGGTCGACCGGATGGTTCACCGAGCCGTAGCCGATGCCGCTCTCCTTCATGTGGCGGATGACGGCCTCGAACGCCTCGAGGTTGTCCGTCGGGTCGCCGTCGAGCTCCACGTAGGAGATGTGGCCCGCGTTCGTGAGCGCGTGGTAGGGCGCCTCGATCTCGATCTTCTCGAACGCGCTGATGTCGTAGTACACCGGCACGTGGAAGCCGTTGGTGTAGTAGTCGCGGTCGGTGACGCCGGGGATGGAGCCGTAGCGCGCGCGGTCCATGCGCACGAAGCGGCCGGACAGGCCCTCGGCGGGCGTCGCGATCAGGCCGTAGTTCATGCCGCGCTCGGCCGACAGGCGGTCGAGGTAGCTGCGCATGTGGCCGATGATCTCGAGCCCGAGGTTCTGCGACGCCTTCGACTCGCCGTGATGCTTGCCCGTGAGCGCCACGAGCGTCTCGGCCAGGCCGATGAACCCGAGCGAGAGCGTGCCGTGCTTGAGCACCTCGCGCTGCTCATCGCCGGGCGCGAGCTTCTCGGAGTCGATCCACACGCCCTGCCCCATGAGGAACGGCGCGTTGTACACCTTCTTGCGCGCCTGGATCTCGAAGCGCTCGTCGAGCTGCCCCACCGCGAGCGCCAGCTTCGCGTCCAGAAGGTCGAAGAACAGGTCGAGGTCGCCCTTCGAGCGGATGGCCAGGCGCGGCAGGTTGATGGACGTGAACGACAGGTTGCCGCGGCCGGGAGCGATCTCGCGGTCGGGATCGAACACGTTGCCCATCACGCGCGTGCGGCAGCCCATGTAGGCGATCTCCGTCTCGGGCGTGCCCTTGTAATACTGCGCGTTGAACGGCGCGTCGATGAAGCTGAAGTTGGGGAACAGGCGCTTCGCCGAGCAGTGCATGGCCAGCTTGAACAGGTCGTAGTTCGGGTCGCCCGGATTGTAGTTCACGCCCTCCTTCACGCGGAAGATCTGCACGGGGAAGATGGGCGTCTCGCCGGAGCCCAGGCCCTCTTCCGTGGCCAGCAGCATGTTCTTCACCACCATGCGGCCCTCCGGCGTGGTGTCCATGCCGTAGTTCACCGAACTGAACGGCGTCTGCGCGCCGGCGCGGGAGTGCATGGTGTTCAGGTTGTGCACGAGCGCCTCCATGGCCTGGAACGTCGTGCGGTCGGTGTCGCCGAGCGCGTTCTTGGCGGCGTAGGCGAGCGCCTTGTCGGCGAGAGCCTCATCCATGCCGGCCGCGACGAGCGCTTCGCGCACGGCGGCCTCGAAGCTCTCGTCCATCTTGAGGCTGGCCCAGAGCCCGGTGCGCTCCTCAACCGCGGCCAGCGTGTCCTGGGCGAACGCGCGGGCGTCGTCCACCACGCCGTCGGCCAGCAGGTCGAGCGCCTCGGCCAGGTGCTTCTTGTACAGGCGGCGGTACGTTTTCTTCACGCCCTCGGCCAGGCCGTAGTCGAAGTCGCAGATGGCCTGCCCGCCGTGTTGGTCGTTCTGGTTGGACTGGATGGCGATGCAAGCGAGCGCCGCGTAGCTGGCGATGTCGTTGGGCTCGCGCAGCACGCCGTGGCCCGTGGAGAAGCCGCCTTTGAACAGCTTCGACAGCTCGATCTGGCAGCACGTGGTGGTGAGCGTGTAGAAGTCCATGTCGTGGATGTGGATGTCGCCCTCGCGATGGGCGCGCGCGAACTTCGGCTCGATGACGCACATCTCGTAGAACTGCTTGGCCGACTCGGAGCCGTACTTGAGCATGGTGCCCATGGCGGTGTCGGCGTCGATGTTGGCGTTCTCGCGCTTCATGTCCGATTCGCTCGCCTTGGAGAACGTGATGTCCTTGAGCGTCTGGATGAGACGGCTGTTCACGTCGCGGGCGCGGCTGCGCTCGGCGCGGTAGAGGATGTAGGACTTGGCGGTCTGCACGAAGCCGGACTCGATGAGCGTCTCCTCCACGAGGTCCTGCACGCCCTCCACCGTGGGCACGCCCTCGATGGCGCCGGCCTCGAGCTTGTCCACCACCTTCTGCGCGATGTCCTCGGCGGCCGTGCGGTCCTGCATGGCGCCGCACGCCTGGAAGGCCTTCTCCACCGCCTCGGCGATCTTGTCCTGCCTGAACTCGGTCATGCGGCCGTCGCGCTTGATAATGGACTCGACCATGCTTGCCGTCCTTTTCTCTTCGTTGTGCGTTTGCTTGGCTTTTTCCGTCGCGATCAGCTGCCTCGCGCGTTTATGCGCAGGCTTTCCACCAGCTCTGCGCCAGGTTTTCCACAACATGTAGTGGTGGTAGTCGGTTAGAACGTGAACATATGGTACCCGCGCGCTCCACGACGCGCAAGGGGGCAATTCGCGGCGAAGGGCGCCCCACACAGGAAGCGATGCTCGATTCACAGATTATCCACGCTCCCGGCATCGGCGCGTCACGCCGCCGTCGCGCTGGCGTTGCCGCCGAGGCGTGGGATCGCGGCTATTCGACCGTGCCGTACACCTGGCCCCAGGCATGCCCTCCGATGGCGGAGTTCAGCTGGTCGCAGAGCCGCTGGCGCGTGTAGCTGCCCGGCGGCAGGAGGTTGACGATCTCCATGAGGTCGTCCGGCAGGTCGGCCGCCTCGGCGATCACGACCACCTCGAGGCGGCGCACGGCCTCCTTCGGGGCCCGATCGGCGAAAACGGAGTCCACCACGTTCTGCAGCGCGCCATGATGCGGGCTGCGCACGGTGTTGCCGCTCTGGCGCGCGGGCACGGCGCTACTCCTCCACGTCCGGGCGGATGACGTCGAAGCCCTCGCTCGCGGCTACGAGCGCGCCTGCGAAGGCCGGGGTGGCGTTGCCGGCGGCGCGGAGGAACTGCGCGCCCGCCGTGCGGAGGCGCACGCCCGCCTCGACGAGGACATCGGGGCAGTAGTAGGGGTTCTCAGGCGTCGGCGCGCCCTGCTTCGGGGCGTTCTCCCCCACGAGGAGCTGCGCGAGCACGGGCAGCCCGCCCGCCCCCGCCGCGCGCCGGGCGAGCGTCTCGGCCACGTCGAGCGGCGCCGCCGTGGCGAAGCCGGCAACCGACGCGCCGCAGTCGAGCATGACCCCGAGGGCGTCCTCGAACGAGTCGCGGCCGCCGTCCAGCATGCCGTCCGCGTCCACGTCCACCGACGCGAGCACCGGGCCGTCGTACACCTGGCGCAGGCCCATGAGCGCGCACTTGAGATCGGTCGCGCTCGCGAAGCCGTTCAGGAAGAGGGCGTCGAAGGCGAGCCCCGAGAGCGTGCGCGCCGCGCGGGCGTACTGGTCGCGGCTCTCGTTGAGCGACGACTTGCTCGAGGGGTCGAGGGGCAGCCCGCACGGGCCGACCTCGACCAGGACGTGCTGCGGCGAAAGCTGCGCGACCGCCGTCAGCGCGGCGCGGGCCACCTCGCCCCCCCGATCCTCCATGCCGCGATGGGCGAGGCGCGCCGGCGTGATCCCCTCCGTGCAGGCCACGAGGCACTGGGCGCCCGCCACCTGGCTCAGCCGCAGGGCGTCGCGAACGGCCTCCGGCTCAACGAGGCACGCGTACTCGAGGTCGCGCTCCGCGTCGAAGCCCTGGCGGGCGAGCACGGGAGCGACGGGGGCGGACAGCACGAGCATGTCCTTGTGGAAGCGCAGGGCGATATCGGGCATGGGGAATCCTTTCGTCGGCTTTGCATGATACCAAAACGCGGCGCTCGCGGCGACGTGCGGGCGCGGACGTTCCCGCGCACGGGGCGCCCTGCGTAAGCTTCGGGCCCGCCTGGGCAGAGCGCTCTGGCAGACGAACGGCTCCGCTCCGCCCGCGAACGGCGCCCCGGGAGGCCCCGCTGCTCGACGTTTTCACGCCTTTAAGCGCGCGACCTGCTCGTTCACCGACCGTTCAGCGCCGCTGCACAAGACCAACACGACCCGACCACACGTTTTTCAAGGCCGACTTTTATACTAGGCCCTGCAAACGAAAGATTCCCCTCCTTTCAGTTTGTACTGCTTTTACCCCTTACAAAGCAGTGGCGGTGCGAAGGCACCGCATCATCCCCTCCTTGTGGCCCGGTGAGCTCCCCTCTCACCGGGCCGATCCTTTTCTCGGACCCCCGACGCCGCCCGAGCCGCCCTCGGTCAGCCGCTCCCACGCCTCTCCTATTTTTGTGCAGATGCACAATTAGAAGCGGCTTACTTCGCGAATGCTTTCCCGATTTCAGCGCGTTTCACCTCAGGGGTTTTCCCTTATGAGCGGGAAGAATTTACCTATTTGTTACTTTCGCAGACACCAATTCACAAAACACGCACGTGTGCCACATATGATTTTCAACCTCAACTTTTATAATGGCTTCAGCAAACGAAAGGCTCCCCTCCTTTTCAGTTTGCATCTGCTTTATCCCTAAAAGCAGAGTCGGTGCCCAATAGGCACCGCATCATCCCCTCCTTGTGGCCCGGTGAGCTCCCCTCTCACCGGGCCGATCCTTTTTCTGCGGCGGCATCTCAGCCGTTCGACACGCCTTCGACACGCGACGGCAACCCGTTCGCCGCGGCGTGCGCCGCTCGCCGGGCCCGTGCTAGAATCGGGGGCCTCGCACCCGTTACGTCAGGAGGATCCTATGAACATCGTCGTCCTCGAAGGATACGTGAACAACCCCGGCGACCTCAGCTGGGACGCGCTCAAGCAGTACGGCGCCGTGACCGTGTACGACCGCACGCCGCGCGATCAGCTGGCCGCGCGCGTGGCCGACGCCGACATCGCCGTATCGAGCAAGGTGGCGTGGGACGCCGAGGCCCTCGGCTGGGCGCCGCGCCTCAAGATGATCGCGCTCACATCCACCGGGTTCAACGTGGTGGACCTCGACGCGGCGCGCGAACGCGGCATCGTGGTGTCCAACGTGCCAGCCTATTCGACGCCCGATGTGGCGCAGATGACGTTCGCGCTCTTGCTGGAGCTGTGCCTGCACGTGGGCGAGCACTCCCGCCTGGTCATGGACGGCGCATGGACGCGCGCGAAGGACTTCTCGTTCTGGGAGACGCCGCTGGTGGAGCTGGCGGGCAAGACGTTCGGCATCGTGGGGATGGGCAGCATCGGGCAGGCCGTGTGCCGCGTCGCGCGCGCCTTCGGCATGCAGGTGATGTTCGAGAACCGCTCGCCCAAGCCCGAGCTTGTGGGCGACGGCGTGCGGCAGGTGGAGCTGGACGAGCTTCTGGCCGCCGCCGACGTGGTGTCGCTGCACGTGCCGGCCACGCCTGAGACCGATCGCATGATGGACGCCACGGCCCTTGCGAAGATGAAGGACGGCGCCTACCTGCTGAACACCGCGCGCGGCTCCCTGGTGGACGAGCGGGCCGTGGTTGACGCGCTGCGCTCCGGCAAGCTGGCCGGCTTCGGCGCCGACGTCGTGTCCACGGAGCCTATGCGCCCCGACAACCCGCTTTTGCAGGCGAAGGGCGCGAACATCGTCGTGACGCCCCACATCGCCTGGGCCACCCACGAAGCCCGCGCCCGCCTGCTGTCCGTCGTGGCCGCCAACGTAGGCGCCTTCGCGGAGGGAAAGCCGCAGAACGTCGTTAATTGATGCAATCATCATGCGTATAGCATGGTAGAATCAACCGGATGAGGCGAATAGTGCTGGAGAAAGGAAAAAGCCGGGCTGCCCTCGACAAGTAACCCGGCTTAACACTTGACCGGCACCACCCGGTTGCGCGGGCGCTGCTGTCAATCCGTATTCTAATGTGCGGCTACCCAAATGGCAAGCGCCGCCGTCCGCCCGTCACCGATGCTTCACGTGAAGAATCGGCTCGCTTTCTCCCCTACCCGTTCTTCCTTGCGAACAAAACGTTGTTCGTCTCGAGCCAGCTTTCCACGGTGCCGGTATCGAAGCCGTCGGCGGGGTCGATGACGAGCGCGTACATCTCCTCCTCGCGGAGCACCGCGTCGAGGGCGTCGGTGAGCTGGATCTCGCCGCCCACGCCGGGTTCCACGTCGGCTAGAAGCTCCATCACGCGCGGCGAGAGCAGGTAGCGGCCGAACACGGCCAAGTTCGACGGCGCGTCCTCAAGCGCCGGCTTCTCCACCAGGGCGTCCACCTTCCACACGTCGCCCTCGCCCTCCACGGCCGCGCCCGCGATGACGCCGAAGCGGCTCACCTCATCGTCCGGCACGGGCATCACGGCGATCACGCTCGCGCCGCCGTGCGCGTCGGACACCTCCTGCATGCGGGGAAGCATCTTGTTGTCGGGCACGAGCACGTCGCCCAGCAGCACGTAGAACGCCTCGTCACCCGTTTTCCCCGCAGCGCAGCGCACGGCATGCCCCAGGCCGAGCGCCTCATCCTGGTACACGTAGCTCACGTTGTAGGCGCCCACCTGCTCCACGAGGTCGGCGTACTTGTCCTTGCCACGGGCGCGCAGCAGGGCCACGAGCTCCGGGTTCGGGCTGAAGTGCTCCTCGATGGCCTTCTTCTCGCGACTGTTGATGATGACCACCTCGTCGGCCGCCGACGCCAGGCCCTCCTCCACCACGTACTGGATGGCCGGACGGTCCACCACCAGCAGCATCTCCTTGGGCTGGGCCTTCGTGGCGGGCAGGAAGCGCGTGCCGAGGCCGGCCGCGGGAATGAGAGCCTTCATGGATGCACCTTTCTCGTAAACGTGCGCGAAGCGCCGCAGAAGCGGCGCCTCGTTCGTTGCGTTTCGTTATTGTAGCACGGCAGGGAAATGCAGTGTCGCGCTTCGCGCTCCTTGTAACGGATCCTTCGACTTCGCGGCTGCGCCGCTGCGCTCAGGATGACGCGAGGGGGAAGCGCTGCGCCGCTGCGCACAGGATGACAGGGGGCGCTACTTGGCCTGCTGCTCGGCGAGGGCCTCTTCCAGGACGGCCATCTGCTTCTCGGCCTTCTTGAAGCCAAGCGTGATGATGAGCACGTACACCAGGATGGCCACCCACATGAGGGCGTAGGCCCCGATGATGAACGGCATGGACGGCGCGACGGTGCTGTATATCTCGACAAGAATCGGATTCATGGTTTGCTCTCCTTCTCATTCAGTGAGGATCCTTGGTGGGATCCTTCGACTCGCTTCGCTCGCTCAGGATGACGCGGGGGCGGATTCCTTCGGCCCGCTTCGCTCGGGGCGGAACCCCTAGTCCTCCAGCTGCTCTTTCAGCGCCTCCACGCGCTCGGTCAGGCGAACCTGGCGGAAGCGCAGACGGTACAGCGCGAAGCCCACCATCGCGATGCCCAACAGGCAGAACATGAGCGTGATGCCCATGTCGCCCGACATGCCGCCTTCGCGCACCACCACGGGATGGATGCTCGAGGGGATGAGGCGCGTCACCATGAAGCAGATGGGCACGTCGATGAGCGCGATGATGGCCAGCACGGCGCCGTAGGTGGCGCGGCGCTCGGGCTCGTCGATGGCGTTGCGCAGGATGAAGTACGCGATGATGATGAGCATGAGGATGAGGTACGTGGTCAGGCGCGGATCCCACGTCCACCACACGCCCCACTCGAAGCGCGTCCACAAGTCGCCCGTGATCATGGTGCACGCCACGAACAAAAGCGCGATTTCCATGGCGATCTTCGAGCACGTGTCGAAGCGGCGGTTCTTCGTCATGAGGAAGCGCACCGCGTAGTAGCCCGCGAACGCGAGCGCCACGAACGACGTGATGGCCACCGGCATGTGGAAGTAGAAGATCTTCTGCGACAGCAAAAGCACGCTGGTCACCATCTGGCCGCCGATCATTTCCGCGCCGTTCACTGCGGCGCCATTCACCGGCGAGGCCCACAGGAACGCCAGCAGAAAGCCGATCGTCGACAGCACGATGCCCGCGATGAGCACCCCCGGCGCGATCCGGTCGGGCCACTGCCCCGCCTCCGGAAGCTTCAGCGACTTTTTCGTTTCCTCGGTCATACGGCTCCTTCTCTCTCAAACCCGCCGGACGTGCGTCCGCGCGGGATCCTTCGACTGCGGCGGCTTCGCCGCCTTCGCTCAGGATGACATCAAGCGCTAATCACAAAATCGTACAGTACCCACGACGCCAGGATCATGATGACGTCGTAGCCGCCGGCGAGCGCCAACGAGGTCAGCATCACGTCGGCGTAGCCCTCCGCGCCCACGATGACCGCCGTGGTGGCGGACACGCACGAGTACAGCAGCGGAAACACGAGCGGGATGAACAGCACGGCCAGCATGACGTCCTTGCCGCGCGTGTTGATGGTGATGGTGGACAGCAGCGTGCCGATGCCCGCCACGCCGATGGTGCCCACCACGAGCGGCACCACCAGCAGCCAGAAGCTGTCGGCGGGCGTGGTGGTGGTCAGGAAGAAGAAGTAGAACAGCGGCACGGCGAGCACTTCCACCACCAGCAAAAACAGCAGGTTGGACGTGGACTTCGCCAAAAACACCACCGAGCGGTCCATGGGCACCAGCAGGATGCCCTCCAAACAGCCCTGCTCCTTCTCGTGCGCGAACGAGCGGTTCAGGCCCAGAAGCGACGTGAACACGATGAGCGCCCACAGAAGGCCGCCCGACATCTGCAGCACGTCGGTGGTCTGCGACGTCTGCGCGAGCGCCGCCCCGTACACGATGATGACCAAAAGGGCGTAGATGCCCATGGACGTGAGCATCTCCTTGGTGCGGAACTCCTGCTCCAGGTCCTTGCGCAGCAGCGTCTTGTACTGCTGGAACGTCGAGGGCTTCCTCAGCTCCACGCCGCCGGCCGTGCGCACGGCGGCCTCCTTTTGCGCCGCCATCTAGGCCACCCCCATGCCGACCGTCTCACGGTACATCGCCGCGAACTCGTCGAAGTCGAACGCGTCCTTCTGGTCGAACGCCACCACGCGGCCGCGCGCCAGCACGAGCGCGTGCGTGCACATGGCGAAGCCCTTCTGCAAATCGTGGCTCACCATGACGAACGTGCGGCCCTCGCGCTGCCGCTCGATGAGCTCGTCGAATATCTCCACCGCATGCGGGTCGAGGCCCGAGTACGGCTCGTCCAAAAACACCACGTCGGGGTCGTGGATGAGCGCGCGGGCGATGGAGAGGCGCTGCGTCATGCCGCGCGAGAACGTGCGCACCACGTCGAGCCGGCGGTGCTTGAGCTCCACCGCCTCCAAGAGCTCCATGACGCGCGCCTCGGGGTCCACCACCCCGTAGAGGCGCGCGTATATCATGAGGTTCTGCTCGGCTGTGAGGTCGGGGTAGAGCATGGAGTTATGCGAGATGAGGCCGATGTGGTCGCGCGCCTTGTCGGGCTCGTCCTTCAGGTCCACCCCCATGAGCGTGGCCGTGCCGGAGGTGGCGCGGGACAGGGTCGACAGCACGCGCAGAAGCGTGGTCTTCCCCGCCCCGTTCGGGCCGAAGATGGACAGGAACGCGCCTTGGGGCACCTCGATGGTCACGTTGTCCACCGCACGGCGGTTGCCGAACACCTTCGAGAGCTTCTTCGTTTTGATGGCGGCGCCCACTTCGGCCACGTCAGTCCTTCTTCTCCTCGTCGGCCGCGGCGTCGGCGGCAGGCGCGGCCTCCACGACCACGGCCTTCTCCTCCACCACGACCTTCTCGCCGTCGCTCACCGCGACCGCCTCGTACGCCGCCGCGACGACGGCAGCGCCCTTGTCGGAGGCCTTCTTGGCCAGGGCCTCCAGGCGCTCCTCCTCGTCCTCGATGCCGGTGAGCTTGCGGCTCGCGCCGCGGCGGCCGAAGGTGGCCACCACGATGCCCGCCATGAGCAGGGCGAAGCCGGCCCACACGAGCGAGATGAGCGGGTTGACGCGCACGTCCATCGAGAAGTCGCCCTCGGTGCTCACGCCGCGGTACACCACGAACAGGTCCTCCGTGGGGAACCCGATGACGCTGGCCACGAGCTTCTGCTGCTGCGTGGACTGGACGAACTGCACGGTCGGGTTCACCGAGCCCACCGGCTGGCCGTCCTTGGTCACGTCGAAGAACACGGTGTAGAGGATGTCGTCATCGTTCTCCTGCGGCACCACCTCGTTGCCCGTGTAGGTGAGCACGAAATCCTGGATGAGGTAGGGCTGCGCCGCCGTGTCGGTGGCCTCGTCGTAGTCGACGTAGCCCACGCGCTCCGTCACGTACATCGAAGAGCCGATGAGGCCCACGAGGATGACGGCCATGCCGAGGTGCGCGACGAACCCGCCGAACGTGGAGGCGCGGTTCACCAGCATGCCCCACGCCGCGGCGACCACGTTGCCGCCATGGCCCTTCTTGTAGCCGCGGATGGCGCGGCCGAGCATGAACAGCGAGTTGAAGAACAGCAGGCTCGCCACCAGGAAGCCCACGACGGCCAGGCCGTTGTAGTACCAGCCCGGAGTGAGCGTGGACAGCATCTCGGTGGCCGAGGCGTCGCCGCCGAGCGACTGCGCGGTGTAGTACGCCACGTTGGCGTCGTAGCTGGGAAGCAGGTACGTCGCGAAGTAGAACATGAGCACGGCGAACAGCACGAGCGCGAGCGCGCCCGGGATGCGGGCCCGCTTCCAAAACAGCTTGCCCTCCGTGCGGCCCCACGACAGCAGCGGGCACACCGCGAGGATGGCGAGGTACACCACGCCGAGCGGGCGCGCGATGGCGTCGAACGTGCCGGTGGACACGGTCTGGCCGCCCAGCGGCAGCCACGACGGCAGGGCCGAGGCCACGGTGAGGTACGTCAGCAGCAGCGTGAACACCACCATGATGACGTTGTTGAAGTAGTAGGCGGCGTCCTTGGACACCATGCTCTCCACGTCGTCCTGGCCGACGTTGGCCGGACCGAAGCTCTTCCAACGCACGATGAGGCCCACGATGCCCGCGAGGATGGACACCGCGATGAGCGCGCCGAACAGCACGAGCGACACCGGGTCGCCCTCGAAGGCGTGCACGGACTGCACGAGGCCCGAACGCGAGATGAACGTGCCCACGATGACGAACGCGAACGTGAGGCACGCGCACATCACGCTCCAGCGCTTGAACGCGCCGCGCTGGCGGTACACCGTGAAGCTGTGGATGAGCGCCACGCCCACGAGCCACGAAAGCAGGCTCGCGTTCTCCACCGGATCCCAGCCCCAGTAGCCGCCCCAGCCGAGCACCACGTAGGCCCACACGGCGCCCAGGCCGATGCCGACGCCCAAAAACAGCCACGAGAACAGCGCGTAGCGCTGCGAGCGGATGACCCACTCCTTGGAAGAGTCGTTCACGATGAGCGCCGCGATGGCGTACGCGAACGGGATGGTGAGGCCCGCGTAGCCCACGAACAGGGTGGGCGGATGGATGGCCATGGCCCAGTGCTCCAAAAGCGTGTTCATGCCGAACGACGAGGCGGCGGCCGTCAGGTTGCCCGACGCGTCGAAGTAGCGCGCGTCGGTGGCCGTGAAGGGCATGTTGCTCTCGGAGAACAGCAGCACGCACACGAAGGCGGCCAGCACGAGCTGGGCCACGAGCAGCGCCATGGAGTCGAGGCGCGCGGTCTTCTTGAGGTTGCGCACCGCGATGACGGAGTTGAACGCGGCGATGAGCCACGCCCAGAACAGCAGCGAGCCCTGGCGGCCGGCCCACAGGCCGGAGAGCTTGTAGAGCCAGGCCATGTCGCCCGAGGCGTCGCTGTGGTACTTGAGCACGTAGTCGATGGTCATGTCGCCCGCCATGAAGCAGTACACGAGGATGCCGCAGCATACCGTGAGCCCCACGACGGACAGCAGGACGGCTATGTGGCCCGCCCAGGTGAGCGTGTCGCCGAGGCCGCGCTTGCGCTTGCGCAGCACCGCGCCCGCGACGAGGCACGCCACGGACACGATCACGCCGGCAAACGCGACGAGCAGTCCGATCAATCCGAATGTTGACATGTACTATCCTTCCGAAGCGGCGGGCCGTTGCCGCCGCCTGTCGAATTCCAGTGCGGCCGGACCTAGCCCTCGAGGGCCACGTCGGTCGCGGCGAACTTGCCCTGCGCGTTCAGTGAGCCCGTCAGCACGAGCTTCGAGCCGTCGGCGATCGCATCGGCGATCGCGCCGTCGTAGAGCACGGCGAGCTCCTCCCCGCTGTCGGGGTCGACCACCACGAGGCGGTCGCCCGCGCCCGCGGCCGCGAGCGTGCCGGCCTTGACCTCGCCCGCCACCTTCACGGGCTTGTCGACGACCTCCTGGCCGTAGCCGACGAGCTGGGCCACCGTGAGGGCATCCAAGGCGTTCTCGTACTTCGAGGGGCACTTGGTGACGAGCTCGGTGGCGTGGAGCACGCCGTCCTCGCCGATCTTGCCCGTGCAGATGGCCGTCACGTCGTTGCCGAACGTGGCGGACACGCCCCCGTCGTAGCGGACGTCGAGCTGCTGGGCGGGATCGCCCTGCGGATCGTAGATGGCGAAGGTCAGCACGTTGTCCTTCGTCTCGAAGGAGTTCTCGACGACATTGCCGCTCACCTGGATCTTCTGGTCGCCGAGCGAGCCGGCCGCCGCATCGGCTATCGTCACGCTCTTCGCCGAGCTGGTGCCGCCGACCACGGCCAGGATGACCACCAGCACGATGACGATGATGCCGGTCACCACGACCATGCGGCGCTTCGTTTTCGTGTTCACGTTCGCCTCCTCGAATGGTTCTCTCTCACGGTAATTTTCACGTACCTCAAAGTTCCGAAGAGCGCAATGGCGCGGAATTCAAAGATTCACCATGCGTGGCGCGCCGCGCGTGCGAGACGAGATCGTCGGGCATTCATCTGCGTGTGCCGCGAAGCGGCCATTTCGTTCTTCGGACCTTTGACAAGGGAGCCCGTCCGAGCGCATGCGCACTCGAGGCGGGCTCCCTCTCGCTATTCGGTTGTGCGCGCCCCGAGGGGCGCAAGGTCGGCCGTTACGCCGCCAGCTTGTTGGCCTCGGCGACCGTCAGCCAGCCCTCGGGCACCTCGGCCTCGCTGTGGCACTGCGTGCAGTACACAACGGAGGCGCGGTGCGCCTTGTGGCACTCGCTGCAGGCGATCTCGCCGTGCTGCGCCACATGCGGGTTGAACTCCATGCCGCTCGTGGCCTTGATCAGGTCCTCGCGCGTCAGGTTGTGGCAGGCCTCGTTCAGGCAGAACTGGTCTTCCTCGATGCCGCGCGCCTCGACGAGCTGCTCGAGATCGCGCTCCTCGAGCGGTGCCACGTAGTTGCCCGTGACCCAGCTCATGCCCTCGGAGATCTGCTCGCCGATGGACGGAACGTGGCAGCCCATGCAGGTCGTGCCCTGGTCCGCGCGGTGCACCGCGGCCATCATGCTGGACGCGTCCGCAACCTCGTTGCCCCACTTGTCCACGGCCGGCTGGCCCGGCTCCGCCTCATACGTCGGCAGATACGGATCCATCGGCGTGTGGCAGATGGCGTTGCAGAAGCTCGGCTGCTCGTGCCAAACCCAGAAGCCGGCACCGGCTGCAATCAAAACAACCGCGACGACGCCCACGACGATCGGCCACTTCTTCTTCCCAGACTTCTTGGGAGCGGCTTCCTCGGTCGTCGAAGCATCATCGGTCACGGCTGCCTCGGTGGCGGCTTCCACTTTGGTTTCCTCTTCGCTCATGCTCTTCTAACCCCCTTTCTGATTTACTCGGCTCGTATTTCCATCCGTTTCCGCAACACCTTCGTAACGAGTCAGGTTCCAAACGGAAACACAAGCACTTTACCACATGCATACTATCGTTCAACCGACAAAAAACCTATCACCCATTTGGGGGGAATTAGCCCGAATCACCCCCGTTTTTCGTGTGATACGGCTTTTTTGACCGTCGTTTCGGGCGTGCGCCGCCGAAAAGGGCGGAGAGACGGGGAAAGGAAGCATGCGCTCCCTTTCCCCACTCTCAGAAACGTTGGAGAGAACGTCCCTGTCGTTATGCGAGCATCGCCAGAGCTTCGTCGACGGCGGCCTCGGCCTTATCGAGGGTTTCCTCGGTCAGCTTGGAGTTATGGGCTCCCTCGCTGTTCTCGACCATCACGAAGTCCCAGTACCACTGGGCGGTGCGCTGCAGCTTCTGCAGCTTCGCCAGGTCCTCGGAAGCGGCCGGGATCTCGGTCTTAGCCTCGTTCGCAGCCTTCATGGCGGCGATCTCGTCGGCGTACTTGGCAGCGATCTTGCCGGTCATGTCCTCGATCTTCTCGCTGATCGCGGTCACGCGCTTCTCCTCGTTAGCCTGGATGTCCTTGACTTCCTTCTCGAGGTCGGCATGGCACTTGCTGCAGTCGTTCTTCATCAGTTCGGCGTTCTCGAGCGGGCTCACCCAGTTATGGGAGGTGTACTCGCCGCTCTCGCCCTCGGCCGGAGCCATGTGGCAATCGGCGCAGCCATAGCCCTGCTTGGCCATGGGCGACTGCTCGCCGCCGTACATCGTCTCGAACTCGGGGTGCTGGACCTTGAGCATCGGGGCGAACGTGTCGGCATGGTTCCAATCCTTGAAGCCCTTCTCGTCATAGAACGCGAGCATGGTCTCGGGCGTCATGGCGTCGAGGCCCGTGTAGGGGTTCGACGTGGCCTTGGTCTCGCCATCGAAGTAGTACTCGTTGTGGCACTGACCGCACACCTGGGCGTTCATCGGGGCCTTGCCCTTCTCGCCGTAGTCCTTGCCCAGCGAGTCCACGAAGTACGAGCCGGTGACGTTGAGCGTCTGCGGGTCGTTCTCGTGGCAGTTGTAGCAGCTGATAGGCTCGTCGAACTCGCCGATCAGGTCGTTGAACTTCTCCTTGTACACACCCTCGCCCTCGTCCTCGACCATCTTCGTGAACTGAGGGGTCTTGCAGGTGATGCAGCCCGCGAGCTGCTCCTTCTTGGTGGTACGCGGAGTCTCCTTCACGCTCTGCAGCGTGTAGAGATGGCCCGCGGCCTCGTCATAGCCGAGCGCGAACGCGTAACCCTTGTACATCGTGTTCAAAGCAGGGTACAGCTCCAGATAGTTGTGCTTATCGCCACCGTTCTGGAGGGGCTTGTTGGCCTCGTTCTCCATGTACGATTTGTACTGGTCAGGATAGATATCCTTCCACGAGTCCGCCACGACCACACCGAAGCTATCGGCCTCAGGCGTCTCCACCTGCACTGCCGGCTTCTCTTCCGCTTTCTGGTCCGTCGCATCGTTGGCGTTGTTCTGGGGTGCGCAAGCAGCTAACCCCACAACCATGCCGAACGCGCACAGCGACGCGGTCCAGAGAGCGAGTTTGTTCCTCTTGACTTTCGTCATGCAAATCTCCTCCCTTCGACTGACGATCTCTCCTTCACGAAATATACACTTTTTCGGAGGATGTTCCAAGCTGCTTTGGCCCGTGTCGGGGATTCCCAGCAAGACCATAGGGAAAAACCCTGATGCTCGGCTATCCCCAGTTCAGGAGGGTTATTGGCATATCGCATGCGACCTGGGATGATGGCTTTGGTAAGGGTTTCAAGCGGGGGTTGGCGCAGGGGTCTGGGATGTTTTCCCCTGCGTTGCGCCCGCCGATCCGGGCAGTGCCCCGGGTCCGCGCGCACGCGGATCGCCGTTTTCTGCCACGAAACCGTGATTTCGGTGCACGCCTCGCCCGATCGAGCTTCCGGAGATGGTGGGATTCGAACCCACGACCCCCACGTTGCGAACGCGATGCTCTCCCAGAAGGTACGTATGCCATCACAATTAGTAACTCCGGTACTACGCATCACTAAGCCAATAGTTACGCATTTTGCTGATCGTATGACGCAATCGAGTTCGAGCAGCTATGCGCCGACCGCCTGTTCGTTGACGAGAGCCGCCACTACAAGAGCCTGTTCTTCTGCGCCAAGATGTGCAACGTGGGCGGCATCTCGCAAAGCGGCCATCGCCGCTATTCGGCAGACAGCCACCTGGCAAGGTCGTGGATCCTGATGCCCTCGTGATCGTAGGTTTCATGCCTTGTGCGGGCGATGAGAATCTTCGGGTATCCGTCGCGTATCTTCAGCAGAGGATCGACCTCCCGCTCGAATGTCGCAGGAGCTGAGATGTCGTCGCTTACTTGGATGTACATCTTCTCGCTCCCCCGCATGGCGATGAAGTCCACTTCCTTTTGATACAGCTTTCCGACATAGAGCTCAAAGCCCCGCCTCAGAAGCTCGATGGCAACCATGTTCTCGTAGACCCGGCCCCAGTCCATGTTGCGCGTGCCAAGCTTCGCGAACCGGAAAGAGTGGTCGCTCAGGTAGTATTTGTCGCCCGAGGACAGATACTTCTTCCCTCGGATGTCATATCTGCGGACCTTGTAGAACGCGTAGGCGTTGCACAGGTACTCGATGTACGAACCGACGGTCTTGTGGTTCGCCTCGGTGTCGCCTTCTAGCGATGACGCCACGCTCCTTGCAGATGTCACGTTCGAGACGTTATCCATCAGGAATTCGGACAGGCGGTTAAGCAGATCGGGGTTGCGCACGTCGTACTTCTGGCGGATGTCGCGCATGATGAGGGTGTCGAACACGTCCTTTATGTAGGCGTAGCGGTCCACCTCGTTCTTGTAGGGGTAGGAGCCCGACATGCCTCCTGCGCGCACGTAGCGATCGAAGGCGCTGTCGACCCCCTCTCCTTCTCCGAAGTAGGCAAGGTACTCGGCAAACGAGAACGGGAACACTTCGATCTCGAACGTGCGGCCCGTGAACAGCGTGGCGAGGTCGCTACTGAGCAGAAAGGCGTTCGAGCCGGTGATGTAGATGTCGAAGTTCTCCGATGCGTGGAAGCTGTTGATGGCCTTCTCGAACCCCTCGCACATCTGGACCTCGTCTATGATGACGGAGTTGCTCGCTCCGGGAACGTAGGCGGCCCGCACGAACTCGTCCAGGGCGTGGTATTCCATGAGGCCCTCGAATTCGGTCAGGTTGAGTTGACGTGAATGATGTTCGCGCTGGGTTCCGAACTCACGACGTGGTGCTTGAACGCTTCGAGCAGCTTGGATTTGCCGCTGCGGCGAACGCCGGTGATCACCTTGATGTCGGGAGTTCCCTCGACGTCTATCAGCTTCTGCAGATAGCTTTTCCTCTCGATAAGCTTCATCTCTAATTCCTATTTCCCAAAATTGATTTCGTTTTACTATTGGGAAATAGATACCACAGAAACTGTCGCGCCACCACGACACCAACAATCGTCCGGCAATACCAAAAAAGCAGGTCGGTTTCCCGACCTGCCTCAATTTCCGTGGTGGAGATGATGGGATTCGAACCCACGACCCCCACGTTGCGAACGTGATGCTCTCCCAGCTCATCCGTAAACGATCACATTTGATTTAGTAACTAAAATGGTGGTGTGTCCTCCCGCTTGAATTCAAGGCTATCTTTGCTGTCTGAATTTTTTAGAATAGCGGCTTATTAGATCAGCTTTTCCTAACTGGCTATTTTTCAACGACTCAGCAATTGACGACGCGCAGCTCCAAGTGTCTGGCTGACTAATCTCAGAGACAAATTGTTTGAAGTTGCACTTAAAAGAATTCAGCAACTCAGGGGTGATGATTCTGATGTTTCTATCGGGAGAGCAATAACGGTCGAATGTGTCGCTGTTGTGAACCATCACAGGATAGCATACGCATTCATCTGGATATTCATTGCGAAACCAGACGATGGAATTATTCAATTGCGAGCAATCTGATTCGGATATAGTTTCAGTAGTGGTTTGATTTTTGCATTCGATCACCTGGTATTCCATACCGCCCAAGGCAACCAAATTATCGGGGCCAATTTTGCTTTCATTCTCAGGACGAGAAGCAGAAAAACCCAGCAATTGAAAAATCTCCATAAGTGACTGCTCGAAACGATTCGAGCTCGCATCTCCAAAGCATAGTGAGTCTAGCAGGTCGTCAGCTTTTAATTGAAAGCTTGCCGGTGTAGGATATCTAGAAGATATATACTCCAGAACGGAGTCAGCTTGAGAATCAGAATTGTTATACAACTTTTCATACTGAATTCCAGATATCGGAGCCAGCACTGCCCGATTCGCGCGCTTCGCTGATAGCAATATTTGTTGAGAGATCTCTCGATTTATAAAATTCTCATACTCAGCCATTAGCTGCATAAGATAGCCCTTTTCAAATGAGCTTTCTGTTTTGTTCTTTGCTTCTTCAAGTACTTTAACAGCTCCACGATAGTCACCCACTCGCGACATCTCAAATGCTTTTCGCTGAGCAATTGTTGATCTATCCAGCTTTGGCTTACGGTCGTAAAACACTGATGAGATAGTCTGGCGACTGATGTCGACCCATTCTTTATCGCGGCAAAGAGATAGATCCATCAACTCGGCGAAATGGTTCATCTGCGGACGTTCGGACTCCGCTAATTGATCCCACAGCTGTTTTGAGAGCTCATATTGCGCCTTCGTGGCTGAGCTGAGGAATTGCGTCCCGTTCTGGAACGTAAGGATATTCGCGATTTTTTTACCCATGATCAGAACGACACAGTAGTCATTGCTCGAACGAATTCCTCTCCCCATCCCCTGTTCAATTTTGTGGATTTGAGTTCTCCGGATGTGATTGCTTTCATAATTTATATTCTCTAATACTGATTCAAATTCACTTCTTATCGACGGAAGACCATCTATAACGAGAATGCGACATGCATCGCCAGGCAGATCGACACCATCATACTGGTTTATCAGGACGGAAAGACCAACATGGCAACAGCGCATTCTTTCGACACCTGTCGAGAGGTTGTCTTTTGTAAGCACCTGATCCGCCGCGTCGAGCCAATATTGGGATCGTTGTCTAGAAGGCACAATGACAGCAGTATTGTAGTGTTTTGAGTATTCAACTATTTGAGCCTTAATTTCATCATCATCTATCTGAGGATTCAAAAGCTGTGGATACAGAATCATTCTCTCACCAAGATCATTCGCCTTCTCCGGGGCAACAATCCTTGTAAAAGAATCTTCCTCGACGCCCATAGTTGAAACAAAGACGCTATCATCGGACAGAGTGGCACTCATAAAAACACGATGCTTGGCATCTTCAAAACTTCTTATGGCCGAAATCGGAATGCATTTCGGAGAAACCTCAATCTGATTTGGTGTTATCACGCAATTGCAAGTTTTCCAATCGTCTCTTAAAAGTGGCAGATTAAACAGAATGAAATCACTATCTGCGTATTCTTCATCTTGCAATAATCGTAATACTTCAAGACAATTTTTTTGCCAAATCCAGAACGGAACTAAAATGCTTTTACTTCGATCCCCACTTTCAATCACTTCGAGATACTTCTGGGCATCGTATGCCTTAAGCGATTCTTCTAGTATTTTTACAACACGCTTATAAGCAGCGCTACTTTCGATGATTCGTACCGTAAACTGATCTTCGATGACGTCCATGCATGCATGGACGTCATCAATAACAATGCTCCCAATTGGACAATTATTGCCGCCGGGGCGCATGCCAAAAACGCTTCTTCCATTCACCAATTTATGAATATTGATTACAAGAATCGCCTTTCCCTCTCGAAATAAATACTCTTCTTGGTTTTGAACAACTTTTATCCCCAACTTTTGAGCTTCGGAAATAACCTGATCAACAAGATACGAATGGGGCACGACATACACAGCAGGCCCCTTATTCTCATTTAAACAGCTTTGTAAAATTATGAGACCAACAGTGGTTTTTCCACTCCCTGTGTTCATCTTCACAATTACATCTTTTTGATCTCGACACGAGGACCACTGCTTCCATACGTCCGTCTGAACATCTCTTGGGTATTCATGCCCCGGGGCTTTGTCCGGTAAGGCCATGTATATATCGCGAGGATCGAGAGGCGACCTCGTACCGCCAATACTGATTTTCGAGAGATCGACCATGAAACCCCCTTAACCGGACATATATGATAAATTTGATTATACCAGGACAGATGAAGTGGTGCGGCACTCTCGAGCCATGCAGCGCCCCAAGACTCCAAGCAAGCCCCCTTCATCGAGCCGAGAGTCGCTTTCCAACTCGATCGCTATTTATAGTAGAGACGATAGGATTCGAAACCACGATCTTCATATTGCGAAGCGTTCTTGATTGCACTGCTGGTTTTAGGCATACTCGTTTTACTTGTTTCTGGAAGGATCAGCCTTGGAAAACGACAGCATTGAGACAAATGGCGGAACTAAGGTGACCAACGATATCGCCTTGACTTCATTCGACCCCATCGATGTCAAAAGTCTCATCTACGTTGTGCGGAACCAACAGGTCATGCTGGATAGCGATTTGGCAATGCTGTATGACGTGGAAACCAAGGTTTTCAATCAGGCAGTGAGACGTAACGAAAACCGCTTTCCCGAAAGATTCCGATTCCGGCTTACGTCAGAAGAGTACGAACGTTTGAGGTCACAAACTGTGACCTCAAACGGAAGAGGAGGAAGGCGCTATCTTCCCTATGTGTTCACCGAACAGGGGATCGCGATGCTGTCGGCCGTTCTCCGTAGCGACATCGCAGTCGAGACGAGCATTCGTATCATGGATGCCTTTGTGGAAACACGCCGATTCCTCGCGAACAATGCGGCTCTTTTCGAGCGTATCGGACAAATAGAGCTGAGGCAGCTTGAATATCAAAAGAAGACTGATAAAAAGCTCGATCAGGTTTTCGCCTACATAGAAAGTGCGCCCGAGACAACCCAAAAGATTTTCTTCGATGGTCAGCTATTCGATGCTTTCAGTCTCTTGGTCGAACTCGTTCAGAAAGCCCAGTGCAAGATCGTGCTCATAGATGGATATGTCGACGTTTCGACACTCAATATCTTGACGAAGAAAGCAGCAGGGGTGGCTGTGACCATCCATACATTGCCCAATGCGCGGTTGACGCAAACCGACATCGATACGTTCAACCACCAGTATCCCGCGTTGACAGTGCGCCGCACCCGGGCTTTTCACGACCGATTCTTAATTATCGACGATTCAATCGGATATCACATCGGGGCATCGCTCAAGGACGCCGGTAAGAAGTGCTTCGCAATAACGAAAATTCAAGATGCCAAAATGGTAGAAGACATCTTGGACCGATTGAAGGAAGCTTGAGGGCGGATTCCCGAATTAAGTCGAAAGCCGACGATTCCCACCATGCGGCAGAAGATAAAATCGGGGCGAAGCCTGTGGCCTCGCCCCGATCGGGTTTCCGTGGTGGAGATGATGGGATTCGAACCCACGACCCCCACGTTGCGAACGTGATGCTCTCCCAGCTGAGCTACATCCCCACGGGTTGGCGCTTTCGCGCGAGTTGATATTTTGCACGTAGCGGATGAGTTTGTCAAACGATAATGCAGAATGTTCACAGATAGGTCAGCCGTCGGCATCGTCGGCATCTGAGTCGGGCTCGCGGAGGAAAACAGGGAGGCCCGCGCTCTCGGCCTCTTCCCGCGAGACGTGCACGAGAATGTCTCCTGGCTGGCAATCGAGCACCTCGCACAGCATATCGAGCGTCGAGAACCTGACCGCGCGAATCTTGCCCGTCTTGATGCGCGACAGGTTCACGTTGGTGATGCCCACCTTGTCGGCGAGCTCGTTTAAGGACATCTTGCGATCAGTCATAACCTGATCGAGCCGAAGGACGATAGGCATCGGAAACGCCTATAATGTCTCGTCTGTGAACTCTTGCAGGAGAACGCCGTATTTGAAAACAAATGAGAAAGCAAATATTACTGCCGCAGTAATGAACGGTGCAAAGTTTATCGGAATTACTATATTATCCGTCGTAGAATAATATCCCGCATCAACGTTTCCGTATTGCATGATAGAAGCACTAGCGGTAGCAGATATATCAATAATTCCGCAAAGTAGCAGCAACAGGGCGAGAACACGCAGTCTTTTAACTTGCAGCAAAGTAAAGGGGGATTCTCCCTTTGAAGCGTCTGAAAATATTTTGATGAAAGTAACGAACATCGCTGCAATCGTGATGTCGTAGAGAAGATAGAGCAAAGTGCTCGTTAAATCAGAGGTTCCAAAAAAATCAAAAGCATCTGGATTCACAAGCGTACCAATTATGAGGATTACTGTGAAAGCCCAATACAAACATACGATTGGGAAAACTATTTTTAGCGTTACGGCTATGAAAGAGCAAATGCTTTTAACCTTTGCCAACGATTGTGCGGTTTCTTTTAAATCATTCCTGCAATCCACTTACAGCCCCTTCGCCGGCGATAGTAAAATCAAGCATGTAGCATCAACTCAATAGTAAGAGGAAGGGCCGCTTTTCATGAAAGAGACCCTTCCGTTATCAGTTTAGAATCCCGGAGCAAAACATATCCCGCCAAAGCCGACTATTGTGCAGATGCCGCGTGTTTCGCCTTCGCTATAGAACAGCATGTTGTTCACCTCCTTTGCTGTAACGATGCTTGCATTCTTCTTCCCAGGTCGTCGTAGAAGGCCTGGGTCATCGCGCAATAGGAGTCTCGCGACTCCAGATTGCCCGATGCGAACAGCGAGCGGGCTCGGCAGCCTCCCCCGCAGATTCGCGTGTAGCGGCACGACGAGCAGCCTTCGAACTCCGCAGCGTCGAGCGCGCGGAACCGCCGGCTGACGTCGCTCTCGAGCGCCTCGGCCAAAGTCCCCGTGAACACGTTGCCCATGGCCAACTCAGGGCGCTGCAGCATGTGGCACGGATACACGGTGCCGTCCGCCGCGACGCTCACCTCGCGATAGCCCGCGCCGCAATTGCGCTTGACCGTGAGGTTGAGCCCCACCGGCGCATCGAGCAGCGCGAGGGGCCTTCCTCCGTCGAGCGTCAGCAGTCCGAGGCCGAGCGCGCGCAGCTCCTCGTCGCCGGGAAGCAGCGGCGCCAGCGCGTCTTCGGGCTCGCAGGTGAGCAGGCTGAAGTTGAGCGTCGCGCCAAGGTCGCGTGAAAGCTTCACATATGCGGGCAGGTCGCCGACGTTCTTCGCATGCACGGTGGGGATGATGTGCGCGGAGATGCCGGCGGCGCGGATCATCCCCACCGCCTCCACCAGCTCGTCGAAGCGCTGCTCGCCCCGGATGTAGGCGGGCGAGCCGGCCGAGCACCCGTCGAACGACACGGACACGCAATCCGCGTATGGGGCGAGCCGCGCGAGCGCGTCCGCAGTCAGGCAGGTGCCGTTCGAGAGCACGGTCGCCTTGGCGATGCCCGCGGCCTTCGCATGCGCCACGATGTCGGGAAGGTCGGCGCGCAAAAACGGCTCGCCGCCGGAGATCACCAGGTTCGACACGCCCGCCGAGGCAAGCTCGTCAACAGCGCGCGCCATGTCCGCAAGCGACGCGTCGGCGAGCGCGTTTCTCTGCGCATCGAGCGAGTAGCAGCCGGCGCAATCGAGGTTGCAGCGCTGCGTCACGTGCAGATACGCGCTCATCACCCGCCTATCGTCAGGCGCCTCCGAGAAGAACCCGCCCTTGGTCAGATGCTCGAGAAGCGCGGGGTCGACGGCGGCCACCTCGCGCTCGTCCACATCCTCGACGTGTAGGCGCGCGCAGACCGCCGCCCCTTCTTCCGTGAGCCCGATGGCGTAGCCGGTGGCCATCGACCCCACCATGGGAATTCCGGCGAAGTCGAACGACACCACGTCTTCGGCAAATTTCATTGGGGGCTCCTCGTCGCGCAGCGGCACCGTCAAGCATTATTCGAACGATCATCCTATGGTACTTCAACAAACGCAGCTGATGTTCAACGAACCGTTGCAAACAAACCAAATTCAGAGCAGCGCGACCGCAAACGTAACCTAGGGATTACATCGCTCGGAATTTCTTCCCTATCTGGGAAAATGTTCGCTCACCTTCTTCAAAGCCAGGGTTACGGATTTAATGTTTTATGATAAATTGATATCATTGAAATTTTCCTTGAACGCCGCCGTCCGGCAGGAAAGTGGGTTGCGGTGAATATCAGCCAGCTGGAATACTACGTGGCCACGATGCGATGCGGCAGCTTCTCCATGGCCGCGCGCGAGCTCTTCGTATCGCCGCAAGCCGTTTCCAGGGGCGTCAACGAACTCGAGCGCGAACTCGACGTCGCCCTGTGCGTGAAGACGAGCCATTGCATCAAGCCCACGCCGTTCGGCCGCGTGTTCTCCGCCCGCGCCTCCGAGATACTCTCCTGCATGCTCGAGCTCGAGGCGCTCGCGAAGGCCCAGAGCGTCGCGCAAGCGGAAGAGGGAGCCGCCTCGCTGGCCGTCGCCTGCTCCCCGTGCCGCGGGAACATCGTGCATCCCGAAGACCTCTCGCTGTTCAAGAAAGCGTATCCCCACGTCAACCTCACGATAACCTACCATCCCAGCGGCACGTGCCTCGCCGCGCTCGAGGAGGGCGTGGTGGATGCCGCCATCATCGTCGGCCGCACGACGAAGCCCGGCATCGACTGCGTGCGCCTGCTGTCGTTTCCCCTCGGCGTGCTGGTGTCGCGCGATCACCCGCTGGCGTCGCAGCGATGCGTCGCAATCGACGACCTTCAGGGCTTTCCCCTCGCCGCCCCGGAGGATCTGCGCTACTGCCACGCCATCATCACGGACCATCTCAAGGCGAAGGGGCTCGACGCGGACTACACGGCGCTGCCTCCCTACATCGAGGACCACCGCGCGTTTCTGAACGAGGGCCGCGGGGCTTTCTTCGTCGCGGACGATCCGCTGCTCGAGACGATGTACCCCGACGCCATCTTGCTGCCCATCGTTGCCGAGGACCTCATGACCATACCGCTGTGCCTCGCCTTTGAAGAGGACACCGAGAACGATGCCGTGCCGCTCGTCGAGCATTTCCTGGTCGGCATGGCGACGGGCATCCGCCGGTGGAGGCTCTGAAGGCAGGGGCTGCCGGCACCTATCCGCCACGAGGAGAAAAGGGACGAACCATGGGCATCTCAACCGATCAAGAACTGAACTCCCGGCTCATCGAGCTCTCCAAGGCCGTCAGCGCCCTGTTCGAGAACGCGGCCGCGACGGAGAACGTCCCCACCGCGCGCGACGAGGCCCTGCGCGCCATCGCCGAGCAATCGGAGAAGGCGCGCGGCAAGCTGTCGCACGGCGAGCGCCCTTAACGCGCCGGGCCCGCGTCCGTCGCCGTCTATTCGCCCTCGCGGGCGGGACCGGTATGCCCTATACTGGGGCCATGGACGAACCTTCCTCATACGATCCGGTCCCGCTCGAGGACGTGAGCGAGACGCGCGGCCCCGACGACGCGGGCATGATGACGCATCTGTTCTACGCCTTCAACACCGTGATCACGCTGCAGGCCTTCGGCGAGCCCGAGCGGTGCGCCGCCGCGTTCGACGCCGCGCGAACCGCCTGCCGCAGCTTCGAGCGGAGCCTCTCGCGGACGCTGCCCCATTCCGATATCGCACGGCTCAACGCCGCGGAGGGCCAGCCGGTTACCATCGGTGCCGACACGGCCGAGCTGCTGCTCGAGGCCCTGCGCTACTGCGCCGACAGCGAGGGGCGCTTCGACATCACGATGGGCTCCGTCGTGAGGCTGTGGAACTTCCACGAAGGAGTGATCCCCGATCGGGCGCGCATCGACGAGGCGCTGCGCCACGTGGACTGGCGCAAGGTCGAGGTGTGGCAGGAAACCGGCGCGCCCGCGGGCCCGCGCTGGCTCGCCCGCATCGCCGACGCGCAGGCGGCCGTGGACGCGGGCGGTATCGCGAAGGGCTGGATCGCCGACCGGCTGACCGCGCTCATGCGCGCGAAGGGCCTGGAATCGTTCATCGTGAACCTGGGCGGCAACGTGATGGCGAGCGGCTCGAAGCCGGACGGCTCGCCCTGGCGCATCGGGCTGCAGGATCCGCGCGAAAAGGGCGGCATCGTGGGGGCGGTGGCCGTGCGCGACGCGTCGGCTGTGACGAGCGGCGTGTACGAGCGCTGCTTCGAGCGCGACGGCGTGCTCTACCAGCACATCCTCGACCCGGCGACCGGCTTCCCCGTCGTCACGGACGCGGCCGGGGCAACGGCGGTCGCGCGGCGCTCCATCGATGCCGAGGGCTACTCGACCACGCTCGTGGCGCTCGGCATCGAGCGCGGCATCGCGTTCGCCCGAGCGCATCCCGCCATCCTGAAGGCGTACTTCGTGGACGCGGACGGGAACGTGCACGAAGCGTGACGCACCCTCCTCGCCGCTCCCGCTAGCCGGAGCGGAACAGCGCTTCCCCTTATGAAACGGGCGCCGCTTTGCGCAGCGCCCGTCGCGGGTCGAACATGTCTGCCTTGCGGCTTAGGAGAGCACCTTCTCCTCGTCGAGCTCGTCGGCCTCGTCCAGGGAGAGCGCGGCGTCGGCTTCGGGCACGAAGGGCTCGAACAGCGGCTCGCCGTTCTGGGAGAGCTCCACCATGCCGGTGAGGACGTCCACGTACTGGTAGGACTGGCGCGCCGTGCGGCCGCGCTTGCGATCGACCTCCATGATGAACAGCTGGGGGTGCACCTGCATGAGCACGCCCTCGCTCTCGACGATCTTCGAGCGGCCCATGTTGGCGCGCACTTTCAGGCGTTGACCGACGAAGTCGTGTAACGTATCATGAATGGAGTCGACGATTTTGGCTTGTTTCGCTAAATCCATGCTCACTCTTTCTCGCGTGTGCCAGTGTGCAGAAATGACAGCCAAGGATTATACCACCTCGGTCAATACTTTACAGAATCTGCACGGATTGTCCCTCATTCGACAACAATTCTGACGAGCGGGAACGTGCCGGACTCCGTGCGCGCCCTTTCCCCGAATCGATTGGCGGTCGAACAGAGCGGCCGGATGCTTATATGGTACTATTGATGTAACATTTAAGCGGACGAAGGCAGGTGGCAGCCGTGGGGAAGAAAAAGAAGCAGGCGAAGAAGGCAGCGGCGGCCGTCCTCGAGCGAACGTGCCCCTGCTGCAAGAAGCACTGCCCCCTCGCGAAGCCGAAATGCTCCAAGGGCAAGGCCGTCCGCAAGAAGCTTCTTGGGTGAATAGGCGTTCACCGCAATCCGCGCTCCAAAAACATGCCTCGTGCGCTGAGGCGTGTTTTTGGAGCGAAGATGCGCCTGGATGAGACGATTACCCCGTCCCTTCGTCTCACACGGCCTGCTGGTAGGCGCAGGCGAGGCGGACGAACTCGGCCAGGTCGAGGGTCTCGCCGCGGCGGCGGGGGTCGATGCCGGCGGCCTCGAAGATCTGCGGGAGCGCGGCGGTGGCGCGCACGCCCTCCTCCCCTCGTCCGGCGAAGTAGGTCTTGCACGAGTTCGCGATGGTCTTGCGGCGGGTGGCGAAGGCGGCGTCGGCCATCGTGGCCGCGGCCTTGACGGCGGCGGCGTCGAGCGGCTCGCCCGCATCGTCGCAGACGGGGCGGCGGTCCAGGCGCAGCACGGCGCTCTCCACGCGCGGCGGCGGGAAGAAGTTGCCCGGTCCCACAGCGAAACGCCCGGCGGGACGGGCATGCAGGCGCAGCTTCACCGTGTAGGCGCCGTAGTTCTTCGACCCCGGCTCGGCGGCCATGCGGTCGGCCACCTCTTTCTGCACCATCACCGTGGCCGACTCAAGCGACGCGAAGCGCTCGAAGTAATCGAGCACTACGGTGGCGGCCACGGCGTAGGGCAGGTTGGCCACGAGCTTCGCCGGCGCGAAGGGCACGTCCTCGGCCGCAAGGTCGAGCGCGTCCTTCTCGATGAGGGTGAACCGGCCCTCCCACGGCGCGAGCGTCTCGGCGAGCACGGCGGGCAGGTCGGGGTCGCGCTCCACCGACGCCACGCGCCCCACGTGCTTCAGCAGCGCGATGGTGAGCGTGCCGATGCCGGGGCCCACCTCCAGCACGTCGTCGTCCGGCGCGAGGCCGGCCAAGGCCACGATCTTCTGCAGGATGCCGTCGTTCACGAGGAAGTTCTGCCCGAGCGAATACTTCGTCGAAAGGCCGTGGGCCTGCAGCACGGCGCGCGTCTCCGACACGCTCGCGAGCGGGGAGAGCTTGCTCATCGGGGGAACGTCCCGTCCGGCCCCGAGCACGTGTACGCCGACGCGGGATGGATGCGCCCGTCCCGGAACAGGTCGGCGCCCGCCGGCACCGCGCCGTCCGCGCCGATGAGCCCCACCCAGTCGTGCACGTCGCCGAGCGCGAACCCCGCCACCGACAGCGCCGAGCGCGCCTCGCCCACCAGCGGCCCGAAGCCGTGCGGATCGCCGCCCTCCCCCACCACGTACAGGCTGGCCGGGCGCTTCGGCTTCGCGCGCCAGTTGGCGTAGTAGTAGGGCTGAAGCCGGTCGAGAAAGCTCTTGAGCTGGGCGGGAGCGCCCGCGAAGTACACCGGCGACACGAGCAGGAGCTCGTCGCAGGCGTTCAGCAGCGCGCGGACGCGCAGCATGTCGTCGGAGATGACGCAGTACAGCTCGTTGCGGCCGAGGTTGGCCGCGCACGCCTCGCAGCCCGTGCAGGGCGCGATGCGGACGTCCGAGAGCATCACGACGTCGACGCGGTCGTTGGGGAAGGCGTCCTCGCAGGCGAAGCGCAGCGCCTCAGCCAGCCCCGCACTGCGGCCCCGCGCGCGCGGCGACCCGCAGATGATCAGGCGGTTCATTGCCATCACTCCTTCCCTCGGGCCTCGGCGGCATCCGAAGCGCCGAACGCCTCGGCGTAGAACGACGCCGCCTCGCCCTTCTGCCACGGCGTGGCCGGCCGGTCGAGCAGGCCGCGCGCGTTATCCATGAGCTGTTCGAGCAGCGCCTTGCGCGCGGGCCCCGGCTCGCAGCCGCGCGCCTCGGCCAGACGAGCCGCCGTGAAGACGACGTGCTCGGGCCCGCAGGTGGTGCCGCGCAGGGGCTCGGGCGTCATGTAGGGCGCATCCGTCTCGGTGAGCAGGCGATCCGCCGGCACGCGGGCCGCGGCGTCGCGCACCTCGTCGGCGTTCTTGAACGTGAGCGGCCCGCCGAAGGCCACGTGGCAGCCGGCCTCAACCCAAGGCTCGAGCGTGGCCCAGTCCAGGTTGAAGCAGTGCAGGAGGGTGCCCGCCTCGGGGAAGCCCTCCTCGCGCATGATGGCGAGCGCGTCGTCATGCGCCTCGCGCACGTGCAGGATGACGGGCAGGCCGCATGCCTTCGCCAGGCGCACCTGGCGGCGGAACACCTCGCGCTGCACGTCGCGCGGCGAGAAGTCGTAGTGGTAGTCCAGCCCGATCTCGCCGAGCGCCGCCACGCGCGGGTCGGCCAGCCGCTCGAGCAGCTCCGCCTCCAGGCTGGGCCCGTAGTGCCGCGCGTTGTGGGGATGGCACCCCACGGCGATCCGAACCCGCGGCACGCGCGGGAAGGGATCGCTTCAACTCCAGCCGACGATCTGCTTCGCATCGGCCGCCGCCTCGAACTTCCAGGAGTTCAAACGGTCGAACGTGGTGGAGCCGTCCTCGAACACGTCCACGATGGTGCAGACGAAGTCCACGTGGTGCACGGCGCAGCGCGCGAGCGCGAGCGACGGCTCGGCCAGAAGCTGCAGATGGGCGTGCGTATCGGCCACGGGTGCCTCGAGTGCGGGCGCGTCGACGGTGTCCCACTTGCCGTGCTTGCGCCTGCGGTGGAACAGGCCGTCGTGGAACACCTGCTCGACTCGTCGATCGTCGGCCATCGCCCGCCCCCTATTCCATCGAGAGGTCGATGGCGTCCATGTCCAGGCGCGGGAACAGGGGCTCGCCGATCTCCACCGGGTTGCCGGCGGGCAGCTGGCCCCAGGCGGTGGCGGCCTCGATGTCGGTCACGGCAAACACGTCGCCCAGGCTCAGGCGGCGGAACACCTCGGCCGACGTGTTGGGCATGAGCGGTGCCATATACAGAGCGATGATGCGGATGGCCTCGAGGGCGTTGTAGATGACCTCGGCCAGACGAGCCGCCGTTTCCTCCGACTTCGCGAGGTTCCACGGCGCGCTTTCCTCCACGTAGAGGTTCACGCGGCCGGCCAGCTTCTGCACCGCAGCGGCGGCGCCGGTGAAGTCGGCGGCACCCAGAGCGGCGTCGTAGGCGGCATACAGCTCGTCGCTGATGGCGCGCAGCGGGTTCTCCTTGGCCAGCGCCTCGGCCGGCACCTCGGGCACGCGGCCCTCGAAGTACTTCTTCGTCATGTTGAACACGCGGCTCACCAGGTTGCCCCAGGTGTTGGCCAAGTCGGCGTTGTACACCTGCACCATGCGCTCCATGGAGATGGAGCCGTCGGAGCCGAATTGCACGTCGCTCATGAAGTAGTAGCGGTACGCGTCCACGCCGAACACGCGGCAGAGGTCGGCGGGGCGCAGCGCATTGCCCTTCGACTTCGACATCTTCTCGCCCTTGGTGAGCAGAAAGCCGTGGCCGAACACCGTGTGCGTGATGGGCAGCCCCGCCGCCATGAGCATGGCCGGCCAGATGACGCAGTGGAAGCGCGTGATGTCCTTACCCACGAAGTGGTACTGCATGGGCCAGCGCGCGTCGAACTCGCCGGCGCGCTCGCCCTCGTCGGCGTAGCCGATGCCGGTGAGATACGCGAGCAGCGCATCGGCCCACACGTAGGCCACGTGCCCCTCGTCGAAGGGCAGCGGCACGCCCCAGTCGAACGTGCTGCGCGAGATGGAGAGGTCGTGCAAGCCGCTCTTCACGAACGAGACGATCTCGTTGCGCCTCGTTTCGGGGCGGATGAACTCGGGATTCTCGTCGTAGAATTTCAGCAGCGGCTCTTGGAACTCGGAGAGCTTGAAGAACCAGTTCTCCTCGCCGCCGGCCTTCTGCACGGGGCGCTTGCAGTCGGGGCACACGAGCTGGCCCTCCTCGTTCTTCTCCAGCTCGCCCTCGGCGTAGTAGGTTTCCTCGTGCACGCAGTACCAGCCCTCGTAGCTGCCTTTGTAGCACCAGCCCTTGTCGTAGAGATCCTGCCAGAACTTCTTCACGCTTCGCGCGTGGCGCGGCTCGGTGGTGCGCACGAAGTCGGTGTAGGTGATGCCGAGCATGTCCCACGCCTCGCGGAACGCCGGCTCCATGGAGTCGCACCAGTCCTGCGGGGTCATGCCCTTGTCGGCAGCCGTGTCGGCCACCTTCTGGCCGTGCTCGTCCATGCCCGTGACGAACGCGACGTCGTAGCCGTTCATGCGCTGGTAGCGCGCCACGGTGTCGGCGGCGATGGTGGTGTAGGCCGTGCCGAGGTGCGGGGCGGCGTTGACGTAGTAGATGGGCGTGGTGAACGAGTAGGTTCCCTTTGACATGGTGCATCCTTACGTATCGGGACCGCAGGGCGAATGGTGCCCCGTCGGCCGCATGGGCAAACGCGATAACCGAGCTATTTTAGCACGCAACTTCCCGCCGCGATGCGCCGCCGCGCGCGTCCGCGAATGTTTCACGTGAAACATTCGTTCGCTTATCGGGGCTGCCGGGCGGCGAAACCTTAAGTTATCCTTACACGAGACTTATGGTTTACTTGCAGTGCTCCCGCACCAGGCCTGAAAACGGGCACCGCGCCGTATACTGGCTGCAACGCACCCGACACGTTGGCGAAGGAGGGCCGGTGCAGACGAACCCCGTCAGGCGATGCATGTCGGTCCTCGGATCGCTGCTGGCCTGCATCGCGATGGTCGGGCTTTTCATGGCCCAGGTGCGCTACCTGGGCTTCGAGTCGGGCATCGTCGACATCCCGCGCGCCGAGGCGGCTGCCGCCGATGGGAAAGCGCCCGCCCCTTCGCGCAGCACCGTCGTCGCAGAATACTGCAGCGAGGTGGTGTCCGCGAGCGATCCCGCGAATCCCGCCGGCCGCACCTCGACGCAGCTGACGTTCGACGACTTCTGGCTGCTTCGCGATTCCCACGCCTACCAGCACGAGCTTGCCACCGCCTGCGCCGTGCTGTCGGCGGTGTGCAACTCCGAGTCGCAGTTCTACAGCGGCGTGCCGGGCTCAGTGCCCTACGCCGAGCAGACGCTGGGGCGGCTCGGGTTCGAGAACGTGCGTACCGACTCCTACGCGCTGCGCAGCAGCATCCTCGACGAGGCGAGCTCGCTTCTGCTAGGTTCGCCCGACGTGGCCGCCTACACGCTTGCCAGCAAGCCGCTCGCCTCGGAGGACGGCGGCCGGCCGACAACGCTCGTGTTCGTGGGCATCCGCGGCACGTACGGTGCCGAGTGGCTCAGCAACTTCAACATCCTCGGGCAGGGCGTAACCGGGCCCGACCATCGCGGGTTCAAGGCGGCCGAGGAGGAAGTGGCGCACGCCGTGCGCGCCTATGTGCGCGAGCTGGGCCTCGACCCCGACCGCACGCGCATCCTCATCACCGGGCACAGCCGCGGGGGCGCGATCGCGAACCTGCTGGCCGCCGACCTCGGCAATCCCGACGCGCAAGAGGCGGCGCTCGCGCCCTCCTCGGGCATCTTCGCCTACACGTTCGCCGCGCCCTGCGCCACGCGCGCTGGCAATCGGCACGATCCCGCGTTCGACAACATCTTCAACGTGGTGAACGAGGCGGACATCGTCACGCAGCTGCCGCTCTCCTCCTGGGGGTTCGGCCGCTACGGCTCTACCATCGAGCTGCCGGACGTCGCGAGCGACGGCTTCGACGACTCGTTCGCCGTCGTGCAGACCGCCTACCGGCAGAACACCGGCTTCGCGCTGAGCAGCGACTTGGACGCGCTCGCCGCGCTGCACTCGTTCGGCTCGAACGCCTCCGGGCACGTGTCTGCGGCCGAGGATCTGGCCAGCCCGCTCGGGTTGGTGGGCGTCGTCCAGTCGCTCATCGGCCTGGACGTGTCCGCCGCGCTGAGCGCCCACTACCCCGACACCTACATAGCCTGGATGCAGGCCCTCGACGACGCCCCGACAGGAGCATGAGCCCCTCGCGCGGCTATCGCGAGTTTTGCAATGTCCTTGAGTTTTGCACCCTTCCGCAGGCCTTTTTTTGGCTCTTGCGCGGCCGGTTTAAGTTCACTCAGTCAAGAAACCGCAGATCAGATTGAGCCCTCCCCATGCGTGCTCTTTCAGATGGGCTTCCCAAGGGTGCATAACTCAAGCACCTTGCAGTTTCGGGGCCTTTTCGGCAACGCAAAGGTGCATAACTCGACGACTTTGCATTTACGCGGGCGCGGGGGGCCGCCGATGGCCGGATGATGCCTTTCTGGTGTGCGTGATGGGCGCGGAGTGCGGTATTATCGGGAGGAACCGCCCGCACCGTCTGCCGATGAGGTGGACGAGCTGGAAAAGGAGCCGACTTGAAGCACTTCCGACCGCGCTCGCTCATGCTTGTCGCCACGCTCTGCTGCGCCCTCGCCGCCTCCGCGCTGTTCGGCTGCTCGCAAGCCGCGCCGCCCGATGCAGCCGCCCGCCCTGCGAGCGATGTGGAGGCCATGGGCTCGCTCGAAGCCATCGAGGACCCCGCCCTCGAGGTTGAACCCGAAGCCGCGCCGGAGCCCGAGCCGGAGCCCGAGTCCGAGGCCGCCCCGAAACCCGAGGCCGCAGAAGCCGTCGTCGTCGAGCAGCGCATCGCCGAGGGCGACCCCACCGCCAAGATCTGCTACCTCACCTTGGACGACGGACCCTCCGACAACACCTTGGAGTTCCTGCGCGTCTTCGAGGAGAAGGGCGTGCTGGCCACGTGGTTCGTCCAGGGCAACTCCGCGCAGATCGACCGGGTGGTGGACATCGCCGCCGCGGGGCACGGCATCGGCTTGCACACCTACAGCCACGACTACGCGCAGGTCTACGCCAGCGACGACGCCTACTTCGCCGACCTCGCCGCCGTGCAGGAGGCCGTTTCCTCGCGCATCGGGCGCACGTCGGACATCGTGCGATTCCCCGGCGGCACGTCGAACACGGTGTCGGCCAACTACAGCTCCGGCATCATGAGCAGGCTCACGCAGAGCGTGCCGGCCGCGGGCTACCAGTACTTCGACTGGAACGTGTCGAGCGGCGACGCGTCCAACCCGCCGCTGTCCGCCGAGAGCATCGTGGCGAACATCCTCGACAACACCGGATCGATGCAGCGGATATGCGTGCTCGCTCACGACACCAACGCGAAGGGCACCACGTTGGAGGCCCTCCCGGCCGTCATCGACGGGCTGCGCGCGCAGGGCTACACGTTCGGCGTGCTCACCCGCGACACCCCGCCCTTCCAGCATCAGGCGGGCAACTAGCGGCTTCGCAAGAGCCCCTGGCAATCGTTTCCTTTTCAAATCGCGATTTGACAAATCGCGATTTGAAAATCATACTCAAGCATTATCGACAGCAAAACGTCAAAGGATGCTTATGCGATTCATCGGGCGGCAACACGAACTCGATTTCCTCAACCAATGCTACGAGTCGTCCAAGGCGCAACTCGTCTTTCTTTACGGTCGCCGCCGCGTGGGAAAAACCGAGACGCTTTTCGAGTTCGCTCGAAACAAAAGGCACGTGTTCTTCGCCGCCCCCGAAGCAACGCGGGCCGAGCAGCTCTCGCTTTTCTCCCGCCGCCTCTTTGAGGCGGGCGCCCCTGCGGGAAAATACCTGAGCCGATTCGACACATGGCACGACGCGATAAGCGAAGTCACCTCGCTTCCAGGCGACGGCAGGAAACTCGTCATCATCGACGAGTTTCCCTATCTCGTAAAAGCGGATCCCTCACTCCCTTCCATCCTGCAAAATCTGTGGGACGCCGTCCTGCGCAATGAGAACCTCATGATCGTGCTTTGCGGAAGCGCCATGAGCTCTATCGAAAACGAACTGCTTGCCGAGAAGAACCCGTTGTACGGACGCGCGACGGGCATTCTCAAAATGGAGCCCATGGACTACCGCACCGCAGCCGAATTCTTCCCACGCTTCTCACCCGCCGATCAAGTGACAGCCTTCTCTATTCTCGGAGGCATCCCCCACTATCTCGCCCAATTCGATGACGGTTTTAGCATCGAAGAGAATATCAAGCGACGGGTGCTCACCAAGGGCTGCACCCTCTATAGCGAGATAGAGTTCCTTCTTCACCAGGAACTTCGAGAAACCGCCGTCTACAACGGCATCATCCATGCCGTCGCCATGGGAGCCTCTGCCCTGGGCGAAATCGCAGCACGGTCGATGGTGCCATCGCAAAAAGCCAGCGTCTACTTAAAAAATCTGATCGAGCTCGGCATTATCAAAAGAGAGTTCTCGATTGCCGATTCGCCCAAGGAAACGTCAAAGAGCACTCGCGGCATATATCGCATGGCCGATGCGTTCTTTCGCTTCTGGTATGCCTTTATATTTCCTAACAAATCCGACCTGGAAATGCTCGATGTCGACGGAGTATACCGGTTCGATGTGGAGCCCGAGCTGACGAGTTTCTCCTCCCTCACATTCGAGGACGTCTGCCGAACGTGGCTTCGTAGGCAGAACCAACGGGGAGAGCTGGCAACGCGCTTCGGCGAAATCGGGCGATACTGGAACAAGCAAGTGGAGATAGACGTCGCCAGCTTCTCGAAAGCCGCTGGCATGCGCCGAAAAGGCTTAACGGCCCTCGTTGGAGAATGCAAATTCGGAAACAGTCCTTTAGGTGAAAGCGTGCTGGAATCGCTTGACTGCAAAGCGGCCTCTCTTCACAGCGACGAAGTAGAACGTTTTCTCTTTGCTCGCTCGGGTTTTTCGGCCCCCCTCATGCGACGAGCGGAACTTGAAGCCAATCTCCATCTCGTCGGCATAGACGAACTGTACGACTGAAGCCGGTCGGCGAGCACGATATGCTCGGATTGCGAAGCCGCCCGCCGCGGGGGCCTTACTCGAAGTAGAAGAGGTCCTCGAACTTCTTGTCGAGCGCGATGCACAGCACGAGGGCCAGCTTGGCGGTGGGGTTGAACAGGCCCGTTTCGATGGACGAGATGGTTTGGCGCGACACGCCCACCAGGCCCGCGAGCTCGGCCTGCGACAGGTCCGCCTCGGCGCGCGCGGCTTTCAGGCGGTTCTTGAGTTCCAGCTCGCCGTCGTTGTCGTGGACGTCGTCGAAGCCGAGGAAAGGCAGCTTTATCATGAGAGGCCCCTACATCGTGGCGAGGACGTACCGGATGGCAGAATGAACGACGAAGCTCGCGGTGAACAGCCCGAAGAAGAGCAGGCTTTTCATGCGCAACTGATATGCCTGGCAGAACATCATCGTCGAAAGGCCCGTGAAGAACACGGCGTACAGGCCATCGGTGTTCCGCCCATGGAAAAGTTCCCACATATACAGAAGGATGAACGCCACCGCCGCCGCACTCATCGTGATGAGTCCTTTGCGCTGTTCAAGCAGTTTGAAGCGCTCGTCCACCAGCCCGTTGTCCTTGCGGCTCTTCTCCAGGATCTCGTTCTTGTCCATGTGCGCACCTCCCGTCCGCTTTGCTGTACGAATGTTTCACGTGAAACATTCGTACGCCTGTGGTGACAAGTTTACTTGTCGTTGTGATAAGTATACTTGGCATCGCCATGGATTACAAGGCTACGATGCGAATACAAGGAGGGGTTGCGGGAGCACGGCTCTGCTATCATGTGCCCCATGGATTCCCGAAACGACACTCCCCGGCCGCGCAGGCGATGGCTGCGACGGCTCGCGTTGGCCCTTGCGATCATCGCCGTCGTCGTGTTCGCCGGCGCGGCCGCGTTCGCCGTGTATGCGAGCGACTACTATCACGCCGATGACACAGCGCGCGAAAGCCTGGCCTCGACCGCGGCGCTGCCTGTGGCGCAAGGCGACGGCTACCTGGCGTTCGGCGACGCGTCCGCGCGCACGGGCATCGTGCTCTACCCGGGCGCGAAGGTGGAGTACAGCGCGTACGCGCCGCTCATGCGCGACCTGGCCGAGCGCGGCTACCTGGCCGTGGTGGTGGAGATGCCGTTCAACTTCGCATTCTTCGGCATCGACGCCGCCGACCGCGTTCGAGCGGCGTATCCCCAGGTGGGAATATGGTGGGTGGGGGGCCACTCGCTCGGCGGCTCCATGGCGGCCCAGTACGCGGCCAACCACGCGGACGACGACGCGCTCGGGGGCGTCGTGCTGCTGGGAGCCTACTCGGCGAGCGACCTTTCCGCCACCGACCTGGGCGCCATCGTCGTCTACGGCTCCAACGACCAGGTGCTCAACCGCGACAAGCTGGCCGAGGGCGCCGTGAAGCTGCCCGCCGACGCGGAGACCGTCGTCATCGAGGGCGGCAACCACGCGGGCTTCGGCGACTACGGCCCGCAGGAGGGCGACGGCGAAGCGGCCGTCTCCGCCGACGAGCAGCAGGAGCAGGCCGCAGACGCCATCGCCCAGTTCATCGAAAACGCCGCTTGATCAGCCCATCTTTACGAAGCCGAGCGAGTACGACACAATCCAGAACACGAGCGCGACCGCCGCGTACACGCGCATCGCGCCGGAGGCCCTCCCGTCCTTGCGGTGGCGTATGACGAACACGAGGTCGATCACCATCAGCGTGAGCGCCGAGTAGCCGATCCATCCGTGGAAGTCGGCCGGGATGATGTTGCCGGCCTGGATCATCATGCAGATCGTCGCGATCGCGTCGCATACGACCGCCGCGGTCTGCATGATGACGTTGCGCCTCTTCACCTTCCCTGTAATTACCGTCATCAGAATGCCGATGACATACAGCACGAGCGCCGTCGTCGCAAGCAGCGCTCCAATCATAACCGGTACGGGCATGGGGTTCTCCTTCTCTCTCTGATGAAGCGACTCCAGTATGAGCCTGGGGGAAAGATACGCCTAGCGGGATAATTACCGCAATTTCGCTCGGCGCTCGCGCCAGTCGGGCATGAAGGCGTCCATGAGGGCCTTGAATCGGGGGCCGTGGCCGCGTTCCAGCAGGTGGCAGAGCTCGTGCACCACCACGTACTCCAGGCATTCGGGCGGGTAGAGCGCGAGGCGCACGTTGATGCAGATGCGCCCCGTGGCCGGCTGGCAGCTGCCCCAGCGGCTGGTCATGTTGCGGTACGCCAGCTTGCCCGCCTTCACGCCCATGATGGGCTCCCACGCCTCCACGAGCGCCGGCACGCACGCCTCCACCACGGCGCGCCACGCGGCCACCTCCTCCGGCGCGGCCTCGGCGGCTGCAGCAGCGGGCGACGCGGCGACCTGCGCGAGCTTCGCTTCGATCCACGGGCGCTTCTCGCGCACGAACCGCTCCACGTCAGCCACGCGCACGCGCGTCGGCGCCGACACCTCCACGAGGCCCCCGCCGCGACGCACCCGCAGGTTGAGGTTCTTCACGCGCTTGCGCACGAGGCGCACCGTCAGGCCGTCCACCTCGAGCTCCACCGGCGCACCCGCCTGCCGCGCGCTCATGCCCGTGCCCCCTGCCCGCGCACGAACCGCACGATGAGCAGCGCCGTCAGCACGAACGTGGCCGCCTCCGCCGCCGGGAACGTCGCCCACACGCCCGCCATGCCGAACAGCGCTGCCAACAAAACGGCGAACGAGAGCATGGCCGGAAGCCCGCGCACGATGGAGATGGCCAGGCCCCGCCCCGGCTTCTCCACCGCGCTGAAGAACGCCGCGGCCACGATGTTCGCGCCCGCGAAGAAATACCCGAGGAAGTACACGCGCATGCCGTCCACGGCGAGCGCGGTGAGCTGCGGGTCGTTGTCGCGGTTGAACGCGAGCGCAAGCGGCTCGGCAGCGAGGGCCACCGCCACGTACGCCACGGCCGCGATGACGAGCGACGTCGCGAGCGCCAGGCGCAGCACGGCGCGCACGTCGCGGGCGCTGCCGCGCGCGTACGCGTTGCTTGCCAGCGGCTGGATGCCCTGCGCGATGCCCACGAACAGGGCGTTCGCCACGAACGCGAAGTTCGCCACCACCCCGTAGGCCGCCACGCCGATGGTGCCCTCGAACGCGAGGATGATGAGATTGAGCACGAGCAGCACGAACCCGCCGGACACCTCCACGATGAACGACGAGAACCCGAGAGCGCACACGTGCCCCGCGAGCCGCGCGGACGGGCGCAGGCGCACGGGGCGAAACGTGGCGCGCCGGCGCAGGAAGTGGACGGACAGCACCGCCATGCTCATGAGCGGGGCGAGCCCCGTGGCGAACGCCGCGCCGAACATGCCCCAGCCGAACCCGAAGATGAACAGCCAGTCCAGAAGGATGTTGCCGAAGCTGCCCACCAGCATGGCCGCCATGGACAGCTGCGGGCTGCCGTCGTTGCGCACGAAGGGCAGAAGGACGTTGTTGAGCAGGAACAACGGCGCGTACGAGAAGATGGTGCGCAGGTACGTCTCCGTGAGCGGCAGCGTGGGGCCCTGCGCGCCGAGCGCCTGGGAGAAGGGGCCCGCGAACGCGCCCATCGCCGCCACGAACAGCACGGCCGCTGCAGCCGCCAGCAGAAGCGACGTGGTGAACGCCCGGTTCGCCGCGGCCCGATCGCCGCGGGCGGCGTGCACCTGGAACTCCGTGGCGCCGCCGATGCCCAGCATGAGCCCCGTGGCCTGCATGACCGTATAGGCCACGATGGCGAAGTTGAGCGCGGCGAGGCCGTCCGGCCCCACGCCGTTTGCGATGAAGAACGTGTCGGCCAGGATGTAGGCGGACACGCCCGCCATGCCCAGCACGTTGAGCGAGACGTAGCGCGCGAACGGGCGCGCCATCGAGGTGGTTGCGGCCGCGTGCGACATGCGCCGCCTCACGCCTCGAGCGCGATGCCGTACGCGACGTTGCGCGCGATGCCGAACTCCTCGGCGACGGCGCGGGCGATGTCCTTGTTGCGCATGCCCTGGGCCTTGAGCTCGGCGGCGCGGGCGCGGGCAGAGACCTCGGCGTGGTGCTCGGCGGCGGCTCCCTCGGCGGCGCTCGGGCCGTCCACCACGATGACGATCTCGCCCTTGATGCCGCGCCCGCCCGCAGCCGCCCGCGCGGCGAACTCGTCACGCACCTCGGGCAGCGGGCCGCGCACCACCTCCTCGTGCAGCTTCGTGAGCTCGCGGCACACGGCGGCCTCGCGATGCGGCAGCTCGTCGGCGAGCACTTCCAGGGCGCTTGCCAGGCGGTTCGGGCTCTCATAGAAGATGAGGGCCGCGTCGAGCGCGCGCAGGGGAGCCAAGGCGGTGCGGCGCTCGGCGTCCTTGCGCGGGAAGAAGCCGCCGAAGTAGAAGCGCGGGTTGTCGCAGCCGCTGGCCACGTAGGCCGTGGCCGCAGCCGTAGGGCCGGGCAGCACCTCCACCGGCGCGCCCGCCTCGCGGGCCGCGCGCACGAGTCGCAGGCCCGGGTCGGACACGCCGGGCATGCCGGCATCCGAGCAGTACGCGATCACCTCGCCGGCCGCCACGCGCTCCACCAGGACCGACGCGCGCTCGCCGATGAGCGCCTCGTCCAAGCGCTCGAGCCGCTTCTCGATGCCGTACGCGGCCAGCAGCCTGCCCGTCACGCGCGTGTCCTCCGCGCACACGACGTCGGCCGCGCGCAGCGCCTCGAGGGCGCGCGCGGTCATGTCGCCCAGGTTGCCGAGCGGCGTGGGGCACACGACGAGCTTTCCCGATGCAGGCACGTCGAGGCTCCTAGCGGTTGCGCCGCATGAGCACGAACGCGATCACCAGCACGATGACCGCGACCACCACCACGCCCGCGATGATGAACGGCAGCGCGCTGTCCCCCGTGCACGCCAAACCCGCGGTTCCGAATCCCATGCGCCTACCTCTTCCGTCTCACCCGCCGTTTTCCGTCGCCTGCCATTGTCGGCCATGACGCCCCAGAAGGCAAACGGCGCGATTCAAACTTGGGAAACGGATTTGTTTGCCAAGTTTGCCAAGTTTGCCAAGTTTGCCAAGTTTGCCAAGTTTGCCAAGTTTGCCAAGTTTTGCCTATCCCTTTGACACGCAATGGGCAGGGGCATTCGAACATGCCGCTGGATGTCTGAGCGGAAAAGCTTTCGTGCGCGCTACCGCCTGGCTGGGCGCTGAGGCCGCTCGGCGCTCGCTGTTTGACGGCGCGGCAACCGTTTGCCGCGCCGGACGGCCATCCGGCGCGGGGCTTCTATACTGGGGGAATCGCCGGGCCCGCCCTGCGCGTCCTCGCAGGCGGCGGGCTGTCGGCTCGTGCCCCTCGCGAGAAACGGAGATCCTCCCATGACCACCGCCCCCACCCCTCCCAAGCCCTACGACAACCTGGACAAGCTCTACATCGCCGGTGCCTGGCGCGACGGCGCAAGCGGCGAGACCGCCCAGGACGTGAACCCCTACAACCAGGACGTCCTGGCCACCCACGTGCTGGCCAACCGCGCCGACGTGGACGAGGCCTACGCCGCCGCCGAAAAGGCCCAGCGCGAGTGGGCCGCCACCCTGCCCGCCGAGCGAGCCGCCGTGCTGCGCCGCGCCGTGGACATCTTCGACGCGCGCCACGACGAGCTCATCGACTGGGTGCAGCGCGAGTCGGGCAGCATCCGCGCCAAGGCCGAGTTCGAGGTGGGCGCCTCGCGCAACATCACCGAGGAGGCGGCCAGCTTCCCCTACCGCATGCACGGCGACATCTTCCTGTCCGACACGCCGCACAAGGAGAACCGCGTGTACCGCCAGCCGCTGGGCGTGGTGGGCGTCATCAGCCCGTGGAACTTCCCCATGAACCTGTCGAACCGCTCGGTTGCCACGGCGCTGGCCTGCGGAAACGCCGTGGTGCTGAAGCCCGCCAGCGACACGCCCGTCACCGGCGGCATCCTGCTGGCGAAGATCTACGAGGAGGCTGGCCTGCCCGAGGGGCTGCTGTCGGTGCTCATCGGGCGCGGCAGCGAGATAGGCGACTACTTCGTGGAGCACCCCACGCCCAAGCTCATCTCGTTCACCGGGTCCACCGAGGTGGGCCGCGGCATCGGCGCGAAAACGACCGGCGGCAAACTGCTCAAGCGCGTGGCGCTGGAGCTGGGCGGCAACTGCCCGCTGGTGGTGCTCGACGACGCCGACCTCCAGCTGGCCGTGGACATCGCCATCATCGGGCGCTTTTTGCACCAGGGGCAGATCTGCATGAGCACGAACCGCATCATCGTGGACGCGAGCCTGGCCGACGAGTTCACCGAGCGCTTCGTGGACCGCGCGAGCAAGCTCGTGTGCGGCGACCCGCTCGACCCGAAAACCGACATCGGCCCCATCATCAACGAGGCCCAGCTCACCGGCATCCTGCAGAAGGCCAAGCGCGCCGAAGAGCAGGGCGCGGAGGTGCTCCTGGGCGGCGAGCCGGACGGCCTGGTCATGCCGCCGGTGGTGTTCGGCGGCGTGGACCCCTCCTGGGACATCGCCCTGCAGGAGAGCTTCGGCCCGCTCGCGCCCATCATCGTGGCGCACGGCGAGGACGAGGCGCTCAAGTTCGCCAACATGAGCGATTACGGCCTGTCCTCGGCGGTGGTCGGCCGCGACGTGGAGCGCGCCACCGCGTTCGCCCTGAAGATCGATGCCGGCATGACCCACGTGAACGACATGACTGTGGCCGACGAGCAGCACGTGCCCTTCGGCGGCGAGAAGAACTCGGGCCTCGGCCGCTTCAACGGCGACTGGATCCTGGAGGAGATGACGCGCACCCACTGGACGAGCGTCCAGCACGTGTCCCACCCCTACCCGTTCTAGGCCCGCGCGAAACCGCTGCCCGGCCCTCCGACGCGAGCGGCCGGGCAGCGCATACCACCTCGCCAAACGGATGCGCGCGCCCCGCGCGCCCGCCTACCCAAATCCCACTGAAACGGTTCGATCTGGCGGCTCCCCGCCTGTCATGTTATGCTGGTTCGATCATAGCAATTTCGACGGAGACGGCGAGCAGTGGACCATTTGACCGACAGGGAGTTCGACCGCGCCTGCACGTATCTGGCCCGCTCCTTCGGGCTGGACATGCGGTCGAAGCGCGTGCTGCTGGAATGCCGCCTCTCGCGCGAGCGGGAGCGCCTCGGGATGCCCTCGTTCTCGGCCTACCTCGATCTTATGGAGTCGGGCGCGAACCCCGCCGCCCGCGCCCGCTTCATCGACCTCGTCACCACCCACTACACCTACTTCCTGCGCGAGAGCCGGCAGTTCGACTTCCTGCGCACCGTCGCGCTGCCCGAGCTGGAGCGCGCCCGCCCGCGCCGCACGTGGAACATCCTGTGCGCCGGCTGCTCTACCGGCGAGGAATGCTACACCGTCTCGATGCTCGTCGAGGACTACGCGCGCGGCCGCGACATCCCGCCGGTGCGCATCACGGGGATCGACGTGTCGGAGCCGGCGCTCGCCGAGGCGCGCCGCGCGGTGTATCCCGCCTCGCGCATCGAGAAGGTGCCGCCGCGGTGGCTGTCCTCCTACTTCGTGCGGGAGGGCAAGGACTACGCGGTGGCCGAGCCCGTGCGCCGGCGCGTGGCGTTCGCCTACGCGAACCTGAGCGACGCGGCGCCGCTCGCCCGCACCTACGACCTCATCCTCTGCCGCAACGTGATCATCTACTTCGAGGACCGCACGCGCGAGCGGGTGCTGGACACCCTGCATCGCCACCTGGCCCTTTCCAGCTACCTCGTCCTCGGCCACGCCGAGATCGTCCGCGACCGGGCGCTCTTCGCGTACCGCGGCAACTCCATCTACCAGAAGCTACCGGAAGCGACCCTGCCATGAAGCGAAACGCAAAAGACCTGAGCATCAGCAGCATCCTCATGCTGTCCTACGTCATCGTCGCCGTGCTGTTCGTCGTGTCCACCTGCGTATCCATCGTGGCCGTGCATCAGAACGCGGCCGTCACCGAGGAGTTCTACCAACGGCCCTACCAGGTGGCGAAGAGCGCCGTGTCGCTGCGCAACGATGTCGAGGAGATGTCGGGCTACCTGGGCCAGTACGTGAACATCGAGGACGCCGCCGAACGCACTGAGGTGAAGGTGGTCATCGACCAGCTGTCCGCCGAGCGCGAGACCGAGCAAGAGACCATCTCCACGTACTTCGTCGCCGACCAGAACGTGCTCGCCCAGTTCAACCTGGCCAACGAGAGCCTTATAGCGCTGCGCAACGACGTCATGGAGGCCGCGGAGGCGGGCGATCTCGAACGCGCGCAGAGCCTGTACGACCAGAGCTACCTTCCTCAGAAGGACATCACGATGGATCTCGCCGACGACATCGTGGCGGCGGCCGAGAAGAAGGCCGTCGACTTCGTGGCGCGCTCGAAGGAGCTTGAGAACGTCACCTCCCTCATCATCGCCGCGATCGGGCTCGTCATGGTCGCGGTGGCCATCTTCATGTGGCGGCGCATCACCCGCGCCATCGCCGTGCCGGTGCACGAGATCGAGCAGGCCGCCAAGCGCGTGGCCGACGGCGACCTCACGGCCGATATCCCCGTGACCTCGGGCAACGAGCTGGGCGTGCTGGCCGCGTCTTTCAACAAGACCATCGCCACGCTGCGCATGACCGTGCAGCGCCTGAGCGACACGGCCGAGCAGGTGGAGCGCTCGTCGTCGCAGATGTCCGACGGATCGCAGGCCATCGCGCAGGGCTCGGCCGAGCAGGCCATGGCCATCGAGGAGCTGGCCGCCAACGTGCAGGGCATCACCCAGGTGGTGGAGGTGAACAACGAGAGCGTGCTCGTGGCCAACGAGAACACGGCCGACGTGTTGGCCGCCGTGGAGCACAGCAACGACCAGATAGCCAAGACGGTGCAGGTGATCGGCGACATCAAGACCAGCACGCGCAACATCTCGCAGCTGGCCAACGCCATCGAGGACATCTCGTTCCAAACGAACATCCTCGCGCTCAACGCCTCGGTGGAGGCGGCTCGCGCGGGCGACGCCGGGCGCGGATTCGCCATCGTGGCCGAGGAGATACGCCGCCTTGCCACCCAGGTGAGCGAGGCGTCGCGCGCCGCCGACGAGCTGGCCGTGCGCGCGAGCGCCAGCGTGGAGAGCGGCAGCGCGCTCATCGAGGTCACGTCGGACAACATGGAAGGGGCCGTGGCGGCCACCGAGGGCGTGAAGGAGATGATGTCGGCCATCGCGCAGGCGTCTGCCCAGCAGCTCGAGGCCGTCTCCCAGATACAGGAGAGCATGGACAGCCTTTCCGACGTGGTGCAGGAGAACTCGGCCGCCTCCGAGGAGAGCGCCGCCATCGGCGAGGAGCTGGCCGAGCAGGCCCGCGTCCTGAAGAAGCTCATCGACCGCTTTACCTTCGAGGCGCCGGCGACGGGCGCGGACGGCGGCGCATCGTGACGAAGCGCCCGCCCGAATCCGCCGCTCAGGCCGCCCTGCCCGCCGAGGAGGAGCGTCTACGCGCGGCCAACGCCGAGCTGAAGAAGCAGCTCGACCTCATGCGCGGCCTGGCCTTCCGCGACCAGCTCACCGGGCTGTACAGCCGCCACTACCTCACCGACTACCTCGAACGCGAGATAGAGGAGGCCAGCCGCGAGACGAACACGGTGCTGGCCCTGTGCGACATCGATGACTTCAAGGTCATCAACGACGTGCGCGGGCACCAGTCCGGCGACATCGCCATCGCGTGCATCGCCGACATCCTCGACGACCTGGCAGGCGGCCATCCGGTCATCCGCTGGGGCGGCGAGGAGCTGCTCGCGGTGCTGTTCGCCTCGCCCGACCACGAGGCGCTGCGGCTGTGCAACCGCATGCGCGAGGAGGTGGCGGCCTACCGCATCGACGACGGCGCGGGCGAGTTCTCGTGCACGCTCACGTTCGGGCTGGGCTCCTACGACCCCGCCCTCAGCTTCGCGGAGAACTTCTCGCTCATCGACCGCGCGCTGTACCACGGCAAGGAAACCGGCAAGAACCGCTGCGTGTTCGCACGGCCCGACCTTCTGGACTAGCGGAGGGCGGCCATGGAGCGAGACGAGTTGATCGTGCAGGTCATGCTCAAGCCGAACTGCGGCTTGGAGAACACGCGCGCCTCGCTGGTGGTGCGCCGGATCACGCCTCTGTGCGACGCGGTGTCGTGCCACCCGCGCACGGTGAAGAGCGACCCCGCCACCATCTCGTTTTTGCGCGACCACGGGCTGTTCATCCGCTTCAGCTCGGCCACGCCCGAGCAGGTGCTGCTGGCCATCAAGGGCTCGTTCTTCGTGGATCGCTGCACCATCGTGGAGGATCCCGACGCCATCCCCGCCTACGAGGCCGCCGGTGCCGACGCGGACGGCGAGGGCGACACCGCCTTCGCCCTGCCCTCGTCCTTCTCGCACTCCGACGAGCTGGGACGCCGCAGTGCCGAGCTCACGGGCCTGCTCGCACGGTTCGAGGAGGTGCACCGCGCGCTGCGGGCGCATCTGGACGACGCGCCGAACGACCGCGGGCTCAGCGCCATCGTATTCTCGCACGCGCAGGTGGTGGACGGGCTGCGCACGGCCGTGATGCGCTCGCGCATCGAGCCCTTCGACCGCATCGCGCCGTCGTTGCGCACGCTGGTGAGCGACTACGGCTACCGCTTCGGCGTGCTGGCCGATCTGGAGATAGCCGACGGGCACCTGGCGCTCGACCGGTCGGTGCTCGCGTCGATGGAGGGGGTCATCAAGCGGGTGATGCGGGCGTGCCTGCGCGACGGCATCGAGAAGCCCGAGACGCGCACGGCGGCCGGCAAGCCCCCGCGCGCCACGGTGCGCCTGCGCCTGGAAAGCGACGGCTCCGACGTGATCTGCCGCATCGAGCACGACGGGCGGCCCTTCGACGCCCGCGCCATCGGCGAGCAGGCGGTCGAGCGCGGCCTGCTCGCGCGGCCCCTGAGCACCTACACCGACGAGGAGCTGGGGGCGTTTCTGCTGCTGCCGGGGTTCGTCACGGCGGGCACGAGTCACACGTCCAGCATGTTCGCCCAGTTCAACGAGGTCGGATCGCTGCTGCAGCACGCGGGCGGGCGCGGCGAGGTGCGCAACACCGAGCGGGGCACCCTGGAGATATCCCTGCGCTTCCCCGTGCCGTTCACCGTGATGGAAGCGGCCGTGCTGCGCGCGGGCGGCACGCGGTTCGCCCTGCCCGCGCAGCAGATCGAGCGCTTCGAGGCGTACCGGCCCGAGCGGGTGGAGCGGGCGGGCGCGGGCGCGGCGAGCGGGGAGGCGGACGCGGTCTCGAGCGCGACGGTGTCCGCAAGCGCGTTTTACGTGGGCGACGACGGGGCGCGCTACGCGCTTCTGGGCGAGCCGGGCGGCTCGTCGCCGTTCGAGGCCGAAAGCCCCACGTTCTCCCTGCTCCTGGACGCACCGGGAGCGAAGCGCGCCCTTGTCGTGGACGCCGTGGATGGCTACGAGCGCCTTTCGGTGAACCGGCTGCCGGCGCTGCTCGATAGGCGGGAGGCGCGCGAGGCGGGCTGCATCGGCTACGCCCTGCTGCAAAACGGCGAGCCCTGCCCGGTGGTGAGCGCCCGGCTACTGGCGGGCGCCGCCCTGAAGGGAGGAGGCGGCCATGCGCGACCGTGACCAGCGTCTACGTTGGATCGAGAAGCTCATCGGCGGCTCCCAGCAAGATGCCGCCCGCGCGAACGCCCTCGTCATCCCCACCGTGAGCGGGCCTATGGCCATCGCCTTCGCATCCATCGAAGAGGTGGTGGCGGCCGACAAGGTGAAGCCCCTGGCCTTTTTGCCGCGCGAGTTCTGCGGCGTGCTGCATCGCGGCAACGAGCTGGCGCCCGTCGTCGACGCGGGCGGCGCGGGCGCGGAGGGCGACGCGGCCCATGTGGCGCTCGTGCGCGGCAGCGGGCACTTGCTGGGCCTGCGGTTCAGCGGCATGCCCTACGCCGTGAACCTCGACGAGATCGAGCACGCCCCGCTGGAGATCCGCTTCCGGCAGGAGTTCGACCCCGGGGTCATGCCCGTGCTCGACGTGGACGCCGTAGTGGACGCGCTGCTTGAGCTAGACTGACGCCCCGCGCGACGCCTTTCGCAGCCGCGCGGGGCGCGTAAGGCGGGGATGCTACAGCAGCTCTTCCACGGCGGGGGCGACGACGTCGGGGATGCTGGCCGTGGGCTCGAAGCGGTCCACGACGTTGCCCTCGCGGTCGACGAGGAACTTGGTGAAATTCCACTTGATGTCGGGCTTTGCGGCGTAGTCCGGGTCGCCCTTCGCGAGCAGGTCCTCGAGGATGGGCGTGAGCTCGTGGCCCTCGTCGAAGCCCTCGAAGCCCTTCTGCTTTTGCAGGTAGGCGAACAGCGGGTCGGCGCCCTCGCCGTTGACCTCGATCTTGGCGAACTGCGGGAACGTCACGCCGAAGCGCGAGGTGCAGAACTGGGCGATCTCCTCATTGGTGCCCGGCGCCTGGTGGCCGAACTGGTCGCACGGGAAGTCGAGGACGTCGAAGCCGCGCTCGTGCAGGCTGCGGTACAGCTCCTCGAGCTGGGCGTACGTGGGCGTGAAACCGCACTCGGTGGCGGTGTTCACGATGAGCAGCACGCGCCCCTGGTAATCCGCGAGCGCGACGTCCTCGCCCTGCTGGTTCTTGACGGTGAGATCGTAGAGGGAGGCCATGGGTTCCTTCTTTCAAACGGCGGCTTTCGTGTTCGCGCTTATGCTACCGCAAAATGATACTTTGTTGATAACATATTGCGGAACGGACACGGGACCGCCGCATGCGGCACGCCCTCACAGGAACCGCACGTCCGCAGGCTCTTTCGGGGCGGTGCGGCGGTATTTCACGGCGGGATGGCCCACGACGAGGGCGGTCACCACCTTCTGCCCGCGCGCCAGGCCGAGCTCGCGGCGAAGCGCCGGCGAAAGCCTCGCAGCCATCGCGAAGAAGCCGCTGTAGAGCACGCCCAATCCGTGCGCCTGCGCCGCAAGCTCCATGTTCGAGGCGGCGAGCGCGCCGTTCACCTGGTCTTTCGCCACCACTACAACCGCAGCCGGCGCGCCCTTGAAAAAGAAGCGGTCGCCGATCTCGGTGCGCCGGGCCGTGGCGTCCACGAGGCGCGCGAGGGGCAGGATGCGGCGGAACAGGCGCACGGACAGCTCCTCGCAGCGCGCGAGGCGCTCGCGCAGCACGATGAAGGAGACGTCCTGGGCGTTGCTTCCCGTGGGCGTGAGGCGGCCGGCTTCCACGATGTCGGCCAGGGCCTCGTCGGACACGGGGCCCTCGGCGAAGCGCCGCATGCTACGGCGGGCGCCGAGGGCCGCGAGCAGGCGTGCGGGATCGAGCGCCTCCGTGCCGTCGAGCGGGCGCGGCTCCTCGTCGAAGCCGCTGATGGCAATCGCGTTCGTCGGGCAGACGGCCACGCAGTGCGCGCACATGATGCAGGCCTGCGTGAGCGGCGCGGCCTTTTTGCCCTCCAGGGCGAGGTTGCTCGCCGGGCAATCGTCAACGCACCGCCCGCAGCCGATGCAGCGCGCGGGGTCTATCGTTATCTCGTGGGGGAAGCGCATGGGGACTCCTCTCGCGGGGGCGGCTAGGCGCTTGCGTCCTCTTCCAAATAGTAGCGGCGGCGGCCCTTCGACTTCTCGCCGTACTCGATGGCTTCGGCCGGGCAGCCGCCGATGCAGGCCATGCAGTGCGTGCACGTGCCCTTCCATACGGGCCGGCCCGCCTTGCGAGGGAATCGCCCGAGGCGATGGCCGACGCGTTCATGAGGCTAGTAGACGGGGTTATTCGCGACTGACAACGCCGTAGTGCGAAAAGAGAGGATCCCGAAGTCACGTTTTGGCCGCTCTGAAGCCTTTTCGTGCGCTCGGAGCCCGATTCCGGCAGCCAGACGACCTTCCTCGGCGCGTTTGCGCAGGTCGCGAATTGCACAAAGCACCCTACCTGCCGCCGAAAAGCTTCAGAGCGGCCAAAATGTGACTGCAAGCCCGCGAATTCGCGAAGGCCCCTCCGCACCGGTTGCGCGCGTCCGCGCGGCGACAGCAGTGACGCTTCACGCTGACGGTTCTCTTGTCCCTGAGAATAGTTGACCGCATCGTCCGTAGCTGACGATCAGCCCACCATGACGAGGATGTCGTAATCCATGCTCCAGCCGCCGCTATTAGCGTCTTCGTAGCAATAGGGATCGAAGGGTGGAAGCGAGTCGAACAACGCCGCGACTTCGTCCACCTCCGCGCGATGCTCCTCGTGGTGGTACGACACCCTGTTCTGAGGATTGTTCCATGACGTCGCGTTATCGACCGTCACGTTCTCGAAGCCGAGCGCGCGGATCTTCCCGGCGGCTTCCTCGGCGGCGCCCTCGATGCCGCAGCCGTTGAGCACGAGCACGGTGATCTCGTCCTTGCCCTGGTGGAGCGGGGCCTTGGCAGGTTCGGCCTCCTTGAGGTCGGGATGCAGCTCGGCCGCCTCCTGCGGGACCGGATTTTCCTCTGGGACAACCGGCTCCTGCGCGCATCCGGCAAGCGCCGCGCACAGGCACACACACGCAGCCAGTGCAGCCAGCGATTCAAGTCTCTGCATAAGGCTTCGTCCTTTCTCGCACTGCTGTCGCCGCGCGGGATCCTTCGACTCCGCTCCCTTCGGTCGCTCCGCTCAGGATGACAGAAGGGGCTGCTTCGGCCGCCTCCGCTCAGGATGACAGAAGGGGCTTACGCCTTCTTCGTCTCTATCTCAAGCTCGCCCATCTCCTCTTGGGAGGCGTGGGGCTTGCCGGCGTCGACGAACTTGTCGCGGGCGGCCTTGGCTTCGGCCTCCTTGTCGGCCAGGTTCGCCTTCGCCACGCTGATCATCAGCTTGATGCGGTTGAGCTGGTTGACCTCCGAGGCGCCCGGGTCGTAGTCCACGGCCACGATGTTGCTGTCGGGGTAGCGGCGGCGCAGCTCCTTGATCACGGCCTTGCCCACCACGTGGTTCGGCAGGCAGGCGAACGGCTGCGTGCACACCACGTTCGGCGCGCCAGTGCGGATGAGCTCCACCATCTCGGCCGTGAGCAGCCATCCCTCGCCCATCGAGTTGCACAGGGACAGGATCTCGCTCGCGTACTCGGCCAGCTCGTAGATGTCCGCCGGCGGCTCGAAGCGGCTCGACGCCGCAAGCGCCTTCGTCACCGGCGCACGCAGCTTCGCGATGGCCCAGAGCCCGATGCGGCTGCCGAGCGCCCCCTTCGCCGAGCGCCCGAGCGGATCCTTCTGGAAGATGCCGCCCGCGATGCCGAACAGGAAGAACTCCGCGAGCCCCGGCACGACGGCCTCGCAGCCCTCGCGCTCGATGACGTCGACGATCTGGTTGTTGGCCGTGGGGTGGAACTTCACGAGGATCTCGCCCACCACGCCCACGCGCGGCTTCGTCCCCTCGCCGCGCAGGGGCAGCGAGTCGAAATCCTCCACGATGCGGCGCACCGTCTCCTTGAACTCGCGGCGCTTGAGGCCGCGCATGAGCTGCTCCTGGCACGCGGCCATCCAGTGGTCGAACAGGCGGTTCGCGCTGCCCGGCTCCACCTCGTAGGGACGCGTGCGGTAGAGCGCCATCATGAGCAGGTCGCCGTAGAAGATGGAGTACGCGGCCTGCAGGAGCATGCTCGGCGTCACCTTGAAGCCGGGGTTGCTCTCGCCGAGGTCCTTGAACGACAGCGCGATCACCGGCACGTGCGGCAGCCCCACGGCCGCGAGCGCCTTGCGGATGAGCGAGATGTAGTTGGTGGCGCGGCAGCCGCCGCCCGTCTGCGTGATGATGACGGCCAGCTTGTCGGTGTCGTAGCGGCCGCTCATCACGGCCTCCATGATCTGACCGGTGACCAGGATGGACGGGTAGCAGATGTCGTTGTTGACGTACTTGAGGCCCGCATCCACCGCGCCGTGGTCCACCGACGGCAGAAGCTCCAGGTTGTAGCCGTTGCGGTGGAAGATCTTCACCAGCAGCTCGAAGTGGATGGGCGCCATCTGCGGGCAGAGGATGGTGTAGCCCGCGTCCTTCATCTCCTGCGTGAACACCGCGCGCGGGAACTCGGTGGTAGCGCCTTCGCGCTGGCGGAAACGCTCGATGACCTCGGGCGCGGCCTTCTCGGTGAACGTCTCGGGCGTGGCGCCGGTCAGCTCGCGCGCGATGGAGGCCTCGGTCTGGCCGGTCTTCACCTCCACGGCGGCCTCGGGCGTGGCGGCGAATGCCTCGGGATCGAAGCTCAGGGCCGGGCAGCCGCGCGGCATGCGCTCGGCCTCGGCCTTGTCGTCGGCCTGGTCCTTGAGCGCGGCCAGCAGGCTGCGCACGCGGATGCGCGCCGCGCCCAGGTTGGACACCTCGTCGATCTTGAGCACGGTGTACACCTTGCCCGCGCGCTCGAGGATCTCCTGCACCTGGTCGGTGGTGAGCGCATCCAAGCCGCAGCCGAAGCTGTTGAGCTGGATGAGGTCGAGGTCCTCGCGCTCGGTGGCCACCTTCGCGGCGGCGTAGAGGCGGGTGTGGTACATCCACTGGTCCACGAGGCGGATGGGGCGCTCGAGCGTGCCGAGGTGCGCCACGGAATCCTCGGTGAGCACCGCCAGGCCGAAGCTGGTCAGAAGCTCGGGGATGGCGTGGTTGATCTCGGGGTCGTTGTGGTAGGGGCGCCCCGCCAGCACGATGCCGTGGGTACCGGTGGCCTCCATCCACGCGAGCGTCTCCTCGCCCTTGGCGCGGATATCGCGCTTGAACGCCTCGTCCTCGTCCCACGCGGCGTCCACTGCGGCGTCCACCTCGGCTTGCGCCGGCGCGCCGGCGGCCCCCATGAGCTCCGGATGCGCCTCCACCAGCTCCACGAACAGGCGCTTCTTCAGGTGGTCCTTCTGATCGTAGGGCAGCCACGGGTTCAGGAACTGCGCGCGCGAGGTGCGCAGCTCGTCGACGTTCAGCCGCAGCGCCTCGGCGTAGCTGGCCACGATGGGGCAGTTGAAGTGGTTGCCGGCGCCCTCGTCCTCCTGGCGCTCCCACTTGCTGCACGGGAACCAGATGAAGTCCGGGTCCTTGTCGAGCAGGTTCATGATGTGGCCGTGGGAGAGCTTGGCCGGGTAGCACACCGATTCGGACGGCATGGACTCGATGCCGGCTTCGTAGGTCTTCTTCGTGGACGGGTCGGACAGCACCACGCGGAAGCCCAGCTTCGTGAAGAACGTGAACCAGAACGGGTAGTTCTCGTACATGTTGAGCGCGCGCGGGATACCCACGCTGCCGCGCGTGGCGGCCTCGGCCGTCAGCGGCTCGTACGCGTCGAACAGGCGCTGGCTCTTGTACTCGTAGAGGTTGGGTACCACGGCCTTGCTCTCGTCGAAGGTGCCCGCGCCCTTCTCGCAGCGGTTGCCCGTGATGAAGCGGCGGTGCTTGCCCGTGCGCTCGTCCACGCCGAAGTCGTTCACGGTGAGCAGGCAGCTGTTGGAGCAGCCCTTGCACCGCACGGTCTTGTGCGTGGGCGAAAGCGCCTCGATCTGCTCAAGGGAGAGGAGGGAGGAGGCAACATGGTTGTCATCCTGAGCGGAGGCGCGCAGCGCCGGAGTCGAAGGATCCCCCTTGGCGTCAGCGGGAAGCGCCACGGCTGCCGCCGCACGGGATCCTTCGACTCGCTGCGCTCGCTCAGGATGACAAGAAGCGCGCTTCACGGCTTCGTGGTAGCGGTCGCGGGCCAGCAGCGCGGCGCCGAACGCGCCCATGTTGCCGGCGATATCGGGGCGCACGGCCTGCACCTCGGAGAGCTGTTCGAACGCGCGCAGCACGGCGTCGTTCAAAAACGTGCCGCCCTGCACGATCACCTTCGTGCCCACGTCGTGCGGGTCGCGGATCTTGATGACCTTGAACAGCGCGTTCTTGATGACGGAGATGGCCAGGCCCGCGGCGATGTCGCCCACGGTGGCGCCTTCCTTCTGCGCCTGCTTCACGCGGCTGTTCATGAACACGGTGCAGCGGCTTCCCAGGTCGACGGGGCGCTCGGCCTCGATGGCCGTCTGCGCGAACTCGGACACGTCGAGGTTCAGGCCCGTGGCGAAGCTCTCGATGAAGCTGCCGCAGCCCGAAGAGCACGCCTCGTTCAGCATGATGTGGTCGATCACGCCGTCCTTCACGCGCAGGCACTTCATGTCCTGGCCGCCGATGTCGAGGATGAACTCCACGCCCGGCAGCATCTCCTGCGCGCCGCGCAGATGCGCCACCGTCTCGATCTCGCCGGAATCGACGCGCAGCGCCTCGAGCAGCAGGTACTCGCCGTAGCCGGTGACCGTGGCGTGGCCGATGCGCACGAGCGGCTCGCCCGTGTCGGCGTCCACCGGCATGGCGTTGTACAGGTTGGAGAGCGCGGCCTTCGCACAGCCCAGCACGTCGCCCTTGTTGCTGGCGTAGTGCGACCACAGAAGCGCGCCGTCCTCGCCGATGAGCGCGGCCTTGAACGTGGTGGAGCCGGCGTCGATGCCTAAATAGGCCGTGCCCTCGTAGTCGAGGAGCTCGGCTCGGCGCACGCGCTCGCCGTCGTGGCGGCGCTTGAATGCGTCGAGTTCCTCGTCGCTCGCGAACAGAGGGGCCAGGCGCACCACCTCCGAGCCCTGGATGTCGCCGAGGTTCTTCAGGCGGTCGAGCACGTCGGCCAGGCGCTCGGCGCGCACGGTTTCGCTGGCCGCGCCGGCCATCGCGCAGCCGCAGGCCACGAACAGATGGGCGTCGTCGGGCACGATGATGTGCTCGTCGTCCAGGCTGAGCGTCTCGTAGAAGCGCTTGCGCAGCTCAGGAAGGTACTGCAAGGGGCCGCCGAGGAAGGCAACATGTCCGCGGATGGGGCGTCCGCACGCCAGGCCGCTGATGGTCTGCGTGACCACGGACTGGAAGATGGACGCGGCTATGTCCTCTTTGCGCGCGCCTTCGTTGAGCAAGGGCTGCACGTCGGTCTTGGCGAACACGCCGCAGCGGCTGGCGATGGGGTAGATGGTCTGCGCGCCCTGGGCCAGCTCGTTCAGGCCGCCCGCGTCGGTGTTCAGGAGCGCCGCCATCTGGTCGATGAACGCGCCCGTGCCGCCGGCGCACGTGCCGTTCATGCGCTGCTCGATGCCCTGGTCGAAGTAGATGATCTTCGCGTCCTCGCCGCCCAGCTCGATGGCCACGTCGGTTTTGGGGATGAAGGTTTCCACCGCCGTCTTGGACGCGATGACCTCCTGCACGAACTCCACGCCCAGCCACTGCGCCAGCAGAAGGCCGCCCGAACCCGTGATGGCGATGGTCATGGACTCGTCGCCGAAGTCGGCCGCGGCCTCCTCGAGCACCTCCACGATGGTGGCGCGCACGTCGGCGTGGTGGCGGCGGTACACGGAGAACCGCACCTCGTTCGCGTCGTCGAGGATGGCCAGCTTCACCGTGGTGGAGCCCACGTCGATGCCGATGTGCAGGGGATTCTCAGGCGCGTTCGCGTTCGCCATGACGTTCTCCTTCGCGTTCTCTTCGTTGACGTTCATCGTATCCATTGCCTTCTCCCCCGCTTACAGTCTGATCGATTCGCCCGGCTTGATGAAGAAGAGGCGCATGGCCACCAGGGCCATCTCCTCGGAGCTTTCGCACATGCCCGTCTCGATCCACCGCTCGATGACGCCGAGGTACGCCGAGGCGAAGAACGCCACGTAGTAGCCGACGAACGGCGAGGGGTCGTTGCGGTAGCGCTCGTGCAGGATGGACTGCACGAGGTTGGTGCAGATGGAGTCGCGCAGGCGCGGGCCGAACCCCACGTCGCCGCCGGGGCCGAGCACCGCGTGCAGGAAGTCGCCCTGCTCGCGCAGGTAGTCGAACAGCTCCACGAGGAAGGGCAGCGGCTTCTTGCGCGCGCGGTACGACATGAGGCTGCGCACGGTGAGCTCCTGCATCTGCGCCTGGAAGCGCTCGAGGTCGTCCATGACCTCGGCCTCGAGGGCGGCGAGCAGGGCGTCCTTGTCGCGGAAGTGGTTGTAGAACGTGCCGCGGTTGAGGTCGGCGCGGGCGCACAGGTCGTTCACGCTGAACCCGTCGAAGCCGCGTTCCTCCATGAGCTCGATGAGCGCGTCGCGCAGGGCGCGCTTCGAGCGCGTGATGCGGCGATCCTCGCAGCACGCCGGGTTCGCGCCCTTCTGCATCGTTGCAACTGCCATGCGGCCCCTTTTGTACACCTCGCCCATTAATGAACAACTTGTCGAATAACGTCCAGTATACCCGGTCGCGGGCCTCATCGCAACGCAGGGATTTCCCCTGCGGCCTATTGTCACCCTTGTTGCTGCCCTAGGTTGACGTGATGAGCGACCCTCCCTACCATGGACCGCGAGACGGAAGGGGCGCGCATGAACACCAGGGATCGGCTGCTGCGGCTGCTGGAGGGCAACCGCGAGCGCTTCGTGTCGGGCGAGCGCCTGGCCGAGACGCTCGGCGTGAGCCGCAACGCGGTGTGGAAGGCCGTGCGCGCGCTGCGCGAGGAGGGATACGTCATCGATGCCGCCACGAACCGCGGCTACCGTCTGGCGCAGGAGAACGACTTGCTGTCGCCTGCGGGCATCGAGCGCTTCCTGCCGGAGAGGCACCCCTTCGACATCGTGGTGCGCAAGCGCGTGGACTCCACGAACGCCGAGGCGCGGCGGCGCGCGCTCGAGGGCGCGGCCGAGGGAACGGTGATCGTGGCCGAGGAGCAGCGGGCCGGACGCGGACGGCCCGGCAAGCGGTTCTACTCGCCGCCGGGTTCGGGCGTGTATTTGAGCGTGGTGCTGCGTCCGACGCTCCCCGCCGATCGGGGGCAGCTGCTCACCTGCGCCGCCGCCGTGGCGGGCGCGCGGGCCATCGAGCGCGTGTGCGGATGCGAGGCCCTGATCAAGTGGGTGAACGACATCTACATGGACGGCCGCAAGGTGGCCGGCATCCTCACCGAGGGCATGGTGGACATAGAGTCGGGGCGCTTCGAGCATGCCGTGATGGGCATCGGGGTGAACGCGAAGATGCCGGCGGCCGGCTTCCCCGCCGAGCTGGCCGACGTGGCCGGAGCCGTCGCCGACGGGGCGGGGGCTGTGCGCGCCGAGCTGGCGGCGACGATCCTGGAGGAGTTCTGGCGGCTCTACGAGCGCATCGAGGAGCGGCGGTTCTTCGAGGAGTACCGGCGGCGCTGCTTCCTGCTGGGGCAGCCGGTCGTCGTCGCGCGCGACGGCTCGCGCGTGCGCGCCCGCGCGGTGGACCTCGACGACGACTTCCGGCTGGTGGTGGAGCTGCCCGACAAGACCCGCCTCGCCCTCCCCTACGGCGAGGTGAGCGCCGGCCGCGGCGCACCCCCCTTGCAATCCTGAGCGGAGCGCGAAGCTCGGCGCACCCCCTCTGTCATCCTGAGCGGAGCGCGAAGCGCGGAGTCGAAGGATCTCATCGCCAGCCCGCTGCTCGCGAGAGGAGACGTGGACACAATCGCCCCTCGTGCGCGTTTTTCACACGCTCAGCCGCCGCAAACGTGGGAAAACCCCAGGTGACGAAGAGCCGAACGAAAGATCCCTCCCCCGAAAACGCGCCCGAAGCTCGATTTTGTCCATGATGTTGCAAGTCATCAAATGTTTCACGTAAAACACCCGTTCGCGACTTTGGCCGCGTCTCCACTGCGCCTCTCGCCCTCCCCCGTCGCAGCCGAGGCGAAATTCCTTCTCACGACAAAGGAGGAATCCTTCTTTCAGCGCGCTCCCTGAGAAGAAACGCCGGAAACGGCCGGCCAGCGGCATCCGCGCCCGAGATATTTGCTATCCTTGGCCGATACGCACAGCGAACGACCGCAGAGAGAAAGACGGGGCCATGCAGATCACGCCTGCTGAAATCGCCGAAACGCTTGCCATGGTGAGCAAGCAACACCTGGACATCCGCACCATCACGCTGGGGCTCAACCTGCGCGGCTGCACGGATTCCGACATCGACGCGATGGCGCGCAAGGTGTACGACCGCATGACCAGCGCCGCCGAGCGCCTCGTGCCCACGGCCGAGCAGCTTGAGCGCGAGTACGGCATCCCCATCGTGAACAAGCGCATCTCCGTCACGCCCATCGCCGAGATCAGCGCCGCCACCGACGCGACCGACCTCACGCCCATCGCCGTGGCCATGGACCGCGCCGGCAAGGAAGTGGGCGTCGACTTCGTGGGCGGCTTCAGCGCGCTCGTGCACAAGGGCGCGTCCGTGGCCGACCACAAGCTCATGGACTCCATCCCGCATGCGCTCTCCGTCACCGACAACGTGTGCTCGTCGGTGAACGTGGGCTCCACCCGCGCGGGCATCAACATGGACGCCGTGCTCAAGATGGCAGGCATCGTCAAGGCGACGGCCGAGGCCACGGCCGACCGCCAGTGCATCGGCGCGGGCAAGCTGGTGGTGTTCTGCAACGCCGTGGAGGACAACCCCTTCATGGCCGGCGCCTTCCACGGCTCGGGCGAGGCCGACGCCGTGGTGAACGTGGGCGTGTCGGGCCCCGGCGTGGTGCGCGCCGTGCTGGCCGACCTGCCGAAGGACGCCGACCTCACGAGCGTGGCCGAGGCCATCAAGGCCACCGCGTTCAAGATCACGCGCGCCGGTGAACTGATGGCGCGCGAGGCATCGCGCCGTCTGGGCGTGCAGCAGGGCATCCTGGATCTGTCGCTGGCGCCGACGCCGGCTGAGGGCGACTCGGTGGCCGAGATCCTCGAGGCCATCGGCGTGGGCCAGTGCGGCGGCCCCGGCACCACGGCCGCGCTCGCCATGCTCAACGACGCGGTGAAGAAGGGCGGCGTCATGGCGTCTTCGAGCGTCGGCGGCCTGTCCGGCGCGTTCATCCCCGTGTCCGAGGACGCCGGCATGATCCGCGCGGCCGAGGACGGCGCGCTTTCGCTGGAGAAGCTCGAGGCCATGACCTGCGTGTGCTCGGTGGGCCTCGACATGATCGCCGTGCCGGGCGACACCTCCGTGGAGACCATCTTCGGCATCATAGCCGACGAGTGCGCCATCGGCATGATCAACTGCAAGACCACCGCCGTGCGCCTCATCCCCGCCATCGGCAAGACCGTGGGTGACCGCCTCGACTTCGGCGGCCTTTTGGGTTACGCGCCCGTCATGCCGGTCAACCAGCACGCCGGCAGCGTGTTCGCCCACCGCGGCGGCCGCATGCCCGCGCCGCTCAACTCGCTGAAGAACTAGGAAAACGCTGGTTCTACGTAGGGCAAGGGCCCTGCCCTTGCCGCCAACCGGGAACATCCCGTAGGCTGCGCTCCCTACTTCCCGCGGACGACGGCGCCGAAGGGCAGGAGGGCCAGCTTCGCCTGCTTGAAGCATTGCAGGCCGAAGGGGATGCCGATGACGGTGATGCAGAGCAGCGCGCCGTTCACCAGCGCCTCGAGCGCCAGGAACACGCCGCCGAAGATGAACCACAGCACGTTGAGCACAGCCGACCCCGCGCCGCCGCCGTACTCCACCTCCTTGCCGAACGGGAAGAACGCGAGCCCCGCCATCTTGAAGCACTGCGTGCCCACCGGGATGCCCACGATGGTGATGCACCACAGCGCCCCCACGAAGATCCAGCTCAGACCCTGCCAGAGTCCGGCGAAGATGAACCACAGAATGTTGCCGATCACGCTCATGAGACGCCTTTCCGAAGTTTCCCCAGCTCGACAAGCATACCACCTCAACCCCCTCGTTTTGCGGGGTTTGGGGGCAACCTGCGAAAAACGCCGCAGTTCGGGTGTGCCGCGCGCCGTTCGGGAGGCCTAGCATGGCATACGCCGAGCACGCCGAGCGGCGAAACCCGAGGGAGGGAGCGCGGCGGCTCGGAGGAGCGCAGACAAGGCTGCGCGGACGATCGCAAGGAGGAGGAATGCAATGGAGAAAACCGAGAGCATGCTGCAACAGAGCCGTCGAACGTTTCTGAAGACGGCGGGCGTGGCGCTCGCAGGCGCGGCGGGCCTGGGCATCGTAGGCTGCGCGCCAACGAACGGGACGGATGCGAGCGCGGGTGCGCCGGCTGCGGCGGGCACCGACATGAACTGGGACGAGGAGTTCGACGTCGTGGTGGTGGGCGCGGGCTGCGCGGGCCAGGCGGCCGCCATCACAGTGGCGCTCGAAGGTGACGGGGCCACGTGCCTTTTGGCTGAGAAGGGAACCATGCCCGGCGGCAACAGCCCCTTCTGCAAGGGCACCGTCGTCTACGCCGAGGACGAGGATGCATTCAACCAGTACATGCTGGAGATGCGCGGCAAGGAGGGCACCACGCCCGACGACGTGCTGGCCGCCTACGCCAAGGGGGCGGTCGAGAACTACGACTGGGTGTTCACCACACTGGGCGGCGTGCTGGAAGAGGCGTCCATCATCGCACCCGGCACGAAGGACGACCCCCTCGCGCCGAAGCCCGAATGGCCCGAGTTCGAGCATTGCTACTCGCTGGGCAAGCTGACCGTCGCCGGCAACAAGGACGTGGAGGTGAAGGGCGACAAGCACATCACGAAGCTCCTTGACCGCGTCATCGCCGATCATGCGGACGTCATCGAGTACCGCACGGGCGCGGCGCTGGAAGAGCTCGTGCAGGATCCGGCCACGAAGGAGATCCTCGGCGCGGTCATCGGCGGCAAGAACGTGCGGGCGAAGCACGGCGTGATCATGTGCACCGGCGGCTTCGAGGCCAATCCCGTCATGCGCCAGGACTTCTTCGGCCAGGGCGGCGCGCATCCGGCCGTGGAGGACCTCAACACCGGCGACGGCCACAAGGCTTGCATGAAAGTGGGCGCCGACTTCTGGCACATGGAGCACGTTGCGGGCTTCTGGATGGCCGGGCGCGACTTGGAGAACACGAAGTTCACGAACAACCAGATCATCTCGCCCTGCCCCAAGCAGTACGGCATCACCGTGGCCGTGAACGGCCGGCGCTTCTATATGGACTGGGACGGCTACAGCAACAAGTCCGACATAGCCTACAAGGACGACGTGTCACTGGCCGTGGGCAGCCGCCACGGGCATATGCAGATCGGCGGCGAGTGGCCCCACCTGGCCATGCCGCGCAAGGCGTGGTTCGTGTTCGACCAGGCCGGGCTGGAAGCGGGCGCCATCCCCGCCGAAACCACGAGCGATCCCGTGGCCGACAAGCTGGCCTACTCCGCCGACACCATCGAGGAGCTGGCGGCGCAGATGAACGTGCCCGCCGATGAGCTGAAGGCCACCGTCGACCAGTGGAACGAGTGCTGCGAGGCCGGCAAAGACGTGTACTTCCACCGTCCCGCCAAGACGCTGACCCCCGTGGCCACACCTCCGTTCTACGCGCAGCTGTGCTGCCCGTCGTTCCTCAACACCGACGGCGGCCCCGTGCGCAGCGCCAAGGGCGAGATCCTCGACCCTGACGGCGCGCCCATCCCGCACCTGTACTCCGCCGGCGAGTTCGGCTCCGTCTGGAGCGGTGTGTACCAGGGCGGCGGCAACATCGCCGAATGCCTCATCTTCGGCCGCATCTCGGCGCGCAGCGCCATCGCGAACGCGTAAGCAGCGACGCGCCCCTCCTTTGAACGCGAAGGCCCGCCCCCTCCCGGCGGGCCTTCGCCGTGCTCTCGGGGCAAGACCCTCAGCGGCCCTTCATGAAGTCAATGAGATCTTGCTTGGAATGAACGCCCAGCTTCTGGTAGATATTCTTAACGTAGCTGCGCACGGTATTCTCAGACAGCACGAGCGACTCGGCGATGTAGGACGAACTGCGCCCCTCGGCCAGCAGCGCGAGCACCTCGGCCTCGCGGTTGGTCAGGCCGAACTCCTCGCGCACCGCGTCGGCCGGCGCAACCGCCGCGGCAACGGGCGCGCTTGGGAGCGGCTCGCTGAACTGGGTGGGCGTCGCCATGCGCACACGGCACCGGCCGCACACCTCGGCGAACAGGGGCCGCGTGCGCGGGATGGAGTCGGTGAGCAGGAAAGCCACGCTCACCGCCAGCAGACAGATCATGGCCGCGATGATGAGCATCTGCTCGGCCCCGCCCGCATCGCCCAGCCACCACATGATAAGGCGGCCGCTCTCGCGGAAGAACAGGTGCAGGAACCAGAAGAACCCCAGCACGATGTAGGAGGGCAGCGCCCGATGGCGCGCCACGTCGTAGGAGACGAACCAGAGGAAGCCCACCTGGAACAGGTTCGTGATGGCAATGAGCACGGCACCCACCTGGCCCAGCAGCGGATCGAGCGTCGAGAGCAGGATCACGCCCACCGCCAGCGCCGCCAACTGCGCCTGCCACAGCGCCGCGAATTTGAAGCCGCGGCCCTTCACGAGGGTCCACCAGACGACGCCGAGGCCGGCCGCCGTCACGCCCAGGTGCTGCACAAGCTGGAATAACGGGGTCAGCTTGATGGACTCGCCGAACGGGAATCCGCGCGACGCGCCCAGCACCAGGCTGAACAGGGCGATTCCCACGATCAGCCGCACCAGCGTGGAGCGCGGCTCGTCCGCGTACACGTCGTCGCGCGGCTTGGCCACGATGCCGCGCGCCTCGCGAACGTCGAGCGTCTTCTGCGCTTGGACGAACATGGCCAGCGTCACCGCCGGTAGCAGCATGCTGATGAAGAACGCCGTGCTCTCCTCGATGTAGCCGATGAAGATGCCGATGACCGTGGAGAAGGCGAGCGACGAGAACGCCACGAGCAATGCCTCGCGCAGTTCGAGCCGGATGTAGAACGTCATCCACATGCCGCCGCCCCACGCGAGCCCCACGCCCGAGCACACGGCGGCCGCAAGCGTAAACGGCAGATGCGGGAACAGCGATTGCACGAAGAACAGCAGACTGCCCAGCGTCATGAGCGTCGCGGACGCCCAGCCCAGCTGGCGCTCGAACCGCGGGCTGAACGCGCGGCGCAGCGCGATGGCGCCCAGCACCACAATGCACGCGCAGCGGGCGAAGTTGATGGCGATGGTAGTCAGGCCGGAATCGACCCAGATGTAGCGGGCGTACAGGATGCATTGGATCCATACGAGCACGACGCCCGTCCCCAGAAACGAGAGCGAGAACCCCGGGAGGTACGTCGCGGCGAACGCTTTGAAATCCCCTGAGTGCTGCTGCCCGGCCGTCTTCAAAGCGCCACCCCGCTCCCCTCGTACACCGCGCGCACGAGGTACTCCACGTTGCCCTCGGGGCCGGTGATGGGCGACTCGACCACGCCGGTCGGCTCGAAACCGGTGGCCTCGAGCGCCTCGCGCACCTCCTCCACCGTGCGGGCGCGCACGGCCTCGTCGCGCACGACGCCGCGCTCCGTCTCGTCCGGGCGCGACTCGAACTGCGGCTTCACCAGGCCGATGAACACGGTGCCTGGCTGGGAGAATCGCGCGAAGGTGGGCGCGAGCTGCGCGAGGCCGATGAAGCTGAGATCGGCCACGAGCAGGTCGAACGGCGCTCCGAGCTCCGCCGGGTCGGCCAGCTTGATGTTCGTGCGCTCGAAGGCGACCACGCGCGGATCCTGGCGCAGCTTCCACGCGAGCTGGCCGTAGTTCACGTCCACGCACGCGACGCTGGCCGCGCCCGCCTGCAAAAGGCAATCGGTGAAGCCGCCGGTGGACGAGCCGATGTCCAGGCAGCGCAGGCCCTCGACCCGCTGCCCGAACGCGTCGAGGGCCCCTTGCAGCTTGTGTCCACCGCGCGAGACGAAGCGCTTGCGGTTCCTCACCACGACGTCGGCATCGGGGGCCACGCGCACGGCGGCGCTCGTGGCGTACACGTCGTCCACCTTCACCTCGTGCGCGAGCACCGCGCGCAGCGCCGCGCCCGCGTCCGGGAAGTAGCCCTGCTCCACGAGCAGCGTATCGAGCCTGATTTTCTTCATGGGAGACAGTATAGCAATGATGAGCGCGCGTTCGCCGGGCGGCCAGCTTCTGCAATGTCGTCGAGTTTTGCACCCTCGCGTTGCCGAAAAGCGCCGAAAACTGCAATGTCGACGAGATATGCACCTCCTCCCGAGCGCCCGCGCGTGAAAAGTTGCACCGGGAAAACATCTGACCTGGGGTTTTGCCAGCAAGCCCGCCACTGTCACAAGCGACACGGACCAAAAGCCCCCTGCGTAAGGGTGCATAACTCGACGACCTTGCAAAACGAGCGCCTATCCGAGGCCGAAACTTTCCCCGGCGCGCTGAGCGCGGCGTCTTTGCGCTTCCTTAACCGCATGCGGCCGCTTCTTTTCCCCGCCTTAACGCGCGCGCCGGTATCCTCCCTGAGCAGAGGAAAGGAGCATCTCATGGCCGTCGTCGAATTCGTGCTAGCGTTCATCGCCGGTGCCGGTTGCGCGGGCGCGTTGCTGTTCGTGCTCGCTTTGACGTTCGTGGACGTGACGGAACACGGGTGGAGTCTCAAGACGCCGTGGTAGCATAAAAGGCGGCGGCCGCCCGAAGACGGCCGCCGCTGCGACACGCTTGCCCGGGTGCGAGCCCTACGGAAGCAGCAGCTGCGCGATCTGCACGGCGTTGAGCGCGGCGCCTTTGCGGATCTGATCGGCCACCACCCACATCGACAGGCCGTGCTCCACCGTATCGTCGCGGCGCAGGCGGCCGACGTAGGTGTCGTTCGTGCCCGCCAGCAGGCCCGGCATGGGATACACGTTGTTCGCCGGGTCGTCCATCACCGTGATGCCGTCGGTCGCCGCGAGGGCGGCGCGCGCGGCCTCCACGCTCACGTCGCCCGCGAACTCCACGTACACGGCCTCCGCATGGCAGCGCAGCACGGGCACGCGCACGCAGGTGGCGGCCACCTTGATGCCTTCGTCGCCCATGATCTTCTTCGTCTCGACCACCATCTTCCACTCTTCCTTGGTGGAGTCGTCGTCGAGGAACTTATCAATGTGCGGGATGCAGTTGAACGCGATGCGGTGCTGGAACACCTCCACGGCCAGCTCGTCCTCCGGCGTGCCGTCGAGGAACGCCTTCGTCTGGTCGTAGAGCTCGGCCATGGCCGGGGCGCCGCCGCCGCTGGCCGCCTGGTACGTGGACACCACGACGCGCGTGATGGGCGACAGGTCGTAGAGTGGCTTCAACGCCACCACCATCTGGATGGTGGAGCAGTTCGGGTTCGCGATCACGCCGTTGTGCCAGCTCGCGTCGCCCGGATTCACTTCGGGCACGATGAGCGGCACATCCTCGTCCATGCGGAACGCGCTCGAGTTGTCGATCATCACGGCGCCGGCCGACGTCACGGCCTCGCGCAGCTCCTTCGACACGCTCGCGCCGCAGCTGAAGAGCGCGATGTCCACGCCCTCGAACGACTCGGGCGTCATCTCCTGCACCGTGAGCTCGCCCGCCGGCACCTGGCCGCAGCCCGCGAAGGGCAGCTTCTTGCCCGCCGAGCGCGCCGACGCGAGCGCCCGCACCTCCGATACCGGGAAATCGAGGTCGTGCAGCACCTGCAGAAACTCGGTGCCCACCGCCCCCGTGGCCTGGCCCCCGCAACCGCCACCACCGGATTCGCCGGCATCTCCTTCGTCCAAGCCATTTGTCGCTCCTTTGCTGCGCGAAACCCCGAACTTGCAAAAACATCGTCGACGTCCAGTTGGCACCCGCACGGGATCCTTCGGCTCGCTTCGCTCGCTCAGGATGACAACACGACGCTTGTCATCCTGAGCGGAGGCGGCGCAAGCCGCCGGAGTCGAAGGATCCCGCGCGGCGTTAGCCGGCAAGCTTCCTACCGCCCCTTGTTCATCTTCGCGGCTATCTCCTCGGCGGAGAGCTGCGTCTCCTCGAACACGCTGTCGCTGTCCAGGCCGAAGGCCTTGTGCAGGCAGCGCACCGCCTGGGCCGTCTGCGCGCCGTCCACCACCACGGACAGGCGGATGGGCGACGTGGAGATTGCCAGGATGTTGATCTGGTTGTCCCCCAGCGTCTGGAACGCGCGGGCCGCCACGCCGGGCGACGACTTCATGCCCGTGCCCACGAGACTCACCTTCGCGATGTCCTCGTCCACGTCGTACTCGCGCGCGCTGATGTCGGGGAGGATGCGCTCCACGGTCTCGCATGCGCGCTTCTGGTCGGCGCCGGGGCAGGTGAAGCTGATGTCGGTGATGCCGTCCTGCGAGATGTTCTGGATGATCATGTCCACGCTCACGTTGTTGCCGGCCAGCGCGGAGAACACCTTCGCGGCCACGCCGGTCATGTCGGGCACGCCGCGGATGGTGAACTTCACCTCGGACGTGTCGTGGGCGATGCCGGTGATGACGGCTTCCTCCATCATGTCGGTTTCCTCCTTGATATAGGTGCCTTCGGCCTCCGAGAACGCCGAGCGGGAATGGATGACCACGTTGTACTTGCGCGCGAACTCTACGGCGCGCATCTGCAGCACGCCCGCGCCCGAGCTCGAGAGCTCCAGCATATCTTCGTAGCTGATGACGTCCAACTTCTTGGCGCGCGGGCACACGCGCGGGTCGGCCGTGTACACGCCATCCACGTCGGAGTAGATCTCGCACACGTCGGCGTCCAGGCCGTGCGCCACCGCCACCGCCGTGGTGTCGGAGCCGCCGCGGCCGAGCGTGGTGATGTCGCCGTTGGCGTCGATGCCCTGGAAGCCCGCGACCACGGCGATCATGCCCTTTTCGAGCGCCTCCATGACGCGCTCGTTGTGCACCATGACGATCTTGGCCTTGGCGTGCGTGCCGTCCGTCTCGATGCCGGCCTGGCGGCCCGTGAAGCTCATGGCCTTGTAGCCGCGCGCCTCGATGGCCATGGCCAGAAGCGTCATGGACACCTGCTCGCCGGTGGACAGCAGACGGTCCATCTCGCGGGCGGGCGGGTTGTCGTTGAGCGAGGCGGCCAGTCCCACCAGCTCGTCAGTGGTCTTGCCCATGGCGGACACGACGGCCACCACGTCGTGGCCCTGCTGCTTCTTCGCGATGAGCTTTTTCGCAACCATCTGGATGCGCTCAGGAGAAGCGACGGACGTGCCCCCGAATTTGCATACGATTAACGACATGGCGTTCTTTCTCGTCCCGTGGGTTCCCAATCGGCTGTCCACTATACCAAACAACCTGCGGCCCCGCCTACAGGAAGCCCACCATCAGGAGCTTTTTCCACGGGGAAAGTAAACGGGCCGGGCGCGCCCGATCCCCCAACCGAATTGTCGACCCGAACACACGCCACACGGCGCTGTGGCGTGTGTTCGGGTCGACAATCGCCCGGAAAACGCGTAGCGCCTGCTTGAGATCACCTCGAGACGAACGAAGCGAAATCAGCAAAGAAGACTTGCACAACGCTTTCGCGCGCCTACGAGCTTAGGCGACCGGATCTATCCGCTCGATCAGATCAAGCATCTCCTGACGTCCGGCAACGCCCATTTTTATATACGTCGACTTGATGTGGGTTTTCGTGGTGCTTGTTGCGATATGGAGACGTTCTGAAATATAGGGGACGCTCCTGCCGCGTGACACCATGAGCAATATCTCGCTTTCCCGCTCTGAAAGGCCATAGCGCTCTATGGCTGCATCGCATTGCCGAGCAAACTGCATGGCGCTTGCAACAGGGGCATGGGGCCCTTCATCAACAGGAGCGCTTGCTGCATCCTTGACAAAGATGCCACCACTTCCGAAAACGACGGTCGAAGCAATGACGAGTATGCACACCACTGCCAAAAGAACGAGTATCTCGCTGCTCGCCACGCCCACTATGGGCAGCCCGAATGCTCCGATTACTATTCCAGCTGGACCGCAAAGACCCTCGAAGAACCTGCCTATGCTCACCGCGCGAGAAGGCAGGAACCCTGACGTGTGGGAAACGTCGCACAAAACCACCATGAGGAAAATATCGAGGCACGTGAAAGCCGACATGGCAAAAGCGAAGCCTACGCCGTTCGCCTGGGGATCGAGGGCGAAAATGAGCATGAAACCAACTATTGTCAAAGGGAGCACAAGCCTATATATCAGAGAAAGAGAAAAACGTTTCCGAAGCAAAACGGTGACCACGCAAAACGCTACAACGAGCATGGCAGTGCCCAACAAAGAAATGCTGAACTGATACGTATAGGATGCGTTGTCCGTCGGAGTGGCCGTGGCAACAAAGAGCCAGAATGCAGTGCCGAACACGAATAAAGCGAAGATCACCCTCCAAGTTTGGCGGAAGAACTGTTTCGCGGAGTCAGTTCGCTTGAGGGGAAGGGGCTCGGCCGTCTGAGCGCTCGCGCGGGCAAAGCGCCATGAGAGAGGGAGCAAAAAACCACATGCCACGAGACCGGCCACGTGGGGCAACGACACAATGAGGAAATAGAGGACGAAGGCGATTCCATACGAGCAGAGAACGCAGGCGGTGACACGGAAACCGCCGAGGGTACTGAAGTACTCGCCCCAGCAAACGATCACCCACGCAGAACCGACTCCCGTGAGAATCCCTCCCGCAACCAACGCGCTCTCCTGATGAGCGAGCCCTGCAGAAGGACCGAGCCCTGCAAGCACCGTTCCGACACCCGCGCAGAGCGCGAGTCCAAGACCGATCCGACTTTTTGAATACAACGGCGCGATGCGCTCTCCAAGCATCGCCACAAAAGCAAATGCGCAGGCGTTGCTGATCCCCGACGTGATGCTGAAAGCATTGTTCGATACAGCGAATTCCTGATAGCCACCTGTGACTATCGAGCTGAAGAACACGAGAAAGTTCCATGCCCCGAAAAGCGCGAATCCAAAATTTCGAGGAAGCAGATCGAACTCCTCGAAAAACTGGGCCAGTCGAAAAGCATGTACTGTTTGGAGGATGGTACAACCCGATTTACCAGCAAGTATGTCCTGTTTGGGGGATATCTCGATCTCCGCCTTTCTGCAAAATAGGGTTGTCGGCGAAACGCATTGTTTGAATGTAAGGCCTGGCGATTCATTTTGCAAGCACCGCATCTTTGCCGACATCAGACAAAGGAAAGGGGAGAGAAAATGAAACAAATGACGCGAAGGAACTTCCTAGCGGGGTTCGCCGCAACAGGAGCGCTGGCAACCGTCGGAGCACTTTCCGCATGCAGCCCGGAAAGCAAGACTCCTCACGAGGCGAACGCATCTCAAGAAGCGCTCGACGAGGCTAAGGCCGCGATCAAACTGCCCCAGTCACAGGAATTCAACGTGTACCTGCCCGAAGCTGGCACGGTTGCGTTCGAAAAGGAGCCGATCACTTCGATCGCGGAAACATCAAGCTACGACGTGGTGATATGCGGAGCCGGAATCGCTGGCGTTTCAGCAGCTGCCTCGTGCGCCGAGAACGGCCTCAAAACGCTTCTCCTTGAAAAGGGCGATACGATAGCGGCTCGCGGAGGCGACGTTGCCTGCGTGGGCGATTCCTATCACAAGGCGGCAGGCGTCAACATCGAACCCGAGGAGATAGTAGGGGAGCTACTGCTCAGCAGCGGGTATCGCGCTGACGCCAGCCTGATTAGAAAATGGGCGTATCGTTGCGGCGAGGCAACCGATTGGATGCTTGAAACCGTGAGTCCAGAAGCGGCGAAAGGAGTCATCAAGTTCGCTGACGGAAATCAAGATTGCGGAGGAGTCACCTGGTTCGCCACCCAGATCGAGTTTTCCAACGGAATGGGTCCGATTGTCCAAGGGCTGCTAGATCATGCCATCGAAAGCGGTGCCGAGATCCTCTTCCTCACTCCGGCTGTGCAACTTGTTCAAGATCAGAATGGCTCGATAACTGGGGTCATCGCCAAGAAGGAAGATGGATCATACATCCAATGCAATGCTTCCAAGGGCGTTATCCTTGCAACCGGCAGCTATGAGTTCAACCCCGACAAAATGAGGGAATGCTGTCGGCCTCGGGATCTCGATACGCGCATGTGGATGAACCCCACGACAACTGACACGGGCGACGGTCACCTCATGGGCCTTGCCGTCGGCGGCGTGGAAGACGAGTACCCCCACACGGTCATGACCGATCCATCAGGTGCAGGTTTTGGCGGGTACGGTCCGAAAATAGGAATGAAGCCTTTCCTGCGCGTCAACGACGCAGGCCAACGCTTTGTAAACGAGTATATTCCATGGGACTGCCTTGCCAATGCCATCAACTCGCAGATGGGTGCGCACGATTTCTGCATCGTGGATGATGACATGGTGGCCGCCATGCATCAGATGGCGGATGTTCACGATTATCCGGTTCCCTTCGAAGACGACTACGAAGAGATGAAGGCTCAATGCGTTTCAGCCGACACCTTAGAAGAACTCGCGGAGAAGCTCAGCATACCTGCGGACGCGCTCACTGCGACCATCGATCGCTACAATTCGTTCTGCGATAGCGGAGTCGATGAGGACTTCGGCAAGGAAGCGAAATATCTCACGCCCGTTCGCACTCCGCCCTTCTACGGTTTCGACGAGGGGACGATGAGCCTTGTCACTGTCAGCGGGCTTCGCGTCGATAAGAGCTGCGGCGTTCTAAGTGGAGAGACGCACCGTCCCATTCCCGGCTTGTACGCGATAGGCAATGTGCAAGGAAGCATGTTCGAGAACTTCTATCCCCACCACATCAACGGCGTGAGCCACGGACGATGCTTGACCTTCGGATACCTTTTGGGTCGCGAGCTTTCCGGCAAAGAGACTGCTTAAAACGGCACTTGGACATTTTATGGGGCCGTAGCACAATCGCCGCGGCCCCTCTTGATAGAGATTCGAGTCAACAATCGTCGGAGATAAATGGCATAAAAGGGGACTGTCCCCTTTTATGCCATTTTCGTTAGCCGGCCTGGTAGATGGTTTCGAGGTCGCCGTTCTCCACGAGGGCGCAGAGGGCCTTGCTGGCCTGGTCACGCTCGATGCCCAGGTGCTCGAAGCGCTTCGCCAGCTTGAGGCAGTAGGACAGGTCGCCGGACTCCAGCGACAGCAGGGCGGACGCGGCTTGCTCGTTCAGGTTTCCAAACATGTGATGCTCCTTTCCTCTTCGATGGAACCAGCTTACGCGCCGGAAGGAAGGGGGCGTTTGGACGAATTGAGAAGCTCGCCGGTCGTTTTTGGCCGATCGCACAAACCGGCGCTCAGGGGCGCACGAGCGGGTTCGTGTGATCGAGATAGACGAGGCCCAGCAGGAACACGAGCTCGCGATCAGGCGAATCGGGCATCCCGAGCACGTCCTTCGCCTTGCGCAGGCGGTAGCGCACGGTGTTGGGATGCTGGCACAGGGCGTCGGCCGCAAGCCGGATGTCGCCGTAGGCGCGCGCCACCGCCTCGCACGTGGAGGCGAGCTCGGTGCCGTGCGCGTCGTCGTGCTCCTCGAGCAGCGCGCGATGGAGCGCCGCCGTGCGCCAGAACAGGCGGCCTTCGCTGGCGGCCGCGCGGAAGGCGTCGTGGTGCAGGTCGGCCCAACGCACCACGTCCTGGCCCTCGATCTGGGCGGTCTTGAGCGCGGCAAGCGCCTCGCGCACGCTCATGTCGCCGTCGCCGAGCGGCGTCTCCTCCCCCACGCCGAGCGACACCGGGCCCGTTGCCAGAAGGCGTGCGACCAGGTCGGCCTCCGAACGCGTGCGAACCCCCGCGGGCGGCTGCACGTACGACACGAACGCGAGCAGCGCCCCGTGGTAGCGGAAGGCGAACACGGCCTCCACCACGTCCCAGTCGCGCTTGAAGTCCGCGAGCACCTTCGCCGCCGCGTCGAGCGCGGCGTACAGCGAGCACTCGTCGGTCGCGCGGGGTGCCACGGCCGCGCACTGCACGGTGGAGCCGGTGGTGCCGGCCAGCTCGAAGAGCGCCGCGCGTGTGGCGTGCGCGTCGTGCCCGGCCAGCAGGCCGTCCATGATGCGGCCCTTGTCCGACTGCTCGGCGTCGCGGCGGATGAGGTCGAGCGCCTGGTAGGCCACCACCTCGTGGTAGGCGCCGTCGTAGAGGTACAGCGGAACGCCCGCCTCCTCGGCAGCCGCGATAGCCCGATCGCTCACGATGGGGCGGTATACCGTCTTGAGGGCGATGCCCGCCACGCCGCGCGCGATGAGCAGGAGCAGCGACCGCTCGGACAGGTCGGGGTCGTCGTTCGCGAAGCCGAGGTTCGACACGATGAACTCGCCGGGGACGTAGGACAGGTACCCGTCGTCTTTGTCGGGCGGGCAGTCGAGAATGCCCACGTTGCGCACCTCGCGCGCCTCGGCGCCGGCGCGCCGCGTGAGGAGACGCACCTGCTCGAACGCCGGCAGCGCCAGTATGTCCGCGATCGTGATCATGGGGCCTTCCCTTCGTGAGTGATCGACCGCACCATCATACGACGAGCCGCCGCCGAGCGCCACTGCGGGAAGACGTGGACAAAATCGGCCTTCGGGACTGATTTTTTCGCGCCGATCTCGCCTGACCACGGAGAAACTCCAGGTGGCGAGAAGCCGAGCCAAGAGCACCGGACGAAAAATCAGTCCTGAAGGGCAATTTTGTCCATGATGCTACCGGTCATTAAATGTTTCACGTGAAACATTCGTGCTGGAGTCCCTGGTGGTTCAGGGGTTGCGCGCTTACATCAGCAGGTCGATCACGTGGGCGAGGGCGCGGTTCGCGAGATCCAGCTTGTCGGCGGCATCGAAGGACGCGGGCGCTTGCGGGGCCTGGGGCGCTGCGGGTGCGGCCGGAGCCTGCGGGGCCGCAGGTGCGGCGGGAGGCTCGTCGGACGCGATGCGCACGCCGTCCTGCACGATGCTCACGCCCACCGGCAACGGGCTCTGAAGCTTCCCCAGATCACCTCCCACCAGCACGAACGACGCGATCATCAGCACGGCGCCCACGCCCACGCAGATACCGGCCACCTTGAACCAGAGCTTCTTGTCAGCGAGCATTGCCAACCTCCTCGTTCCCGGCGACGAACGCCTCGGCGGCAGGACGCGCCTTCTTCACGAACAGCGAGCGCACCTTGTCGGCGTAGCGGCGCGACGCGTCCACCAGCCATTCGCTCGCCCTCTTGGCTCCCGTCAGGCAGAACACGCCCAAGCCGAACAGCAAAAGCCCCGAGCCGAGCTGCCACATGGCCACCACCGGCTCGCCGATGAAGAGGCAGTACGCGGCCACGGCGATCCCCAGCGGCCCGCCGCACAGAAAGCCGACGGCCAGCACCCACACCGACACGGCGAGCGCCCAGATGACGATGTACACGCTGAAGGCCAGGCATGCGAACACGAGCAGCAGCGACACCCAGAACGGCGACAGCACGAGCGCCAGAATCCAGTTCAGCGTGTGGCTCTTCGTCTTCGTCTTCGCGATGGCCTTGGGGATGGCGGGCAGCTCGGCCACGATGGCGCGCGCCACCTCCTCCGGGTCGCCCATCGCCGCGACGGCCTCGCGCTCGGGCTGGCCGTCCTCCACGCGGTCGTCGATCATCTCCGCGTAGAACGACACCGACTTCTCCGCCTCCGCGGCGGGCAGCTTCGCGAGCCCCTCCCGCAGTCTTTCCAAAAACTCCTGCTTGCCCATGCCGCTCATGCCTTCGCTCCTTGCTCGACGCCTTCTGCCTGCTCCTCGTCCGCTCCTTGGATGTAGCGGTAGATCTCGCGCACCTGCGCCCACTCGCCCGCGAACTCGTCCAGCCGCTCGCGTCCCGCGGGGGTGATGCGGTAATACTTGCGCAGCCTCCCGTTGTGCTCCACCGACCTCACCGTCAGAAGTCCGTTGGCCTCCAAGCGTTTGAGCAGCGGATACAGCGTCGATTCCGTCAGCCCGAGCACCTCGGGCACGTCGCGCAGGATGCGGTAGCCGTACGAGTCCTCGGCGCGGATGGACGCGAGCACGCACGCTTCGAGGAACCCTCTCTTCATTTGCGCGTCCACGTGATACCTCCGTCTACGTTGTACTATGTGATACATAGTATACCAGCACGCGAGGCATTGCAAGAGGCATTCGGAAAAAGATTGTCGACCCAAACACACGCTACAGCTGCCTGAGGCGTGTGTTTGGGTCGACAATCGTATGCTGGCAGGAGGAAATATCCGGCGAGGCGCGGCCGCCTTACGAAGAAGTAAGCCCCCGGTAAGGCGCGCCCAAGCCGTCCGTAAGGACGGCCGTCCATACTGGAAGGCATCCGAAACGAACGACCGAAGGAGCGAACATGGCGAAGATACTGGGAACCGCGGCGAAAGTCGCGTTGGCGGCGGCAGCGGCAGGCGCGCTGGTGGTGGCGACGTGCGTGTTCGCCGAAAGCACCCGCACCGCCCCCGCCCCCAAGCGCCGCCGCTAGCGAGCGCCGCCTACCCCTTGTTCTCGGGCATCCTCCACAAAAGGATGAAGCCCAGCACGAACAGCGCGGCGATGGATAGCACGCCCATGGACGAGTTGCCGGTGATCTGCGTGAACACGCTCACGAGGAAGGTGCCCATGACGGCGGCGTACTTGCCGAAGATATCGAAGAAGCCGTAATACTCGTTGGCGTGCTCCTTGGGGATGAGCTTGCCGAACTCGCTGCGCGAGAGCGCCTGGATGCCGCCCTGGAACAGCCCCACGCAGATGGCGAGGATCCAGAACTCGATGGCCTCGCGCAGGAAGAACGCCGCGAACAGCGTGATGCAGAAATACGCGAAGATGGCCACCAGAAGCATGCGCTTCGTGCCGAACTTGCCGGACAGCCGCCCGTAGACGATGGCCGACGGGAACGCCACGAACTGCGTGACCAGCAGCGCCAGCACGAGCTGCGTGGCGTCGATCCCCAGGTCGGTGCCGTAGCTCGTGGACATCTTGATGATGGTGTGCACGCCGTCGATGTAGCAGAAGAACGCCAGCATGAACAGGCGCAGCCGCTTGTCCTTGAAGATGCGCTTCACCGTGCGCCACAGGCCGCCGAACGTGTCGCGGATCAGGTGCTCGGCGCGCTCCTTGTAGTGCGTCTGGTGCACGTTCTTGATGAGCGGGATGCTGAATGCCACCCACCACACGGCCGTGATCAGGAACGCTATCTTCATCCCCACGTCCATGGGGATGCCCACGGTGGGCCCGCCCAGCACCACGGCCAGGCACGCGATGAACGGGATGCACGAGCCGATGTAGCCCCACGCGTAGCCCTGCGACGACACCTCGTCGTAGCGCTCGTCGGTGGTGGCATCCACCAGAAACGCGTCGTAGAACACCATGGAGCCGTTCAGCATGATGGAGGCCACCACGTACAGCACGAGGAAGGCCATGGCCGCCGTGGGGATGCCGAGCGCCGCGAGCGCGATGGCGCCCGTGCCCACGGTTCCGATGAAGAACTTCTTCTTGTTGCCCTTGAGATCGGCAAGGCTCCCCAGGATGGGCATGAGCAGCGCCAGCAGCAGCGACGCCACCGTCTCGGCGTAGCCCCAGGCCACCACCACCGACGAGCCCTCCTCGGCGATGGAGGCGAAGTACACCGGGATGAGCGCGGTAGCCAGCAGCACGAACGCCGAGTTGCCCACGTCGTAGATGATCCAGCTCTTCTCCTGCTTGGTCAGCCTCGCTCGCGCCATGATGCGCCTCTCATCCTCTTCGTAAAGCATTCTTCACAAGTGGAAAACCGACGGTTAACAATCACCCGTTCATTGTATATGATAGCGACGAGCGACACCCGTAAAAATACCGTCAGAACGGAGCGCCTTCTCCATGCCCGCGATCATCACCCACGATTTCTTCGGCCGCGACGTCTATGACCGTCTGTTCACCCTGATCGGCGGCTCGCGCGACGAGGCCGACGCCTTCCTCCTGGGCAACCAGGGCCCCGATCCCCTGTTCTACATGGTGCTCAGCCCGCAGCTGCGCGCGCACCACCGCCTGGGCTCCATCATGCACAACAAGAAGCCGAGCGAGCTTCTGGCCGCGTTCAAGAGCTCGCTGGACATCCTCGGCAGCGCCGAGCGCGAGGTGGGCCGCGCCTACGCCCTGGGCTTCCTGTGCCACTATACGCTGGACTCCACCATGCACCCGTTCGTGTTCTTCCACGAGTACCGGCTCACCGACGCCGGCGAGCCAGGCCTTTCGCGTGCCGACGGCAGCGAGGTGCACGGCGTCATCGAGAGCGAGCTGGACGAGCTCGTGCTGTTCGCGAAGCGCGGGCAGACCGTGGCCACGTTCAACCCCTCGGCCGAAATCCTCAACGCGAGCGATTTCGCGCTGAGCGTCATCTCGAAGATGTACGCCTACGTCGCCCTCACCGTGTACGGCGAGATCATCCCCGCCACGATGTTCGCGACCGCCGTCAAGGACTTCCGCGTGGCGCAGCGCCTGTTCTACTCGCCCTCCGGCCGCAAGCGCGCGCTGATCGGGCGCATCGAGGAGCTCGCGCGCCCCTTCTCGTTCTACAAGTCGATGAGCCACCGCCCCGTCGAGCTCGCCGAGAGCGACTTCGACAACCGCGCGCACGAGCCGTGGGAGAACCCGTTCACGGGCGAGGAGCGCACGGTCGGGTTCTGGGACCTCTTCGACGAGGCGCTCGAGAAGGCCCAGGCCAACATCGCCGCGTTCGACCGAGACGGCTTCGACCTCGAGGCCGCCCGCGCCCTCACGCACGAGCTGGACTTCTCGGGCGAGCCCGTGGTGGCCGTCCTCGTGGCCGTCGAGGACGACGCGCCGGCGAACGCCTAAGCCCGCGCGATGCTGGAAGTCGTCCTCGCCATACCGTTCTGGCTCGAACTGGCCGCAACGCTGACCGGCGGCCTGTCGGGCGCCATGAGCGCGGTGCGGGCGCGCTACGACATCTTCGGCGTGGTGTGCATCGCCATCATCACGGGGCTCGCCGGCGGCATCATGCGCGACCTGCTGCTGCAGAACTACGGCATCTACGCGTTCCAACGCCCCACCCTCATCGTGGCGTGCGCGGTGGCGGGCGTCGTGGTGTTCTACTTCGGCAAGCTGGCAACCTACCTCGACCCGGTGGTGGATCTGCTCGACAACCTGTCGGTGGCGCTGTGGGCCGTGATCAGCGTGGGCAAGGGCCTCTCGGCCGGGCTCGACGTGGTGCCGGCTGTCATCCTGGGCACCATCACCGCTGTGGGCGGCGGCATCCTGCGCGACATCTGCATGAACCGCGAGCCCGACGCCTTCCAAGCCGGCGCGCTGTACGGCTCGGCCGCGCTCGTGGGCTCGGCCGCCTACGCGCTCATGGCGCAGAACCACATCCTCGACTCCTACGCGCCCATTACCTGCGCCGTGCTGGTGCTGGGCCTGCGCTACGCGTCGCTGTTCTTCGGGTGGAGCACGAAGCCGCCGAAGGATTACTCCGACGTGGTGGCCAACGCCGTGGCGCGCCCGGTGAAGTCGGTGGCGAAGCGCGTGCGCCCGCCGAAGGGCAAGGTGGAGCGCGAGAAGGAGCGCAACCGGGCCTACGCGAAGCTCAGCTACTTCTGGAAGCGCATGAACGGCGAGATCCCCCCGCCGCGCAAGCGCCGCGAGCTGGAGCAGGCCGCCGAGGCCGCGCCGTCGCCGGCCGTGGAGGCGGGTGCCGAGGCCGAGGCGAACGACCCGAGCGACCGCATCGTCGTGAACCGCGACGAGCTGCACCGCCTCCTCGACGCGAGCGCCGCCTTCCAAGAGGACCCGCCCCGCGACCCCTTCGAGCCGCGGGCGTGACAAAGGGACGGGGATAATGTCACATTCTCGTACGAGCTTCGGGGCCGTTGCTCGTCGAGGAATGTGACATTATCCCCGTCCCTTTGTCACGCCCCCCATCCCCCTACACGTTCTTCAGCAGGATGCCGCTCATCGTGTCGGCGGCGTGCTCGCAGGCGTCGCAGCACTTCTCCATGCGGTCGAAGATCTGCGACCAGCGAAGCACATGCAGCGCGTCCTCCCCGTTGCCCTCGTCGTAGAGGCTGCGGTTCACCTTCATGTACAGCCGATCCGCCTCCTCCTCGTAGGCGTTCACGTCGATGACCAGCTGGTTGAACGTCTTGGACTTCTTGAAGTTGCGGAAGTCCCCCATGGCCTTCTCCAGGGCCTTGCAGCTCTTCTTGATGAGCCGCGCGAACTCGCGCGCGTGCTCGTGCATGTCGTTCACGCGGTACATGTAGAAGCACAGCACGACGTCCTCGATGTAGTCGATGAGGTTGTCGAGGCCCTGCGCCAGCTCGATGATGTCGTCGCGCTCGATGGGCGTGATGAAGTCGTGCGCCATGCGCTTGTACAGCAGGTGGTTGTGCTCGTCGCTCTCGTTCTCCAGCTTGTGCGCGCGCTCCATGAGCTCGCGGACGCGCTCGCGCGACTCGTACTCGTCGATGACCTCCACGAGCAGCTGCGCCTCGGCCACCGCGGCCTCGGCCTGCTTCTCGAACAGGTCGAAGTAGTCGGCCTTCTCGCGCTTCTTCTTGCCCATGCGCCCGCGCCCCTACACGTTCTTCAGCAGGATGGAGTTCATGGTGTCGGCGGCGTGCTCGCAGGAGTCGCAGCACTTCTCCATGCGGTCGAAGATCTGCGACCACACCAGCACGCGCATGGGGTTCTCGCGGTCGTGCGTGTGCAGCTTGCGGATGACCGTCATGTACAGCTGGTCGGCCTCCTCCTCGTAGGTGTTCACGTCCACGATGAGCTGCTTGAACGTCTTGGACTTCTTGAAGTTGCGGAAGTCCTCCATCGCGCGGTCGAGCGCCTGGCAGCTCTTCTTGATGAGCTGGGCGAACTCAAGCGCGTCGTGGTGCATGAAGTGCACGTCGTACATGTAGAAGCGCTGCATGACGTCCTCGATGTAATCGATGATGTTGTCGAGGTACTGCGTCATGTTGATGATATCCTCGCGCTCGATGGGCGTGATGAAATCGGTGGCCACCGTCTTGAACACGGCGTGGTTGATCTCGTCGCCCTTGTGCTCCAGCTCGTGCGCGCGCTCCATGACCTCCCTCAGATGCGCGGCCTCCGTGAAGCCCTCGATGGCCTCGATCAAAAGCTCGGCCTCTTCGACAGCCACCTCGGTCTGTTTCTCGAACGCGTCGAAATAATCGAACTTAACCTTCTTGCTCACAGGCACTCCTCTACGAGAACATCAGGAACAGGTGGGCGAACGCGAAGCCGAGCAGCCCGCAGCCCGGAAACGTCAGCACCCACGTCTTCACCATGTCGACGGCGATTCCCCACTTCACCGCGCTCTTGCGCTTGGCCGCCCCCACGCCCATGATGGCCGTCGTGTTCGTGTGCGTGGTGGACACCGGCAGGCCGGCGAATGTGGACAGCATGAGGCAGAAGAACGTCGCGCAGCTGGCGGCGAATCCCTGGAAGGGCTCGAGCTTCACCATGTCGAGGCCGACGCTCTTGATGATGCGCTCGCCGCCGACGGCCGTGCCGAGGCCCATGTTGAGGGCGCAGAAGAACATGAGCCAGATGGGAAGCACGATCTGGTCGGCCTGGCCCACGCCGGTGGCCAGCGTGATGGCCAGCACGAAGATGCTCATGAACTTCTGGCCGTCCTGCGCGCCGTGCATGAACGCCACGCCCGCGCCCGAGGCCACTTGCGCCCAGCGGAAGAACTTCGTGGAGCGGCGGCGGTCCATGTTGCGGCAGCACCGCGCGAGGATCTTCGAGTTCAGCCAGCCGAGGAAGAAGCCGAGCAGCGTGGACAGCACGATGCCGTAGACCACCTTCATCCACTCCGCGCCGTTGATGGCGCCGAAGCCGCCCTGCAGCGCGATGGCCGCGCCGGTGAGGCCCGCGATGAGCGAATGGCTCTGGCTCGTGGGGATGCCGAACCACCAGGCCGCCGTGCCCCACACGATGATGGCCACCATGGCGGCCATGAGGGCGATGAGCGATTGATGGGCGTCGCCGCCGAAATCGACCATGTTGAAGATGGTGTGCGCCACCGCCGAGGTGACGAGCGACACCACGAGGAGGCCGACGAAGTTGCAGGCCGCCGCCATGAGGATGGCCCATTTCGGCTTCATCGCGCGCGTCGATACCACGGTGGCTATCGCGTTGGGCGCGTCGGTGGCGCCGTTGACGACGATCACGCCGATATTGAGCAGGGTCACCGCCACCAGCACCGGGTTGGAGGCGAGCTCCGCGATGAACGTAGCCCACTCTATGGTCACAGGCTCCCTTTCGACAAAACCGCAAAAAGGTTCAGCAACTCATCAGTTTAACGTAAATCTGACAATTCGGAAGGGGGACGGCGCTCCTTTTCACGTGGGGATGAAGGGGAATGGGTAAAATCTCCGTAAAAGTTGACCCTTTGCCTCCCCTTCGGCCGAACCAGGGGTGCGCCGCTTATCGACTCGTGATAAAGTAAGCAAATCACTAGGGGAAACGGGAGCCGGTGCCTGCGGGGACGCAGCGGGCGCGACGAAGGCGACGGGGAGGAGCATCATGGAGGGACGCCGACAGCTGCCGCTGCAGACGGCCGATTTGATCGCGGGCTTCATGGTGTGGGTGATACTGTCGTCGCTGCTCCCTTATATAAAGCAGGACATCCTCATCCCGCCCGACCAGGTGGCGCTCGTCACGGCCATCCCCGTGGTGCTGGGATCGGTGCTGCGCGTGCCCATCGGCTATTGGGCGAACCTGTACGGAGCGCGCAAGGTGTTCCTCGCCAGCTTCATCGTGCTGCTCGCGCCGGTGTGGTTTTTGAGCGAGGCTGCCACCTGCCAGGAGCTGCTGGTGGGCGGCACGTTCCTCGGCATCGCGGGCGCGGTGTTCTCCGTGGGCGTGACCTCGCTGCCGAAGTATTTCCCGCGCGAGCGGCACGGCTTCGTGAACGGCGTGTACGGGTTCGGCAACATGGGCACGGCGCTCACCACCTGGCTCGCGCCCGTGGCGGCGGTGGCCATCGGCTGGCGCGGGGCCGTGAAGCTGTACCTGGTGCTGCTGGGCGCGTTCATCGTGCTGAACTTCGTGCTGGGCGACCGCGACGAGCCGCGCGTGAAGACGCCCATCGTGCAGCAGCTGCGGGCCATCGCGCCCGACGCGCGCCTGTGGTTCCTGTCGCTGTTCTACTTCGTGACGTTCGGGGCGTTCGTGGCGCTCACCGTGTACCTGCCGAACTTCCTCACGTCGCACTACGGCCTGGACGGCGTGTCGGCCGGCATCGCCACCAGCGTGTTCATCGTGGCGGCTGCGGCCATCCGCGTGCTCGGCGGCTGGCTTTCCGACCGCCTCGACTGCTACCGGCTGCTCGCGGGCGTGTTCGCCGCCATCGCCGCGGGTGCCGTCGTGCTGGCCGTGGCGCCGGGACTGCCGGTGTACCTGACGGGAATCTACCTGGTCAGCCTGGCATGCGGCATCGGCAACGGCGTGGTGTTCAAGCTCGTGCCCACCTACTTCACCAAGCAGGCCGGCCCCGCCAACGGCCTCGTGGCCATGTGGGGCGGCCTCGGCGGCTTCTTTCCCCCGCTCGTGCTGAGCGCCTCGACGGCCGCGTTCGGCTCGAACGTGCCGGGCCTGGCCGCCTTCGCCGCCTTCGCCCTCGCGTGCCTGGCAATTTCGCTGCTCATGAGGAAGCGTCAAGCTGCCGCATAGCACCTTCGGCACCGTCCCTAGCAACCCGTGTGGACAAAATCGGCCCTCGGGACTGATTTCTTTACCTGAATCACTGCGCCAGTTTCCGCCATCAGGGGTTTCTTCGCTTCCCGACGAAGCCGCCGGCGAAAAATCAGTCCCGAAAGGCGTTTTTGTCCATGACCCTGTGAATCATAGAATCAATACGCGCCCAGAAGGAGCCTACGCAGCTCGCCTTGCGCGCCCGACGGGTCGAGCCTCTCCTCGCGAAGGCGAACGCCCAGCCGCTTGGCCAGCAGGCGGGCGATCCGATCCATCTCGCGTGGATCGTAGGCTTGCTGCTGGGTGAGCGTGGCGACTTCGATCCCCAAGTAGGCAAGATCGACGCGTCTGCTCGCATCCTCCGCAATGCGCGTTGCGCCGGTGTGGTGAAGGTTTGAATCGTACTCGATGGCGAACTTGGCCTCGGGCCAGTACAGGTCGCACTCGTAGTAGCTCTTCCCCACGAACGGCCGATCCTTCGCCGGCACGGGGATGACGGCGTTCATCACGGGATACGGAAGCCCGTACCCACCCATCCTCACGGGAAGGCACAGAAATACCACTGTCACCGTCTCCATCGGGGATCGCGAGCCGTCCCGCACGAAGCGCAGGACCCGGCACGCCGTCGCCGCCCCTCGGACGCCTTCCAGACGTTGCAGGAAACGCTCGAGAACAGCGACGCTGACCAGGGGCTCCCGCTTGGCCAGCTCGTCGAACTCCCCCACGCTCTTGGCGCAGCGACCGCACAGCTCGTAGCCCGCCTCGACCGCATTGGGAAGCGGAAGGGTCGTCGCCAGCTCGAAGAAGCATGCGGCCGGCGTAACGACGTAGAGCCCTTCGCCTAGCCGGACGACATTGCGGCAGAGAAGTTCGCAGGGCGCGACATGGCTCTGCACTGCCCTACGATGGCTGCGCGATGCTTTGTCGTGCACGAGCACGTGGACAGGACTCGAGAGGAATGAGAAGCCGCGATCCCCCAACAACGAGAATTCCTGATAGCCCGGCTTTTCAAGCGGAGCATCCAGGAACCGCCGGGCCGAGGCGGGTGGCAACCGATTCACATGCGCCGCATAACGCCAGAATTCCATCGCCGATATGTTGGAAAGAAGAATGCTCACAAAGGGAAGACTACCATGTTTCCACCTGATATAAAAGTGCTTTTGAACAGGCTTTATATCAATATTTTGCGCGCTTGATTTCTGCTGGATCCGCGCTTGATTCTCGCTGGATTTCTGCTTGATCTGCGCTGGATTTCTGCTGGATTCCTGCTGGATCCGCGCTGGATCCGCGCAAGAAAGCCTGCCGATATATAACTGAGAGCATCATGGACAAAATCGCCCTTCGGGACTGATTTTTTCCATGATGCTACTGCTGAAAATAGAGAAACCCCTGGTGGCGGGAAGCCAGTCCAGAGGTTCCGGACGAAAAATCAGTCCCGAAGGCCGATTTTGTCCACGCGCGACGGGGCGGCCCGGCCGGGGCGACGCGGCGGGCGGGGCGAATGTCGGCTGAGGCGCCTTTACGCGTAGAAGGCGAAGACGCGCTTGCGCTCGGCGCCGATGGTGGTGAGGCCATTGTGGCCGGGCAGGACAACGGTCTCGTCGGGCAGCACGGCCAGGCGCTTGAGCGAGCGGCGCATGGCGTTCATGTCGCCGCCTTGGAAGTCCGTGCGGCCGATGGAGCCGCAGAACAGCGTGTCGCCCGACACGAGCACGGGCGCACCCGTTGGGTCGGTGCCGAAGCGCGGGTCGATGAACAGGCAGATGCCGCCCTCGGTATGCCCCGGCGTGAGGATGACCTTCCACGGCATGGAGCCGATCTTGACGATGTCGCCGTCGGCCACCGTATGGTCCACCGGGCAGGGCGTGAAGCGCGTGTCGTCGCGCGGCAGCTTCTTCTCGCCCGTGATCAGGGGCGCGTCGATAGCCGAGGCGATGACCGTGGCGCCGGTCTTCTCGCGCAGCTCCTTGGCGGCGCCCACGTGGTCGGAGTGGCGATGCGTCAGCACGATGGCGTCCACCGAGCCGCCCGCCGCCTTGAGGATCTCGTCGGCCTTGCACGTAGGATCCACCACGATGGTGGCCTCGCCGTCCGAGATGATGTACACGTTGTTCTCCAGCATGCCGAGCACGAGGTACTCGACGGGCACGCACGTGCCTTGAGCCTTGCGAGTCTGGGCCATATCAGCCGTCCTTTCCCGGCGCCGCGGCGCCTGCGAATCACTTCTTCTTGCCGACGCTGGGCACCATGCGGCGGGCGTCGAACACGCCTTCCACGCCGCGCAGCTTGGCCAGCACCACGTCGATGTGGTTGATGTCGGACACCTGGAACAGAAAACGCATCTCCACCATGCCGTCGCGGTGCGACGTGGTGGACGACGACAGCACGTTCGCCCCCACCTCCGACAGAATCACCGCCACGTCGCGCAGCAGGTTCATGCGGTCGAGCGCATCGATGAACACCTCCACCTTGAACGACGTGTTCTTGGGCAGGTCGCTCTCCCACGCCACCTCGATGATGCGCTCGGGCGACGTCATGAGGTCCTGCGCGTTGGGGCAGTCGGCCCGGTGCACGCTCACGCCGCGTCCGCGCGTGACGAAGCCCAGAATATCGTCGCCCGGCACGGGGTTGCAGCAGCGCGACAGGCGCACGAGCACGTCGTCGATGCCCTTCACCACCACGCCGTTGGAGCTGTGCGCCTCGTGCTTCTTCGGCCGCTTCACGCTGGTCAGCATGGGGGGCAGCTTGCCGGTGGACATGTCGCCCGCGCCGAAACCGGGCGTCTCGGCCTCCTCATTGCCCTTGTCCACGAGGATCTTGAGCAGGCGGTTGGCCACGTGCTGCGCGCTCTCCTTGCCGGTGCCGATGTGCACGAGCATGTCGTCGGGGTCGTTGTAGCCCATGTGCTCGGCCACCGACTTCACCGCGCGCATGGACTGCGCGCTCGAGATGCCCAGCCCGTGCTTGCGCATCTCGCGCGTGAGCTTGTCGCGGCCGTTCTGCAAGTCGTCGCCGCGGCTCACCTTGCTGAAGTACGAGCGGATCTTGCTGCGGGCGCTCGGCGTCTTCACCAGGTTCAGCCAGTCGCGCGAGGGGCTCGCGCTCTTCTGCGTGAGCACCTCCACGCGGTCGCCCAGCTGCAGCTCGTAGGTGAGGGGCACGATGGAGCCGTTCACCTTGGCGCCCACGCAGTGGTTGCCTACCTCGGTGTGGATGGCGTAGGCGAAGTCCACCGGCGTGGACCCGGCCCGCAGGCTCATGACCTCGCCCTTCGGCGTGAACACGAACACCTCGGTGGGCGCGAGGTCAACCTTCAGGTCTTTGAGGAACTCGCGGGAGTCCTGCGTCTCGTCCTGCCAGTCCACCATCTGGCGCAGCCACGCCAGCTGCTGGTCGATGGCGTCGCCGCCCTTGCCGCCCTTCTCCTTGTAACGCCAGTGCGCAGCCACGCCGTACTCGCTCTGCCGATGCATGTCCTCGGTGCGGATCTGCACCTCGAGCGGACGGCCCGCCGGCCCGATGACCGTGGTGTGCAGACTCTGGTACATGTTGAACTTAGGCATGGCGATGTAGTCTTTGAAGCGGCCGGGCATGGGGTGCCACAGCGTGTGCACCGCGCCGAGGGCCGAGTAGCAGTCCTTCACCGACTTCACGATGACGCGTACGGCGATGAGGTCGTAGATCTCGGAGAAGCCCTTGCCCTTCTTCGTCATCTTCTGGTAGATGGAGTAGAGGTGCTTCGGGCGGCCCATGATCTGCGCCTGGATATTCACCTTGTCCATCTCGTCGTGCAGGATGGAGATGATCTGGTCGAGGTAGCCCTCGCGCTCGGCGCGGCTTTCCGTGACCATGCGGGACACCTGCTTGAACTTGTTGGGCTCGAGGTAGTAGAACGACAGGTCCTCGAGCTCCCACTTGATGTTGTTGATGCCGAGGCGGTGCGCGATGGGAGCGTAGATCTCCAGCGTCTCGCGCGCCTTGAAGATGCGGCGGTCCTCCTTGAGGGCGCCGAGCGTGCGCATGTTGTGCAGGCGGTCGGCCAGCTTGATGACGATGACGCGGATGTCCTTGCTCATGGCCACGAACATCTTGCGGATGGTGGCGGCCTGCTCGTCGGTGAGACTCTCCACCTCGATGCGCGTGATCTTCGTCACGCCCTCCACCAGCTGCGCCACCTGGGGATTGAACTGTTCGGCCACCTGCTCGGCCGTGACCTTCGTGTCCTCCACGGTGTCGTGCAGAAGCGCCGCGATGAGCGTCTCCACGTCCATGCGCAAGTCCGCCAGGATGATGGCCACCTCAACCGGGTGCGCCACGAACGGCTCGCCCGACTTGCGGCACTGGCCCGCGTGCGCCTCGCTCGCGAAGAGGAAGGCCTTGGACAGGAGCTCCTCGTCGGCCGGCGACAGGTACGCCGACGTGAGGCGCTGCAGCTCCTCGAAGCGATCCTCGGGGGTCTTCGCGCGCTGGGCCGTCTTCTTGGCGTCGGGCGCGAACGACTTCTCGGCCACGTGGGGACGGCCGAGCAGGTTGTCCTCGACGGTCTGCCTGCCCGAGACGGCCTCGGGCGCGCTGCCCAGAAGCTCCTCGCGATCGCTCTTGCTCATGCCTGCTCCTCCTCCCCTTCCGTCGGGTGCGCCTCGGCCGGCAGGATGGGCCGCGACACGCGCATATGAAGGCTAGCAGAATCGCTGCCCAGCGCCCAGTCCCGAAACGCGTGGAATATCTCGCGCTCCCCCAAACCTTCACGATAGCGCACGCTGTCGGTGAGCTCCACCTTGCTCTGGCCCTCCTTCACGTGGATGGAGCGCGCCATGCCGTCGGCCCCGCGGGCCGTATGCGTCTCGATGAGGCCGAGCTCGCGGAACACCGCCACGCCGCACGCCGCCGAAGCGGCGCTCACCGGGAACGACGGGGTGCTGGCAGCAGCCGCCAGATCGGCGTTGCCGAGTGGGAAGAAGGGCTCGTCGCTCGCGCGCTGCATATCGCGCAGCTTGCGGTACACCTGCGCGAGGCAGTCGTGGTCGGGCGTCATGTCGCGCAGGATGCGCTCGTTGATGCCCGCGTCGTTGCGGCCGAACAGAAGATGGATGCCGGCGGGCTTGCCGTCGCGCCCCGCGCGGCCGCTCATCTGGTTGAACTCCACCTCGTTGAACGGCAGATGGTAGAGCACCACGTGGCGGATGTTGGGGATGTCCACGCCCTCGCCGAACGCGGAGGTGGCCACGAGCACCTTGAGCGCGTCGGTGCGGAACAGCTCCTCGATGCGCTTGCGCTCCGAGCGCGAGAGGCCCGCGTTGTAGAAGCCGACGAGCGGCGCGAGCTGGGGCACGCGCTTGCGCAGGGCGCGCGCGACGGCCACGGACTGCTCGCGGGAGTTCACGTAGATGACGGTCTTGTCGCCGGACGCCACGAGGTTGGCCAGGTAGTCGTCGCGGTTCTTGAGGTTGCGCTGGTCGTCCAACTCGAGGTTCTCGCGCGCGGCAGGATCGAACACGCACGCGTCAAGGGGCAGCTCGCGCTTGATGGCCTCGGCGATGCCGTCGTCGGCCGTGGCCGTGAGGGCGAGCACCGCCGGCGCGGGCTCGCCCAGCTTCGCCACCGCCGCGCCGATGGTGGCGTAGGCCACGCGCTGGCCCGCCTTGGCCAGGCCCACGTGGTGCGCCTCGTCCACCACGACGAAGCGCACGCGCCCGGTGGAAGCGAACTCGTCGGCGTGCCACGCGAGGAACTCCGGCGTGGTGAGCGCGATGTCGTAGGTGCCGTCGGCCAGGCCCGCGAAGCCCAGGCGGCGCTCCTCCGGCGTGCTCTCGCCCGTGAGCGTGACCACCCCGATGCCGAAGCGGTCGAGCGCCCCGCGCAGGTGGAAGGCCTGGTCGGCGATGAGCGCGCGCAACGGGTAGACGAAGAGGCTGGCCTCGTGGCGCGCGAGGGCGCGCACGGCGGCGTGCACCTGGAACGTGAGGGACTTGCCGCGGCCCGTGGCCATGACGCCCATCACCGAGCGGCCGGCCCGCAGGTGGTCGAGAATGGCGCGCTGCGCGTCGTGCAGGGGCCGCTCGCCGATGATGGCGCGCACCACCGCGCGCTCGATGGCGTCGGGGTCGTCGGCGGCGCGGCGCTCCCACTCCTCGCGGTTCGCGGCGCGCGCGGCCTCGTAGGCCTCCACGTCCTCCGGACGGTGCTGCACGTCGGCGCAGAGCTCCGCATCGCTCGTGGCGTAGAGGTCGGCCACGAACGTGAGGTTCTCCGGGTTGAGGCACGCCTCGAGCGCGCCGCAGGTGCGCGCGGGCGCGAGCGACTGCAGCATGGCCTTCACGCTGCGCCGTCCGCGCCATTCGTCGATCTGCACCTCGAACGCGGCGTTCACCACGCTGTCGGTGCGCATGAGCGTCTCGATGTCCGAGCAGTGGAACATAATGCCGGCCACGGTAGCGCGCCCGTCGGAGAGCGCGCAGGAGAAGTGGTTCTTCTCGGCGCCCACCGCGCGGCAGTTGGCCAGCATGACGTCGCGCGCGAGGTACACCGGCACGGGATGCTCCTGGCCGAACGGCGCGAGGCGATCGAGCTGCGCGACGTTGTCGAGCGTGAGCTCGTCGAGGCCCACGCACGCGTCGATCTCCACGAGGGGGTGGAACGCGCCTTCGGGCAGCGCGTCCATGGAGGCGATGAGGCGCCGCTCGAACTCGGGCAGCTTGTCGGCCGGCAGGGTGACGCCCACGGCCGCCTCGTGCCCGCCGAAGCGCGTGAGCAGGTCAGACGCGTTCTCCACGGCCTTGAACAGGTTCACCTGGCCCACGCTGCGCCCGCTGCCGCGCGCCTCGTCGCCGTCGATGGTGAACAGCAGGCTGGGCACGCCGTAGGTGTTCACCAGGCGGCTGGCCACGATGCCCTTCACGCCCTCGTGCCAGCTCTCGCCCGACACCACGAGCGCGCGCTGGCCGTGGTAGATCTCGGCGGCCTGGGCCTTCGCTATCTCGGAGAGCTCAGCCTCGATGGCGCGGCGCTGGTCGTTCACGTGCTCGAGCTGGGCGGCCAGGCGCTGCGCCTCGGCCAGGTCGTCGGTCATGAGCAGGTCGAGCGCGAGCTGCGCGTCGCCCATGCGGCCGGCGGCGTTGAGGCGCGGGATGACGGAGAAGCTGAGGTTGGTGGCGGAGACGGGCTTGTCGGCCGCGCCGCTCGTGGCGAGGAGCGCAGCGATGCAGGGGCGCGGGGCCTCGTTCATGCGCGCGATGCCGCACGCGACGAGCGCGCGGTTCTCGCCGCGCATGGGCATGAGGTCGGCCACGGTGCCGAGCGTGGCGAAGTCGGTGTACTCGCGCCACAGGTGCGGCTGGCCGAAGCGGCCGCCGAGCACCTGCACGAGCTTGAGCGCCACGCCCACGCCGGCCAGGATGCAGCTCTCGCAGGAGGAGTCGAGCTTGGGGTCGGCCACGGGAACGCCCTCGGGCACGAGGTCGACCGGCTCGTGGTGGTCGGTGATGGCAAGGCCGAGCCCCGCCTCCACGATGGCCGCCGCCTCCGCCTTGCAGGCGATGCCGCAGTCCACAGTGACGATGAAGTCGGGACCGTACGTGCACGCGCGCAGAAACGCCGCGTCGGAGAGCGCGTAACCCTCGTCGAAGCGCAGCGGGATGAAGGGCGTGGCCTGGGCTCCGAGCCGGCGCAGACCGCGCGTGAGCACGGTGGTGGCCGAGATGCCGTCGAGGTCGAAGTCGCCGAACACGAGGATGTGGTCGCCGCGCTTCACGGCGGCCTCGAGCGCATCGGCCACCTCGGAGAGCCCGGGGATGGTGTACGGGTCGAGCCAGTCGCGGTCGAGCGAGGGCGAGAGGAAGCGGCGCGCCTGGGCGGCGTCGGCGATGCCACGCGCCACGAGGGTGGCCGCGATGAAGCGCGGCAACCCGAGCTCGCGCTCGAGCCGCGCGACGGCGGCAGGATCGGCCGCCTTGATGTTGAACTGGGCAGACATGGGCGCTCATACCTCACATGCGGGGATTCGAATAGTTCACGTGCCATTGTCCCACATTCAGGGGGCGGTGTCACCGAGGAATGCGGCGACCCAGCCCGCGCGCTCGGACGGCGGGGCCGATAGGCTGTCCAAAACCGAAGCCGTGCGGGAAAACGGAGGGGCTTCGGAAATTTTTGCGCGCAATGGATGAATTGCTGTTGGCGAAGTGCCATATTCACCTGGGGTTTTTCGCGAGGTTGCTGGACTGAGGCTCGCGAAAGGGGGCTTCCGCACTCCGGATTCGTCCATTGCGCGAGTTTTTTTCGAAAAAGCACCCGTTTCGGGTTCGAGCGTCCAACTGCGAGCGCGCGCGTTAGAGCCTGTCCTTCCCAAACCCTCATCAGGGGAAAAGCACGGTTCATACCTTTCGTGCGACAGCGTGCGGCCCTTTCGTGCGATACCGCCCCGCCGCTCAGGCGCATAGTGTCCCGTCGGCGGCGATCGGGGAAGATCGCGCCGGATTCGAAAGCAAAGCACGGGGAACGGGAAGAGGAGGAAGTCATGGAGAAATCAATCGCACGCAACGAGGGACTGTCGAGGAGGAGCTTCCTGAAAGGCGCCGGCATCGGCGCGGCCGGACTGCTGGGCGCGACCGCGCTCGGCGCCTGCGCGAGCGGCGCTTCGGCGAGCACGGCCGAAGGCTCGTGGGACCAGGAGACCGACGTCGTGGTGGTGGGCACAGGCGCCGCAGGCGTGGCCGCAGCCATGGAAGCGCTCGAGGCCGGCTCCCAGGTGGTCATAATCGAGAAGCAGAAGGCCGCCGGCGGCATCACCAGCGTGTGCGAGCAGTACTGCGCCTACGACTCGAAGCTGCACCTTCCGCAGAACTTCGACGATGTGTCCGACAGCGCAGAGATCATGCTGGAGGACGCCCTGCGCGTATCGGGCGGCACCGCCGACGAGGCGCTGGCGAAGATCTACTGCAACGGATCGGCCGAGGCCCTCGATTGGATGATCGACCACGGCTGCGAGTTCAAGGACGCGCTGCGCGTGTCCGACGGCCGCCACGGCCAAGGCAAGTACATCGCGGCGACGGCCGGCGAACTCACGCAGAAGCTCCTGCCCGCCATCGAAGCGGCGGGCGGCGCCATCCTCACCGAGATGCCCCTGGCCGAGCTCGTGCGTGACGAGGGCGGGCGCGTGACGGGCGTGACCTGCGCCGACAAGAAGAGCACGCGCATCAAGGCGCGCAAGGGCGTCGTTCTGTGCACGGGCCCGTGGTCGGACGACGAGGTGCTCATCCCCCGCCACATGCGGGCCGTGCCCGAGATGGTGAGCACGTGCGCCGAGACGCTGGCCGCCTTCGGCATGCCCTACGGCCCCTACACCGGCGAGGCCATTCGCGCCGCACAGAGGTCGGGAGCAGCGGTGCGCCACATGGAATACGTCATGTTCGACCCGTACTACTCGGTGCCCGAGGTCATGTCCAACAAGGTGGCTCCGGCCGGCGTCACGCGCGCGGTGAACCAGATACTGCTCACGCCCGAGGGCACGCGCTTCACCGACGAGGGCCAATCGCGCAGCGCGATCGCGCTCGACGTCATCGATCTGCCCGGCAACGTGTACTACCCCGTCATCGACGGGCGGCACATCCCCGATCGCACCGGATCCACCAAATTCCCGGCCGAGAAGCTGGACGGCTTCGTCGAGGCCGGCTACATGGCGAAGTCCGACACCCTGGAAGGGCTGGCGGCTGAGATGGAGCGGACGTTCGGCATACCGCAGGACGCGACGCTCGCCACTATTCAGCGCTACAACGGGTTCTGCGAGACCGGCGTCGACGAGGAGTTCGGCAAGGATCCGCACCACATGACGCCTATCGATCAGCCGCCGTTCTACGCCGGCCCCGCCGAGACGTGCCGCGACATGTATACGCACGGCGGCCTGGAAACCAACGCCGAGGCACGCGTCGTGGACCTCGAAGGCGCCGTCATCCCCGGCCTGTACGCCGCGGGCATGTGCACGGGCGGGCCGCTGGGCGCCGCCACTATCTCGGGCAACTGGCAGATGAGCTCCATCGTGTTCGGCCGCATCGCCGGCAAGAACGTCGCCGCCGAAAGCGCGGACGCGTAAGAGGCCGCACCGCTCTCCCTCTCTTCGCGAAGGCCGTCGGAGCGATCCGGCGGTCTTCGCCGTGCAGGGTCACCTTTGCCGATGGATCTGCGCCTCCATGCGGTCGATGAGGTTGAGCAGCTCCTGGCGGGAATGGACGCCGAGCTTGGCGTAGGCGCGCCGCAGGTGGGTTTTCACCGTGTGCTCCGACAGCACGAGGAAGTCGGCGATGTAGCGCGCGCTGCGGCCGGACGAGAACTCGCCGACCACCTGGAATTCTCGCGCTGACAGGTCGTAGGTGTCGCGCAGCAGCTCCAGCGCCGCGGCGTTGAGCGACTCGATGGAGCCGGTGGGCTCGTTCATCTCGTCGGGCGCGTCCGCGTAACGGCGCTCCCTGCTTCGCGCGAACAGCCAGAGATAGCTGAGCAGCAGCACCGCCATCGACGCGCCGAGCAGCCAGACGATGGCAGTGAGGGCCAGGTCGAAGTGCTGGGAGGCGAGCTCACCCAGCCCCGTCGCGGCCAGCGCACGACCGGCGGCGATGGAGAGCTGCGAGGCACCCACCGCCAGCCCCAGCAGGAAGAGCGAGGGCAGCTTGCGCTCGTAGGCCTCGCTGGTGAACGCCATCCAGATAAGGCAGAAGAACGTGATGAGCAGCACCACCATAAGCGGCCCCGTCCAGGCGGTGTCGGCGGGGTTCGCGCTGCGGAACAGCAGCACCGACATGAGCGCGAGCGCGGACACGGGGAACGCCACGTCAATGCTCGCCTTCTTCGGGCGCGCGAGGACGATCGCCAGGCACAACGCGGATGACACGGCCACGCCGAGGATGGAGGTGACCGCGGTCTGGGCGTAGTTGACGCCGCTCGCGATATCCAACTGCACGACGAAGCCGCACGAGGCCGAGAACACGATCGCGCCCGCCACGGCCCGCCTCGTGCGTGCCGCGAGCTCGGCCATCGACATCGCAGGAGCGTCGTGGGGCATCATCACCTTGGCCACCGACTCGCCCGCGCGCATACATATGCCCAAGATGACGAGCGATGCCGCGAGGGCCACGATGAACACGACGTCACGCCCGCCCGGGAACAGAGCCGTGCTCGCCGGCACGAGCAGCGTGTCCACCACGTAGCCGGCCGCGATCATGGGCACCGCCCAGCTGGGACGGTAGCTGGCGAGCACCTGCATCCAGCACAGGATGATGAGCGCCCACCCCACGCCGCCCGCAAGCGCCGCCGTGAAGGGAACGATACCGAGCGTCTCGGGGTAGGCGGCCAGCACCACGCGCGCCGCCAGCGCGCAGCATCCGCCGACGAACAGCGGCATCGCGCGGTCGAGCCGCCCGAGGTAGGAGAGAACGGCGACGCCCAGATACGCGAGGCCGCCCGCCGCCACGCCGACGACGGCGTAGGGCTCCGGCGAGTACGGTCCCGTGCCCAGGTCGAGCAGCCGCGCACCCTGCAGCAGCCCGAACCCTACGACGGTGGCCGCTACCAGCAGCCTCGTCCTTCTTGCCGCATCCACCTGCATGCCCGCCCCCTTTCGCGTCCCGGCTTCCACTCGCAGTATAACGCGCTCGGGCCGCGGCGCAGGTGTGCCTTGAAGCACGGTTGAGCCGCAGCGAGCAACGCGTTTGGCAGAATGACGCAGCAGCAGGATGACATTACCCCCGTCCTGCGTCATCAAGATCGGCCTAACCCGGAGCGTTTCTGGCGCCGCTTCTGCCGTTTCCCCTTCGGTGTGAACATTTGCGACAGGGCGGGCGTGTTATGGTCAAGGAGGTGAAAAACGTGCCCGAACATACCCGTGCCAAACCAACCCGCGCCACGAGGGCTCTCGGCTCCCAAGGGGAAGACCCCTCGATCGGGTTGCGCTCAAACGAATTCCTCGAGGAGGCGATGCGCCGCTGGGGATCCACCGTGCTGCGCCTCGCGCTCAACCAGATGCGCAGCCCCGCCGACGCCGAGGACGTGTTCCAAGACGTGTTCCTGCGGTTGCTGAAGGATCGCACCGCGTTCCGCGACGAGGAGCACCTCAAAGCCTGGCTTCTCCGCGTCACCGTCAACCGGTGCCACGATCTGCAACGATCGGGAAAGCGGCGCGCCTGCGACCAGCTTGACGGCAACGCCACGACCATCGAGGCCCCCGACCTGTTCGCGTCCGACGTCTGGGAGGTCGTCGGCCAGCTGCCGGACGATCTGCGCGCCGTCGTGCACCTGCACTACGTCGAGGGATACGCCACCAAGGAGATCGCGCGCATCGTCGACTGTCCTCCCGCCACCGTGCGAACCCGGCTGCACCGTGCCCGCGAAGCGCTCAAGAAGGCACTCGCCGACCCGATGCCGCCCAGCGCGCCCGCAGAACCCCGACCCCTCAACCCGCCCTCTACCTCCCCCGGAAAGGAGGCTTCCCATGAGCTACGATCCCGGCAAAGACTATGCTGCGAGAATGCGGCAGGTGAATGTATCCGACCCCCTGCTTGAGCGTGTGCTCGAACAGGCCAACCAAGAGCGGCGCGTGGCGCGAGAAGCCGGCTCCCGCCGCTCTCCTAAACGTCCGTCGCGCCTGAAGCTGGCCGCTGCGGCATGCCTCGCCGCCGCGCTGATGGTCACGGGGCTCACGCTCGCGTGGCCCTCCTTGAGCCCGCTTGGCGGCGCCGACGCGTCGTCCTCGTTCACGCTCAAGGCGTACGGCGGCATCGACGACGCGCTTCTGCCCGACGGCTCCCAGGGCATGATCGCCTTCAACTGCGAGACCGAGACGCAGCGCTTCGTCTCGCCGAACCCCGACGAGTACGCGAACGAGGGGTTCTACACCGGCTGCGTGTTCCGCGTGGAGGGCGAGGGCATCGCCCGCATCCAGGCGAACGTCTCGCGCGGCGAGCTGTACCGCGTGACGAGCGAGGAATTCACCGCGCAGAGCAACCCCGCGCTCGCGCAGGAGGTGGACTCGTGGAAGCCGACCAAGCGCGGCCAAGGCGAGCTTCTGGGCGCGTACGACCACGTGGCGGGCGTGCTGTTCCACGAGGCGGTGAACCCCGACGACGAGAACGCCGACAAGTTGCGCGGCGACCCGAGCATGGCGCGCAAGGTGAACCTCTACCAGCGCCTCGGGGCCACGGTGGACACCGACGCGAACGCCGGTACCGCAACCGATGCCACGCTTGACGAGTACGCGTTCGGGCTGTGGACGAACGAGCCGTTCGACGCGGTCGACCCGTCCGACCCTGCGGTCGACCCCGATGCAAATCTGGACGCCGCGCTCGACACGCTCGACGGCGCGCAGCTCACCGTCACGGTGACGTTCCACGATGGGCGCTGCGAGACGCAGGTGATCGACCTGCATGCGGCCGACTTCAAGGCGAACCTCGTCACGGTGGCGAACGGCATGAACAAGATGCTCGAGCTCGTGCCGCAGATCGTGGCCGAGTCCGACGAGGAGTACCGCGCGCTCGCCGCCAGCGGGGAGGGCGACGCAGCTCTCATCCACACGCTTTACGGGCTGGTGGCCGAGGAGAACGACGGGGCCTTCCCCTGCGGAGAGGCGTCCCATCCCGAGCTGGTCGAGCCGCTGACGAAGCCGCAGGTCATCGAGGCCCCGCCGCAACCGGTTGACGCGGGCGACATCGACACTACGCGCGGACCGGATCTGCCCAAGGACGCCGTGGGCGAGCTGGGAACGCCGTTCCCGGGCGTCGGCAACGTGCTCGATGCTGACGGGAACCGGCTCGACCGGGCCGACGTCGTGCGCACTTACGAGCGCATCGAGCGCCTCGACGCCTTGCCCGAGGGCGCGGCCATCACTGATATGCTGAGGTACTACGAGGCGGGCGGCCGCTACGATCCCACGCTCGATCACATCGACAACGAGCGGGGCGGCTACTCCATCGCTGCGGACGGCACGCTCACCGACGGGTTCTCGTACGTGCTGCTCACGCAGACCGTCGTGAACGAGTCCGACCAGGCTGCCGAGGCGTACCTGGGGTCGGGGTACTTCGCCACACTCGAGGCCAAGGCCGACGACGGAGACGCCTATCTCACGCGCTTGGCGACCGCCGGCGATAAGATGCTCTGGCGCAGCGGACATGAGGAGCCGGGCTGGGACACGCACTTCCTGTTCCAGGTCATGCAGCCAGGAGAGACGCGCGAGTTCGCAATGCTCTTCGTCGTGCCCGACGAGGCGCTGGCCGATCCCGACCTCGCGTTCGTGTACTACGACGACGAGGCGGGCCGCGAGAAGGCCGTGCGCGTGGGCGCAGTCGCGTAGGCTTCGGCTCCACCCTTCGAAAATGGCATAAAGGGGGACTGTCCCCTTTTATGCCAAAAAAGCCGCTCGCAGCAACGGGCGGCTTTTTTTTGCTTTCCCCGGAACAATCTCGGGCGGCAGGCCGTATTGTTGCCAGAGAGGTGAATGCATGCGCTTGCCATTTCAACGAAACAAGAGCCGCGCGTCCGGGCGCGACGAACCGCAGCCGCTGCGCTCGGACGCGTTCCTCGCCCGCGCCATGGACGCGTGGGGCGACACCGTGTACCGCGTTGCGCTCGCGCAGACGGGCTCGCCGAGCGACGCCGACGACGTGTACCAGGACGTGTTCCTGCGGCTGCTCGAAGACGCCACGCCGTTCGAGAGCGACGAGCACCTGAAGGCGTGGCTTCTGCGCGTCACCGTCAACCGCTGCCACGACCTGGCCCGATCGAGCTGGAACCGCCGCACCGAGGGGCTGGGGGCCGAGCAGGCGCGCGCGGCCGCGCCCGAGCCGTTCCGCTCGGACGTGTGGGAGGTGGTGGGCACGCTGCCCGAGCATCTGCGCGCGGCCGTGCACCTGTTCTACGTGGAGGGCTACTCCACCGACGAGATCGCGCGCATCGTCGGGTGCCAACCGGCCACCGTTCGCACGCGGCTCCACCGGGCGCGCGAGCAGCTGCGGACGTCCATGGAGGCGGACCGCGCCGAACCGAACGATCCCCGAACCCCTGGAAAGGAGCCGACCGATGAACGAGCGCAAACCGAACCTCGACGACTACCGTTCGATGATGGGCGCGACGCATGCGCCAGCTCCCCTGCGTGAGGCCGTGCTGAGCGAGGCCCGAAGCCGCCGCAGGAATTCCCAGGCCGCAAGGCCGTCGGTTCGCGCCAAGAGGACCCAGCGGTCGCTCTCCAAGGGCCTTGCCACCGCGGCCTGCCTCGCGCTGGCGGCCGTCGCCGTCGCGGGAGGCCTCGTGTGGGGCGCGCCCGGCCTCATTTCGCCTGACGACGAAGGGGGCAACACGTTCTTCCTCGCCGCCTACGCTGCCGAAGGGGCGGGCATCCAGCCGGGGACGGCCGCCACTTTGAGCGCCGACGATTTCCTCGGCACCGGCGGGAACAGCGGAGCCTTCTACGATCCCGAGACGGGCCAGTTCACCGCCTACGACGAGTGGAGCGGGTTCAAGTACGGCTTCAACCTGGAATGCTCGGGGCGCAACGTCGCAAGCGTCGCCTACGAGATAGAGGGCGACCACGCCTACTTCGAGACGATCGACCTCGAGAAGGGCATGCGGCCCAGAACGCAGGAGGAGATCGACGCCGGAAACACGTCGGCGTACAGCTACACCAAGGCCGTCACGTTCGACTACGACGACCAGCGGGGCATCCAAGACGATCGCATCTACAGCATCTACCTGGGATTCCCCGTGCCGGAAGCAGCGAAGCAGGCCAGGTACGACATGGGCAACGGCGGCGACGCCCACCTCCTCTTCTACGAATGCGGGAAGGCCCTCGACCTGGAGGCGGCGCGCACGCTCGCGCAATGCCGCCTCCATCTGACCGCTACGTTCGAGGACGGCTCTACCCAGACCAAGACGTACGCCATCGTGCCCGTCGACGACGTAGAGCAGCGCATCAACGCCTATTGGGACGCCTGTTATGCTTCGCCGGACCGTTCCGAGCCGCCCTCGCTCTTCACCATCGTCGAGCTCGACGAGGAGTAGCCGCCGGCTTCGCCTCAGTGGCGGCAAGGGCTCTGCCCTTGCCCTACGCTCAACCTGTAGGAAACGGTGGATGGCCTCGATTCTCACTCCAGGAACAGCGCGCTTGTGGGTTCGAGGGCGCGGGCAAGCTCCTCTTCAGTTGGAAGGCACAGCGTGTAGCGCGAGGCGAAGAGTCCCTTGCCGTCGGCAAGCGCCGAGTATCGAGCCACGGTGGCGTCTTTCGTCGCGCAGAGGATGATGCCGATGGTGGGGTTGTCGTCCGGCTGCGTGCAGCGATCGTCGAACAGGCGCACGTAGAAGTCCATCTGGCCGACGTCCTGCGGCGTGATCTTGCCCGTCTTGAGGTCGATGAGCACGTAGCATTTCAGGATGCAGTTGTAGAACACGAGGTCGACGTAGTAGTTCTCCGTCTCCGTGGCGATGCGCTGCTGGCGCGCGACGAATGCGAAGCCCTTGCCGAGCTCTAAGAGGAACTCCTGGAGCCGGTCCATGAGCGCCTGCTCGAGCTCGTCCTCGCGGTAGTCGGTGCGGCCGCCCATGTCGAGGAAGTCGAGCACGTAGGGATCCTTGAGCAAGCCGTCGGCCTTGGTGGGAGGCTCGAGCACCTTGACCTCCTGCCGGACGGACTCGCGCCCCTCCTCGCGCGTCGCAAGCAAGCGCTCGTAGTAGAAGGAATGGATCTCGCGGTCGAGCTGGCGCACCGTCCAGCGCTGGTCGACGGCCTCGCGCATGTAGAACAGGCGCTTCTTCTCGTCCTCCACGCGTATGAGCAGGCGATAGTGGGACCAGCTCAATTCGGAACACAGTGTGTTCCGAATTGGGAACGCGATGTAAAACTGCCTCATATGTCGAAGCGCACGCTCGGTGAACCCCTTCCCGAACTCCTTCGTCAGTCGTTCGGACAGGTACTCCATGAGATGCTTGCCGTACTCGGCGCGGCCGCCCTGCGCCTCCACGATCTGGCGGCCGACCTCCCAGTACGCCTCCACCATGGCGTCGTTCACGGCGACGGCGGCCCTCCTCCGCGCCGCCTCGAGCGTGCCGCGCACCGAGTCGTACACCGCCGCGTCGCTCCGTGCCATCGAATCGTCCATGCCTCGCTCCTCTCGTCCCCTTCGGGCACGCGTCGCGCATGCGCGCGCAAAGCGCGGCGGCGCGAAGGGCATTCCGTTGGCTTCGAGGATCTTGCAAGCGTGGTACGGACGGCGCGGAACCCGCCGCCATCTATGGGCATCCCGACAAAAGCAGGACGCGCTTGCACTGGCTCGTTTCTGAAGCTATTCTAGCACACAAAAAGGAACATTCGTACGTAAATTTCGTTCATGTTGAAGATTCGGACCCAAAAGGGCCGGATCGCATCGACCCGGCCCTTGCATCAGTTCGCTCGCAAGCGCTCGCCCCTACGCGAGCACCTGGGCGCGCATCGCATTGATCTTCTGGAACACCGGCGCCGCGCCGGCCGTGATGTCCACGGAGCCGTCCTGGCCCACCTCCAGCAGCGTCGGCGCCTGCATGATGCGATGGCGCTGCGCCAGCTCGACGTTCTCCTCGGCCAGGAGCTCCTCGTAGGCAATGCCCGCCTCGTCCATCTGCGCCGCGGCGTGCTTGCAGTTCGGGCACGTGCGCGTGGCCACCAGGTAGAGGCCCGCCGGAAGCGTGCTGCGCGTGGGCGCGACCGGAGCGGCCTCCCCCAGCGCGGCGGCGACGTCGTCGGAGACGGCGACGGCCTCGCGCTCCTCATGCGGGTGGATCTGCGAATGCGCCAGGTCGTACTCCACGCGGTCGGCGAACTCCTGGGCCTTGCCGTCGTTCCAGTTCTTCACCGGGCGGTAGTAGCCGGTGATGCGCGAGTACACCTCGGTCTCCTCGTGGCAGCACGGGCACTCGTACACCTCACCGGCGATGTAGCCGTGGTTCTTGCACACGGAATACGTGGGTGACATGGTGTAATACGGCAGCTTGTAGTTCTCGGCGATCTTGCGCACGAGCGTGGCCGTGCTCTGCCAGTCGGGCAGCTTCTCGCCAAGGAAGGCGTGGAACACCGTGCCGGACGTGTAGAGCGTCTGCAGCTCGTCCTGCACGTCGAGCGCGCTGAAGATGTCGTCGGTAAAGCCCACCGGCAGGTGCGACGAGTTCGTGTAGTACGGCTTGCCCTGGTCGTTGGCCGTGATGATGTTCGGGAACTGTTCCTTGTCGTGCTTGGCGAAGCGGTATGTGGTGCTCTCGGCCGGCGTGGCCTCAAGGTTGTACAGGTCGCCGTATTTCTCCTGGTAGTCGGCCAGACGGTCGCGCATGTGGTTGAGCACGCCCTTCGTGAACTCCTGCGCCTCCCGCTGCGTCATGTCGGCGCGCAGCCAGCTGGCGTTCAGGCACGCCTCGTTCATGCCCACCAGGCCGATGGTGCTGAAGTGGTTCTCGAACGTGCCCAGGTAGCGCTTCGTGTAGGGGTAGAGGCCCGCGTCCAGCAGCTTCGTGATGACCTCGCGCTTCGTCTTGAGCGAGCGCGCCGACACGTCCATCAGGTGGTCGAGGCGGCGGTAGAAGTCGGCCTCGTCGACCGACTGGTAGGCGATGCGCGGCATGTTGATGGTCACGACGCCGATGGAGCCCGTGGACTCGCCGCTTCCGAAGAACCCGCCGGACTTCTTGCGCAGCTCGCGCAGGTCGAGGCGCAGGCGGCAGCACATGGAACGCACGTCGGAGGGCTCCATGTCGGAGTTGATGTAGTTCGAGAAGTAGGGCGTGCCGTACTTGCTGGTCATCTCGAACAGCAGGCGGTTGTTCTCCGTCTCCGACCAGTCGAAGTCATTCGTGATGGAGTAGGTGGGGATGGGGTACTGGAAGCCGCGGCCGTTCGCGTCGCCCTCGATCATGATCTCGATGAACGCCTTGTTCACCATGTCCATCTCGCGCTGGCACTCGCCGTAGGTGAAGTCCATCTCCTCGCCGCCCACGATGGCCGGCTGGTCGCGCAGGTCGGCCGGGCACACCCAGTCGAGCGTGATGTTGGAGAACGGCGCCTGCGTGCCCCAGCGGCTGGGGGTGTTCACGCCGAACACGAAGCTTTCCACGCACTGTTTCGTCTCGTCGTAGGTGAGGTCGTCGATCTTCACGAACGGCGCGAGGTAGGTGTCGAAGCTGCTGAACGCCTGGGCGCCGGCCCACTCGTTCTGCATGATGCCGAGGAAGTTCACCATCTGGTTGCAGAGGCTGGACAGGTGGCTGGCCGGCTTCGACGTGATCTTGCCGGGCACGCCGCCGAGGCCCTCCTGGATGAGCTGCTTCAAGGACCAGCCGGCGCAGTAGCCGGTGAGCATGGACAGGTCGTGCAGGTGGATGTCGGCGTTGCGGTGCGCGGCGGCCACCTCGTCGTCGTAGATCTCGGAGAGCCAGTAGTTGGCCGTGATGGCGCCGGAGTTCGACAGGATGAGGCCGCCCACGGAGTACGTGACCGTGGAGTTCTCCTTCACGCGCCAGTCCTCCACCTTGACGTACTGGTCCACGAGGTCCTTGTAATCGAGCAGCGTGGCTTTGGCGTTGCGCACCTTCTCGCGCTGGCGGCGGTAGAGGATGTAGGACTTCGCCACGTCGGCGTACCCGGCGGTAGAGAGCACTTCCTCCACGCTGTCCTGGATGTCCTCGACCGAGACGATGCCGTCCTTGATCTTCGGCTCGAAATGGGCGGTGACGTTGAGAGCCAGAAGGTCGATGGTCGACGGGTGGTACTGCTTCTCCAGCGCGTCGAACGCCTTGGCGATGGCAGCCGAAATCTTGACGATGTCGAACTCCGCGATCTTTCCGTCGCGCTTCTGAACCTCGTACATGCTCGCTCCTTTTCGCTTGATTCTGCGTTTCTTCTTCGATTGGTCGATCGCGTGCGGCATGGCGCCTGCGCGGCGCTGCTGAGGTAGGCGATCGGTCGGGAATCGGTAGCTCATACCCTACCAGCGTCGCGCGGCCCCGTCAACGCCTGTCATCTACATGTTGAAGATGAAATTCGTTGGAATAACAAGATATGGTGTATTTGGTGGTGTATTTTGCCATCTGGGCTTTTGCGCCAGGCCTCGCGGAGCTCTACGAAAAGCGACCTGCGAGAATAGAACAAACCGCTCGCGAGGCCGGCAAGCGGGCCGCGAAAACAGCCACCTGCGACTATCCGTTTCCCGTGGATTTCGGCGGGCGGGAGCGCCAAGCGCCCCGAGGGCAAATGTCCCAAATGGGGACAGTCCCCATTTGGGACATTTGCCCCTGCGCGCGCGACGGGCTATGATGGGGAACGCTCCAGCCCTGAGGAAGGAACCTGCCATGACCTATCGTCCGATGCGGCGCGCCGATCGTGCCCTCTCGCGTGACGAGGCGCTCGGCGTGCTCGACGCCGCCCCGTTCGCCGCCGTCGCAACCGTCGACGAGGACGGCATGCCCTACAACGTGCCGCTGTCGTTCGCGCGGCTCGGCGACGCGCTGTACTTCCACGCTGCGCGCGAGGGCGGCCTCAAGACGGACTGCTTCCGCCGCGACGCACGTGCCTGCGCGACGGCGGTCACGGGGGTGCAGGCGTTCTTCGAAGACGGCGACTTCTCCACGGGCTACCGCTCGGCCATCGCGTACGGGCGCATGCGCGAGGTGAACGACCCCGCCGAGTTCAAGCACGCGCTCGTGGCGCTGTGCATGAAGTACGTGCCCGCGCACAAGCATGACATCGGGCACGCGATGGAGAACGAGGGGCCGAACACGGCCGTGTGGGCACTCGACATCGACAGGCTCACCGGCAAGGCGAACCCGCTGCCCGCAAGCGCAAGCGCAACGGAGGCGAGATAGCCATGCGCATCGCCGGCCTGCAGAAGCTCACGCTGCTCGACTTCCCCGGGCGCACGGCGGCCACCGTGTTCACGCCCGGCTGCGACTTCCGCTGCCCGTTCTGCCACAACGCCGATCTCGTAACCGGCGGCGGCGCAGGCGCACAGGACATCCCCGTCGAGGAGGTGCTCGCGTTCCTGCGCAAGCGCCAGGGGCTGCTCGACGGCGTGTGCGTCACCGGCGGCGAGCCGCTCATGCAGCCGGGCCTCGCCGAGTTCTGCGCCTCCGCGCGCGAGCTGGGCTACGCCATGAAGCTGGACACGAACGGCAGCTTCCCGGACCGGCTGCGCGCGCTTCTGGACGCGGGCCTGGTGGACTACGTGGCCATGGACGTGAAGAACGCGCCCGCGCGCTACGCGGAGACGTGCGGCATCGAGGGGCTCGACCTCGCCGCCGTGCGCGCGTCGATCGACCTCTTGATGGGCGGCAACGTGCCGTTCGAGTTCCGCACCACGGTGGTGCGCGAGCTGCACGAGCCCGACGACCTGCGCGCGCTCGCCCGGTGGATCGAGGGCGCGCCGGCGTGGTTCCTGCAAAGCTACGTGGACGCCGAGGGCGTGCTGGCCGGACCCGGCCGCTTCCACGCCTGGAACCCCGACGACCTGCGCGCGCTGCTTCCCGAGCTGCAAGCCTTCGTGCCGAGCGCTGAACTGCGCGGCGCGGACTGACGCATAAGACCATTTTGTCTGAGCGGAGCGTGCAGGATGACAACCTGGGAGCTCCTCTCGCTCTGACGGCCCGGCTTTGCCCAACCGCCTTTGGCCTGCGCCTGGCCAGGTTGCGCCTGAGCGAGGTAACCGCCTATTGCGGACTTCAAGCGGCCTTTTGCGAGGCCGAGGGCGCAAGAAGTTGACGAAAAGGCCTCGTCGCGCGATACTTTGCAGCTACCGAAGAGAACAGGAGCACGTCATGGGCAACTGCCTCATCGCTCAATCCGGTGGCCCCACAGCCGTCATCAACTCCAGCCTGGCCGGCGTCGTGCGCGCCAACCAGCTGAACCCCGTGTACGACCGCGTGTACGGCGGCCTGTACGGCATCGAGGGAACGCTCGACGGCCAGCTCTACGACCTCACCGACCTCACCGGCCGCGACATCGAACTGTTGCAGCAGACGCCGTCGTCGGCGCTCGGCACGTGCCGCTACAAGCTCAAGCGCGGCAACGACGCCGACTACCGCCGCCTGGCCGAGGTCATGGACGCGCACGACATCACGACGATGTTCTACATCGGCGGCAACGACTCCATGGACACCGTGGACGCGCTGGCCGAGTGGGCGCGCGACAACGCGCCGGACAAGCGCTTCATCGGCATCCCGAAAACGGTGGACAACGACCTCGTGCCCGTGGACCACTGCCCCGGCTTCCCGAGCGCGGCGAAGGTGGCCTGCGAGATCACGCACGCCACGTACCTGGACTACGCCGCCTACACGCGCCCCGAGGTGTTCGTGCTCGAGGCCATGGGCCGCGACGCGGGGTGGCTCGCCGCCAGCTGCTGCATGACCGGCGACGTGGATCTGCTCGTGCTGCCCGAGGTGGACTTCGACCGCGAGGCGTTCCTGGCCGAAGTGCAGAAGAAATTCGACGAGAAGGGCAAGTGCTACATCGTCACGTCCGAGGGCGCGCACTACGCGGACGGCACGTATCTCTCCGCCGGCAACGCGGCCAACGACGGGTTCGCGCACGCCGTGCTGGGGGGTGCCGCGGCCACCATCAAGCAGATGATCGTGGACGCGGGCATCGTGCCGCGCGGCATCGTGCAGGACCTCTCGCGCGCGGCGCGCTCCAGCAACTTCGCGCAGAGCATCGTCGACCGCACCGAGGCCTGGGAGCTGGGGCTGAGCGCCCACATGCGCAGCGCCGACCCGGCGTTCACCGGTCAGGTGGTGGGCGTGCGCCGCGACGAGGCGGCCGCTGCGGAGGGCTTCTACAACGCGAAGTTCTTCGCCGCGCCGGCAGCCGAGTTCGCGAACTTCGTGCGGCACTTCCCCGCCGAGTGGATCCTGCCGAACTACCAGGGCATCGCGCCGGAGGCCCTCGACTACTTCCGCCCGCTCATCAAGGGCGAGCCGCGCGTGGTGATGGAAGGCGGCATCCCCGCCACCCTCGTGCCGTTCAACCGGCGCTAGCGGAAGCGACGTCTGCGGCCGCGCACTCAACTTTCACGTGAAGCGACGGGCTCTGCGCGAGCGGGCCCCGTCGCGCGCCTATACTGGTTCGCGCTTTTGCCGATTGCGAAGGAGGGGCGCGATGAGCCTGATCGAACAGGGAAAGCTATGGGGAAGGACGGCCGTCGTGGCCCTGGCTTTGACGATGCTTTGCTGCGCCGCCGGATGCTCCGCGCCCGCTTCGACCGACGCCCCCGACGTGGGCGCGCCCGAGTTCGACAACGTGCGCGACGAGGGCGCGGGCACGTCGTCGCCCCCGGCACCCGCGCCCGCGCCGACGCTCGACGAGCGCGCCGCGCGGAAGACGGCCTCGCTCACGCTCGAGCAGAAGGTGGCGCAGCTGTTCGTGGTCACGCCCGAGGCCCTTACCGGGGTGGACGCCGTGACGCAGGCGGGCCCCGTCACCGAGGAGGCGCTCGCCGCCCATCCGGTGGGCGGCCTCGTGTACTTCCAGAAGAACCTGCTCGACCCCGACCAGACGCGCGAGATGATTGCGAACTCCCAGGCGTACGCGCAGGAGGCGTGCGGGCTGCCGCTGCTCGTGGGCGTGGACGAGGAGGGCGGCACCGTGAGCCGCATCGGCGGCAACCCCGGCTTCGCCGTGCCCAACGCGGGGAACATGGCCGACGTGGGTGCGACGGGCGACCCGGCGCAGGCGAAGGCCGTGGCCGCGACCATCGGCGGCTACCTGCGCGAGCTGGGCTTCAACCTGGACTTCGCACCCGACGCCGACATCTGCGGCGACCCGGCCGCCGACGTCATGGCGCTGCGCTCGTTCGGAAGCGACCCCGCGGTTGTGGGCAGCATGGTATCCGCGCAGGTGGAAGGCTTCGCGGAGGCGGGCGTGCTGTGCGCCGCCAAGCACTTCCCCGGCATCGGCGGCGTGATGGGCGACAGCCACGAGGGCGCCATCGTCAGCGAGAAGACGCTCGACGAGCTGCGCGAATGGGAGCTCGTGCCCTTCGAGGCGGCCATCGACGCCGGCGTGCCGATGGTCATGGTGGGCCACCTCACCGCGCCGAACGCCACGGGCGACGACGTGCCGGCCTCGCTCAACCCGACCATCGTCACCGACCTTCTGCGCGACGAACTGGGCTTTCAGGGCCTGATCATCACCGACTCGCTGTCCATGGGCGCGGTCGGCGACTTCTGCACGCCCGACCGGGCGGGCGTCGCGGCGCTTTCGGCCGGCGCGGACCTCGTGCTGATGCCGGAGGACTTCGCCGCCGCCTACCAGGGCGTCCTCGACGCCATAAGCGCCGGCGAGCTCTCCGAGGACCGCATCGACCAGTCCGCCGTCCGCATAGTGAAGGCGAAGCTCGCCCTGGCCGGGGAGTGAGAGGGGCGTGACAAAGGGACGCCGTCCCGTCCCTTTGTCACGCCCCTCTTCATACTTTCTTAACGCGAATTCGGGCGGTTTCTTAGAGGTTGGCGGCTATACTTCTCGCCGTACGGCAACCTGTTGAAAGGAACCAGCATGATCGTCACCACCACCCCCTCCGTCGACGGCTACCGTGTGAACGGCTACTACGGCATCGTGTTCGGCGAGGTCATCACCGGCATTAACTTCCTGCGCGACTTCGGCGCGGGCATCCGCAACATCGTGGGCGGGCGCAGCGAGGGCTACGAGCACGAGCTCACGCAGGCCCGCTCCGAGGCCCTCGCCGAGCTCGAGCAGCGCGCCGCCGCCATGGGCGCGCACGCCGTGGTGGGTGTGGACATCGACTACGAGGTGCTGGGGCAGGGCAACATGCTCATGGTGACGGCGTCCGGCACTGCCGTCACGCTCGAGCAGGCCTAGGCGTCGGCCTCGCATGCTCCCGCGTCCGCGCCGGCGGGCGCGGGAGCTGCGACGGGCACCTGCTCGGGCAGGTTCGCCAGGCCCTTCTTCAGCACGCGGTACGTCACCACGGCGATGACGAGCGCCACCGCGCCCGTGCCCAGCGCCACCGGCACCAGGTTGCTGCGCAGCGCGTCGAACAGGCCGCCGTACACCAGCTGCCCCACCGGCTGCGCGCAGTTCGCCAGCGCCATGGCCAGCGCGATCACCTTCCCCACCAGGTGCGGAGGCGTTTCCAGCTGAATGAACGAGATGGCCTGGATGCTGAAGATGGTGGCGCATGCCATGCAGGCGAACAGGCTCGCCACCAGCACGCCGTAGGCCGCCATCGTGGGCAGCGCGCCGGCCAGCACGAGCGCCACGGGCAGCATGGTGAGCCCGGCGACGAACAGGAACACCGGTGCCTGGCGCAGGCTCAGCCGCTTCGCCAGCACCCCCACCAGAATGCCGCCCGCCAGGCCGCCGAGCGCGAGCGCTCCCTCCGCGAAGCCCATGTACTGGTTCGGCAGCCCGAGTATCTGCGTCACGGTGACGGGCGCGCCGATGATGATGAACGCCGACACGCTCACGTTGATGCCCGCCACCAGCACGATTACCTTGAGGATGACCGGGCGGTCGCGGCGCAGGAAGGCGAAGCTCTCGGCGATGTCGCCCGCCACGGTGCGCACGATTCCCTGGCTGCGCTCCACGCGCGTGTGCGGGATGCGCACGAATGCCACGATGAGCAGGGTGGACACGGCGAACGCCACGCCCGACACCGCCACCACAGGCTCGAGGCCGAAGAATCCGAACACCAGCCCGCCAATCACGGGGCCCACGAGGCCTGACAGCGCGCTGATCTGGCTCACGATGGCGGTGGCGCGCACGATGCTCTCGCGCGGCACGATGAAAGGCACGGCCGACTGCACCGTGGGCTGGTAGATGCTCTGCACCGCCCACAGGATGATGAGCGCGCAGATGGACATGCCGATGAGGTCGATCACGCCGTCGAGCGCGAGGTACGCGCCGCAGGTCACAGCCATGATGGCGTCGAGTACCGCCATGATGCGGCGCTTGTTCACGCGGTCGGCCGCCACCCCGCCGATGGGCGTGAGCACCAGATACGGCAGCCACGCCACCGCCGTCACCGCCCCCATGAGCGCAGCCGACCCCGTCACATTCAACACGTACAGCGGCAGGGCGAACCGCAGCACCGCGTTGCCGAACAGCGACGCGATCTGCGAGAAGATCACCGATACGAACGATGGGTTCAAAAGGCTTCCCATGCTTGCTCCCTCTCTCTTTCATACCTTCGGTTGGTATGTATCTTGGTCAAAAAAGATGCTGCGTCGAGGCAGCGGGCGAGCGGCAAGCCTCCGCGAACGGCGCTTGCCCTTTCAGCTCGAATGTTTCATGTGAAACATTCGTTCTCAATACGCAGATGTTTCACGTGAAACATTCAGTCCTCCCCCTTCCCTTTCTCGCGTTCCTTGAGCTTGCGCTCGTAGCCGTCGCGGAACTGCTCGAGCATGCCGGTGATGCGGCCGGGCCGCACGTCGAGGCCCATGAGGTGCAGCAGCTCCACGTAGTAGTCCATGCGGCGGCGCAGGCTTTCGGCGTCGGTCATGCGGACCGCGGGGCTCACCCACAGGTTCGCCAGTATGAGGATGACCTCGGCCATCTCCTGCGGGTACTCCGTGCGGATGGTGCCGTCGGCCATGCCCTCGCGAATGATGGGCTCCACGAACTGCGGCGCCACCTCGTCGATGATCGACTGGTACTGCATGCCTAGGATGCGGCTGTTCTTCACCGGGTCGGGATCGACGGCCACCTCGGCGCTCAGCGGCAGCTGCGGGCCGTCCATCGACGCCTCGAACAGGGCCTGCATCTTCTCGAGGCCGGTCATGCGCGCATCGTCGCGGATTTGCACCAAAAGCCGCATGAGGGGCTCGCTCTCGCGGTCGATGGCCGCGTCGAGGATCTCCTCCTTCGACTTGAAGTGGTGGTATACCGCGCCCTTCGTCACGTCGAGCCGATCGACGATGTCCTGGATGGTGGTGTGCTCGAAGCCCTTCTCGCGGAACAGGCGCAATGCCACGTCGAGGATGCGGCTCACCGTCTCCTCGGGGTACTTGTTGCGCGCCATGGCCACTCCCTCTCGCTTCGTCAGGCGAACGAATGTTTCACGTGAAACACTCGCGCCGTGTCCTTGATCCCACTTACATACCAACGGTATGTATAGTACGCCACTTCGCCTCGATGCGCAAGGGAGGATTTACTCCGGCAGGGCCAGCTCGATGACCAGCAAGTTTCCCTCGAGGCGCGCGCTCATGCGCATGTCCATGGCGGCGGCAAGGCTGGCGGACACGGCCAGGCCGAGGCCGCTTCCGGGCGCCGTGCGGGAGGCGTCGGCGCGGTAGAAGCGCTCGAACAGGCGCTCCGGGTCGAGCGCGGCGGCGTCGGCCACCTCGTTCGCGAACGTCACGCTGCGGCTCCGCTGCTTTACCGCGAGCGGCCCCGAGCCGTGGCGCAGCGCGTTGCCCACCAGGTTCTCGAAGATGCGCGCGAGAGCCTCGGCGTCGACGTCGGCCGTGAGGCCCTCGTCGGCGAAGTCCACGCGCGGCTCCCAACCGCGCTGCTCGAACGCGGGGAACTGTCCCACCAGCACATCGGCCAGCACGGGCAGCACCGCCGTGGGCACGAGGTCCAGATCGAGCTCGGGGTCGTTCGCCTGAGCGTAGGCGAACAGCTGGTCCAAGAGCGCGCCCATGTCGTCGAGCCGCGCCTCGGCGGCGGCCAGCCGGCGGGCGCGCCCGGCCTCATCGCCCTCGTCCTGGGCGAGGCGCAGGTACCCCTTCGCGCCCATGAGCGGCGTGCGGATGTCGTGCGAGAGGCTGGCCAGGTCGCGCTGGAACTCCTGCTGGCGACGGATGTCCTCCAGCCGCTCCTGCTGCGCGGCGTCCAGCTGGGCGTTCACCGCCTCGGCCAGCTCGGCGAACGCCCGCCCCGGCGCCTCCACCGTCATGCGCGCGTTGCTGCGCGCCTCGCGCTCGCGCAGGAAGCGCGCCATGCGACGCAGCTCCCGGCGGAAGAAGAGCGTCGCAATTCCCGCCCCGACGGCAAGGCACGCTATCCCCACCAGCACATACGTCATCCGCACGCCCTCCGCATCCTACACGTCCCTCCTCCGGCACGCCGTGAGCGCGAGCGCCGCGCACACCACCGCGATCGCTCCGAACACGATAAGCCCTTGCGCCGCCGACGACAACCCGGCCACCGCGGACCCACCCGCCTCGAACAGTGCCGTGCCTCCCGCCGCCAACCGCTGCTGCACGGACAGCGGCAGCCACTGCATCGCGTCGCCCACCAGCGGCATGGCCGGCGCGAGCACGGCGGCCGCCCCCAGCGCCATCGATTCGACGAAGCCCGTGGGCACGAGCGCCGCGAACACGACGCCGGCCACCTTGCTGCGCGTCGCCCACGCGATGAGCGCGGCGAGGAACGCGTACGCCGTCAGCACGAGCCACGAGAGGCCCGCCCAGCTCCAGTACTCGCCTGCCGTCTCCGTGCGCTCGTAGGAGAACCCGAGAACCGCGTACGCCACATCGGACAGAAGCATGCCCGCCAGCAGGAGAAACCCGCACAGAAGCGCGATCAGCACGAGCTTCTCCGCGAAGTACGCCCGGCGGTCGCCGCGCCCCGCCAGCACGTTCTTCGCGAACCCCGTTTCGAAGTCGGACGAGGCCAGAAGCTCCGCCAGCACCGCGGCGATCAGCCCGAGGAAGCCCACCATGAACGTGTTCCCGTAGGAGTAGGTGCGGCTGCCGAGGACTTTCTCGTTGAGCGCCTGCACCTCGGCCGTGTCGAGGTCGGCGCCGTTGGGCGACGTGATGGTGATGGTCGCCCCGTTCTGGCGCGCCTCCTCCAACGTCTGATCGTTCACCATCTGGGCGAACTCGGGGGTGGTGGCGAACCATACAAGGCCGGCGCCGCACATCACGACGAGCGAGAGGAGGGCCAGGCCCACCCACAGCATCTTGCCGTGCACAAGCCGGTAGACATCGGATTTCAGCAGGTTAAACATGGTGCGCACCGCCTTCCATAAGCTCGACGAAGTAGTCCTCGATGTCCCGGCGCACCGGGCTCAGCTCCAGCACCGTCTGGTCGGCGTCGTGCAGAAGCCGCGACACGGCCGCCGCGTCGCAACCGCCCGCGACGGAGAGGGCCCCGTCGGGCAACGCGCGCAGCGTGGCCTGGGGAAACGCCTCCTCCATCAGCGCGAGCGAGCGGGCCGGGTCGGCGGTGCGCACGCGCAGGCTGTCGCCGCATTCGGCCTGCATCTGCTCGGAGGTCATCTCGCGCACCATGCGGCCCTCGACGATGACGCCGAAGCGCGTGGCCACGCGGTCGAGCTGGTCGAGCACGTGCGAGCTGATGACCACCGTCACGCCGAGCGTCTGGTTCAGCCGCACGAGGAGGTTGCGCATGGCGCGCGTGCCCTCGGGGTCCAGGCCGTTCAGCGGCTCGTCGAGCAGCAGCAGGTCGGGCGAGCCCACCAGCGCGAGCGCAAGGCCCAGCCGCTGCTTCATGCCGAGCGAGAACCCCTTGGCCTTCTTCCTGCCCACGCCTTCGAGCCCCACGAGGGCGAGCGTCTCGCGGCAGCGCGCGGGGGCGTCCGCCACGCCCATGGCCAGGGCCTTCGCCATGAGGTTCTCGTGGGCAGAGAGGTTGGGCACGAGCCCCGGGGCCTCGATGAGCGCCCCCACGCGCGGCGCGCCCTCGCCCATGCGGCCGCCGAACAGCTCGATCTCGCCCTCGTCGGGCGTCACCAGCCCGCAGATCATCTTCATGACGGTGGACTTCCCCGCCCCGTTCTTCCCGACGAACCCGTAGATGTCACCCTGCGCCACGTGCAGCCCGAAATCGTCCACCACGCGTCTGCCGCGGTAGGCCTTCGCCAGCCCGCGCGTCTCAACCACGTTCATCGCGTTCCTTTCCCTTGCCGTTCGATGATACCAGCAAGCATACGGAACGGGTTTTCAGGAAGGTTAAACCGCCCTTTAAGAAAGTTTGAAGAAGCTTCACCCCACGTCGGCGGCTAGTTTGAAGCCGAGGCCCCACACCGTTTGGATGTAGCCGTCGGTGCCGGTGGGCTTGAGCTTCGCGCGGATGTTCGACACGTGCACGCTCACGGTGCTGTCGTCGACGGCGAAGGGCTCGCCCCAGGCCAGCTCGAAGAGCTCCTGCTTCGTGTACACCTTCTTCGGGTGCGCCGCCAGAAGCTCCACGATGTTGAACTCCGTGCGCGTGAGGGGCACGTCCACGCCGTCCACCGCCAGCGTGCGCGCGGCGCGGTCGACCGTCCACCTGCCCGCGCGCAGCACGTCGCCGCCGGGTTGCGGCGCGAGGGCACGCCCGCGGTGGCGCAGCTGCACCTCGATGCGCGCGAGCAGCTCGTCCAGGTCGAAGGGCTTTGCCAGGTAGTCGTCGGCCCCCAGCTTCAGCAGGTCCACCTTGTCGGTGGCGGCCGTGCGCGCCGAAGTCACGATGATGGGCGTGGCGGCGTCGGTCGCGCGGATGAGGCGCACGATGTCCTCGCCGGGAAGGCCCGGCAGCATGAGGTCGCACACCACCACGTCGAAGCCCTCGCCGCGCGCAGCCGCCGCCTCCAGCACGAGTCGCGCCTCCGTGCCCGAGAACGCCTGCGTGCACGCGTATCCCGCATGCCCCAGGTGATCGGCCACGATGCCGCTGATGTCCGCATCGTCCTCCACGATGAGCACGGTCAAGCCGGACGCTGCATCCATCATGCTCGCCCCTTCCTCATTCATGATTCGCGCCTGCGCTCACAGACAGAATCCCATGTACAACGGCAGGTACGCCCGGTCGCCGTCAAGCTTGAGCTGCTTGGGATGCAAAACATACTGGGTCCCAACGCGTTTGCCGAACTTCTTCTTGAAACGGTCGAGCGACTTCGTGCCGTACTGCCGGGGCGACTTCACCTCCAGCGGGCAAACGCGAGGTTTCATGGCCGCATCGGCGTAAGGGCGCACGATGAGGAAGTCGACCTCCATGCGCTCCTCGCCCTCCTTCTTCCCCGACTGGGAATAAAAGAACAGCCGATGCCCGTTCGCATGAAGCATCTGGGCCACGACGTTCTCCGTGAGCATCCCCTCGTTGAGCCCTATCTCGCCGCGCAGCACGGCGCGATACACGCTCTCGTCCGTGCGGGCGTTGTCGGCGAAGGCAAGCGAAACGAGCAGCCCCGTGTCCGCCAGATAGCACTTCAAGGAAGATTGCGTCATGTTGAGCGAAAGGCCCACGCCCGGATCCGAGCAGGCGAAGCAGATGTTGGCCATGCGCGCGTCGGCCAGCCAGAAGAACGCCTCCTCATAGGTTCTCATGCGCGCGCTCTTGCTGATGGAGCTTAGAGTGAACTTCTTCTCATGCTTTGACAGCTGGCCCGGAATGCCGTCGAGCACCGACACCACCTTGAACTCGTAGCCGCGCGCGAATCTCGCCACGTCGTTGCGGTACAAGTCGAGGATCTGGCGCTTCGCCGCATCAACCGGCTCGAACTTTCGCTGCTCCACGTAGATGCTCACCGGGCCGGGCATGCCTCCCACCAGGACGTACTCTCTCAGAAGCCCCATAGCGCGGCGATGCAGGCCGTCTGGCAGGGGCTTCAAGCCTTCGAACTGCCTGCGGATAAGGGTCGCCAGCTTTTCCTCGCCCATCCCCCACAGGAACTCCTCGAAATCCAGCGGATTGAGCTCGATGGACTCCTCCTCGGACGGAACCACGATGCCGTCCACGTTCTGCTTGATGGACAGCAGCGACCCGGTTTCGATGTAGTCGTAGCGTCCGTCGGCCACGAGGTATTTGAGCAGGCCTCGAGCCGTTGGAAACATCTGGACTTCGTCGAAAACGATAAGCGTATCGCGTTCGTGCAGGTCAACTCCATAGTACGTGGACAGGTAGAGGAACAGCGTGTCGAAGTCGGTGCGATAGTCCTCAAAATAGTGCCTCACTTCGGCGGGCACCTGGAAAAAATCTATGATCAGGCAGGAGGCATACTCGTTGCGGCCGAACTCCTCCACAAGCGTGCTCTTTCCCACGCGTCGTGCTCCTTCAACCAGCAACGCAGTCTTCCCGTTGCGGTCGTTCTTCCATTCGAGAAGCCGGTCGTACGCCTTTCGCTTCAGCATGGCATCCTCTCTTTGCACGATGCGCAGAACTTACCCTGCCAAGTATTGCACGATGCGCAGAACTTTACAACTGTCTCTATGCACGAAAGCCGGGTCTTGCGCCGGATCACTGTCTCACTTATTGTTCGGTGCCTACTTGCTTGTTCGATAGCTTTTCTTATCATGGAAGGCGAAGCGAACCCGCACGAGAGAAGGAGCCTTCCATGTCGTTTCTGAACCTCGCCAAGCAGCGCTGCTCGATCCGCGCCTACGAGCCCACGCCCGTGAAGCCGGAAGAGATCGCGACTATCGTGGAGGCGGCCCGCGTCGCGCCGACCGCAGCGAACCGCCAGCCCGTGCGCATCATCCAGGTGGAGAGCGAAGACGGGCTGGCGAAGCTCGCGCGCGGCGCCAACTTCTACGGCGCGCCGCTCGCGTTCATCGTGTGCGCCGACGCCGAGCGCGCGTGGAAGCGCCCCGTCGACGGCATGGTGTCCACCGACATCGATGCCTCCATCGTGTGTGACCACATGATGCTCGCGGCCGCCGACCTGGGCCTCGGCAGCCTGTGGATCTGCGGCTTCGACCCTGCAACGGTGCGCGAGGCGTTCGATCTGCCCGCCTCGCTCATTCCGGTGAACATCCTGGCCGTGGGGCACGCCGCCGGCGACTGGAAGAGCCCCAATCGCCATGCCACTGACCGTATCCCCCTGGATGAGCTGGTGACCAAGGCGTAGGCGACGCAGCGGAGGTTCCTGCCCTATTGTCAGAGCGCGCGGGGCCAACGCACGTTTTTTCGACCGGATTGGCAATTTGGAACGCATATGCACTCGCTCTTCGGCGCGCTGGATTTCGCCACCAGGCATTTCTTCCGGAAGGTTGGCCTCGCGGGCTTCCAGAAGGGTCGTTTTGGGTGCATATGCGTTCCGTTTTGCCAAATCCGGCTACTTTTCCTGCGCCACCCCGCGCGAGCGCGTCCAGTGGCGCAGGTATGCGCCGCCGATGAGGGCAGGGATCACCGGAGAGGCGGCCTGCGCCACAAAGATGCCCACGTAACCGAAGCCGAGCGCACCGGAGAGCAGAAACGCCAGGCCGAAGCGCACGGCGAACGCATCGATGAGTGAGTTCGCCAGCACGAGGCGCGGCGAGCCGGCCCCGAGCGCGAACGAGTCGAAGCTGTACATGGCCGCGTAGAACAGGCCGTTCACGCTGCATGTGATGCGCAGGTAGAGCACCGCGATGTCGAGCTGCGCACCGGGCGCAAGTCCGTAGAGCGCCGCGATGGCCGGCGCGAACAGCTGGATGAGCGCCTGGATGCCCAGCGTGACGCCGATGTTGAAGCGCGCTCCCAGCCGCGCCACGTCGCGGGCGCGAGCGAGCTCGCCGGCGCCGGCGCACTGCGCGGCCGCCGTGGTGATGGCCTGCCCGATGGCCCAGCACGGCAGCCCCGCGATGGTGCTGATCTGCAGCCCCACGCCAGCAGCTGCGGCTACGTCCACGCCGTAGCGGTTGAGCAGGCCGGTGACCAGCGCGTACGACAGGTTCACCACCGCCATCTGCACGGCAGAGGGCACGCCGACCGAAAGCACCGCGCGCACGTCGTCGCCAAGACCGCTCGCGAACACGCCGCACCCGAGCACGCGCCCCGCCGGGAAGCGCCGCCACGCCAGCGCGAGCGCGAGCAGCGCCGAGAGCCCCTGCGCAACCACCGTAGCCACCGCCGCGCCCGGCACGCCCAGGCCGGCCGGGCCAACGAGCACCAGGTCGAGCGCCACGTTCACGAACGTCGCCGCGCCCACCAGCACCAATGGCGTCCAGGCGTCGCCCTGCGCCTTCAAGAACGCGGCCGCAGCGTTCATGAGGAACGGCCCCACCGCCCCGCAGCACAAAACTGTCGTGTAGGCCACGGCCCCGTCGAGCGCCGCCGCCGGCACCGCGTTCGCCATGAACGCGGGCCGTGCGAGCAGCACGCCGGCCACCGCGATGCCTACCGACGCCAGCAGCGCCACCGCGAGCGTGGCCGCGTAGGCGCGCCGCTGAGCAGCCACGTCGCGAGCGCCCACCGCCCGCGCAACCACCACGCCGCCGCCCGCCGTGAGGCCGATGACGAACGCGTTCACCAAAAAGACGGCGTTCACCGCATTGCTCATGGACACGAGCCCCACGTCGCCCACCACCTGGCCGACCACCACCATATCGACGGCCTGGTACACGTACTGCAAGATGTTCACCGCCATAAGCGGCAAGGCGAACGAGAGCAGCTGCCGGAACAGCGGGCCCTTAGAGAAAGAAACGGTCGACGCGGAAGAAGCCATAAGTTCACCTCGGAAGATCGGAGTGCGGAAACGGAAGGCCGCGCGAGCCGCCCTGGGCCCGCGCGTGAAAAAGCGCCGCGGACGAAGCCATCCGCGGCGCTTGAGGTTTCCGGCATCCCGGCATCGACGATGAGGCGAGCCCTTAGGCGGCGCGCCTCCCGATGCCGATGACTATGTCCGTCCCTGCTCCGTGCGATGCTTCATCGGCGATCACGCGCGGAGCGGCAGCCCTGCAAAGTTTCATGGTTCCTCCGAATGAGGTGAACAACGCCGCCCAGCATACCGCGCCGCGCAGGGCGCGTCAACCGGATGCGAAAGCAGCGCGACAGCCTCCCCTCGCAGCGGGCGAACAACTACAATGAGGGAAGTCCGCCGATCGAGAGGAGCCGCCATGGCCCGCACCACCCATTGCGCTTGCACGTCCGTCCTTGTGGGGAAGGCGGCAACCATCGACGGCTCGATCCTCATCGCGCGCACCGAGGACAACTCGAGCGCCTGCGCGCCGAAGCGCTTCACCGTGATGCCCGCGCGCTCCAAGCACGAGACGTTCGTCTCGGCAAACAACGGCTTCACGATGAAGCTTGAGGGTGCGCGCCTGCGCCACACCTCCACGCCCGAGGCCGACCCCGCCGAGGGCAACTACGAGGAAGCTGGCATCAACGAGGCGGGCGTGGCTATGAGCGCCACCGAGTCCACCTACGCCAACGAGCGCGCGCTCGCGTGCGACCCGCTCGTGGAAGAAGGCGGCCTTGCCGAGGACGCGCTGGTCAGCATCGTGCTGCCGTTCATTCGCACGGCGCGCGAAGGCGTGCGGCGTGTGGGCGAGATCGTTGCCGCGCACGGCTCGGCGGAGAGCAACTCCATCCTGTTCGCCGACGCCGACGAGGCATGGTACCTGGAGCTGGCCACCGGGCACCACTGGGCGGCGCAGCGCATCCCCGACGACGCCTACGCCGTGTGCGCGAACCGCATCTCCATCCAGGAGATCGACTTCGGCTCCGACGACTTCATGACCTCCGAGGGCATCCGGGAGTTCGTGGACGCGAACCGCCTGAACCCCTGCCCCGGCACGTTCGACTTCCGGCGCATCTTCGGCACGTACACTCAGCAGGATGTGCACTACAACGCGCCGCGCGTGTGGTTCGGGCAGCGCCTGTTCACGCCCGAGGCCGTTCAGCAACCCGAGGACCTGGACCTGCCGTTCATACGTCGCGCGAACCGCCTGATCGGCGTTGACGACGTGGCGCAGCTGCTCAGCTCACACTTCGAGGGCACGGCGTTCGACCCGCTGGGATCCGACGGCGACGAGCGCAGCCGCACGCGCTACCGCGCCGTGTCGCTCTCGCGCACGCAGGAGGGCCACATCCTGCAGATACGCCCCGGTCTGCCGCCCGAGCGCGCCCACGTCCACTGGGTGGCGCTGGCCACGACCGCATTCTCGCCGTTCGTACCGTTCTTCGCGAACGCCTCGGCCGCGCACCCCGCCTGGGAAAGCGTCGCCACCCGTCCCGACGCATCGAGCGCCTACTGGCTGCTGCGCACGCTCGGCATGCTGGCCGAGAGTCGCTGGCCCCAGACGGCCCGCGACGTGGACGACTGGCTGAAGGCGTGCCGCCAGAAAGCCCATGCGTTCGTCGCCGACACCGACCGCGCCTGCGAGGGTCTGGAGGGCAAGGCGCTCACCGAGGTCCTGACCAGCGCGAACCATGCGTTCATGGAAGAGATGCTGGCCGATGCGCGCACGCTCGCGCAGAACCTGATGATGGCCGCCGCCGAGGACTCCCGCCTGTCGTTCGACATGGACGCGAATCTGTAAGGGCACGAAGGGCGTGCAACCGGGCAAAGATTCCGCTCCTTGCGAGCGGGTCGAGCGTGCCGCAGGCATGGGAGGGATCGAATAGGCGGCGAGCAATCGGTTCGGCAACGGGGGCGAGACGGTTGCGGGCGGAGGGCCGGGCAGATTCTCGCGCGCGGGATACTGGGCGGTGACTCCGTCAAGAAAGCTGATCGCCCATGCCGTTCGACACCCTGCTTCCCGCCCTCGCCGTGTTGGCCGTGTTCGTCGGCCTGCTGGTGGTGCTGTGGCTACTGAAGCGGCGCGGCGTCGGGTTCACACCGAGAGTGTTCACGGCGCTGGGGCTGGGAATCGCGCTGGGCGTGGGCATCCAGCTCGCGCTCGGCCGCGGAAGCGAGGCGGCCACGGCGGCGCTCGATTGGATGGCCGTCGTGGGCCAGGGCTACATCGCCCTCTTGAAGATGCTCGTGATGCCGCTCGTGTTCGTGGCCATCGTGGGCGCGTTCACCCGCACTCAGGCCACCGAGCACCTGGGACGCATCGGGGCCGTGGTGCTGGCGGTGCTCCTGGGCACCGTAGCGGTGGCGGCGCTCACCGGCTGGGCGGCCGTCGTGCTCTCCGGCCTTGCGGGCGCGAGCTTCACCGACGCGGGGGCGAGCGCGAATGCCGCGAGCCTTGAGGCCCTGCAAGCCGGCCAGCAGCAGGTGGCCGACCTCACGCTGCCGCAGATGATCCTCTCGTTCATCCCCGTGAACGTGTTCGCCGACCTGGCCGGAAGCCGTGCCACGTCCACCATCGCCGTAGTCATCTTCGCCGCCATCGTGGGGCTCGCGTACCTCAAGCTGCGCGACAGGGACTCCGAGCAGGCCGACTTTTTCAAGCAGCTCATCGACAGCCTGTACGGCATCGTCATGCGCATCGTGGCCATGGTGCTCGCGCTCACGCCCTACGGCGTGCTCGCCCTCATCGCCCACGTCATGGCCACGAGCGATTACGCCGCCGTGCTCGACCTGGGGAAGTTCGTGGCCGTGTCCTACGGGGCGCTCGCGTTCATGTTCCTCGTGCACCTCGTTATCCTGTTTGCGAACCGCGTGAGCCCGCTCGCCTACGTGCGCAAGGCGTTCCCCGTGCTCAGCTTCGCGTTCGTGGCGCGCTCGAGCGCGGGCGCGGTGCCGCTCAACATCGAGACGCAGACGCACGCGCTCGGCGTGGATGAGGCCACGGCCAACTTCGCCGCCAGCTTCGGCATGTCCATCGGGCAGAACGGGTGCGCGGGCATCTATCCGGCCATGCTGGCCACCATCATCGCGCCCACAGTGGGCATCGACGTGCTCTCGCCCACGTTCGTGGCGGGGCTCGTGGCGGTGGTGGTGATCAGCTCGTTCGGCGTGGCGGGCGTGGGCGGCGGCGCGACGTTCGCCTCGCTCATCGTGCTGGGAACCATGGGGCTGCCCATCGAGATCGTGGGGCTTCTGGCCTCGGTGGAGCCACTCATCGACATGGGCCGCACCGCGCTCAACGTGAGCGACTCCATGGTGGCCGGCGTCACCGCGTCGAACGCCATCGGCGCCCTCGACCGCACCGTGCTGCGTGACCCCGCCGCCCGCGTGAGCAGCGACGGGCATGGGGGGATGTAGGTCAGCCCAGCTCCCCCAACAGCTTCCGCAGCTCGTTCTGCACGGCGTTTTCGGCGTTGGTGCCTATGACCTGGTCGGCTATCTGCTTGATGGCGGAGCGGGCGTTGCCCATGGCCACGCTCGTGCCGGCCATGCGCAGGATCTCGTAGTCGTTCATGGAGTCGCCGAACGCCATCATCTCGTTGGCGGCGATGCCGTGGGCATCGAGCACCTGCTCGATGCCGGTGGCCTTCGTCACGCCGCGCTGCATGACGTCGATCCACTTGCGGCCCGACGGGGCGAACACGAAATCGCCGTCCAGCTCGCGCGTGAGGATGTAGGCCATGTCCATGACGGCGTCGTCGCAGTACACCGACGCTTTCAGGATGTTCACCTGCGGCGCGGGCACGGCAAAGGCGCGCACCGGGTTCGGCAGGTTCTTGTCCACCTCGCGCTCGAAGCGCGCCTCGTCGTCCAGCAGGTAGCTGCGCGTCTCATCGAACAGCGCCAGGTGCATGGTGTCGAACATGCCCACCACGCGAGCGAGCCGCCGCACCGCCGCATGCGAGAATACCTCCAGGTCAACCAGCTCGCCGGCCACCACTACCTGCGCGCCGTTGGAGGCCACGAAGTCCATGCTGTCCACCACGGGCTCGAACAGCTCGCACAGCGTGTCGAACCGCCGCCCCGACGAGGCGACGAACCGCAGCCCCGCCTCGCGCAGGCGCAGGATGAGGTCGTGCGCGCCCGCGGGCACACGCTCGTTCTCGTCGAGGAATGTGCCGTCCATGTCGCTGGCTATGAGTTTGATCATGCGGGGATGCTCCTTCGCGTTCGCAGATACTTCCACCACCATGCTAATACGCGCGACTTCGCCCGATATACAGCACACAAAGACTTTGCAGGAATTTGAACAAGTTGATACTTTGCGAACAGGGCTTGCTGCATGAGCAACGCTGCCCTCCTACCGACACTTACCGTCATAATTGCCGACATTATTCCCTTTTATGTCGGTAATAGAATCACCCTCGTTCAGCTCGCGCACCCAATCGAATGCGGTGAACACGCGCGAACAGAAAGGCTGGCCTCCTTTGACCCGCAATCGGCCCCTCGGGGGAGCACTGTGCACGAATCCAGACCACATACGCGCAAAAACCTCCCTCGTGAAAGGATTCCGGCGAGCTGCGCGGGTACCGACTTTCTGCGACCTGCGGAAACGCCGGCGCGCCACCACCCAGGGAAGCCCGCAGACGTCCTTTTCCGCCCCCGATCCTTTCACGTCGGGGATGCGGCAGGAAGTTGGACCGCCTCGAGGCGGTCCACGACCGATCGAAGCGGCCCCGCAGGGGCCGCGAGGAGGGAGCCGCATGTACACGGAGAGGGAGAAGGTCCGATACGTCGAGATGATGTGGGCCGAGGGGTTCACGCCCTGCGCCGCGTGGCGCAAGTGGGGAGCCCCGTCCAGGACCTCGCTCAGGGAATGGGAGAAGCGGGCGGAGCGGGGCGAGCTGCCCGCCGAGAGGCCCAGGACGGTCGGGCGGGTCGACCACGAGCCCCACGCCCACTACCCCAAGGCGACCGTCGAGGAGGCGGTGCGCCTGCACAAGCTGGGCGAGAAGAGGTCCCACATCGCCCGCCGGCTCGGCATCACCGACGCGGGCGTCGTGACGAGCTGGGTCGCCCGGGACCGAAAGCGCGCTATCATGTCCGAGACGGGCGCGCAGGGCGCGCCGCGCGAGGCGAGGCGAAGGGAGCCCCGGGACATGGCCGAGGCGTCGGGATCGGAAGAGGAGGCCGCGCGGCTGCGCGCCGAGCTGGAGGAGGCGCTCTTCGAGGTCGCCGTCTACAAGGAGCTGGTGCGCGACCCAAAAGCCGAAGGCCCGGCGAGCCTCTCGAAGAGGCGGCTCGTCGCGTTGGGCGAGAGGCTCAGGCGGGAGTGCGGGCTCTCCCTGGCCCGGGTGCTGACTTTCTTCCGGATGCCCAAGAGCACCTACCTCTACCACCGGGCGAGGCTCGATGAGCCCTGCGCGCCGCCGGCGGGATTCGACGAGGCCGTGGCCGGCGCGTTCGCGGAGAGCGGCGGGACGTACGGCTACCGGCGCGTGAGGGCCGAGCTCGAGGGCCGCGGCGTGCGCGCCCCCGAGCTCAAGGTGCGCGGGTCGATGGAGAGGCAGGGCCTGGTCGCCCGCTGCTCCCGCTCGGAGAAGAGGTGGAGCTCCTACGCCGGCGAGATCTCGGACGCCCCGGACAACCTGCTCCTCGGCGCGCGCGGGCGCCACGACTTCTCGGCGGGCGCCCCGAACGAGAAGTGGCTCACCGACATCACCGAGGTCAAGGGGCGCGACGGCAGGCTCTACCTGTCCGTCATCGTGGACTGCTTCGACGGCAGGGCCTCCGCCTGGCGGATCTCGACGAGCCCGAACGCCGAGCTCGCCGACTCCACGCTCGCCGACGCGGTCGCCACGCTCGAGGAGGGCGAGCATCCGATCATCCACTCCGACCGCGGCGCGCACTACCGCTGGAAGGGCTGGATCGCGCTGTGCGGGGAGGCGGGGCTCGTCCGCTCGATGTCGCGCAAGGCGCACAGCCCCGACAACGCGGCGTGCGAGGGCTTCTTCGGCCGGGCGAAGGTGGAGAGGCTCCACTCGCTCGTCCGCGCGGGGGCCTCGGTCGCCGAGCTCTCCGAGGCCGTCGCGGAGTACATGGCGTGGTACAATGGGGGCCGCCTCAAGGCGTTCAAGGCGGACGATGGCAGAGCGCGCTACGAGACCATCGACGGCCGCCGCAGAAGGCTCGGGCTCGCAGCCTGAGAAGTCCAAGAATCCCGCCGCACCCCCCGTCGAGGATTTTTGTGTTAGGCGAGCAGGATTTCATGCACGGCGGACGCGGCCTGTGGATTTAACGGGAAAGACAGAGCAAGTCGAACCACACGCGGTGGTCACTCTCGCGCAAAAAGGCGCGCGAAAATTTTCGACTGTTTGCGAGTCACACGTTTCCCCAGCTCACAGCTTCCGCACGCTCAGGTTGCGCGAAAAATACCCAAACGCACGGCCAGGTTGGTGGAACGGGCGAGCGGGCAACCGCATCATGGAGGCATCGGAAGCGCCGCTTCGGCCGGGAGGCGTTTCGGGTATGATGCAACTGAAACCAGAGAAGGGATTCACCATGAGCTTCGCCGACAACCTCGTCTACCTGCGCCAGCACTACGGCGTGACGCAGGAGGGCCTTGCCGAGCAGCTGGGCGTGTCGCGCCAGACCGTGTCCAAGTGGGAGGCCGGCACGAACTACCCCGAGATGGACAAGCTGCTGCAACTGTGCGACCTGTTCCACGCGAACCTCGACGACCTCATGCGCGGCAGCGTGCACGTGGCGAACACGAACGACACGGAGCGCTACGACCGCCACATGAACCGCTTCGACCTGTCCATCGCGCTGGGGGTGGCGATCATCCTCGCGGGCGTGGGCGTGCAGGTGCTCCTGGACGCTTTCGGATGGCCGGGCAACATCTCAACCGTCGCGTTCCTGTCACTCGTGGTGGTGGGCGTGGTCGTCCTCATCGTGGGCAGCCTCAACCACGGCGAGTTCAAGCGCCGCAACCCTGCCATCGAGCCGCGTTACGCCGCCGACGTCCTCGAGCGCTTCAGCCGCCGCTTCCCCGTGCTCATCGCGGGCGGCGTGGGGCTCATCCTGCTCGACGTCATCATGCTGGTGGGGCTATCGCCGGAGGACAGTTCGCTCGATCTCGTGCGCGGCGTCCGCTTGGAGGACATCCTTGTCGCGCCGTTCATGTTCGTGATGGCCGTCGCGGTGGGCACGCTCATCTGGGCGGCGATGCAGAAGTCGAAGTACGACCTGTCTGAGCTCACCTACATCGCGCACCGCCGCAACCTCGGTGCCGACCTGCCGCTCACCGCCGTGGTGAAGTCGCCCGAGCAGGTGCGCGCTGAGCGCATCATGGGCGTCATCTGCGGCTGCATCATGCTGCTGGCGCTGATCGTGTTCCTGGTGTGGGGCCTCGTTCCGCTGCTCAGCCAGACGGGCGGCTGGGACGGCCTGGACAAATGGGCGCTGAAGGACGCCATCCGCAGCGGCCAGGGCGGGTTCGCCATCAGCTGGATCGCGTTCGCGGTGGGCGGCATCCTGTGCGGCATCGTGTGGATGGTGGGCAGCGTGTTCTCCAAGTCGAAGGACGACTGGATCGCCGAAGCGCGCCAGGAAGACGCCTGGCTGAAAGTGGCCCAAGCCGACGCCAAGGAGGACCCCTGGTCCCGCGGCCCCGAACACACGGAGGCCCCTGACGCCCCAGCGGCCAGCGCCAGCGGCAAAACCTGGAAGTAGCCGCACGCGGAGCCATCCCCCCCCCTCCGCATCCGTGAAAAGTACCTTTTGGACAGGGAAAAGTACCCTTTGCGTCTAGCCTCCCTTCTTCGCCCGACGTAAGGTTTCGGCCCGTAGGGAGAAACCGAAGCCCGCCGGCGGCGGGCGGAAGGAGGGATCCATATGGGACGCACTACCGGTCGCGACGTGGTTGAGGAGGTCGCACGCGCAGGAGCTTCCAGCGGCGCGGCGCTCTTCCAGTCGAAGAACCTGAACCGCCGCACCTTCTTGCAGGGCGCGGCGTTCCTGGGCGCAAGCGGGGCCCTGCTGGGATTCGCGGGATGCTCGCCGGCGCCCACGGGCAGCACCGGCACGGCGGACGACGCGGTGGCTTCCGCATGGAAGGCCGGCACGTACAGCGCCGAGGTCACCGGGCACAACGCCCCGTTCACCATCGACGTGACGTTCTCGGACAGCGCCATCACCGCCATCGACACCAGCACGAACCAGGAATCGCTCGGCGTGGGCGCTTCGGCGCTCGAGGACCTTTCGAAGCAGATAACGGACCTTCAAACGCTCGATGTGGATTCCGTCACCGGTGCCACGCTTTCCAGCATGTGCCTGCTGCAGGGCGTAAAGGACTGCGCCGACCAGGCGGGCGCCTCGGAAGCGCTTGAGAAGAACCCCGGCCCTGAGGACAGCGTAGAGTCCTCCTACGACGCCGACGTGTGCGTGATCGGCGGAGGCGGCGCGGGCCTGACTGCCGCAATCACCGCCGTTCAGGAAGGTGCCAAGGTGGTCGTGCTGGAGAAGTGCGGCATCACCGGCGGCTCGACGAACGTCTCCGAGGGCGCGCTCAACGCGGTTGACCCCGACCGCCAGCAGAAGCAGGGCATCGAGGACTCCGTCGAAACGTTCTACCAAACCACGTACGAAGGCGGCCACGAGCAGGGCACGCCCGAGCTCATCCACTACCTCACCGACAACGCGCTTGATTCCGTGCACTGGCTCGAGTCGCTGGGAGTCGAGTTCAAAGACAAGGTGGGCTCCGCAACCGGGTCGCTGGGCGAGCGCAGCCACTACCCCGCCACACCGTCGGGCAACACCTACATCCGCTCGTTCCAGAAGTTCATCGAGGAGAACGCCGACAAGCTCACCTTGCTGCACGAGACGCAGGCAAAGGAGCTGACGGTGGAGAACGGCGCCGTGACGGGCGTGAAGGCCGTGCATCGCGGCAGCCAGGACGTCATGGTGAACGCGAAGTCGGTGGTCATCGCCACGGGCGGTTTCGGCGCGAACGTCGAGTACCGTCAGCAGGTGAACGACGGCGTATGGGCCGACGTGAAGCTGGACGATTCCATCGGCTGCACGAACATCAAGCCCTGCGCGCAGGGCGAGGGCCTCAAGCTTGCAGAGAATGCAGGCGCACAGCTCATCGGCCTGTCCGACATCCAGCTGCACCCGTGCGGCACGCCCGGCACCGGCCTCATGGAGGACATCCGCACGTCGGGGCGCAACCGCATCTTCGTCAACAAGAGCGGCGAGCGCTTCGTCAACGAGGGTGCCGAGCGCGACAAGCTGTGCAAGGCCATCTTCGCCCAGCCGGAGTCCACGTACTGGATCGTGGTTAACAAGGTACGCTATCCCTCCGAGACCGAGCCCGATGCGAACGGCGCCACCATCGAGAACATGCTGGCGCTGGGCCATATCGTGAAGGGCGAGACCGTGGAGGATCTGGCCAAGCAGACCGAGATGGACGCCGCGAAGCTGCAAGCCTCCATCGACGGCTACAACAAGGTGGTAGCCGGCGAGGCGGAGGACGCGTTCGGGTTCGAAGCCAACAACACCGCCGACCAGCAGCTCACCGAAGGCCCCTGGTACGCCTGCCGCAAGGTACCCACCGTGCACCACACCATGGGCGGCATCCGCATCGATATCGAGGCCAAGGCGCTCGACGCGAACGGCACGGCCATCCCCGGCCTGTACGCCTGCGGCGAATGCACCGGCGGCATCCACGGCAGCAACCGCCTGGGCGGCAACGCCATCGCCGACTGCATCACGTTCGGGCGCGATGCCGGAACGCAGGCGGCGAAGAACGCGCTCGCCTAGCCGCACACGCCTCTCCCGGCGCTCGGGCCGCATCATCAGGTCCGAGCGCCCCTTCCTCACGCGCCGGCCGACTCCCTCCCTTCGGTCGGCGCGCCTTCATCTTGCGCACCGGCGCTCGCGCCTTCCGGCTGGGGCGGGGCAGCTACTCGGAGGCTTCGCGCGTTTCGGCCATCTTGTCCAGCAGCTCCTGTTTGGTGTGCACGTCAACCTTGCGGTACACGATGCGCGTGTAGTTCCTGATGGTGTTCTCGGAATAGTTGAGCGCCTCGGCTATGAAGCTGCGGCTGCGCCCCTGCGCGATCAGCGACACGATGGCCGCTTCCGTGTCGCTCAAGCCGTAGCAGCGGGCGAAGGCGTCTTCCGAGGGGGCCGCACCAGGCACCGACACAGCCTCGCGCGGCACCGCGCGCAGCGCGTCCAGCTCGAACCCCACGGGGCGGTCCCCCATGAAGTTCGGCCGCATGACCAGCGTGGCCTCCACCAGCACCAGAAGCGCCATGACGATGAGCAGCCCCAGGCTATGATCGAGCGCCGAACCCACCAGGTACACCACGATGCGCCCGACGGCCATGCACAGCAGCGATCCGCCGTACACCGCCGCGTACACGAGCGTGGTGGGCCAGTGCACGTGCCGGGCGATCAGGTAGGTGAAGAACACGACCGGGATGTAGAAGCAGGTGACGGCGTTCGTCAGCAGGAACGTGCTGGCCTCCTCCGACCCCTCCCAACCGCTCATGAGAAAGCAGATGCTGGCCATCATGAGCGCGTTTTGGAAGAGCCAGTAGCCGGGAAGCTTGAACGCACGCCCGCGCACCAGCACGAGCCACACCACGAACGCGATGAGCACCACCACCAGCACCTGGTGGATCGAGCGCACCGTCTGGGACAGCTCGCGCAGGCGCCCATCAGGGTAGCCCAGCGCGAGCCCCAGCAGAAACGCGTACAGGAAGAAGGCGGCCACCACCTGCAAGGCGCCCATTCGCAGCGCGCCCGACTCGTACAGGGCGTCCGCGCCCGGAGCCTTGCCAGCCGCGTCGACGCGCCCGGATGTGGAGGGCTCCTTACGCCCGGTTCGCTCGTCGAGCCTGGTCATGGCCTGCCAGTAGGCGTACACCGACAGAGCGGGCACGAACAGGTTGATCATGCCGGCCACGACGTCGTCCAGGTAGCCCATCACCAGCGAAAGCGCGCACGACAGGGCCAGGCCTCCCGCCGCGTAGAAGAACGCTTGGCCGGGCTTCAGCCGTTCCAGGAAGAATATCCAGATCATCTCGCCGCCCACCAGGCCTATCCCGCCCACCACCACGCGCATGGCCTCGAAATCGGTGGTGTTGAAGAACAGGTCCAGCAAATAGAGCACGCTTGAGGCGGTCATGAGCACGAACCCCGACCACACGAACACGCCCCGCGTGGCGCGCGAGAAGCCGGCCTTGTATACCAGCAGCACGAGCAGGGCCATCACCGCTACGCGCGCGATATTCGCCCCCACCGTCACCATGCCCACGTCGGCGGAGAAATGCAGGTTGTAGAAGTTGAACTGGTACCACAGGCGATAGATGCCTATGCCGAAGAATGCGAAGATGAGACCAGACAGAAACGTGGACTTGAACGCCGCGAACGAACCGGTATGCAGATACCGGTCCACCGCAAGCGAACGCGCTCGGCTCTCGCTTTCCTCCCCATGTCCCATGCAGGGATTGTACCACAGGGCGTCCAGGACCCTTGCGGTCACTCCCCCAGCTTCTCGGCGGCTTCGAGCCATTCCTCTTCGAGAGTGTCAACCTGGGATTGCAGGTCGTTGATCTGGGATTGGAAGTCGCCGAGGGCGCCGAAATCCGTCGGGTCGGCGGCGGCCATCTGCGCGCGCACGTCGTCCACCTTCGCGCGCAGTGTCTCCATCTTGCGTTCGTTCGATTGCATGAGCTTGCGCAGCGCGCGGATCTCGCCGCCGGATAGGCGCGCTTCGCTCTCGTCGGCAGGTGCGACCGCAGCGGCAGGAGCCGCCCCGCCCGTTCCCGGCCGCTCCGCCGCCTCGCGCTCGGCCGCGAGTCGCAGGTATTCCTCCACCCCGCCTGGCAGGTGGCGCACCTTCCCGTCCAGGACGGCGAACTGATGGTCGGTCACGCGCTCCATGAGGTAGCGGTCGTGCGTGACCAGCAAGAGCGTGCCCGGCCACGCGTCCAGCAGGTCCTCCACCGCGGCCAGCATGTCGGTGTCCAGGTCGTTACCCGGCTCGTCCAGGATGAGCACGTTCGGCTCGTCCAGCAGGATCATCATGAGCGCCAGGCGCCGCTTCTGCCCGCCGGACAGGTCGCACACCGGCTCGTTGAGGTCGGCGTTCGAGAAGCCCAGGCGCTCGAGCAGCTGCCCCGGCGTCATCTCCTTGCCGTCCAGCATAGTGCGGCGGCTGTAGCGGCCCGCCACCTGGCGTACGCGGTCGTCGCCAAGCGCGGACAGGTCGTCCAGATGCTGCGAGAGCACGGCGAAGCGCACGGTCTGGCCGATCTTCACCCGGCCGGCGCTCGGCTTCTGCAAGCCCTGGATCACGCGCAGGAGCGTCGTCTTGCCCGCGCCGTTCGCGCCGACGATGCCGTAGCGGTCGCCCGGGCCGATGATCCAGTCCACGTCGTCGAGCACCGTGCGGCTGCCGCCGTCCTCGCCGTCGAAGCGCACGGTCACGTGCTCCAGGTCCACCACCTGCTTGCCGAGGCGCGCCATGGCCATGCGCTTGAGCTCCAGGTCGTTGCGCAGGGGCGGCACGTCGGCGATAAGCTCCTGGGCTGCGGCCACGTGGAACTTCGGCTTCGTCGCGCGCGCCCGCGCCCCGCGCGAGAGCCACGCCAGCTCGCGGCGCAGCGCGTTCTGCCGCTTCTGCTCGGCGAGCGCCGCCAAGCGGTCGCGCTCCACGCGCTGCATGATGTAGGCCGAGAAGCCGCCTTCGAACGGCTCCACCGTGCGGTCGTGCACCTCCCACATGCGCGTGCACACCTCGTCGAGGAACCAGCGGTCGTGCGTGACCACCAGAAGCGCGCCCTGCCCCGCGCGCCAGCGGCGCTTCAGGTGCTCGGCCAGCCACGTGATGGCGCGCACGTCCAGGTGGTTGGTGGGCTCGTCGAGCGCGAGCACATCCCAGTCGCCGATGAGCAGCCGCACGAGGTCCACCCGTCGCCGTTGCCCGCCCGAGAGCGTGCCCACCCACGCGTCCCACGGGATGTCGCGCGCAAGCCCCGCGATGATGTCGCGGATGCGCGCGTCGCCCGCCCACTGGTACTCCGGCATATCGCCCACCACAGCCTCGCGCACGGTGGCGTCGTCGGGAAGCGCGTCGGTCTGCCCGAGCACGCCCACGCGCACCGCGCCGTTCTTCAGCACGCGTCCGTCATCGGGCTCGAGCGTTCCCGCGAGCAGGGCCAACAGCGTCGATTTCCCGTCGCCGTTGCGGCCCACGATGCCGATGCGGTCGCCCTCGTCCACGCCCAGCGACACGCTGTCGAACACCGTCTTCGTGGGGAATTCCACCCGCACCTTCTCGCATCCTAGCAGAAACGCCATGTGATCCCGTCCCTCGCGATTGCACGTTCGCGCTCCATGATAGCAAACCGCAGGCGCACCGCCGCGCCAGAGGGCCGCGATACCGTGTAATTGCCCCTGCATGAGAACCGTCCAGAAGTTCGGCCGTCGATTCACGCCACGGAAATCCGTGATTCTTGCATCGAATGACGGTTCTGCGTGGGGCGAGGCCCCTTTTCCACGCATATCGACCGTCCTCAGAACTCACATGGATGCATGCGGAATGCCGACCAGGTGAAACGTCGCGAACGCACCCTGCGGCCGCGCGCAAAACCGTCACTCGATGCGCTTTCGAGCCATTCCCTTGGCGCAACCCGCTGCCCTTCCGAAAGAAATTCCGCACCGGGCGCCGTTTTTCGTTCATGCGCCGCGCACCTTCCGCCCGCGGCGCGGTCTTCCCTGCATTCTACCAGGTCGCCGCGCCCGTATCATGAAGGCAACGCCCCAGGGAGGGGGCATCCGTCCGACCAAGGAGGAACATCATGCAAGACGAAACCAAGCACGCGCTCAGTCGCCGCAGCTTCTTCAAAGCGGCCGCCACGGCCACCGTCGCCACGGCCGCGGGCAGCGCGCTCGCCGCGTGCGCCCCGGCGGCCAAGTCGCCAGAGGAAACCGGCGGCGCGAACGACAAGGCCAAAGCCGCGTTCGAGGCGGCGGCCGCGCCCATCGATCCCGTCGAGCCTCCGGCGACGTGGGATTTCGAGGCCGACGTCATCGTTGTGGGATCGGGCGGCGGCGGGCTCACCGGCTCGGTGCGCCTCGCGGACGCCGGCAACAAGGTGATCCTGCTGGAGAAGAACGAGAAGACCGGCGGCACGTCGGCGTACGGCGGCATGTTCGTGAACCTCGGCGGGCACCGCATGGCCGACGAGGCGGAATGGGCCTTCCCCGTCTACCCCTACGACCCGAACGCTGTGGTGACCTACATCAACGACCTGCAGCAGATGACGGTCGATCCGGAACTCCTGTACGCGATGGCCGTCGAGGGTCCCAAGTGCATCGACTGGATGGCCGACGCGATGGAGGTTCCCTGGGCGCCGTCGAGCAAGGGCCCGTCCGGCATGAAGAGCCTGTACTGGGAAGGCCAGATCACGGCCAAGAACTCCATCGAGATCAACCACTACCCCTTCGAGATGATGACCGAAACGGCCAAGAAGCACGGCGTGGACATCCACACGGGCACCGAGGCGCTCGCGCTGGTCATGGACGGCGGCGCCGTGGTGGGCATCAAGGCCAAAACCGCCGACGGCGAGAAGTTCTACCGCGGAGCGAAGGGCGTGCTGCTCACGGCCGGCGGCTTCGAGATGAACCGCGCGATGCTGGCGAAGTACACACCGAACTGCCTGCGCGGCATCGTGAACGTGGCCACCGCCCTACAACGACGGCGCGTGCATCCGCATGGGCCTGGGCGCGGGCGCCGACCTCTCCGGCTACGAGTCGGTGGCCTGCTTCGACGGCAGCGTGGAGTGGGAGCCCTACGACGAGTTCGCCACCACCATGTTCGCCCACGTCAACAAGGACGGCAACCAGGCGGTGCGTCAGCCGTGGCTGCTCATCAACCGCATGGGGCAGCGCGTGCCGTTCCTCAGCACGGCCGGCTCGTCCTACCCGTTCATGAACACCGACCCCGACTCCCTGATCACGGCCCTCACCGACCAGGGCGCCATGGAGATGAGCCAGCCGGGCGGGCGCGCCTACGTGTGCTTCGACTCGAAGTTCGAGCAGCTGGTGGGCGACAACTACTTCAAGCAGTCCGTGTGCCGCGTGGGCAAGGTCATCCCTGAGGACGACCCGCTCATCGACCGCGTGCCCGAGTGGCAGCGCGACTGGCGCAACGCGTTCCAGCTCATGGTGGACGCGGGCGCGGTGAAGGAATGCGACACCATCGAGGAGCTTGAGCAGGAGCTCGGCCTACGCGAAGGCGTGCTGGTGAAGGCCGTCGAGGACTGGAACAAGGCCTGCGAGGCCGACGAGGACCCCGTGCCCACGTACAAGTACGATCCCGAATGGCTCATCCCCATCAGCGAGCCGCCGTACTACGGCGCGAAGATCGGCGGCAACCTGTTCGCCACGAAGTGCGGCCTGCGCATCAACCCGAAGATGCAGGTCGTGGACACGGAGGGCGCGGTCATCCCCGGACTGTACGCCGGCTGGCACACCGCCGGCGGCTCCAACGGCGAGAACAACATCGCCGGCAAGCCGTTCAACGGCATCTACGGCGACGTGGGCCTGTCGTTCGTGGGCGGCTACATGGCAGCCGGCAGCATCATCGGCGAGTAGGCGCCCAGCCCCGCCGCCTCGCACGTCCCGCCCCGCGTCGCCCTCCCCGGCGCGGGGCTTTTCGCGCCACCGAGCCTCACGCCGCGCAGGCCGCCGCGCGCAGGCGCTCCAGAAACGCGAACCCGCAGGCATCGAGCCGAGCAGGGTCGCTCAACACGTGCAGCTCGCAGGGCACCGAGAAGTCCTCCACCTCGAATATCCTGATGTCGGGGCTCTCGCGCAGCCCCGAGCGCGAGCCGGCCAGCGCCACGCCGAACGTCTCGCCCAGCCCCGACAGGTAGAGGTCCAGGTAGTTCGCGCAGGGCTGGTTGTCCGGCTCCACCATCACGCCCGCATGAGCGAAGTAGTCGGCCACCGTCCGGCCCGCGTCCACCATGTTCTGCGAATTGCCCAGCAGCAGCGTGTAGCCCTCCAGGTCGCAAGCGCCCCGTTGCGCTTCACGGTGAGCGGCGCGCCCACCTCGTCTTCGAGCGCGCGGATGTGGGCGCGCAGCGCGGGCTGCGACACGAACAGCTCTGACGCCGCCTGGGCATAGTTGAGCGTGCGCGAGAACGCCAGGTACTCCTTCAGGTAAGCGGTTTCCAACAGGCCATCCCCTCCCCCTCCTCCTGTTGGAACACACTATACCAGACCGGCTTCGCCGACCGCCATCGCCCCCTACACCAGCGCCATGACGGCCACGATGAAGCCGGTCGTCACTACCAGGATGCCTGCCACGATGGCCCAGGTCGCGGGGCGGGCGAAGTTGAACGTCCAGCCCACGCCGAAGCGCTCGGGCAGCACGAAGGCGGGGTCGTCGGGGTTGACGTAGAAGATGCCGAGCTTCCAGTGCTCGTCGTCGTCGGCCAGCAGCGTGTCGGAGCCCTGCATGCGCTTGAACACGCGCGAGCCGGCCTGCCCGTACACCACGCCGAGGACGAGCGAGCCCACCACGATGGGCACTGCCAGCGCCATGATCACGAGCCCCGCCTGCCCCAGCGAGACGACCTCCATCGCCGCAAGCTCGAACAAGATGCCGATGCCGCCCGTCAGCAGAAGACCTGTCACCAGCAGAAACACGCTCTGCGCGCGGGCGAACAGGCCGTAGGCCAAAGCGGAGGTGGCCGGCGCGCCCGGCTCGGCCCACTTCTTCGACTTGAGGATGGTCCAATGCGAGAACGCCATGGTCGCCGCCAGGAACAGCTGCACGAGCACGGGGAACGCCACCACCATCGGGCCCTTCGGCGCCCAGTCGTTCACGGTGCCGTCGAAGTTGGCGTGCATGGGGATCATGTCGGGCATGTGCGGGTAGCCCACGATGGCGATGCCCACCGTGATCAGGATGATCGGCAGGTACAGCAGGTTCCATGCAAGCGAGATGGCGCGCGGCACGTCGCCCTCGCCCACCACGGCCACGGCCTCCTGGGCCCGCGCCTCCCAACCCTGCGCGCGCTTGTAGGCCTTCGTCTTGGCGCGGTAGCGCAGCATGAGGGCGTAGCCGCCCAGCATGATGGCCAGCGTGCCCGCCGCGAGCACGACGATGATGGCCGCCTCGTCCTCAGCCAGCGCCGCGGCGAAACCGGCGGCTGTGAGCACGGCCGTGACCGCGCCCATGATGAAGGCGTAGCGTCGCTTGAGTCCGCGCAGGTAGGGGTCGCGCTGCGCCGACGCGGGCACCGTGACGGCGAACACCTCGCCGCGGCGCTGCAGGTAGGGGGTCACCGCCATAAGGATGCCCATGACGGGCAGCAAAAGCGCCATCATGAGCATCATCGACGCCATGCCGAAGGCCTCGTCCATCACGCGAGCCCTCCCTCGGCACCCGCGCCGACCGGGGCCGCCCCCGTGCCCGCCCGCGCGTCGCGCCGCTGCGCCGCGCGCTCGCGAGCCGCGCTCTCAGAAGGCGCCGGGTCGACGTCCGCACGCTCGAGCGCGGCGTACGCGCGGGCCGCCTGGGCGCTCGCGCACTCCAGGAACTCGCCGCGCGATCCGCCGCGGGCGCGGTGCGCGAGCGCCAGCTCAAACAGGGAATCCTCCATCTTGGCCAGCTCCATCTGCGCGCGGTCGGCGCGGTCGTCCTCGCAGGGGTCGGCGATGTAGGCGCCGCTGCGGCCGCGCATGAGCACGTAGCCCTCGTCGCGCAGCACCGCGTAGGCCTTGTTCACCGTGTGCAGGTTGATGCCGAGGTCGCCCGCGAGCGCGCGCACGCTGGGCAGCGCGTGCCCCGGCGCCAGCTCGCCGCGCGCGATGGCCGCGATGATCTGCCCGCGTATCTGCAGGTACAGCGGCTCTTCCGACTTCTGGTCGATGCGGATGATCATGCGCGCGCCTCCTCTCCTCTCAGAACAGCACCCCGTTCACCACGAGGCCGAACACGCCTATCGCCATGCCGATGGCGGCTATCAAAAGGGCCAGCTTCTGGCGCGAGGCGCCGAACCACACCGCGCCGAACAGCCCGAGCCCCGCCGTAGCCAGCACGGGGACCCACTTCGGCGCCCAGGTGTTCACCTGCCCGTTCAGACCGAACTGCATGGCCACCTGGTCGGGCAGCAGCACCCATTGTAGCGCAGCAAGCGCCGCCGCGGCCACACCGAGAACGATGGCCACCGCCAATCCCGAGCGCCCCTCGAGGGCGGTGCCCTCGTACCTGCTCATGCTCTTCCTGCTCATGACACCCTTCCTTCCCTGCCCCGCATCACGAAGCATATCCCTTCCGCAGCGTCTCGCGCCACAGCAGAAGCGACGCCGCAGCCACCACGGCCGCCACGGCGAACGCCGCCAGAGGGCCGCCGAACAGCGACGCCGCCATGCCCACGCCCGCCAAAACCATCCCGCCGAACACCACGGCGAACACCGGCATGCCGCGCTTCACCGGCTCGTACACCGTCGTCCAGTCGTAACGGGGCCAGCGAGCGTCAAGCGCCAGGCCCAAAAACGTGGAGAACAGCGCGAACGCCAGCGGCACCGCGAACAGCGCCGCCACGGCAGGCGCGTCCAGGGGGTTGGCAAGGGCCAGCAGCGCGCCGCCCACCAGCACCGTGGGCACCGCGAACAGCAGGTTCACCGCCGCCTTCGCGCCCAGCACCGTGCGCGCGGGCACCGGGGCCGTCTGCATGAGCCAGCGCGCCGAGCCCTCGAGCGACACCGACGGCGCCGTGGTGGACGAGATGCCCACGCAGAAGGCCACCGTCCACGGCAGCATCGCCCCCACCATCGGCGCCAGCTCGGCCGGAATCGCGTCGAGCGACAAGGCGCCCGTGGCGAGCGCGACCGCCTCCGCCGCCGCGCCCACGACCACCAGCACGTAGCCCATGCAGCCGTTCAGCAGGTACACCGGGGTGGCCAGCAACAGCCTCAGCTCCTTCGCCACCAGGGCGCGGAAAGGCGTGCGCACGCCCGCGCGGGCACCCTTCCCGGCGGCGTCGAACGAGAACGTCGCGTGGGAGCGCGTGGACATGAGCAGCGCGTTCACCGGAACGAACAGACGCGTCAGCACAAACACCAGCACGAGCGCCGCCGCCACGTTCACGACCGCGAACAGGCAAAACGCCAGCGCATCGCCGTGCGCGACGCCCTCGGCGGCCCAGGCGGCCGGCGGGTACGCCTGCACGAGCAGATCGGACTTCGCGGCCCCCATCTGCGCGAGCGCGTCGAGGTCGTCCATCTGCCCTTGGCCCGACAGCAGCAGGGCCCCTGCGATGACGGCGAGCGTCGCGGCCAGCATCAGCACCACCATCACGATGTTCGCATGCCTGAAGCGCGACGAGAACGCGGCGATGAGCGCCGCCAGCGCCACGGCCACAGCCAGCGGGGCCAGCGGGGCCAGCACGACGGAGAGCGCCATGAACGCCACGCCCACGGCCGTCACGCCCACGTTGGCCGCGTACACGCAGAATGCCGGCACCATCACCAGCAGGCCGAACGCCAGGCTCATGGCGTAGAGCGACGCGATGCGCGACAGCACCACCACGGCCGTGGGCACGGGCAGCGACATGACCAGGTCGTAATCCTTGAACGCGAACAGCATGCCGTTCGCCTTGAGGAACGCCGCCACGCCGCCGGCCACCGCGCCCACCAGCACGGCCACCGCAGGGATGGCGTCCGCCAGCCCCAGCCGCACCAGCGCGCCGGCGACGCTCGTCACGTACAGCGCCACCAGCGCCACGATGCCCGCCGCGCCCACGGCGACCAGCGCCAGCGTCCGCCTCGCCTTGTCGGCGTTCGCGTGCAGCGCCTTGTTGATGCCGAACAGGCCCAGCAGCTGGATTTTCACCAAGAGGACGAACGATTTCACGACCGGCCCCCTCGCTCGCCTTCCGGCCGCCCGCCGGCGGCGGCCGCGTCCTGCTCGATCATGTCGAGGAACACGTCCTCCAGGCTGTCATCGCCCACCACCTCGGCCGTGGGGCCGCACGCGCGCAGCCGCCCCTGCTTGATGATGGCCACCTTGTCGCACAGCTTCTCCACCACCTCCAGCACGTGGCTGGAGAAGAACACGGCCGAGCCGCGGTCGGCCAGCTCGCGCAGCATCTCCTTCACGTGGAACGACGCCTCCGGGTCGAGGCCGACGAACGGCTCGTCCAGCACGAGCAGCACGGGCTCGTGCACGAGCGCGCCGATGAGCACGAGCTTCTGGCGCATGCCGTGGGAGTACGACGAGATGAGGTCGCCCAGCGCGGAGGTGAGGCCCAGCCGGTCGGCGAGCACCTCGATGCGCGCGCGACGCAGGTCGGCGGGCACCTCGAATATGTCGGCGAGGTAGTTCAGGTACTGGATGCCCGTGAGGAACTCGTAGACGTCGGGGTTGTCGGGCACGTAGGCGGTGACCCGCTTGCACGCGAGCGCATCGGTGCGCACGGAGCGCCCCGCGATGCGGATGTCGCCCTCGTCGAAGCCGCCCACGCCCACGATGGCGCGGATGAGCGTGGTCTTGCCCGCGCCGTTGTGCCCGACGAAGCCGAAGATGTCCCCCGGCATGACCTCGAGCGACACCCCGTCCACCGCGCGCTTGTCGCCGAACGTCTTCACTACCTGGTTGACCGAGAGCACCGGAGAATCCATGCGACTTCCTTTCCTTGCCTGTTTGTTATATTTATGCTATAACAGATGGAACAAGAAAGCAAGTGCCAATGCACAAACAAATGTTTCACGTGAAACATCGAGCGGAAGAGAGGCGGAAGACATGAAGCGCATCGCGGTGTTCTTGGCAGTGACGTTCGCTCTGACGTGGGCGTACGAGTTCGGGGTGGTGTACCCGGTGTCGTCGGGGGCCATCGTCGGCGTTCCGCCCGTCGCCACGCAGCTCGTCACCGGCGCAGCCATGCTCTTCCCCGCCATCGGCGTGCTCATCACGCGCCTCGTCACGCGCGAGGGGTTCAAGAACAGCGTCATCAAGCCGCGCGGGTTCAAGCGCACGTGGCCGTGGTTCCTCGTGGCGTGGTTCGCGCCGGCGGCGCTGGCCTGCGCGGGTGCGGCCGTGTACTTCGTCGCGTTCCCGCAGGACTTCGACCCCTCGATGTCGCTCATCCTGGCCACCGCGCAGCAGCAGGTGGAAGCGACGGGCGGCGCGCAGGTGACCGCCGACGCGCTGCGCTCGATGCTGCTCATGCAGCTGCCGTTCGCCGTGCTCATGGCGCCTGCGCTCAACATCGTCACGACGTTCGGCGAGGAGTGGGGCTGGCGCGGCTACCTGGTGCCGAAGGTGGCCGCCAAGATGCGCATCGTGCCGACGCTGCTGGTCACGGGCGTAATCTGGGGCCTGTGGCACGCGCCGCTCACTGTGATCGGCCACAACTACGGCATGGGGTATCTCGGCTGGCCCGTCACGGGGATCCTCGCGATGTGCGCCTTCTGCATCGTGATGGGCATCTTCCTCACCTACGTCACCGTGCGCACGGGCAGCTGCCTGGCCGCCGCCATCGGGCATGGCGCGATCAACGGCTTCCTGAACGCCGTGGTGATCTTCTCGGCCACCGGCGGCAACCCCTTCGTGGGCCCGCTCGCCACCGGCATCGTGGGCGGCAGCGCCTTCATCGTGGCGGCGGCCGTCATGCTGTGGGACCTCCGCCGCCGCGAGAAGGCCGGCACCCTCGCCATGCCGAAGGCGGGCCTCCCCGACGACATGACGAAAGCCGACCTCGCCTAACCGCCCGGTCACCGCACACCTGCCAAGCCTCATCTTCGCTCCAAAAACACGCCTCAGCGCACGAGGCGTGTTTTTGGAGCGAAGATGTGCGGAATCGAACGGGAGCCTCGGCCGCACGGCCAAGGCTCCCTCTCATCCCTACAGGTTGACCTTCCCCTTCCCCGTGCGCTCCACCTCGCAGAGGCCGGAGCGGAAGGGCGGGAAGCCGGTGATGGGGTCGAAGTCGCGCGTGGTGAGCAGGTTGATGTCGGCCTGATGCCAGCCGTGGAAGACGTCCACCGCGCCGGGCAGCACGAGGTTCGTGAGCTCGGCCTTCATCGTCACCTCGCCGAACTGGTTGAACACGCGCACCTGCGCGCCGTCGGTGATGCCGCGCGCCTCCGCGTCGTCCGGGTGCAGGCGCACCACCGGGTCGGGCATGAACTGGTTGAGCCACGGCAGGTCGCGCAGCTTCGAGTGCGTGTAGTACGGCACGCGCGAGCCGCTGTTCAGCACCAGCGGGTAGTCCTTCGCCTCATCGGGCGTGCTCACGGGGCTGTGCACCGGTTCCTCGTACACCGGCAGGCCATCGAAGCCGTACTGCTTCAGAATCTCGGACACGAACTCTATCTTGCCCGTGGGCGTGTTGAAGCCGGGCTGGCCGTCCTTGCGCAGCAGGCCCTCGGCGTACTTGCGCTCGCCCTTCACGCCGCCCGGCACCTCGTAGCCCTCGGGATGCTGCCGCAAAAGCTCCAGCGAGATGTCGATGCCCGCGCCCTGGTACATGTCGTCGAGCGCCGCCTCCACGCTGCCGCCGTAGCACTCCTCCGTAAAGCCCAGCGCGCAGCCGATCTCCAGGATGATCCGCCAGTCCTCGCGGCACTGGCCCGCCGGCTCCACCACGGGGTCGCGATGCCATATCTTGCGGCCGAAGACGGCGGGCGGGGCCATGCGCTCGTAGCACATGGCGGCCGGCAGCAGCATGTCAACCAGATCGTGCGTCCAAGGGCGCATGTAGTAGTCGATGGCCACGGTGAACTCCATGTCCTGGATGGCCTTCTGGTACTCGGGCGTCTGCGGCCACATCATCGAGTTCACGCCCAGCAGCACGCCCGCGCGGATCTTGCCATCGGCCACCAGTTCCGGCAGGTGCGCGGTCTGGATCATCTTGAAATAGTGCGCCCACACCGGGAAGTCGTCCTTGTCCAGGCGCTTGTCCTGCAGGCCCTTCTCGTCGTACATCTTCTCCAGGCGGAACGCCGCGGTGGACGCCGAGTAATCGAACGGCAGCCCCGGCCCCATGGCCAGGCCGCCGGCTACATCGATGTCGCCCGTGAGCGCGATGATGGAGTACACCGCGCGCTGGAAGTTGCCCACGTTGGTGGCGTGGCATGCGCCCGCCGAGCTGGACACCAGCGTGGCCGGCGAGTTCTCGCAGATCAGATGCACCGCTTCCTCAAGCTTGGCGGCGGGCACCCAGGTGATCTCCTCCACGCGCTCCGGCGTGAACTCGGCCGCGTAGGCCGCCAGCTCGTCGAAGCCGTGCGTCCACTGCTCCACGAACTCCTTGTCGTAGAGGCCGTCGCGGATCATGATGTTGATGAAGCCGAGCGCCAGCGCGCCGTCGGTGCCGGGACGCAGCTGCAAGTGGATGTCGGCGAGGCCGGTCACCGTGGGCGTGATGCGCGGGTCCACGATGACGAACTTGCAGCCGCGCTCCTTCTGCTTCATCATGGCGCCGAAGCGGTACGGCTGCGACCAGGCCGGATTGAGCGACCACACCAGGCAGCTGGCCGTGGCGTCCGTGGGGTCGGAACCCATGGTGAGCTGCCCCGTGACCAGCTGCGAGCACATCCAAGTAGCCGCCGCGCACGTGGAGCTCTCCGTGCCGTAGGTTGGCGAGCCGAACAGCGTGGCCAGGCGCTGCATGGCTCCGCGCGGCTCCTTCGGGTCGCCGCAGTAGAACAGCACGGCCTCCGGGCCGCTTTCCTCCTTGATGCGGTTGAACTCGCTCGCGATGCGCGCGTACGCGTCGTCCCACGAGATGGGCTCCCACTCCGGCGCGCCCGTGCCCTTGGCGTTCGTGCGCGCCATCGGGTACGTGATGCGGTGCGGGTCGTAGAGCTCCTGCAGGCTGGAGACGCCCTTGGCGCAGATGGGCGACGCGGGGTACTGGTCGCGCGACTCCACGCGCACCACCTTGCCGTCCTTCACGCTGGCGGCGATGCCGCACTTCGGCACGTGGTTGCACATGTCGCAGTACGTGTACTTGACCTCGACGGGCGCCTCCTCGGCGATGGCGCCCTCCGGGTGGACGATGTCGTAGCCGCCGGCCACGAGCGCGGCCCCGGCGACCGCCGCCGAGCCCTTCAGAAACGTGCGGCGGGAAACGTTGCAGTAGTCGGTCATGATGATCCCCTCTCCCCCTATTCGGCCTTCTCCGGCGCGTACGGCGCGTCGGACGGCAGCGCCTCGAGCGGCATGCCGTCCACCGGACGGTAATAGAACGACGTGTCGTCGATGCGCGCCACTGCCTCGTCGCCGGCGATGAACTTCGACACCGGGCTCTCCGGATCGTCCAGGTCGCCGAAGTAGCGCGCGCGGCCCGGGCAGTTCACCACGCAGGCCGGCTGCTTGCCCTCGGCCAGCCGCGCCTCGCAGAAGATGCACTTCTCGGCCACCAGCTCGCGCTGCACGCCGTACTTCTCGTAGGGCGCGGGCACGTCGGCGCCGAACAGGTTCTCGCTTTTGCGGTTGAGCTTGCGCGCGCCGTACGGGCACGCCGCCAGGCACATTCCGCACGCGATGCACTTCTCGTAGGCGATGACGGTGATGCCGTCGTCGCGTCGGACGCTCGCGCCCGTGGGGCACGCGTCCACGCACTCCGGCTTCTCGCACTGCATGCACGCATGCGGCACGTACGCGCGACCGCTCTCTCCCACCTTCGTGCCCCATTCGCACACGTCCAGGATGTTCCACGAAACGCCGGGCTTCTGGTTGTTCTGCATCTGGCACGCCACCACGCACGCGCCGCACCCCGCGCACCTGCGCAGGTCGATGGCCATTCCGTACTTCGTCATCCCCTTGTCCTCTCTCCTCGCTTTCCCCCGGGCGCGCGAACCGCGCCCGCTACCGCGCACTCTACGACGAAGCGAGGGCGCGTTCCAGACGCGTCCGCAACAACGGAAACCAAGGTTTCGCGCACCCGCGAATCTGGCGTACGCCAGGTTTGAGACAAAGGGTCGGGTCACCTGCCGACCCCGATCTTCGCTCCGAAAACACGCCTCAGCGCACGAGGCGTGTTTTCGGAGCGAAGATCGAGATTGCGGCCGTCGAGGCTCGCCGCGCGTGCCATTGTCCCCAGGCTCTTTGTCTCGTCCGTCCGAAAGTGCTAGTATTCCCGTGGGACATGAGCGCCGCGAAGCCTGAGGGGGATCCATGGCGACCGAAGAGGACTACCGTTCCATCCTGATACCCACGCAGCCGTTCCGGCGGCTGAGGATAGCCGACTACAAGGACCAAGGCCGCAAGAAGAAGCTGTTCAAAGGCGAGTACATCCGCACCAGCGCGAAAACCATCGACGACTTGTACTATTACTACATCGACGAGGGGCAGATCGTGGCCACGTTCGAGCAGGAATCGGGCGAACCCGCGCCGCTGTACTGGCGCAACGCCGGCAACGCATTCTCCGCCGAGTACAACGACTACGCGTCGATCGGGCGGTACAAGGCGCGGTTCATCGCCGCGAAGAACACCGTGCTGTTCGCGTTCACGCAGCGCCAGCTCTACGAGCTCATGCGCGAGGACGCCGAGCTGTTCTACGAGTTCGTGAACGTGTGCCATATGTCGTTCGCCCAGATGGGGCACCGGATCAGCAACACCGGCTACCAGTCGTCCACCAAGCGCATGACCATGTGGCTGCAGAAGCTCTGCGCCACGCAGGCGCCGCTTGCCGACGGCACCTTCGACATCCCCTGCAACCTCACGCTGCAACAGCTCTCCGAGCTGCTGTCCATCCACATCACCACCTGCACGAAGCTGGTGGCCGCGCTCGAGGCCGAGGGCGTCATCGAGCGCACGCGCACGCACATCCGCATCCTCGATATGCCGAAGCTCGTGCACTACAGCGCCGAGGACAGCTCGATCGCGTACTGAATGAGGCAAAGGGACGGGGCGCGCCTTGTCATCCTGAGCGGAGCGACCGAAGGGAGCGGAGTCGAAGGATCCCGTGCGGCGCCAGCTGTGACGCTTCTCGCTGACGCCGCCTGGGATCCTTCGACTCCGCGCTTCGCGCTGCGCTCAGGATGACATCCGGCGCCTTTCATGGCGCGGTCCTTCCCTAGCGCACCTTCGCGACGATGAAGCCGAGGGTGGCCACGGCCATGACGGCCGAGAAGCCGAAGGCCAGCTGGTAGGCGAGCGCCGGGTTCGCCAGCCCCGCCGCCGACGCGCCCACTGTGGCGATGATGAACACCATGGCCGACGTCCCCAGCGACGCGCACGCCTGGCGCGTCGCGATGCAGAACGACGAGCCGTCGGCCACGTGCGGGCGCGGCAGCTGCGCGAGGCTCCACGACGTGAGCGGCCCCACCAGGCCCGACACGCCCACGGCGCGCACCGCCTGGCAGAGCGTGACCAGCCAAAGCGGCGTGTCCGCGTCGAGGAACGACATGAGCACCGCCCCTGCCGCCAGAAACGCGCCCGACACGAGCGCGACCGGACGCACGCCCACCTTGTCGGTGAGCACGCCCGCCAGCGGGTTGAGCAAAAGCGCGCACACGGTGCCGGGCAGCAGCACTACGCCCGCGTCGAGCGCCGTGCCGCCGCAGAGCCCTTCCACATACAGCGGCACGATGAGCGTGACGCCCATGAACGAGGCGTTGAGCAGGTTCTGCGCGATGAATCCGGCGCGGTACTGGCGCGAGTCGAAGATGCGCATGCTGATGAGCGGGTCGTCCACGCGGTTCTGCCGGCGCACGAACAGCACGAGGAAGAACGCCCCCAGAACAAGCGGCGTCCAGATGAAGGGGCTGTCGAGAGAGAAGCTGCTGGCGTCGGAGAACGCGAGCAGAAGGCCGCCGAACCCGAGCGTGGAGAGCGCGAGCGACGCCACGTCGAGGCGCGCGTCTTTGTCGGGCGCGGCCGAGGGCCTGATGAGCGCCGCTGCGGCCACCGCGAGCATGACGAGCGCCGCCACGAGCACGATGAAGAAGCTGCGCCACCCGAAGGCGAAGCTCATGGCCCCGCCGATGGTGGGCCCGATGTTGGGCGCGAAACCCATCGCGATGCCCGCGATGCCCATGGCCGTGGCCTGGCGGCCGCGGGGGAAGCGCGTCATGGCGATGGTCTGCATGAGCGGCATGAGCATGCCGGTGGACACCGCCTGCAGCACGCGCCCCGCCAAGAGCACGCCGAAATTGGGCGCGAAGAGGTCGGCCAGCGCGCCGGCCAGGAAGAACGCGAGCGCGATGAACACGTGCTGGCGCACCGAGAAGCGCCGCGAGAGGAACGTAGCCACCGGCACGGTGACGCCCAGCACGAGCATATAGCTGGTAGTGAGCCATTGGCCGAGGTCGACGGCCAGGCCGAACTCGCCCATGATGTCGCCGAGCATGGCGTTGACCGCCGTCTGCGAGAGGTTGCCCGACGCGGAGGCCAGCACCACGACGGCGAACAGGCTGTACACCGCCGCCCTCCCCTGCTTCTGCCGCTCCTCGTCCACGCCGCCTCCTTCGTCCGTCGCAACGCCGTCGCGGCGCGCGAAGCCCCAGTATATCCCAACCAACCGGCCCTCGACGCGCCGCGCCGTTCGCCCTGCCGCCCATTGCGCCGCAATCGCCGGTCAGATATACTTAGCATTGCTAAATTAGCAAGCGAGGAGGCCGAGATGGACGCTCTGAAAACCGATCTGAACGGCGAAGGTGCCAAGCCGCAGCCCGTTCGCTACGGCCGCATCGCGGTGCTCGCCGCGCTCGCCGTGCTCCCGCTCGTGGTGACCGCCGCCGCACAGCCCCTGCTCCCCGACACAGTGCCGGTGCACTTCGACGTGGACGGCCCCGATCGCTGGGGATCGAAGGCCGAGCTGTTCGTGGGCGCGGGCATAATCGCCGTCCTCGAGCTCGCGGTGGCCCTCCTGTTCGCCGTCCTCGAGCGGCAGCGGGCGGCCGGGCGCGAGGACTGGATCGTGTCGGGCAGCTTCAACGGCCGCATGTCGTTTCCCGTGGTGGCGGGCGCGTTCGCCGTGCTCGACCTGTTCCAGGCGGCGAGCGTGGCCATGTGCTTCGGCGAGGCCGGACTCGCCGTGCCCGTCGATCCGGGGAAGCTGTACGTGTACGCGCTCCTCGGGATAGTCCTCCTCGCCATGTTGGCGCCGGCGCTCTACATGCTCGTCACCGGCAAGGGCCTCTCGCTTGTGAACTTCCATCCCGGCTCGAGCGAGCTGGAGCGGAAGATGGGTGCCGACACGCAGCAGGCGCGCGCCATCGGCGGCCTGCTGCTGTTCCTCGCAGCGTTCGTCGCCGTGGAGTTTTTGCTGGTGGTCAAATGACCGAGAAGCCGCTGTGCATTCCCATCAAAGTCCACTGGACGCTCGCGGTGCTCGCGGGGCTCTTCGACGCGCTCATGATCGCGCTGCTCGCCGGCATCGCCCTGGGCACGCACAAGGCGCGTATCCGCATCGAGCGCGCCGAGCGCTAGCGCCGCGCCGGTTGTCATCCTGAGCGGAGGCCGTAGGCCGAAGTCGAAGGATCCCGCGCGGCGTCAGCAGGCAGTCTCCCCGTTGGCACCGCGCGGGATCCTTCGACTCCGCGCTGACGCGCTCCGCTCAGGATGACAAAAGGGAGCAGACCAGGCGCGCCGAGCGCTAGTTGAACGCCTGCTGGGTCTTCTCGAGCCCCACCTGCACGAGCGAGAGCGCCGCTTGCGCGCCACGGTCCACGGCGTAGGCGAAGTCCTCGGCGGCCTCCTTGCGCGGAAGCGACAGCACGTAGTCGGCCACGTTCATGCGTCCGGGCGGCCGTCCTATGCCGATGCGCACGCGGAACCAGTCGCGCGTGCCCAGCTTGTCGCAGATGGAGCGCAGGCCGTTGTGCCCCGCGTGCCCGCCGCCGAACTTCACGCGCACGGTGCCGGGGTCGATGTCCAGCTCGTCATGCACGACGATGAGGTGCTCCGCGTCCACGCCGTACGCGTTCATGAGCTGCTTCACCGGGCCGCCCGACGTGTTCATGTAGCTCTGCGGCTTGGCCAGCACCAGGTCGCAGTCGCGGTAGACGCCCTTGGCCGTGAGCGAGCCGCACTCCGTCTTCCAGTAGCGCGCGCCCACCTCGCCCGCTATAGCGTCCACCGTGTCGAATCCGGCGTTGTGGCGCGTGTGCGCGTATTCCTCGCCCGGATTCCCCAGGCCCACGATCAGGTACATCGGTTGCGTTTCCCTTTACTCATCGAAAATGTCACAAAAGGGGACTGTCCCCTTTTGTGACATTCGGGGCATTACTCGAACAGCGAGGCCACGGAGCCGTTGCTGTAGACGTTGTTGATGGTCTTCGCGAACAGCGGGGCCACGGAGAGCACCTTCACCTTGCCGGTCTGGCGCTCAAGCGGCACGGGCACGGCGTTGGTCACCACGACCTCCTCGATGCACGAGTTGGCGATGCGATCGTACGCCGGGCCGCTGAACAGGCCGTGCGTCGCGCACGCGTACACCTCGGCGGCACCCTTCGCCTTGAGCGTGGTGGCGGCGGCCACGAGCGAGCCCGCCGTGTCGATCATGTCGTCGTTCAGGATGCACACCTTGTCGGTCACGTCGCCGATGAGCGCCGTGATCTCGGCCTGGTTATGCTTCGGGCGGTCCTTGTGCATGATGGCGATGTCGCAGTCCAGCATGGTGGAGAACTTCTTGGCGGCCTTCGCGCGGCCCACGTCGGGCGACACGACGCACAAACGCTCCTTGTCCAGCCCCATGTTCTTGAAGTAGTCCACGAAGATGGGCATGGCCGTCATGTGGTTCACCGGCAGGTCGAAGAAGCCCTGGATGGCGTCCTGGTGCAGATCGATGGTGATGACGTTGTCCACCCCCGCCGCGGCCAGCAGGTCGGCCACCAGCTTGGCGGTGATGGGCTCGCGCGGCGCGGCCTTGCGGTCCTGGCGAGCGTAACCGTAGTGCGCGACCACGGCCGACACGCTGCGGGCCGAGGCGCGCTTGGCGGCGTCGGTCATGATGAGCAGCTCCATGAGCGCGTCGTTCACGTCGTAGCGCCCGCCGCTGCACACCGACTGGATGAGGAACACGTCGGCGCCGCGCACGCTCTCCTGGTAGCGCGCGTAGATCTCGCCGTTGGCGAACTGCTCCAGCTTCACGTTGCCGAGCGATGCGTTCAGCTCGCGGGCGATCTCGTCGGCGAGGCCGGGATTGACCGACCCCGAGAACAGGGCCATGCTCTTCTGCACTTCCGTCATTGCGTGCGCTCCTTCGCGTTTCCCCGGGTCGCCGCGCCCCGCAGCGTCCCCCCGTGTCTGCGCACTATTGTATCCGCAGACGATGCGCCCGCACAGGCAAAACCGACGCTTCTACGCAGATTGAGCGTAAGGAATCGGCGGCGCTTTCCGCGCCCCTTGCACTGCTGATTGTGCTATACTGTATAGCCAGAAGATCGGAGGAGCACATGGCATCAGACACCGTGCAGATGAACACGCGCATCGGGCGCGCGCTCAAGGACAACGGCGACGCGGCGCTCGAGCGGGCGGGCTACTCGCCCTCGCAGGCGGTCCGCAAGCTGTGGGAGTTCGCCGCGCGCAACGCGCACAACCCGCGCGCCATCCAGAACCTGCTCGAGGATGAGGACGAAGCGGCCCGCAGCGAAGCCGAAGAGGAGCGCGCGCGAAGGCGGGAGGTCGCCCTCAGAGGGGCGAACATCATGGCCGAAGCGTACGAACGGCTTGGAATCACGCCTTCGGACTGGACGAAGAACGCGTCCTACGAAGAGATGCGCGACTACGCCCTGCTCGAGCGCCTTAGGGAACGGGGCCTCGATGGCTAGCCAACAGTCCACCCTTCTCGTCGACACGAACGTCTGGCTCGACTATTATCTGCCCAACAGGCCAGGACACGCCGAGGCGCTCTCATTCATACTGTTCGCATACGAGCACGGTTATCCGTTGCTGTACCCTGCCGCCATCGTCAAAGACGTGTTCTACCTTACCGCGAACGCATTCAAGCGCGATATGCGCAACGAGACAGGCACGCTCACCGAACGCGACGCGGCGGCGGCATCGGCAGGAGCTTGGGGATGCGTGCTCCACCTGCGCGAGCAGGCCACCGCCGTGGGTGCCGACGAGTCGGATTTGTGGATGGCGTGCAAGCTGCGCAGCGTCCATAACGACCTGGAGGACAACCTGATCGTGGCCGCCGCCGAGCGCGCGAGCGCGACGTACCTGATCACCAACGACGAGGCTCTCATCAAGCACTCCCCCGTCGCCGCCCTCACCCCCAGCGACGCCCTCGCACTGCTGCAAGCCAAAATGGCATAAAAGGGGACAGTCCCCTTTTATGCCATTCTACCCCTCGGCTTGCTGGGCGCGCTTCTTGGCGGCCCAGCCGGGGATCTCGCGGTGGTCGGGGCGCGTGAGGGCGAGCGCGTCGGGGGCGACGTCCTTCGTGATGCACGAGCCCGCGCCCACGACGGCGCCCGCGCCGATGCTCACCGGAGCCACCATCATAGTGTCGCTGCCGATGAACGCGCCGTCGCCGATGACGGTGG